>PKRJ01000017.1 GCA_017577365.1 Gammaproteobacteria bacterium | reverse complement strand
AAGATCACGCAGGTGATCGAGGACGCCATCGCCGGCCTCGAGGGCATCCTGAAGATCGAGTCCGACAGCGAGGACGAGCGCTCGCAGGTGCGCATCGAGTTCGACGTCAGCCGCGACCTCGACGCGGCCGCGAACGACGTGCGCGACCGCGTCTCGCGCGTGATGAGCAGCCTGCCGCTCGAGGCCGATGCGCCGCGCATCGCGAAGTCCGACGCGAGCGCCGAATCGATCATGACGCTCGCGTTCAGCTCGGACACGATGTCGATGCTCGAGCTCACGGACTATGCCGAGCGCAATCTCGTCGACCGGCTCTCGACCGTGCCCGGCGTCGCGAGCGTCAACCTGATCGGCGCCCGCCGTTACTCGATGCGCATCTGGATCGATCGGCAGGCGCTCGCCGCGCGCCGGCTCACCGTGACCGACATCGAGGACGCGCTGCGCAGAGAGAACGTCGAGCTGCCGGCCGGCCGGCTCGAGTCGCGCACGCGCGAGTTCTCGCTGCGCACGCTCGTCGGGCTCGAGACGGAGGAAGACTTTCGCAATCTCGTGATCGCGCGCGGCGAGGACGGGCATCTCGTGCGTCTCGGCGAGGTCGCACGCGTCGAGCGCGCGGCCGAGAACGAGCGGTCCTACAGCCGCCTGAACGGCCGCCCCGGCATCATGCTCGCGATCGAGGCGCAATCGAAGGGCAATACGCTCGACATCGCGAGGGGCGTGCGCGAGGAGGTCGCGCGCATCCAGGAGACCCTGCCGGCGGGCACGTCGCTCGTAGTCAGCATCGACAACGCGGTCTCGATCGAGGCCGCGCTGCGCGAGGTGCTGATCGCCGTCGTGTTCGCGCTGATCTCCGTCCTCATCGTCATCTACTGTTTCATCGGCAGCTTCCGCGCGACGCTGATCCCCGCGATCACGATTCCGGTCTCGGTGATCGCGGCGATGATGGTGATGTACGCGCTCGGCTACACGATCAACGTGCTGACGCTGCTCGGCCTCGTGCTCGCGATCGGTCTCGTCGTCGACGACGCGATCGTCGTGCTCGAGAACGTGCATCGGCGCACCGAGCTCGGCGAGCCGCCGCTCGTCGCCGCGATCACCGGCACGCGCGAGATCGGCTTCGCGGTGATCGCGACGACGCTGACGCTCGCGTCCGTGTTCGTGCCGATCTCGTTCCTGCCCGGCGATCTCGGCCGGCTGTTCCGCGAGTTCGGCTTCACGCTCGCCGCGTCGGTATTGTTCTCCGCGCTCGTCGCGTTGACGCTCACGCCGATGCTCGCGTCGAAGCTGCCGCACGGCGCGAGCGAGCGCGGCCGGCTATCCCGCGGCATCGATCGTCTGTTCCGAGCGATCTCGACGTTCTACAGCGCGCGTCTGCGCTGGCTCGTGATGCGGCCGTGGGTCGTCGTCTGCGGCGTCGTAGTCCTCGTCGTGCTCGGCATCGTGACGTTTCGATCCGTGCCGGCCGAGTTCACGCCGACGGCCGATCTCGGCCGGGCGTACGTGCAGCTCGAAGGGCCCGAGGGCTCGAGCTTCAGCTACATCGACCGGTACGCGACAGAGCTCGAGAGCCTCGCGTTCGAGCAGATGGAGCGCGGCGACATCGCGCGCGTCGTCGTGCGCGTGCCCGGTCAGGGCGGCGCGAATATCCGCACCGGCGACGTCAACACGGCGCGGGCGTTCGTGATCATGCAGCCGTGGGAGGAGCGCGACCGCACGCCGCGCCAGGTCGTCGAAGAGATTCGCGCGCGCGCCGAGCGCGAGATGCCCGGCGTACGCGTCTCTACGGGACAGCCGGCCGGTCTCGGCCGCCGGGGCGTCGGCAATCCGGTGCAGGCGGTCATCGGCGGCCCGGACTACGAGCGCTTGGCCGAATGGTCCGAGCGGCTGTATCAGCTGGCGCTCGCGAATCCCGGGCTCACGAACGTGGAGACGTCGTACAAGGCGCGCAAGCCGCAGATCCGCGTGTCCGTCGATCGCGACCGCGCCGCCGATCTCGGCATCTCGCTGCAGACGGTCGGACGTACCCTCGAGACGATGCTCGGCTCGCGCATCGTCACGACCTACGTCGAGCGCGGCCGCGAGTACAACGTGATCCTGCAGGGCCGCGACGACTTCCGCGAGACGAGCACGGACCTCACGAACATCCACGTCCGCTCCTCGCGCGGCGAGCTGATCCCGCTCGCGAGCGTGATCCGTCTCGAGGAAACATCCGGCACGATGGCGCTGTCGCGCTTCAACCGGCTCCGCTCGATCGAAATCTCCGCCGATCTCGCGCCGGGCTATACGCTGGGCGAAGCCGTGCGCTGGTTCACCGGCACGGTCGCGCGCGAGCTGCCCGAGGCGACACTGATGTGGGACGGCGAGTCGGGCGAGTACACGCGCACGGGACGACAGATGTACTGGACCTTCCTGCTCGCGCTCGCCGTCGTCTATCTCGTCCTCGCGGCGCAGTTCGAGAGCTTCGTGCATCCGCTGATCATCATGGTCACGGTCCCGCTCGCGCTGCTCGGCGCGGTGTTCGGACTGAAGCTCTACGGGCTCACGATCAATATCTTCAGCCAGATCGCCGTGATCATGCTCGTCGGCATCGCGGCGAAGAACGGCGTGCTGATCGTCGAGTTCGCGAATCAGCTGCGCGATCGCGGCGTCGAGTTCATCGACGCGATCGTCCAGGCGGCCGCGATCCGCCTGCGGCCGGTGCTGATGACGAGCTTCTGCACCGCGTTCGGCGCCCTGCCGTTGATGCTCGCGACCGGTGCCGGCGCGGAGCAACGGCAGCCGATCGGCATCGTCGTGTTCTTCGGCACCCTCGTCGCGGTGTTCCTGACGTTGTTCGTGGTGCCTTCGGTCTACGCGTTGTTCGCGCGCAAGACGCGTTCGCCTCAGCACGTGAGCCGGCTCGTCGATCGGCTGATGGGCGCGGCGCCGGCCGCGGTGCCCGCCGCATCCGCCGATCGCGGCCACGCCGCGTTGCCTTGATCAGGCGTTCTCGTCGGGTGCGAAGCCGAAGCCGGGAGGCTTGACGACGAGCACGTCGCCGCCGCGGCCGCGCAGCACGCGCGCGGCCGTGCTGCCGATAAGAAGCCGCGCGATCGGCGCGCGCGATACCGTGCCGAGCACGACCAGAGAGGCTTCGTCGCGCGACGACCGCTCGTCGAGCACGTCGGCGGGGCGGCCTTCGACGACGGATACCGCATCGGCGGGCAGCCCCGCGTCGCGTGCCAACGCGTGCAGCGCCGCGCTGCACTCGGCGCGCATCGCGCTCTCGGCATCGCGCAGCGCGCTTTCCGCGATCATCTCGCGGACCAGCGGCGCGAGCGGCGGAACGCAGTGCAGGATCTCGATCTTCACACCGAAGAGATCGCGGAACTCGCGCGCGTGCTCGACGATCCGCGCGTCGAGCGATGCGGGCTTGTCGTGAGCGCGGTCCGGATCCACGGCGGCGATCACCGAGGTATAGCACGAATGCGGCCCGCCGCGCGCGACGAGCACCGGCGCCGGGCAGGTCGAGACAACCGTCCACTCGGCATGCGACAGGCCCCGATCGCGATCCTCGGGCTCGAGCACGACGAGATCGACGTCCTCGGCCGCGGCTGCGCGGGCGACGGCGAGATGCAGCGTCTCGCTCCAGACGGCTTTCGCGGTGGCGGGAATTCCGCGCGCTGCGAGCGCCGCGGCTTGCTCTTTCGCCCGGGCCTCGCGGCCGGCGACGAGACGCTCGCGCAGCGACCTGTAGATCTCTTCGCCTAGGTAGCCTTCCAGATGCGGATCGTAGACGACGTCGAGCAGCTCGACGGCGGCACTCGCGCGCTCGGCGATCGCCGCGGCGCGCACGAAGCCCGCGTGCTGCGGATCGAATCGAGGGCCGATCAGTAAGATTTTTCTCATTTCGCCGCGCCTTGATGCGTCCCGCGGATCGCGCAACTCGAGATGCTAGTGCTCCGGGCAGAGCCCGGCAATGCGGGACGTCCGCGTGGAAGTGCGCGTCGTCCGAAAATACACTGTTCGTTTCGCGCCGAGCCGCTCGCGCGTGCTCCCGCATCGAGGAATCGGTAGAGTTAGGTCCCGGTATGGCCGACACCATGCAACCGATGGCCGGAAACGCGCGCGGCGCGGCGTGGCGGAGCTGGCTCGGCATCGTCGCGATCGTGTTGGGGGTTCTGCTCGTGGCCGTTCACGGCACCGAGTGGACGAGGCAGCACGTGTTCGCGATCGCGGCGCCCGCGAGCGGTGAGCTGCCGCCGGCGGAATGCCCGGAGGACGAGCTGATCGAGGAGGGCTTGAGCGTCGCCGAGTGCGAACAGCTCGTCAGCAACGTCCGCAGCTATCTCGTCTCCGCACCCGAGTGGTTCCCGGGGCTGATGACCGCCTTGTCCGCGTTCGGGACGATTCTCGCGTTCGTATCGATCGTCGTCGGCGCAGGGCTCGTCGATCATCGCGCTTGGGCCGCGACCGTGGCCGTTCCCGTATTCGGCGGTTTGGCGCTGATCGATGCCGTCGCTTTCATCGGAGCGATCAACGCCGGACCGATACTGCGCGGCCTCTATCTCTGGAACCATCTGCAGTGGTTCGTCGTTCACATGATGATGACCGTGGGTGCGGTGGCGGGTAGGGCCGCGTCGACCGCCGAAATCACCCGTTGAACGAGACGACTCGGTATGGAGCACGAGGAACGTAACGCGACGCCGCAAGAGGCGGGCTACAGCCGCACGGCCGTCGTGATCCATTGGCTGCTCGCGGTTTCGATCTTCTTTCTGTTCGCGTCGAGCTGGTGGATGCTCGCGTTGCCGCTGCCGTCGTCGGAGTTCAGATTCCGCGAGTTCCCGTTTCAGCTGCACAAGAACATCGGCATCACGCTCGTCTTCCTGCTCGGGCTGCTGCTTTTCGTGCGGTTGAAGCGTCGGCCCGCGCCGCCGGCACTGGAAAGCTCGTGGATGAGGCGGCTCGCGACGATCGACCACATCGCGTTGTACGTGCTGATCCTCGCCGTGTGCGTCAGCGGGTACCTGTCGTCGTCGTACAGCGGATGGGGCACGACGCTGTGGTGGACGATCGATCTGCCGTATTGGGGCCGCGAGGACGAGGATCTCAACATTTTCTATTCGGATATCCATCTGTGGACGTGCTGGGCGCTGCTCGCGGTCCTGTCCGTGCATATCGCCGGCGCCGTCTATCACGCGTTCCGCAACGACGGCGTCGTTCGGCGAATGTTTCGCCTATCGCGGTAACGCCGCGAGCGCGTAGGTAGCGCTCCGAAATCCCCATGGGCTGGGTCGCCCCGCCAGCGGGCGGGGTTCGGCTATCCCCGATGGCCCCGTCACGCCGTCTCCGCGATGCTCGAACCGTCGAAGCGGACGGAGAAGGAAGATGAGAGCGGTCACAGGCGTATTCGCGGGGATATTGGCCGTCGCGGCGTGTCTAGCGGAAGCTCAGATCGGCGTGCAAGGCCTCGCCGACCGTTGGGCACGGGCGTACAACCGGCACGATGCGGTGGCGCTCGGTGAGCTCTATACCGAGGACGCGCGTCTCCTGATGCACGGCTCGCCGACCATCGCGGGCCGCGACCAGATCGTGTCGTTCTGGGCCGAGGACTTCGGCGAAGGAAATCCGCTGACGGTGCTCCGCGTGACGAGCTCCGTGGCCGGCGCGGACATGATGCTCGTGCACGGCGACTATCGGGTCGTCGGCCGCGACGACGGGCGACTGCTCGGCCTCGGCAGATTCGCGCATCTATGGGTGCGCGACGGCGGACGCGAATGGCGTCTCGACAGGGATCTGTGGAACCAGCCGCACGAGCCGTACGATCGGACGGCCATGGAAGTGGACGTGCAGGCGCTCGCCGATCGGTGGAGCGAAGCTTACAACCGGCACGACGCGAAGGCGCTCGCCGCCCTGTACTCCGAGAATGCCCGGCTGATGATGCACGGCGCGCCGACGATCGCCGGCCGCGACGCGATCGGCGCGTTCTGGGCGGAGGATTTCGGCGAGGACGATCCGCTGACCGTGCTGACGGTGACGCACGCGGTCGATGGTGTCGACATGATCCTCGTGCACGGCGACTACGAGGTGATCGGCCGGCGCGACGGCGCGAGGCTCGGCTTCGGCCGCTTCGCTCACATATGGCACAAGGAAGGCGGAGAGTGGCGGCTCGATCGCGACCTGTGGCTCGAGCGGCTCGAGGATTATCGGTTCTGACCGGGAGGCGGTGAGCGCGCGGCGCAGGGCTGGTGCCCGCGCCGCGCGCGCTACGTCAGCCCCACACCTCTTCCGCGATCTCGACGACGAGCGCGAGCTTGCGCTTCTCGTCGTCGGGCGTGATGAAGTTGCCCTCGGCGACGCTCGCGAAGCCGCACTGCGGGGAGAGGCACAGCTGCTCGAGCGGGACGTATCGCGCCGCCTCGTCGATGCGCCGCTTGATCTCGTCCTTGTCCTCGAGCGCTCCGCGCTTCGTCGAGACGAGGCCGAGCACGACCTTCTTGCCTTTCGGCACGAACCGCAGCGGCTCGAAGCCGCCGGACCGCTCGTCGTCGTACTCGAGGAAGAAACCGTCGACATCGAGCTCGTTGAAGAGCACGTCGGCGATCGGCTCGTACCCGCCCTCGGCGAACCAACGGCTCTTCGCGTTGCCGCGGCACAGGTGAATGCAGACGGACATGTCGTTCGGCCGGCCGGCGATCGAATCGTTGATCAGCCGCGCGTACGTGCTCGGCAACGCGTCGACGTCCTCGCCGCGCTCGCGCGCGCGTTCGCGCATCTGCTCGTCGCAGAGGTACGCGAGATTCGTGTCGTCGATCTGCAAGTAGCGGCATCCGGCCGCGGCGAGATCCGTGATCTCCTCTCGGAACACGCGCGCGACGTCCGCGAAAAACTCGTTCATCTCGGGATACACGTGCGGATCGATCGCTCGCCGTCCGCCGCGGAAGTGCAGCATCGTGGGAGACGGAATCGTCTGCCGCGCCGTGCGCGTCGTGAGCGACTTCAGGAAGCGGAAATTCTCCACCTCGACGCCGCCTTCGGGGCGATTGAGCTTTCCGGTGACGAAGGCGACGAAAGGCGCCTCGTGGTTACCCGACTCGTTGCTTCCCGGCGGGAACAGCTGCTTGAACTCGACGCCCTCGAGGCTATCGAGAAAGTCGCCGTGGAACGTCTGGCGCCTGTACTCTCCGTCGGTGATCGACTCGAAGCCGAGCGATTCCTGCATGATGACCGCTTGCTGGATGCAAGCATCCTCGTGAGCGCGAAGCTCTTCGCGCGACGCTTTGCCTGCCCGGACGCGTTCGCGCAGCTCGAGCAGGCTCCTAGGACGCAGAAGGCTGCCGACGTGATCGGCGCGAAAAGGAGGGCGATCGATAGAGGTCATTGTTGCTCCCGTCCCTGGATGTCGACGAACGAACCGTGCGTTTCGCGGCGATGTTCGGGGGCGTTTCGCGGGAACGTTCGATGTGGAGCGTTATTTGTCTTCAAATCGAACGAACGAGCGGCGGCGACATCCTGTCGACTGACGCGCGCACGCGACGCTCCCCTACGATGTCCGAGCCTCGGCGACTCAGCCGACGTCGGCATCGGACATGCGCGTTTCTCGTGCGTAGGCGCGAAACATTGTGCTAGTTATGCTAGCACCATCACGTCGTCTAATCGCGTCGATCGCTAGACGATTTCTTCATGACGGTATGTGGTCGAAGCACATCATCGTCAAGTATTTCGCGCTGCAGCTCGTCGGCTGGCTGCTCGTGCTCGGCGGCCTCTGGTTCGCCGCGGAGATCTTTGCATGGCCGAAACATTTCGTTTGGATCGGGCTTGCCGTCTGGATGGCGAAGGACGTCGCGCTGTATCCGTTCCTCTGGCGCGCGTACGACGAGCGAAGCGCGCCGACCGCTTATCCGCGGCAGGGCGAGGAAGGCGTCGTGCTCGATAGACTCGATCCGATCGGTTCCGTTCGCGTCGGCGGCGAGCGATGGCGTGCTCGCGCTCACGCGCATGATTCGACGAACCCGCGCATCGAGGCGGGCGAACGGGTACGTATCGTTGCCTGCGAAGGCATGACGTTGCTCGTCGAACGCGCCGATGCAGGGCGTTCGAACGAAGACGAGCGACGAAACGCCTGATGAGCGCGTGATCAGCTCCGCTCCGCGGCCGGCGGCGGGACGGCAGACAGCGCGGCGCAATGAGGAGGCTCTTCGGCATTCTCCCCGGCGAGTCGTTCCATCGACGCGACCGTATCCTCGATCGCCTCGCGAATCGGGCTCGAGGCATCGATCGTCGCGAGCGCGAGCTTCGCTTCGCGCAGCGCCGATTCGATGCAGCCGCCTTCGGCGAGCATGTTCGCGAGATTGTTACGCGCCGCGGCGTGACGGGGTTCGATCGCGAGCAGCGCGAGATAGCCGCGCGCGGAATCCTCCCAACGGCCGTTTGCGCCGTCGTGCACGGCGCTCGCGTAGAGCACGAGCGGATCGTCGGGCCAGCGCGCTCTTGCCGCCGCATAGGCCGACGACATCGTCGTCCGCGGCAGCACTCGCTCCGCGTCGGCGAGCGCTCGAATCCAGCGGTCCGCTTTCGCCGATTTCGGCGGATTCGCGGGATCGGCCGTGACAAATGCCCAATAGTCTCCGCGTCGCCAGCTCTTCAAGAAACGTCCGAGCCGTTCTTTGCGGCGATGCTCGGTGCCGGAACGCAGCAGCACCGTTTCGCGCTCGGCGTCGTAGCCCACGACGACGGCATAGTGCCAGACCGGGAATCGATCGAAGCCCAAATTCTGCAGCACGAGCACGGGCTTCCCCGACTCGAGCGCGGCGAACAGCGCTTCCGGCCGACGCTCGAGCGTGTAGGGCACGAGACCGTGCCGGCGCGTCGCGGCGAGAAGCTCCGCTTGCAAGCTGCCGCGGAGACCTTCGATGTAGACCGCGGCGGTGAGATCGTCCGGCGTGACCGGCACGCCCTCGTACGACAGGATCGTCGCGAGGGCGGCCGGCCCGCACTGATAGTCGGTCTGCGGAAAGAACGGCACGTCGCGGAGCTCGATCGTCGAGTCGAGCGGTGCTTCGAAACGCGGCGCGCCGGCGCAGCCCGCGAGCGCGAGGAAGACGAGCGCCAACGAACGGCACGCCCAGCGGAGCCCGTTCGTCGGCGCCATCGCCCGATCAGATCTTGTTGAAGATATTCGTGACGCCGACGAGCTCGAGGACGAGCAGCACGACGAACACGACGCCGAGCAGACCGAGCAGGTCGCCGCCGGCGGGCAGCGTCTCGAGATTCTCGGCGAGCGCGAGGAGCTCCGCATCGGAGAGCGCCGCGGCGCGCTCGATCGCGTCTTCCGGATCGACGCCGAGGGCTACGAGCCGCTCGCGGACCTCCTCGCGCGCGAGCACGGCGTCGATGCGCTGGAGCGCCTGCTGGCGGTCGAGCGTCGCGAGATACTGCTCCGTGCCGATGACACCGGCATAGGCCGTGCTTTGCAACGGCGCGGTCAGCATCGCGGAAAGCAACAGAACGAAAGGACCGATACGTCGGCGTCGCATACTACCCTCCCACGGGAACGCAAACCGAGGCGAACCTTAGCCCAGCCAAGAGCATGAATCCAACCTGCACGCGCGGAATGCGAAGTGCTTCGAAAAACGGGAAAGTGGTTGTCGCTCGGAGGCGACGACCGATCCGACCGCCGCGCGGGGCGCGAGCTCAGGCCTCCTCCGCCTTCTGCGGAGCATCGTCCAGCCGGCCCGCTTGCGGATGCTCGGCGGGGGCTTCTCTCGGCGGATCCGCCGCCGACGGCGCGCGGCCGATGAAGTCGTAGATGAGCCCGAGCATCGCGTTGAAGCCCGTGATGCGCAGCACGAGCGCGGGTGCGGAGATCGCTCGGCGCGGCTTGCGAATCTCCCGGATATCGTGCACGAAGCCGACCGCGAGCACGCCGCGGACGACGCCGGACAGTGCGAAGAGCCACAGCAGATTGCTCGGATTGGGCAGGCCGCCGAGCCAAGGCGTAGCCGCGGGCATCACGCCCGCGAGCGCGGCGCCGAGCATCGCGCCGAGGAAGACGCAGGCGGCGTTACCGACGTTGTGGAACGCGACGTACGCTGCGCGTCGACTCCTCGGGACGAGGTCGTAGAGCAGATTGCCCGCGCTCAACGTGAAACCGGCCCACGTAAGGCCCGAAATGCATTGCGCGACGACGAGATAATAGAAGTTGCCGGAGACGAGCCAGAGCAACGGCACGATCGGCAGCGTCATGCTCGTCACGATCATGATGCCGCGGTTGCCGTAGACGTCGGCGATTCGGCCCCAGCCGTTCAGCGTCAGGAACTGCAGAAATACGCTCGCGCCGGTCAGCACCGTGAACTGGAAATACGAGAGCTCGAGATCGCGCAGCATGTAGACCGCGAAGAACGGCGACGCGATGCCCACGGCGAAGTTCATCAGCGCGTAATAGACGGTGAAGCCGACCGCGCCGGTGTCCTTGACCGTCTGCCACCAATGGCTGAGGTGCACGTCGATGCCGGGCGAGCTCGGCGGCGGCTCGTGCAGGTAGGTCAAGTGATAGACCGAGATGCCGCGCGCGACGAACGCGATCGCGAAGATCACGACGAAGCCGAGATAGGTCTCGCCGCGCGCGTCGAGCAGATGCAGCAGCAAGCCGCACGCGACGAGCGCGACGAACGACGTGATCGTCGTCCGCCGCGTGCGATAGCCGAAGTAGCGGCCGCGCCGCCGGTCGGAGACGAGATCGCGCATCAGGCTCGTCCACTGCGGCGCCGCGAAGTTGCCGCCGGCGTGATAGAGAATGAACAGCGCGAGCAGCAGCGCGACCGCGTGCTCGGCGAAGAAATAAGGCAGCGTCAGCAGCGGTAGCCACGTCAGCGCCTGCACGCCCGCGCCCGCGAGGACGAGGCGCTTGCGGCTCGCGAATCGGCCGGCCCACGCGGAAAGGAGCTGCGCGAGCGAGCCGATCAGCGGCGGCAGGGTCGTCAGCAGCGCGACTTGCGGCGCGGTCGCCTTGAGAAAGAGCGCGAATGCGGAGAAATACGTCTCGCCGCCGCCGGCCGCGACCGAGAACGCCATCCCGTCGCGCACGGAATGCCTGAGCGCCCGGTCGACGACGGGATCCTTCGCGAATCGCGCTCTGCGCATGTCCGTTCCGTGCGGCGGTTTCGTGGGCTCCGGACCGCGCGGGCGAGGGTCGCGGTCAGCAGCCGCGCGAGCAGCTCGCCGCGCGGGTGAGCAGGCGTTCCGCGCGCGACGCGACGAAGCGATCGCCGCCCGCAAGCGTCAGCGCCTTGCGCGCCATCTGCTCGGCCTGCTGCGGATCGCCGTCGTCGAGCTTGATCTCGCCGAGCTCGAGCCAGAGCTCGGCGTTGTTTGGATCGATGCGGAGCGCCCTTTCGATCGACGCCGCGGCGGCCGCGTAGCTGCCGGCCGCGCGCTGGTCGCGGCTCTGCTCGAGCAGCGCGACCGCGGCGGGCGGCATCGCGGGCTCGGTCGGCTGCACGGCGTCGTCCGGCCGACGCCGCTCGATCACGAGCGGCGGAGCGGCGCGCGTCTCGCCCGGCGGCGCCGTGTCACTCGGTGGGCGCGCGGGCTCTTCGCTTCGCGGCGGGACGTCGACCGACGGAGGCGGCGGAGCGGGCCTGCCGATGTAAGGCGTCGTCGTGCAGGCCGATGCGGCAATACACAGCACGCCGACGAATAACGGGGTTCGCCGAAAAGAGAGTCGTCGTGCTTCGTTCATGTGGACATCCCGATCAATTGAAGGCGCGCCGGAAGAAGCGGCGGACTCGCTCGCTGGGCCGCGGCATGGTGTCGCCGCATGCGCGCGCGAACGGCGGCCGCTCGCCGGACGGAATCGGCAGCTCGATCGCTCGCGGGCATTCGGGCTCGGTCGAAAGCCCCGTGTCGAAATCGATCCACGCGAGCTCGACGCCGGGAGGCGGCGGCACAGTATAGGACGCCGTGTCGATCGAGCTCATCACCCGCGACCAGATCCGTCCGGCGCCCGTCGCGCCGGTGAGCCCCGTCGGCTGGTTCGCGTCGTTGCCGACCCACGCGACGACGAGCCGGTCGCCGCCGAAGCCGGCGAACCAGCTGTCGCGAAGATCGTCCGACGTTCCGGTCTTGCCCGCGACGGTGATGCCAGCGTGGAGGCGCCGCTTCGCCGACGCGCCGGTGCCGTGCTCCATGACCGCAACGAGCGCGCGGTTCAGCGCGTAGACGTCGGCGCTGTTCGCCGCGGCCTCGATCTTGAGCGGATAGCTCTGCACGCGCTCCCCGTCCTCGCTCACGACCGCGCGCACGGCCTTGAGCGGCGTGCGGAAACCGCCGTTCGCGAGGCTGTTGTAGAGCTGCGCGACCTCGTACGGCGTCAGGTCGAGCGCGCCGAGCAGGAGCGAAGGATAGGGCGGCGGGCGCCTGTCGAGCCCGAGCCGCGCGAGCACGTCCGCGACGGGCTCGAGGCCGACGTCGAGGCCGAGACGCACCGTCGCCATGTTCAGCGACTCGGCGAGCGCGCGCACGAGCGGGACCTCGCCGCGCGCGCGCTCGTCGAAATTCTTCGGCAGCCACGTGCGTCCGTCCTCGAGCCGGATCTCGATCGGCGCGTCGTCGACGATCGACGCGAGCGTGTAACGTCCGCTCTCGAGCGCCGCGAGATAGACGGCCGGCTTGATCAGCGAGCCGATCTGCCGGCGCGCATCGAGCGCGCGGTTGAAGCCGTCGTAGCCGCGCTTGCGGCTGCCGACGAGCGCGAGCACCTCGGCGTTGTGCGGGCTCGTGACGACGACCGCGACCTCGAGCTCAGCTCCGCCGCCGCGCGAGGCTTCGATCGCCTCGAGCTCGGCGATCGCCGCTTCCTCGGCCGCGGCCTGGACCGCCGGATCGAGCGTCGTGAGCACCTTCAACCCACGCCGCTCGAGCTCCTCGCGCGGATACTCGGTCGAGAGCTGCCGGCGAACGAGGTCGAGGAAGGCCGAGTAATAGCTTGCGCTTCGGCCCGCATACGGCAGCACGTCGAGATCGCGCGCGGCCGCGGTTTCCGCTTCCTCGCGGCTCACGATGCCGAGCGATGCGAGCTGCTCCAGGATCAGGTTCCTGCGTGCGAGCGCGCGCTCGGGATGGCGCTGCGGGTTGTAGTACGTCGGTCCGCGCACTTGCGCGATCAGCAGGGCGAGCTCGTGCAGCTCGAGCTCCGCGAGCGGCTTGCCGAAGTAGAACTGGCTGCCGAGACCGAACCCGTGCACGGCGCGCGCGCCGTCCTGCGCGAGATAGACCTCGTTCACGTACGCGTGCAGCAGCTCGTCTTTCTCGTAGTGAAGCTCGAGTGCGACGGCCATGACGGCCTCGCGCAGCTTCCGTTCCCACGTTCGCGCGTTCGACAGGAAATAGCTGCGCACGAGCTGCTGCGTCAGCGTGCTCGCGCCTTGACGGATCTCGCCGGCGCGCAGGTTCACGAGCGCGGCGCGGAGCACGGCTTTCAGGTCGATGCCGTGATGCTCGTCGAAGCGGCGATCCTCGATCGCTTTGAGCGCGTCGAGGAGCAGCGGCGGCACCTCGTCCGGCTCGAGGATCAGCCGGTCCTCGCCGTGCGCCGGGAAGATGCTGCCGATCATCAGGGGATCGAGGCGAAGCAACGGCAGCGGGTCGCCCGCGGCATCGACGACGCGCTCGATCGTCGCGCCCGCGAACGAGATCGAGACGCGCCGCGAAGGCTCTTCCTCGCTGCCGTAACGAAACGCGCGCGTCACGACGTCGAGCGTGCCGCCGCGGCGGCGGTAGCGCCCGGGACGATCGAGCGATGCGCTTTCGCGATAGCCGAGGCGTCGCAACTCGGCGACGAGGCCGTCGATCGCGATGCGCCGGCCCGGATAGAGCTCGAGCGGCGACGCGTAGACCTTCGCCGGGAGATCCCATCGCCGCGCCTCGAACTCGCGGCTGATCTGAACGCCGATCAACGCGGCGTACGTCGCGAAAGCGACGACGAGCACGGCCGCGCCGAGCGCGGCGATGCCGATCAGGCTGCCGAAGACGCCGCGCCGCCGGCGGCTCGATCGCTTCGCCGGCTTACGCGCGGGCTTCTTCTTGCGCGTGCTCGAGCGTGTGTTTCGTCGTGCGGGCACTTCGAATCGGAATCCGTTGCGCGTCGTTGCGCGCGACAAGCATACCGATCCTTGTCCCTGTGCGCCTCACCCGAGAGTGACGCCTTATCGCAACAGTCGATCCAGAATCGCGTCGCGTACCCGATCGCGCACCTCGTTGCGCAGCCTGCGCTCGATGATCTCGCTGAAGTCCGGCCGGATCTCGGGATCGGTCACGGTGCCGCGCAGGACGAGCGGCAGCGACTCGCCGACGAGGCCGTCCATCGCTTCGCAGCCGCGGATTCCCGTCGAGCCGGTCAGCTTCGCCTCGAGCGAGTAGTCGAGCCGCTGCGCCGCGAGCACGAGCGTGCCCCGGCCGGTCAGATCCATGAACGACGCACGCGCGAGAAGATCGTTGCTCGATGCGACGCCGTCTTTCACGCTCGCCGTGCCGCGAATCAGCAGGTACTCGGTCTTGTCGGGTTGCTCGGCCGGCGCGGGCAGGCGCTGCGTCGCGTTATAGACGACGCAGAGACCGCGGCCGAGATTGAAGCCGTCGATCGCGCCGTTGCGCATCTCGAAGCGCACCTGGCCGTTCGCCGTCTCGACGTTCTTGATCACGGTCTCGCCGCGCCCGGAAAGATCGAGATCGAAATCGCCCGTGCCGCTGAAGTTCGCGTCGCCGGTGAGCGCCGTGATCAGCGGCTCGAGATCGAGCGACGTCGCGCGCCCGGTGAGGCGCAGGCCGGGCTCGCTCGTCGTGTCGACGTGCAGCGTGCCGTCGAACTCGCCGCCGTAAAGCCGCGCCTTCGCCGGCCCGATGCTCGCGCGCCCGTTGCCGACCGAAAGCGCGGTCGAGACCTGCGCGAAATTGAGCCCTGCGAGCCGCAGCTCGCCGACCGTGACGCGGCCTTCGATCGCGAGGTTCGCGAGCGCATCCTTCGGCAGCTCGATATCGCCCGCTGTCGGCGTGTCGGGTGCGGCGTTCTCCGGCACCGCGCTCGCGGGCGGCGGCAGATAGCGGTCGACGTTCACGCGATCGATCGCGATCGCGAAGCGATAGGTCGGCGTCGCGGCGTCGAGCTGGTCGATGCCGAATTCGCCGGTGATCCGGCTGTCGTCGAGCGCGAGATCCACATTGGTGAAGCGCATCGCTTTCGCGCTCGCGTCGAACCGGGCAGCGAGGCTCGCGCGGGCGAGCGCTTTTTCGTCCGACGTCTCTGGGACCGGCTGATTCAGGCGGCGCAGCACGTCGCGCGGCGAGAACGCGGCGATGCGTAGCTCGCCCGCGGCCGTCGGCGCGTCGCCGCCGAGGCTCGCGATCGTCACGCGCCCGCTCGCGGACAGGCCCAATGCGCCGAGCGTGAGGTCTTCGAGCGCGAGGCGCTCCGCCGCGCCGTCGTAATCGAAACGCGTATTGGCCGCGAGCGTGCCGGTCAGCGCGGGATCGAGATCCGCCGGCCATAGGGAGCCGAGGAGCTGCGCGACGCGCGCCGACTCGAGATTCGAGACGCGCAGCGTGCCGCCGATGCGTGGGCCGTTCTCGTTCGACACGAGCTCGAGCGACGTGACGATCTCCGCGCCGAGCGCGGCGACGCGTGCCTCGTGCAGCGACGTTCTGCCGCTCTCGACGTCGACGTCGGCTCGGCCCGAGATTGCGAGGCGGTCGATCGCCGAAAGATCGACGCCATCGGGCACGTAGCCTCTCACGAGCGCGAGCAACGCGTCGCTCGGCGTGAACGCGGGCACGGTGAGATCGGCGCGAACGTGCCCGTCGTCGGCGAGCTCCGCGCGGCCGGACGCTCGAAGCCCGAGCGCCGCGAGCTCGAGCCCGTCGACGCCGAGCGCCTCGAGCCGATACGGCCCGATGGCGGGACCCTCCGCGCCCGGCGTGCCGTCGACGGCGAGCCCGATGCGGAACTGCGCGCTCGCATCGAGCGTGCCGAGCGACCTCGGATCGAGATTCTGCGGTAACGCAACGCCGAAAGAGGCGAGCGCTTCGCCGATCGGCGCGTGCGCGATCGCGACTCGGCCTGCGACGCTCGGCGCATCGATCACGTTGCGCGCTTCGAGCTGCCAGCTCGCGGCGACGCCGGCGACGCGCGTGACGAGATCGTCGATCGCGAGCTCGCCGCCCGTCGGGTCGAAGCGCAGCGCCGACCACTCCGCGCCGAACTCGAGCCCGCGCGGCGCGGCCTGCGACGCGGCGGCGCGGCCGGCAAGGCGCGCCGCGCCGATCTCGACGCGCCCGTCCGACGAAGCGCGAAACGTCGTCCCGTCGATCCTCCCGGAAACGAGCTCCGCGGAGGCCGCGTCGCGGACCCGCAGCGCGAAAGCGAAATCGTCGAGGGCGATGGCCGTATCGCCTTCGGTCGCGCCGAGCGCCGCGAGCGCGACCCGCGATCCCGTCTCGACGTCGTAGGTCCGCTCCGAGTCGACGTCGAAGACGCTCAACGCGAGCGAAACGTCGACCGGCTCGCCCCCGCGGATGCGCCCGGTCGACAGCCGAATATCGCCGAGCACGTAGCGCAGCCGCCTTTCGTCCTCGTACCAGCGCACCTCGGCGTCGCGAATCTCGATGCTTTCGATGTCGAGGCTCTGCGTGAACGTTTCGGACGGGCTTGCGTCATCGGTGCCCGTCGGCGCCGTGTCGCCGAAATCTTCCCAGTTGCCGCGGCCGTCCGGGCCGCGCTCGAGATCGAAACGCGCGCCTTCCATACGGATTCGCCCGATTTCGAGGCGCCGCTCGAGCAGGAGCGGCATGAGCCTGACACCCGCGGCGACGCGCTCGATGCGCGCGAACGGCGTGCCGGGATCGAAACCGGCGGGCGAGCCGAGCGTCACGCCTTCGGTCTCGACCGCGAGCCATGGGAAGAACGCGAGCTCGAGGTCGCCCTCGATCGCCAACGGGCGGCCGGTTCGCTCCTCGACCCACCTCGTGACGTAGCCCTTGTAGTCGTTCGGATCGAAGAAGACGGTGAGCAGCACGGCCGCGAGCACGAAGAGCGCCGCGATCGACGCTGCGATGACGAGCAGGATCTTGAGTGCCCTCATTTCGATCTGCGGTGCGTCTTGACCGCGTTTGATCGTAGCGCGTCGGCGACCAGCGCGAAACAGCGCTCGTCTCGTTCGCGGCTCAGGCGTCTTGCCTTGCTCCAGACGCGTCCGGAATGCGTGCGACGGGATTGGGGGCCTGCGACCGGATCTAGCGCCTGCTTGGGCCGGAATGGTGACTCCGGATCGCTGATCGCTTTCGTTGCTGCGTTCGGACGAAGAGCGTAACGACGCTCCGTCTCGACTCGCGCATCAGGGGCAAGATGCCACGGCTGCGTGTCAGAGGAGGAGCTGGGAGAGCCCGAGGAGCGATATTGTAGCGTTCGAGACTTCCTCGTTAAGCTGACTATGGGATGTCGGCAAGAAGCTCGTCGAAACCAAACTAGTGCTTCTTGAAGACAACGTTGCTTGGTGACTGGGAAAGGGTATGACGGTCGAGTCGGGCTTCAACGAGGCGATGCTGGATATTTACCGTAGGGCGAAGAGCGAAGCCGGTTACACTGCGAGCGCATTCCTCAAGATGGTGGTTGAGCACGGTGGAGTCGAGGCTGCCCGCATGCTCATCCATTCACAGCGGGTGTCGAGCGGCTATACGGAATTGTGGGAACGCGGGCGGCTCGATCTGAGCATGGAAGCGATGATCGTGGAGACTCCGCGGTTTCACGAGCTGTTTTCCCCCGAAGAGATCGAGATCTGTCGAAAGAGGCTCGCGGACTACGGATATCAGCCGCGGGTCAGATCCAGTTGAGAGCATACAAGCGCTGAGGTGCTCGGCCCGAACGAGCACCGCCGGATCGGCGTTAGATCGAGGACTACAGATACGGCGAGCCGGGCCCCTCCGCGGCCGCATTCGCGCGGTCGATGATGTACGCGCGGATCGCCTCGGTCTCCTCCTCGTCGAGCGTATCGGCGAACGACGCCATCCCGTTCGGCGCGCGCGCACCGCCGAGCACGATCGCGGCGAAGGCCTCGCGGCTCACGAGCGCCGGCGAATACGCGAGGTCGGGGAACAGGCCGCGGCGGAAGATGCCGCCTGCGTTGCCCGGATTCTCGTGGCAGATCCAGCACGTCTCGAGATAGAGCCGCTCGCCGCGCGTGATCACCTCGACCGGCGCGGTCGACGGGGGCGGGTTCAACGGCGGCGGCGTGAACTCGACCGCCGGCGGCAGCTGCGCGTTACCGCCGAGCTTGAACACGAGGAGCCGCGCATGGCTCGGCGCGTAATAGTTGCCCGCTGCGCGGCCCGAGACGACCGCGACGTGCTGCTCGCCGTCGAGCTCGAAGCTGATCGGCCCCGCGACGATGCCGGTGTGCACGTTCTCGGACCGCCAAAGCTCCGTCCCGTCATGCGCCGAGCGCGCGACGAGCGAGTCGGCGCTACCGTGGAAGACGAGCCCGCCGGCCGTCGCGAGCATGCCGGCCGCGGGGCCCGGCACGCGCCACGCTTCACGCTGCGCGACCGGATCCCACGCGAGGACGTAGTCGCCGCTCGGCAGCCGAGCAAGCTCCGCGAGCGCCTCGGGCGAGCTCGCGGCCAGGTCGATACCGAGATTCGACACGCGCGGGTTCGGAATGAAATCGCGCGCCGGCGCGTAGATCAACGCGTTATCGCTCGCCGAGAGATACGCGAAGCCAGTCTCCGGGCTGAACGCCATCGGATGCCAACTGTGCGCGCCGCCCGGCGACGGCTGCACCGCGGCCGGTTTGCCGGTTCGATCGTAGCGCGCGGCCGGATTCTCGATCGGCCGCCCCGTCGAGAGATCGATACCGCTCGCCCAGTTCACCGAGGCGAAGTTCTTCGCCGAGATCAGCTCGCCGGTCTTCGCATCGAGCACGTAGAAGAATCCGTTCTTCGGCGCCTGCATCACGACGCGCCGCTCGACGCCGTCGATCGTGAGATCCGCGACGATGATCGGCTGCGTCGCCGTGTAGTCCCACGTCTCGCCCGGCGTCGTCTGGTAGTGCCACACGTACGAGCCGTCGTCCGGATCGAGCGCGACGATCGACGACAGGAACAGGTTGTCGCCGCCGCCGGGACTGCGCAGCGCCTGGTTCCACGGCGAGCCGTTGCCGGTGCCGATATAAAGAAGATCGAGCTCGGGATCGTACGCCATCGAGTCCCAGACGGTGCCGCCGCCGCCGAGCTTCCACCACTCGCCGTTCCACGTCTCGGCGGCCATCGCCATCGCTTCGTTCTCGAAGCCGTCCGCGGGATTGCCGGGCACCGTGAAGAAACGCCAGACGAGCTCGCCGGTCTCCGCGTCGTACGCGGAGACGTAACCGCGCACGCCGTATTCGGCGCCGCCGTTGCCGATGAGCACACGGCCCTTCACGACGCGGGGCGCCCCGGTGATCGTATAGGCCAAGTCGCGCGAGAGGAGCGTGTCGATCTCCCAGACGGGCACGCCGGTCGCGGCATCGAGCGCGACGAGGCGGCCGTCGAGCGTGCCGACGTAGACCTTGCCGTTCCACGCCGCGACGCCGCGATTCACGACGTCGCAGCACGCGCGGCTGCCCCACTCGCGCGGCACCTTCGCGTCGTACATCCAGAGCCGCTCGCCGGTGCGCGCGTCGAACGCGTGCACGTTGCTCCACGCGGTCGTGACGTACAGCACGCCGTCGATGTAGAGCGGCGTCGATTCCTGCGTGCGGTTGATGCCGAGATCCGCGTACCAAGCAAGCCCGAGCTCGGCGACGTTCTCCGGCGTGATCTGCGCGAGCGGGCTGTAGCGCTGCTCGCTATACGTTCGGCCCGTCGACATCCACTGCCCGGGCTCGTCGTCCGCGGCGAGGAGGCGCGCGGTGTCGACTCGAGCCGCGCGCGTCGCGGACCCGGCGGCGACTCCGGCCGTCTGCACGCGTGCCGGGGCACCGGCGGAAGGCGAAGATCCGGCCGTTCCCGAAGAATCGCCCGACGGCCCGCACCCGGCGACGAGCAGAGTGCAGAACGCGACGGAAACCGAGGCGCGTACGGTCATCGGTAACTCCTCGTGGAACGAAACGCGCGACAGCATCCATTAGAGCGGCGGAATGTTCAACCGCCCGGCGGGCACGCAGCAGAGGAGCCGCGCGGCGCCGGCGAGCGCGACGTGCCTCTGCACCGATACCGCGCGCGCGAGCGGTTACAATGACGTCTCCGTCCGTCTGTTGCGAAGGGGCGTCGAGCCATGGAATACCGCAATCTCGGCCGAACCGGCGTCAAGGTCAGCAAGCTCTGCCTCGGCACGATGATGTTCGCGCGCAAGACCGGGGAAGCCGAGTCGATCGAGATCGTCGAGCGAGCGCTCGACGCGGGCATCAACTTCATCGATACCGCGAATATCTATTCCGCGGGCGAGAGCGAGCGCATCGTCGGCAAGGCGCTGTCCGTGAATGGCCGCCGCGAGCGCGTCGTGCTCGCGACGAAGGTGTGCGGACCGATGGACCCGAACGATCCGAACGGGCAGGGCTTGAGCCGCCGGCACATCATCCAGGCTTGCGAGGCGTCGCTGAAACGACTCAAGACCGATTGGATCGACCTCTATCAGCTGCACCGACCGCTGTCCGACATCCCGATCGACGAGACGCTGCGTGCGCTCGACGACCTGATCCGCGCCGGCAAGGTGCGCTACATCGGCACGAGCATGTTCCCCGCGTGGAAGATCGTCGAGGCGCTTTGGGCGTCGAAGGAATTCGGCCTGAACCGCTTCGTCAGCGAGCAGCCGACGTACAACCTGCTCGACCGCACGGCCGAGCGGGAGGTGCTTCCGGCCGCGCAAAGTTTCGGGCTCGCGGTGCTTCCGTGGGGGCCGCTGTGCGGCGGGCTCTTGACCGGCAAGTACAAGCGCGGCGACGTGAACGCCGAGGGCCGCTGGCAGGGCGGAAAAGACAACTTCGATCGCCCCGTCACGGACAAGGCGTTCGACGTCATCGAGGAAGTCGTCGCGCTCGCGGCCGAGAAGGGCTGCACGCCGTCGCAGCTCGCCCTCGCGTGGAATGCCGCGCAGCCGGGCGTGACCGCGCCGATCATCGGGCCGAGAACGGTGGAGCAGCTCGTCGACAACCTCGGCGCGGTCGACGTGAAGATCACGCCCGAGGACATCGAGCGGCTCGACCGCGTCGCGCCGCCGAAGTCGGTGAGCCTGCGCTACTACGACGCGGCGTGGGCGATCGATTTCAAGCCGAACCTGCTGCGCTGGTGAGCGCGTCTCGGCGCCGCCGCCATTCCGCCGGCGGCATGCCGACGAAGCGTTCGAACGCGCGCGTGGTGAAGTTCCTGCGCGAGAAGGCGCTCGCCGCGGACCACTGCCAGTATTTCTGAGCGGGCGCGGCGGGCTCTCAGAATCCTCCGCCGGTCTTGAACCCGCCGCCGCCGAATCCGCCGCCGCGGCCGAAACCGCCGCCGCCAAATCCGCCGCCGCGGCCGAATCCTCCGCCGCCCGGGAAATTCCAGCCTCCGCGGCCGCCCGGAATATGCCACGGGCCGGGGAACCGTCCGCGCGGAAAGCGGCCGGTGCCGAAGAGCGGATCCGCGGCGACGCGCCGGAAGCGCTGCTGCCGGCGAATCGTTTCCCAGACCTCGTCGGCGCCGACCGAGCCTCCGACGAAGCGCTCGAGCAAGAGCGCGAGCAGCGCCGCGTTGACGAACGTCGAGTGCACGTCGTCGTAGCGGCTCTGCTTGAAGCGACGGCGCAGCTCCTCGAGGCTTCGCGTGCGGTCGCGCTCGGCCTCGTGCAGGCGCCGCAAGCGTTCCCGCTCGTCGTCGAGCCGTTCGATCGTGTCGTCGAGCCGCGCGAGATCGTCGATCAAGGCATCGTCCTCGGGGCTTCGCGTGCGCGCGGCGCGCTCGCGCAGCGCCGAAAGATCCTCGCGCAGGAACGCGTCGCGCAGGAGCGCCGTCGCCTGCTGCGAATGATCGTCCTCGCCGGCCGCGAAGCGCGCACGCCGGTCGACGAGCCGGCCGATCTCGGCTTCCTGCTCGTCGATCTCGTGGTCGATCTCGGCGAGCGCGGCCTCGGCGACCTCGAGCCGGCGTTTTCGCTCGGGAACGCCCGCGGCTTCCGCGGCGCGGCGCTCGAGGGCTCGCGCCGCTTCGATGTCGCGCTCGGCGGCCTCGCGCATGCGCGTCGCGTGCTCGCGAAGCCTGATCGGGATCTCGGTCAGGAGCGCGTAGTTTCGCCTGAGGCCCTCGTAGTCGATCGAGCGCGCGGCCCAGCCGTCGAGCAGCCGCGCTGGCGGCCAAGCGCGATAACGCGCCGTGCCGAAGCCGCGCGCCCAGAGATAGGCGAAGACCGGGTCGGCCTCGTAGGGTTTCGCCTTCTCGCTGCGATCGGCTTCCGCGGCGCGCGCCTTGTCCTCGGCGTGGTCCGCGACGGCGTCGGAGCGCTCGGCCTGCGCGAGCTTCGCGCGGTACTCGTCGTCGGACGCAAGACGTGTCTGCGCCTCGGCCTCGGCCGCATCGACGGCCTCGGCGGCCGCGGCGACGGCTGCTTGCCGCTCGCCGCGCAGGCGCTCGAGCGCGGCGCGCCGCTCCTCGGCCGCGGCGATCTCTTTGTCGAGCGCGTCTTGCGCGTCGCGCCGGGCCGCGAGGATCTCGGCGACGCGCCGATCGGCGTCGTCGAGCGCGTCCGCGAGGTCGCCGCGCTCGATCTCGCCGAGCCGGATCCTCGCCATTCGCGCGAGCGCCGCGAGCTCGGCCTGGCGCGCCGCCGCGAGCTCCGCGTCCGCGCGCCGCAGCTCGCTAGCGAGCGCATCGACCGCCTGGTGTATCTTCGCGAGCGTCTCGTCGAGCGACGCGAGCGCTTCCCGTCCGCTCCACACGCGCTCGCTCATCGCGTCACCATTCGGTGATCGCCGCGCCGGTCGACGCGACGCGATACTCAGGCTCGAGCTCGCCGCGTCGCTTCACGGCGACGACGTCGTTTTGAATGATGCCGTCGTCGCGCTTGTCTTCCGCGACGCGGCGAAAGGTCTGCTCGTCGACGCGCAGACCCCAGCGCGAGACCTCGCGCACTTTCCCATCCTCCTCGTTGCGGATCGGCAGCGTGAGGGTTGCGCCGTCCGGCGCGATCGCCTCGACGATCAGGTAGAAGTTCTGCGCCTGCGGATTCTCGTCGGGCACGCGCCAGACGCCGGAGAGCTCGCCGGGCCGCGACACGACGCGGAGCTCGTACTCGCGCTCGAGCGCGGCGCGCATCGCGCGCAGCTCGCGGACGCTTTCCTCGGCCGCGTCGTAGTCGCGCCGCTCGAGCGCGGTCTCGCCTCGATTCGCGAGCGTCTCGGCCTGCGCGACCGCGGTGGGCTCGGCCGCGAGATCGACGACCGCCCGATGCGCAACGTCGAGCCGCTCGGGGAGGGTTTCGATCTCGCGGAGCGCGGGTCCGCGCACCGCGAGCTGGTAAACGATGAGCACGGCGGCGATCGCGGCGATCGCGGCGAGCGCGGGCTTGCCCCAACGGTCGCGCCGGACGTAAAGCAGGGCGAGCGTGCGGCCGAGCCCCGGCTCCGGCGGCTTGTAGACGAAGCGCTCCTCGTGCAGCGCGCGAACGCCCTGCTCGAGGACGGCGTCGCTGACCTCGATGCCCTGAGCGGCGTAGATCTCGCGCAGCCGCTCTTTCAGCGCGCGCTCGCGATCCTCCGCGCCGAGCTCGCGCTCGATGAGCCGTTCGCGGTGGCGCAGCGTGTCGACGACGTCCATCGCGAGCATCAGCTCGTCGAGCGGCGGGCGCTCTTGCTTCGCGGCTTCGGATGTGGTCATCGCGTCCGGAGCGCGCGCGTCGTCATCGCCGTCGTTTCGCCGAGGACGCTCGGTCGACATCGGATACGACTCGCGAGGCGCCGCGGCGGAGCCGTCAGGCCCGCGGCGGCTCGAGCGGAAGCGCAGCGCCTTCGGCGACGAGCGCCGCGAGCCGGCGCTTGCCCTGCTCGACCGCGTCGTGGATCTCCTCGGCGTTGCGCGTGCTTTGCTCGCGCATCTCCGCGATGATCGCGCGCGCGCGTTCCTGGTAATTGACGACGGAGTCGACGAGCTTCTTCACGGCCTCGGCGCGGATCGTCGGCCCGTAGCCCGCCTCGAGCGCGGCCTCTTGAACCTTCCCGCCGATCTCCGCGAGGTCCTCGAGGCTGCGGCTCACGCCTTCTTTCATCGCCTCGACCGTCTTCGTGCTCTCGTGCAGGCCGTGAAGCCCCGTGAACGACGCGCTCAGCGCCGTGAGCACCGTGTCGTTCGTGCCGAAGAAGCTCACGGCCTGCTTGTAGACGCGGTCTTTCGCGTTCGTCGTCTGTAGCAGGCGCGCCATCACGACTTCCGACGTGTTGTACGCGACCGTGAGGTTGTCGGCGAGGTCCTTGCAGATCTGATAACGATCCTCGGCGGTCTGCACGTCGCGGAGCCGCTCGTCGCGCGCGAGCTCGAGACGCGCACGCTCGGCCGGATCTGTCGTCTCGCCGCCTTCGACCGCGCGCATCGCCGCCTCGAGCTCGGCCTTGCGCGCGTCGAGCTCCTTCTCCGCCTTCTCGAGCACCTCGAGCGCGAGGATCTCGGCTTCCTTCAACGCGCCGCGGAAATCCTGATAGGCGGAAAGAATGATCTGCTCGCGCTCGATCTGGTCGCGCGTGTCGCGCGCGACGTCGAGATAGGTCTTCTTGATCTTGCCGAAACGGTCCGCGATGTCGCCGCGCGTCGCTTTCGCCCAGATGTTCCTGAGCCGCTCGAACGTATCGATCTTGCCGTCGTCGAGCTGCTCGACCATCGAGCGCGCGTCCTTGCGGATGCTGTCGAAGGCGTCGGTGATCCGCTCGTAGCGCTCGCCGAGCTCCATCGACGAGATCTGCTCGCGCACGACCTGATTGAACAGCGAGGCCTGGCTCAGCGTCCGGGCGATCGAGACGATCTTGTCCTCGTCGAGATCGGAGACGCGGTGGAGCAGCGCGACGATCGGCGCCTCCTCGGTCCGCTCGGGGACCAGGCCGAGATCGCGGAGCCGGGTCAAGGCCTTGTCGAGATACTGCATCGGTGTGGCCACGGCGGTCCTCGCTCCAACGTATGGGTGGGCTTTCCCGGTGATCCGCGCGACGGATCGTCGCGGCGGCGCTCGCCGCCGCTCGAGGGCTTCGCCCAGCGTAAGGGGCCGGCTCGGCTGCGTCCATATCGGAGACGCCCCTGCCGCCCGCGCGTGGTAAGCTCCTGCCCCTTTCGAGGTTCCGGGGGGAACGAGGATTGGCCGGTCCGGCAATCGACCACGCACCCGTGCGCAATCGGCTCTGGCCGATGATCGGCCCCGGGCTCCTGCTCGCGGCGACCGGCGTCGGATCCGGCGATCTCGCGACCGGCGGGATCGTCGGGAGCCTGCTCGGCACGGCGGTGCTGTGGGCCGTGCTCGCCGGCGCCTTATTGAAATACGTCGTCACCGAGGGACTCGCGCGCTGGCAGCTCGCGACCGGCGAGACGCTGCTCGAAGGCGCGGTGCGTCGGCTCGGGCCGGTCGTGATCTGGCTGTTCCTGCCGTATCTCTTCTTCTGGTCGTTCTTCGTCGGCTCGGCGCAGGTCAGCGCCGCGGGGGTGACGCTGCACGCGATCTTCCCCGTCTTCGACGACGCTCGTGACGGCAAGATCGTCTTCGGCATCGCGACGGGCCTCGTGGCGCTCGCGCTCGTCTGGTTCGGCGGCTATCGGCTGTTCGAGCGCGTGATGCGCGCCTGCATCGCAGTGATGTTCCTGACCGTCGTCACGACGGCCGCGCTGCTCTGGCCCGGGGCGGACGAGGTCTTGACCGGGCTCTTCGTCCCGCGCATTCCGGACGCGGGCGGCGAAGGCCTTTCGTGGACGATCGCGCTCGTCGGCGGGATCGGCGGCACGCTGACCGTGCTCTGCTACGGCTACTGGCTGAGAGAGGAGGGGCGCACGTCGCCTGCGGACCTGCCGATCTGCCGCCTCGACCTCGCGACCGGCTATCTGATGACGGCGATCTTCGGCATCGCGATGGTCATCGTCGGCAGCAGCATTCTCGTCGAAGGCGAGGGGACGGAGCTCCTCGTTCGGCTCGCGGAGCGGCTCGAATCGGTGCTCGGCGGCTTCGGCAAGTGGCTGTTCCTCGCCGGGACCTTCGGCGCGGTCTTCAGCAGCGTGCTCGGCGTCTGGCAGGCCGTGCCGTATCTCTTCGCGGACTGCTGGGCGCTGCTCGAGCGTCGGCGCGGCGCTGCGCCCGTCGCCGTCGATACGACGTCGAAGCCCTATCGCATCTACCTTCTGCTCCTCGCGATCGTGCCGATGCTGGGCCTTTTCGGCAGCTTTCGCGAAGTGCAGAAGATCTACACGGTCGTCGGCGCGTGGTTCTTCCCGTTGCTCGCGCTCGCCGTGCTGATCTTCAACGGGCGGGAGCGCTGGGTCGGCGCGCGGTTCCGCAACGGGCCGGTGTCGATCGCCGCGCTCTCGGCCGTGTTACTGTTCTTTTCGTACCTTGCGTTCGTTGATCCCGGAGCCGGTTGAACCGTCATGAGCAAGCTTTCGCGTATCGGTCCCAAGATCGAGATTCCCGCCGAGCTGCCTCGTTACGAGACGCTCGTTCACATGCTGCGCGCCGCCGTCGACCAGCGGCCCGACGCCGTCGCCGTGATCTGCGAGGACCGGCGCGTCACGTACCGGCAATTCGGTCGGGCGACGGCGGGCCTCGCGAAGCGCCTCGGCTCGCTCGCGGGCAAGCGCGCCGCGCTATTGATGCCGAACTCGATCGAGATGGATATCGCCGTGCTCGCCGTGATGACCGCGGGCGGCCAGGTCGCGCCGATCAATCCGTTCTTCCGGGACCGCGAGTACGAGAAGGTCATCCCGATCGTCGAGGCCGACATCCTGATCGCCGACCCCGCTCATATCGACCAGGCCAAGGCGCTCGCCGAGAAGTTCGGCGTCCGCGAGGTCTTCTCGCTCGGACCGGGCGGCGACGAAGAGATCGATCAGTGGTTCGACGATGCATCGCTCGTCGTCGATCCGTCGGGGCGGCGCGCGGACGATCTCGCGCTGATCCTCTTCACCGGCGGCTCGACCGGCATCCCGAAGGGCGTCGACCACACGTTTCGCGGGCTGATGCACGGCATCCTGCAGCACGTCGCGGTGTGGCCGCTCGAGTGGGGCGAGGAACGCTTCCTCACGGTCGCGCCGATGTTCCACATCTGGGGACTCGCGTATACCGCGTGGGTGCCCATCTACTCGCAAGGCACGCTCGTGATCGTGCCGAGATACGATCCCGAGAAGGTCGTCCGCGCGCTCGGCGAGCATCGCATCACGGTGTTCGGCGGCGGGCCGGCGCCGATCTACATGGGGCTGCTCGCGAATCCGGCGTTCGACGAGCAGGACTACTCGTCGCTGAAGTACTCCCTGTCCGGCGGCGCGCCGGTGCCGGAGGACCTGCACAAGGAGTGGGAGCGTCGCACCGGTTGCCCGATCTCGGAGGGCTGGGGCATGACCGAGGGCGCGCCGTTCTGCCTGAACCATGCCGCGGTCCCGCATCGGCTGCTCTCCGTCGGCAATCCCGTGCCGGAGACGTACGTCGAGATCGTCGACATCGAGACCGGCGAGCGCGTGCTGCCGATGGGCGAGGCGGGCGAGGTGCGCGTGAAGGGCCCGCAGCTCATGGTCGGCTATCGGAACAATCCCGAGGAGACGGCGCGTCAGCTTCGAAACGGCTGGATGTACACGGGCGACGTCGGCTACGTCGACGAGGACGGTTATCTGTTCCTCGTCGATCGCAAGAAGGACATGGTGATCGTCGGCGGCTACAACGTCTATCCGCGCGAGGTGGACGAGGTGCTGTTCAATCACCCGGCGATCCGCGAGGCCGCGACGGTCGGCAAGCCCGATCCGCGGCTCGGCGAGGTGCTCGTTGCGTTCGTCGTGCTCGATCGCGGCAAGACGCTCACGGAAGAGGAGTTCTTCGCGTACTGCGAGCGGCAGATGGTCAAGTACAAGCGTCCGGTCGAGGTCTATTTCGTCGACGCGCTGCCGAAGACCGGCACGAACAAGATCGATCGGCCCGCGCTGCGCACGATGCTGAAGCAGATGAGCGCCGGCGCGTGATCAGAAGCATCTCGTCGGACCCCTTCATCGGGGTCCGACGGCCGGCGCGTCGAGCCCGTTGCTTCGCAGCACGGCCATAGACCCCTCGATCTCCGCGCTCGCATGCTTCGACGGTGCAAGCGCCCGCGGAGCCCAGGCGCTACGGCGAGACCGAGAAATATTCGTGCGGACCGGCATCCTTTCGTTTCTGTCCTTTCTGTTCCTGGCTGCGAACCTGCGGCCCTCGATCACCGCCGTGGGTCCGCTCGTTGCGAGCATCCAGAACGCGACTGGCCTGTCCGCCGCCGCGGTGGGGGTCTTGACCAGTCTGCCGTTGCTGGCATTCGGGGCGTTCGCCCCGCTCGCGAACTTCGGTCGTCGAGTCGGGCTCGAGCGAACGCTTGCGATCGCGATGCTCATGCTCTTCGCGGGGATTCTCCTGCGCTCCGCGGGATCCTCGGCGGCGCTCTTCGCCGGAACCCTCGTGCTCTCGGCGGGCGTCGCGGTAGGCAACGTGCTCGCGCCGAGCCTCATCAAACGAGACTATCCGGATCGAATAGGCACGCTGACGACGGTCTACGCGCTGATTCTCGCGCTCACCGCGGCGGTGGGCTCGGGTCTCGCCGTTCCGGTCGAGAGAGCGCTGCCCGGAGGATGGCGAAGCGCGCTCGCGATCTGGGCCGTGCCGGCCGCTCTTGCGGCGATGCTGTGGGCGAGGGCTTCCTTTCGACCGCGGCGCTCGGCCGCTCCGTCGATCGAGGCGTCGCCGACGTCTTCCGTTTGGCGTTCGCCCCTGGCCTGGTATGTCTCCGGTTTCATGGGCTTGCAGTCGACCTGCTTTTACGTGGTCGTCTCTTGGTTCCCGCGGGTCTTTCAGGACGGCGGCTACGACCCCGCAATAGCCGGGCTGCTGGTCACGGGCTTCCAGCTCGTCAGCTTTGTCGCCGGCGTGGCCGTGCCGCGTTTGCTCGCTCTGCGGCAGGATCAAAGCGCGCTCGCGGTGCTCGCATCGCTCGCGATAGCGGCGGGCGTCCTGGGCGTCCTTTGGCATCCCGAGTGGACGCCGGCTTGGGTGACGTTGGCGGGGGCGGGCGTCGGCGTTTGCTTCCCATTGGCGCTCGCGTTCATCGGTCTGCGCACGGCCGATCACCATCAAGCGGCATCGCTTTCGCTCATGTCGCAGTCGATCGGCTACTTGATCGCGGCGTCCGGCCCGCTCCTGTTCGGCCTTGCGCACGATCTGTCGGGCGGATGGGAGATTCCGCTGGCGGGCCTGGCGGGCTGCGCGCTGATGCAGGCAATCGTGGGCTTCAGGGGAGGACAGAACCGCACGGTCGCCGGAACGGCGACTTGACCGGGCCCAAGCCCTCGGACGGAGGGGCAGATCGCGGGGAATCGACGATAATGGTCGCGGCCAAGGTCGAAGGCTCGCCGATGCTCGAGAACCGTTCAGCGCAGCCCGCGCGGCCGACGTCGATGGTCGCGCTCAGCCTCGAAGCCGTGATTGTCGCGGTCACCGACGAGCGGCCGCGGCTGCTCGTGTCGCTGAAGGATCCGAGCCGCCCGTCGATCCCTTCGGGTCCCCTCGACGCCGAGGGGGACCTGACGCTCGAGCGTGGTCTACGCCGCTGGGTGCGGCATCGCGCCGGCCTCGAGCTCGGCTACGTCGAGCAGCTCTATACGTTCGGAGACCGCGACCGGCGGCCCGACGTCGGCGAGCGACTCCTGTCGGTCGCGTACCTCGCGCTCGTGCGCGAGGAGCAGCCGTCGCCCGGCGCCGCGTGGCTCGACGTCTACGACCTCTTCCCGTGGGAGGATCATCGCGGCGGGCGGCCCGAGAGCCTCGAGACCGAGATCCTGCCGAAGCTGAAGCGCTGGGCCGGTCGGAACGAGGCCCGCCAGGCGAGGGTTCGAGAGACGTTCGGCGTCTCGCCGATGCCGTGGGATGCGATCCGGGTGCTCGAGCGCTACGAGCTCTTGTACGAGGCGGGGCTGATCGCCGAGCACTACATCGATCGCGGCGAAGCGGTGCCCGAAGGTCTCGTGACCGGCACGCCGCTCGCGTACGACCACCGGCGCATCGCGGCGAGCGCGATGGGCCGGCTGCGGGGCAAGCTGACTTATCGTCCGGTGGTCTTCGAGCTGCTTCCGGAGACGTTCACGTTGACGCAGCTCCAGGGCACCGTCGAGGCGCTGATCGGTCTGCGGCTGCACAAGCAGAACTTCCGGCGCCTCGTCGAGCAGGGGCGGCTCGTCGAAGGCACGGGGAAATTCTCCGCCGCGACCGGCGGGCGGCCGGCGGAGCTGTTCCGCTTCCGCGAGGAGGTCCGCAGCGAACGGCCGCGGCCGGGCTTGAGGCTGCCTGGCCGCTGACGGCCGCCGCGGCCCACGAGCTCGGGAAGCTGCTATCCCGGGACGTCGACCAGGCGAGAGTCCCCGCTACCAGTATTTTCTCTCCCCCTTGCGATCCATTCGGCATTGACGTAGGCTGCGCGTAATGCTCAAGTTGAGCATAACTTCGAGGGTAGAGCCATGGCCGTAGCACGAGACGCGTTCGCCCGCCTCGGCAACATTCTTCCCGACGTCGAGATCGCGGTGCTTGCCCCCGTGATCGACGAGATCGAGCGGCTGAAACGCGAACGTAACGCCGTCGTGCTCGCGCACAACTACATGACGCCCGACATTTTCCACGGGGTCGCCGATCTCACCGGCGATTCGCTCGCGCTCGCGCGGCTCGCGGCGAAGACCGACGCCGATGTGATCGTCATGGCCGGCGTTCACTTCATGGCCGAGACCGCGAAGATCCTGAATCCGGAGAAGACCGTGCTGATTCCGGATCTGCGCGCGGGTTGCTCGCTCGCGGAAGGTATCACCGCGGCCGACGTGCGCAAGCTGCGTGAGCGCTATCCCGGCGTGCCGGTCGTGACGTATGTGAACACGTCGGCCGAGGTGAAGGCCGAATCGGACATCTGCTGCACGTCGTCGAACGCCGTCGAGGTCGTGCGTTCGCTCGGCGTGCCGCGCGTGATCTTCATTCCCGACCAGTATCTCGGAAAGTGGGTCGCGTCGCAGACCGACGTCGAGGTGATCCTCTGGCAAGGCAGCTGCGAGGTGCACGAGCGTTTCACCGGCGAAGAGCTGCGCGAGTATCGGAAGCAGCACGACGGCATCCGGATCATCGCACATCCGGAATGTCCGCCCGACGTGCTCGACGAAGCCGACTACGTCGGCTCGACGTCCGGGATGATCACGTACTTGAAGCGCGAGAAGCCGCGCAAGGTCGTGCTGATCACGGAATGCTCGATGAGCGACAACGTCGCGGTCGAGGCGCGCGAGACCGAGTTCGTGCGTCCCTGCAATCTGTGCCCGCACATGAAGCGTATCACGCTCGAGAACCTGCGCGACGCGCTGCGTGACATGAAGCACGTCGTCGACGTCGATCCCGAGATCGCGGCGCGTGCGCGCTCGTCCGTCGAGCGCATGCTCGCGGTGAACGCGTAAGCGCGGGCTCGAGCGCGCGGACTCGCCATGATGGACGCGGCCGGACGAATCACCGACGCGAGACGCGCACGCGCGGTCGTCGTCGGCTCGGGCGTGGCGGGCCTCTCCGCGGCGCTCGGTATCGGCGATTGCATCGTGCTGACGCGCGGCGCGCTCGGCAGCGGCTCGAGCCGACACGCGCAGGGCGGCATCGCGGCCGCGCTCGGCCCGGGCGATTCGCCGGAGAGCCACGCGCGCGACACGGTCGCGGTATCGGCCGGACTGTCCGATCCCGACGTCGCGTACGCGGTCGCCGAGGCGGCCGCCGGACGCATCGATTGGCTGCTCGAGCTCGGCGCACGTTTCGATCGCGACGAGGAAGGGCGTCTCGCGCTCGGCCGCGAGGCCGGGCATTCGGCGCGCCGCATCGCGCATGCCGGCGGCGACGAGACCGGCGCCGAGGTCATGCGCACGCTCGTCGAGGCGGTGCGCTCGAGACCCGATATCGAAGTCCTCGAAGGTTACGACCTCGTCGATCTCGTGCGCTTTGGCCGACGGGTCGTCGGCGTGCTCGCGCGCACGAGCGACAGCGAGCTCGCAGCGATTCTCGCCCCCGCCGTCGTGCTCGCGACCGGCGGCATCGGCGGGCTCTATGCGCGCACGACGAATCCGGTCGAGGTCACCGGTGACGGTCTCGCCGTCGCCGCACGCGCGGGCGCCGAGCTTGCGGATCTCGAGTTCGTGCAATTTCATCCGACCGCGCTCGACGTCGAAGCCGATCCGGTGCCGCTCCTGACCGAGGCGCTGCGCGGTGAAGGCGCGCGGCTCGTCGACGATCGAGGCGTGCGCTTCATGCCGAGCGAGCATCCCGACGCGGAGCTCGCGCCGCGCGACGTGATCGCACGCGCGATCTGGCGCCGCACGGTCGGCGGCCGCAAGGTCTATCTCGACGCGCGCGGCATCGGCGAGGCGTTTCCGCAGCGCTTCCCGAATGTTTGGCGCACGGCGAGGCAATACGGCTTCGATCCGCGCATCGAGCCGTTGCCCGTGACGCCCGCTGAGCACTATTTCATGGGCGGCATCGCGACGGATCTCGAAGGCCGGACGTCGCTGCCCGGGCTCTGGGCCGTCGGCGAGGTCGCGGCGACGGGATTGCACGGCGCGAATCGTCTCGCGAGCAACTCGCTGCTCGAGGGGATGGTGATCGGCGCCCGCGTCGCGCGCTCCGTCGTCGAGCACGCGCTGCCGCCGCCGCCGCTCGAGGGGCTCGACGTGACGGACGCCGCTCTTGCGCCGCTCGGCGAGAACGATGCGGAGATTCGCAAGGCCGTGCGCGCGCTGATGTGGACGCACGTCGGGCTCGTGCGCGATCGCCGCGGGCTCGAGCACGCGCTCGCGGAGCTCGAGCGGCTCGAGCGCGATGCGGGCTTCGCGGCGCGCAATGCGCTCCTCGTCGCGCGGCTCATCGCGACGGCCGCGCTCGCCCGCACCGAATCGCGCGGCGGTCACTGGCGCGCAGACTATCCCGAGAGCGATCCGGCGCAGCAGAGCCGGCGCTTCGTGCGGCCCGAGCCCGCGCGACGCGTCGCGCTCGAGGTGCCGAAACGCCAGGCCGCGTAAGCTCGAGAATCCTGCCGCTTGACCTTCCCGCGATGGGAAGGCTTAACCTCGCCCGACGAGTCGGCTCGAACGGTCGACCGTGTCTACGATGACCAGCGTATCGACCAAGTCCTTCGCGCTCGCGCTTTCGAGGCGGCGCTTCGTCGAAGGGCTCGCCGCCGCGGGCGTCCTGGGCGCCGCGGGACCGCTTCTGCTGCCGCGGCCCGCGTTCGCGAGCACGGGCTATGCCGAGCCGCTCACGGGTAGCGAGATCGACCTCACGATCGCGCGGCATCCGGTGAATTTCACCGGACGAATCCGCGAGGCCGTGCTCGTCAACGGCTCGCTGCCCGCGCCGATGCTGCGTTGGCGCGAAGGCGATACCGTGACGATCCGCGTGCATAACCGGCTCGACGAGGAGACGTCGATCCACTGGCACGGGATCCTGCTGCCCGCGAGCATGGACGGCGTTCCGGGGTTGAGCTTCCGCGGTATCGCGCCGGGCGAGACCTTCGAGTACCGCTTCCGCGTGCGGCAGAGCGGCACGTACTGGTATCACGGCCATTCGGGCTTTCAGGAGCAGCTCGGGCTGTACGGTCCGCTGATCATCGATCCGCGCGAGCCGGAACCCTTCTCGTACGATCGCGACTACGTCGTGATGCTGTCCGACTGGACCGACCGCGATCCGTTCGCGCTCTACAAGCTACTGAAGAAGCAGTCGCACTACTTCAACTACAACCGCCGCACCCTCGGCGACTTCGTCGACGACGTGCGCGGCGAAGGCTTGAAGCGCGCGGTCCGCGACCGCCTCGACTGGGCGAGGATGCGGATGGCGCCTTCGGATCTCGCAGATATCAGCGCGCATACCGTGCACGGCTACACGTTCCTGATGAACGGCACGCCGCCGGCTGGCAACTGGACCGGTCTGTTTCGCCCGGGAGAGAAGGTGCGGCTGCGCTTCATCAACGGCTCGGCGATGACGTATTTCGACGTGCGGATCCCGGGCTTGCCGATGACCGTCGTCGCCGCGGACGGACAGAACGTGCATCCGGTGACCGTCGACGAGTTCCGGCTCGGCGTCGCCGAGACGCTCGACGTCATCGTCGAGCCGCGCGGCGCCGATGCGTTCACGATCTTCGCGCAAGCGATGGATCGCTCGGGCTACGCGCGCGGGACGTTAGCGGCTCGCGACGGGCTCGCCGCGCCCGTGCCGGAAGTCGACGAAGTCGTGTATCTCTCGATGGCCGATATCGGCCACGGCGGCGATGGACACGACGCGCACGGCTCGGCGGCCGACGCGCAGACGGGAGATCATGCCGCGCACGGCGCGGCCGCGGCGGCTCCGGCCGCCCGCCTCGACGTGACGCATCCGCCGAGCGAGCGCCGCAACCCGCGCGTCGACATGCAGGCGACGGCGCCGAAGGCGAGACTCGACGATCCCGGCATCGGTCTCCGCGGCAACGGCCGCCGTGTGCTGACGTATGCCGACTTGAAGACGCTCGGTGGCGACCCCGACGGCCGAGAGCCGGGTCGCACGATCGAGCTTCATCTGACGGGCCACATGGGACGCTACACGTGGTCGTTCGACGGCGTGCCGTTCTCGCGCTCGGAGCCCGTGCCGTTTCGTTACGGCGAACGGCTCAGGATAGTGCTCGTCAACGACACGATGATGGAGCACCCGATTCATCTGCACGGCATGTGGAGCGACGTGGAGGACGACGACGGCGCGTTCCATCTGCGCAAGCACACCGTGAGCATTCCGCCCGGCACGCGGCGCACGTACCGCGTCACGGCGGACGCGCTCGGCCGCTGGGCTTACCACTGCCACATGCTCTACCACATGGCGGCCGGCATGTTCCGCGAAGTGCGCGTCGAGGCTTGAGGGCGCGCGGGCGTGCGAGCTTTCATCTCGATGGAACGACTTCCGAAGCCTGCATCTCGCGCGCGTTGCTTCCGCGGCGTGGCGTCGCTCGCGATCTGTGCGACGTGGCTTTCGGTCTCGTCGCTCGACGTCGCGGAAGCGCAAGCGACTCCACGCGGCGCCGATCCCGCGCATCACGGCGAGCACGCGGCGCACGAGAGCGCATCGTCCGCACCCGAGATCGATGCCGCCGAGCTCGAAGCCGCGTTTCCGGACCTCGGCGACGACGAGCGGCGGCATTCGATGCACGAGGAGGATCCGTTGAACAGCCTCGTGCTGCTCGATCGGCTCGAGGTTCGCGAGGCGGACCGTGCCGAGATCGTCGATTTCGAGCTCGAGGCGTGGGTCGGCCGAATGCTCGATCGGCTCTGGATCCGTTCCGAAGGGCGGAGGCAGGGCGGCACGACGGAGCACGCGTCGCTCGAGCTGTTGTGGGGGCGCGGGATTGCACGCTGGTGGGATCTCGTCGCGGGCGTTCGCCGCGATCTCGAGCCCGGCCCCGCGGACAGCTGGGCCGCTTTCGGCGTCGTGGGCCTTGCGCCGTATCGCTTCGAGGTCGAGGCGACCGCGTATCTCGGCGAGGGCGGACGCACGGCCGTGCGCGTCGAGGCTCGCCATGAGCTCTCGATCACGCAGCGTCTCGTGCTCGAGCCGGTCGTCGAGCTCGAGGCGTACGGCAGCAGCGATGCCGCAAGGGGCATCGGATCCGGCCTTTCGAGCGGCGAGATCGGCCTGCGACTTCGCTTCGAGCCGAGACGGGAGACGGCGCCCTATATCGGCATCGTGCGCGAGAAGAAGCTCGGCGATACCGAAGCGCTCGCGCGCGCCGAAGGCCGGACGACGAGCGAGACGCGCGTCGTCGTGGGCATTCGCGCGTGGTTCTAGAGCGGCGGGACGCGTCGACCAGGAGCGAAACTCGGGCCGACGTCCCGTTTCGTCATGCGCCGAGCCTCTCGGCGTGCGCCTTCATCGCGCGCGTCAGGTAGTCGCAGAAGCCGGTTGCGAGCTGCTCGTAGCGGGCCTCGAAATCCGGATGGGAGCGGTAAAGATCGGCGAGACCCGCATACGCCGACGGCGGACACGGGCGATCCCACATCGCCGCGACCCATTCCCGATGCCGCTCGAGCACCGGCGCGAGCGCCGGCGAGTCGACCGGAATCTTCCGCCGGCAAGCCTCGGCGAGATCGGTCTCGATCTCCGCGAGCTCCTCTTCGATCCGTGCCTTCTCCGAATCCGTGAGCGCCCCGAGCTTTCTCCGGCTTCGATCGATGTGCTCGCGCATGTTCTCGCCGTAGCGCTCGATCAGCCAGCGCTCGTACTCCTCCTGCTTCTCGGCCGAGAAGCCCTCGTACAGCTCGGCGTGCGTCATGATCCGTTCTCCTTCGCCGTTCCAACCCTCGAGCCGCGTGATCGTGCGATCGATCGTCGCGACGAGACGGCGGTAGCGTTTCGCTTCCGCCTCGAGCCTCGAGCGCTGCGCTTTGAGCGCCGAGAGCCGATCGAAATCGCGCGCGTCGAGTAGCGCCGCGATCTCTTTCAGCGCGAACCCGAGCTCTCGGTGCAGCAGGATCTGTTGGAGCCTGAGCAGCTCGTCCTCGGTGTAGTAGCGGTAGCCGTTCTCCCCCACGTACGCCGGGCGGAGCAGCCCGATCTCGTCGTAGTAGTGGAGGGTGCGGATCGAGACGCCCGAAAGCGCTGCGACCTGCTTCACGGTGTAGTGCCGCATTCGACTCGTCCTCGCGTTCGTCGCCGGGCCGAAACGATAGCGCCTCACGTAACGTGAGGGTCAAGCCGCCCTCAAGTTCCGATCCGAGCGGCCGTTACATGAGACGATGGTTCATTCGAAGGACACTCCGGGCCCGGCCGAGGGCTTGCCCTTGGCCGGCGTGCGCGTGCTCGTCGCGGACGATGCCGCGGCGAACCGCCGTTTTCTCGAATGGTGTCTCGCGCGCGCCGGGGCGAGCGTCGAGACCGTGGCGAACGGCGTCGAGCTGCTCGCGGCGCTGACCGTGCCCGGAGCCCGCGACGCGACGCTCGTCGATCCGCCGCCGGCCGATATCGTGCTCACGGACGTCGAGATGCCGACGCTCGACGGCTTGGCCGCGACCCGGCTTTTGCGCCGGCTCGGCTGCGCGCTGCCGATCGTCGCGCTGACGGCGCGGACGGCGCCCGGCGACGTCGACGACTGCCTCGCCGCCGGCTGCGACGCGTTCAGCCCGAAGCCGATCGACGCCGAGGTCCTGCTCGCGCTCGTACGTGAGCTGGTTCACAACGGGAGCCGCCGCGGCGCATCGAACGGCGCCGACGCGCCGAGCTCGAGCCCGAGGGAATCGCGCACGGGCACGACGCCCGTTCCATTCGGTATCGAAGCGAATGCGGCCGACGCTCTTCACAGCGACTTCGCGGACGATCCCGACATGGCCGAGCTGATCGACGCGTTCGTCGGGAACCTTCCCCGCACGGTCGCGAGCATCGAGGACGCGCTCGCGTCGAATCGCCTGGACGAGCTCGCCCGGCTCGCGCATCAGGTCAAGGGCGCGGGCGGAAGCTTCGGCTACCCCTCGTTGACCGAGGCCGCGCGCGCCGTCGAGGCCGAAGCGCGCGGGGGAGCCGTGGGCGGCGCGCTCGAGACGAAAGTCGGACGCCTGACGGCGCTTTGCCGGGCGGCGATCCGCGCCCGCGAGCCGTCGTCTTCCGGGTTGCGACACGAGGGAGCGGCATGATCGAGGCGGCCGCACGGGGCATCAGCAAGGTGCTCTTGATCGACGATGCGCCGGAGATTCACGCGCTGTTTCGTGCGCATTTGAAGGCGCTGCCGATCGAGCTCGTGCACGCGTTCTCCGGAACGGAAGGGCTCGACGCGGCGTCGACGCACCGTCCCGCGCTCATTCTTCTGGACTATCAGATGCCGGACATGGACGGCATGACGGTGCTGAAGACGCTGAAGGAGAACGCCGACCTCGCGTCGATTCCGGTGATGCTCGTCACGGGCGCGGACGACCAGAAAACGGTCAGTGAGGCGTTCGCGCTCGGTGCCGCCGACTATATCCGCAAGCCCGTGTGCGCGGCCGAGGTCAAGGCGCGCGTCACCCGCGAGCTTCACACCCAAGCGTTGATGGCCGAGCTCAGCCGCCGCGCGTACCACGATACCTTGACCGGCTTGCCGAATCGCGAGTTTCTCGTGGAGCAGATCGAGCGCACGATCGAGCGCAAGCGGCGCGATCCGGCCTATCACTTCGCGGTGCTGTTCTTCGATTTCGATAGGTTCAAGAACGTCAACGACAGCCTCGGGCACGAGGTCGGCGACAGCCTGCTGATGGAGATCGCGGAGCGTTTCCGCTGCAACCTCCGCTCCGTCGGCACGGTTTCACTCTACGAAAGCAGCACGGTTGCGCGGATCGGCGGCGACGAGTTCGTCGTGCTGCTCGAAGGTCTCTCGTCTCCCGGCGACGCGGAGTCGATCGCGGGCCGACTGCTGGAGGCGTTCGCGCAAGGCTATCAGCTCGGCGAGCACGAGGTGTTCTCAACGGCGAGCGTCGGCATCGTGACGAGCGAGCTCGGCCACGAGACCGTCGCCGCGCTGCTCCGCGACGCCGATACCGCGATGTACGAAGCGAAGTCTGCCGGCAGGGGGCGATACGCGGTATTCGATCGATCGATGCGCATGCGCGTGAAGCGCAAGCTCGAGATCGAAAGCGCGCTGTATCAGGCGATCGAGCAGCAGCAGTTCGTGCTGCACTATCAGCCGATCATTTGCCTGACGACCGGGCGCGTCGAGAGCGTAGAGGCGCTGATCCGCTGGAAGCATCCGGAGCGCGGGCTGCTCTACCCGGATCGGTTCGTCTCGATCGCGGAGGAGGTCGGCTTGATCGTGCCGATCGGCGATTGGGTGCTTCGCGAGGCCGTAAGGCAGTTCGCCGAGTGGCAATCCCGCGGCGCGCACGCGCCGTCGAGCGTCAGCGTGAACCTGGCTCGTCAGCAGCTGCTCGTGCCCCGATTCGTCGAGCGCGTCGAGCAGATCCTCGCGGAGGCGGGCGTCGCCCGTTCCGATCTCTACCTCGAGGTGACCGAGAGCGAGATGATGCGCGACGCGGTGGCGACGACCGCGGTGCTCAAGGCATTGCAGGAGCTCGGCGTCCGAATCCAGATGGACGACTTCGGCACGGGCCATTCGTCGCTCGCATGTCTTCGCGACTTCCCGTTCGACGTCCTCAAGATCGATCGCTCATTCGTGCAGTCGATGGGCGACGGACGCGATCTGATGGCCGTGCTGAACGCGATCATCGAGCTCGCGCACGACCTCGACATGAGAACGGTCGCCGAGGGGATCGAATCGGCGGAGCAGGTCATCAGCCTGCAAGCGCTGAACTGCGACTTCGGGCAGGGTTACTACTTCGCGAAGCCGTTGCCGGCCGAGGAGATTCCGGCGTTTACCGAACGGATGAACACGGGAGTCGCGATGGCAGAGGCGATCCCGGCCGGCGACGTTCCCGTCTTCCGCCGGGTCGGCATCGCCGGACATTGACCGATGAGCGGGAACGGGACGACGCGCGCCGACATTGCGGCCGCGGTGGTCGCGTCGATGAAGCGTTTCGCGATGCTGCCGGAGGTCACGCTGCGGATCATCGAGGTGGTTCGCGACCAGCGGCGCACGATCCGGGAGCTCGCCCGCATCGTGTCGACCGATCCCGCGTTGTGCATGCGAATCCTCAGGGTCGTGAATTCCGCGTTCTACGGCCTTCCCCGGTCCATCGCTTCGATCGAACGCGCGATCATGATGCTCGGCGCGGAGGGCGTGATGAGCATAGCGATCGCCGCGAGCTTCGGGCGCCTCATTCGTAGCGGCGCGTTCGCGAGGGAGCTCTGGCAGCACTCCCTTGCGGTCGCTTGCGCGACGAAGAGCCTCGCGGAGGTCGCGAGGCTCGCCAATTCGAGCGAGATGTTCCTCTGCGGGCTGGTGCACGATATCGGTTTCCTCGTCGAGCTGCGGCACGATCCGGCGGCGTTCGCCGCCGTCGCGCACGAGCGCGCGCGCAGCGGACGCTCGCTCGGTGCGATCGAGGAGGAGACGCTCGGGGCGAACCATGCCGACTTCGGCCGCGAGCTTTGCGACCAGTGGCAGCTCCCGCCCTGGATCGGCGAGGTGGTCGGAGCGCTCGATGCTCCGCTCGAGCTCGAGGGGCCGTCGAGAATCGCGGCGTGCACGGTGAACGTCGCCGATGCGCTCGCGGCGGCGGCCGGATTCGCCTTCCTGCCCGTCCCGGACGAGCGCGCGGCGCCCGATCCCGCCGTCGTCGCCGAGCTCGGTATCGCCGGCCGTGACGTCGACGCGATCGCTGCGGCGATCCCCGAGCTCACTGCGGAGCTCTGCGCGGCGCTCGCGGCCTAGGCGGTTGCGCGGCGCGAATCGGCGCGTCGCCACGCGCACGCCTCCTCGTCAACCGTTCGTGAACGCGAGCGCCCGCACGACGTCGATCAGCTGCGCGGGGAAGATGCCGAGCCAGATCACCGCAACGCTCGCGACGGCGAGCACGACGTGGCCGCTCGGTGCCGCCGCGGCTCGCGCGCCGTCAGGCGTGACGTCGTCGGGCTCGAGATAGAGCGTCACGAGCACGCGCAGGTAGTAGAACAGCCCGATGCCGCTCCCGACGATCACGAGCGCGAGCAGCACCCAGAGCGACGCGTCGATGCTCGCCGCGACGACGTAGAACTTCGCGACGAAGCCCATCGTCAACGGGATCCCGGCGAGCGACAGCAGCATCAGCGAAAAGACGGCGGCGAGCCACGGACGGCGCCAGTACAGGCCGCGGTACTCGCGCAGCGTCTGCGTCTCGCCCTCGACCCCGGACGAGAGGATCGCGACGACGCCGAACGCGCCGATCGAGCTCGCGAGATAGGCGGCGAGGTAGTAGCTCGCCGATTCGATCGCAACCGCGCCTCCCGCGATGAACGCGACGAGGAGATAGCCGATGTGCGCGATCGACGAGTACGCGAGTATCCGCTTCACGTTGTTCTGCAACAGCGCGAGCACGTTGCCGAGGAGCATCGACGCGCCGGCAAGGAGCGAGAGCGCGACGATCAGCGGCCGATAAGCGTAGGCATCGGCCAGCATGAAATAGCGAAGCAGCACGACGAAGACGGCCCCCTTCGACACGGTCGCGAGGAACGCGGTGATCGGCGCCGGCGCGCCCTGATAGACGTCCGGCGTCCAGAGGTGAAACGGCACGAGCGACATCTTGAACGCGATGCCGGCGATCACGAAGCCGAGGCCGCCGGCGATGTACACGCTCGATGCGCTTTCGAGGGGAACGAGCTCCGCGATCCGGGCGAACTCGAGCGTGCCGAGCTCGGTGTAGACGAGCGCGATGCCGAAGAGCAGAAACGCCGACGAGACGCCGCTCAGGATCACGTACTTGAGCGATGCCTCGAGATTCGGTTTCTCGTCCCGCGCGTACGCGAGCAGCGCGAACAGTGAGACGCTGACGAGCTCGATGCCTAGGAAGAGCGACGCGAAATGCGAGCTCGCCGAGAGAACGGCGGCGCCCAAGGCCGCGGTGACGAGCAGAATGCAGAGCTCGCCGACGGATTCGCCGAGGCCTTTCAAGTACGCCGTCGACAGGCCGAGCACCCCGAGCGTGCACGCGACGAGAAGCCCCGTATAGAGGAGCGCCGCGCCGTCGATGCGGATCAGCGGGCTCACGTCGAGCGGTATCACGCGCGCGGCGATCGGCAGCGTCGCGAGCGTCGCGGCGAGAGCGATCGCGGTCGCGCCGGTCGTGACGCGCCGCGACGGCGAGAAGGCCGCGAGCAGCAGCACGACGATCGCGGCGCCGCCGAGCACGACGATCGGCAGCAGCGCGACGAGATGCGCGGAGGTGAACGTCACGGCTCGGCACCTTCGTCGGAAAGCACGGCGGGGACGCCGAGCTCCTCGAGCGTCGGCCTCGCCGCGTCGAAGACCGGTTGCGGCCGAAGCCCGAGCCAGACGAGCGCGACGATCATCGCGGCGGACCACGCCATCTCGCGTCGGTCGAAATCCGTCGCGCGGATCTCCTTTTTCGCCGGTCCGTGGAACGATCGCTGGATCAGCACGAGCGAGTAGACTGCCGCGAAGATCAACCCGACCGCGGCGAGCACCGCGGCGGCCGGCGCGACGGCGAACGACCCGAGCAGCACGAGGAACTCGGCGACGAAGTTCGCAAGGCCCGGCAGCCCGAGCGATGCGATCGCGAAGAAGAGCGCCACGGCGCCCATCCGCGGCAGTCGCAGCCAGAGGCCCCCCATCCTGCGCATGTCCCGCGTGTGCAGCCGTTCCTGAAGCGCGCCGGCGACCGCGAACAGCCCTCCGGTCGAAAGCCCGTGTGCGATCATGCCCATGATCGCACCCTGCAGCGCGAGCTCGTTCCACGCGAAGATGCCGAGCAGGACGAAGCCCAGGTGGCTCACGCTCGTGTATGCGACGAGCCGTTTGAAGTCGACCTGCGCGAAAGCGAGCACGGCGCCGTAGAGAATGCCCGCGACCGCGAGCGCCATGGCGACCGGCGCGATCCGCATCGCAGCATCCGGGAAGAGCGGCACGACGAAACGGATCAAGCCGTAGGCGCCGGTCTTCAGCAGCACGCCGGCCAGGATGATGCTGCCCGCCGTCGGCGCGTCGGTGTGCGCGTCCGGCAACCACGTATGAAACGGCACGGCGGGCAGCTTCACCGCGAACGCGATGAAGAATCCGAGCATGAGCCACATCGCGATATTCGGCTCGAGATCCGTGCCGAGCAGAGCGAAGTAGTTGAAAGTCCACTCTCCGGTTGCGCTCGCGTTGATCCACGCGAGCCCGACGATCGACGCGAGCATCAGCAGGCTGCTCGCCTGCGTGAAGATGAAGAACTTGATCGCCGAGTAGATGCGGTTCTCGTGCCCCCAGATGGCGATCAGGAAGTACATCGGCACGAGCATCACTTCCCAGAGGAAGAAGAACAAGAACAGATCGAGCGCGACGAAGACGCCGACGATGCCGGCGATCGACCAGAGCAGATTCGCGTGGAAGAACCCGACGCGCTCGCGGATCTCGGTCCACGAGCACGCGACCGCGACGATCCCCAGGAACAGCGTCAGCGCGACCATCAGCAGGCCGAGCCCGTCCATCGCGACGTGGAAGTCGATGCCGAAGCGCGGGATCCACGGACGCGCGGCCTCGACGAGCCAGCCCGAGCGCACCGTCGGGTCGATCGCGGGCGCGTTCAGCCAGATCGCCGCGAGCAGCGCGAGATCGGCGCCGAGCGCGAGCAGCGCGATCCAGCGGCAAAGCCGCACGCTCTGCCGTTCGCCGAGCCACGCGAGCGCGCCTGCGACGAGCGGAACGACGATGAGCCACGCGAGGATCATAGGAGCAGCGCCACGGCGAGCACGATCACGAGGCCCGCGAGCATGCCGGCCGCGTACCAGCGAAGCTCGCCCGTTTGGCTTTCGGCCGCGCCGCGCCACGCGGCGCGAAGACCGGCCGCTACACCCGAATACGCGTCGTCCACCGGATCGCCGCGCAGCGCCGCGGCGATCGCGACGAACGGCTTGACGAAGAGCGCGTCATACGCGCGATCGAAACCCCAGCCGGACGCCCAGAGACGATCGAGCGCCGCGGGCCACGGCGCGCGCTCGCGCACGGCGGGCGCCTTGACGCGCCCGCCGTGCGGGAAGAACAGCCGATACGCGACGACGATGCCGGCGAGCGAGACGATCGCCGCCGTGATCTCGAGCATGACGGCGGCCGTTTCGTTCTCCGCCGTCTCCGCGCGAGGCAGCGCGGTCGACATGAAGTCCGAGAAGGCGCTCGCCGGCGCATCGACGAAGCCGCCGACGATCGAAAGCATGGCGAGCGCTACGAGCGGGAGCAGCAACGCGATGCGCCCGCCGCGCGTGGACTCGCCGCGCCCGTCGACGAGCGCGACGTCGGCCGCGTCGCCGTGCCCGGCCTGCGGTCCGAAGAACACGATGAAGACCGCGCGAAAGATGTAGACGGACGTGACGAAAGCCGCGACGAGACCCGCGAGCCCGAGCAGCGCGCCGCCGCGGTCGAAGGCCCACGCCCCCGCGAGGATCTGCTCCTTGCTGTAGAAGCCGCTCGTCACGAGCGGCACGGACGCGAGCGCCGCGGCGCCGATGAGGAACGTCCAGAACACGGCCGGCAGGCGGCGGCGCAGCCCGCCCATGCGGAAGATGTCCTGCTCGTGATGGAGCGCGAGGATCAGCGCGCCGGCAGCGAGGAAGAGCAGCGCCTTGAAGAACGCGTGTGTCATGAAATGGAAGATCGCCGCGCTCCACGCGCCGACGCCGAGCGCGAGGAACATGTAGCCGATCTGGCTCATCGTCGAGTACGCGAGGATGCGCTTGATGTCGCGTTGCGCGAGCGCGGCGAACGCGGCGCCGAGCAGCGTCAACGCGCCGATCACGGCGACCGCGAGCTGAACATCGGGCGCGAGCGAGAAGAGCGTGTGCGTGCGTGCGATCAGATACACGCCGGCCGTGACCATCGTCGCCGCATGGATCAGCGCGCTGACCGGCGTCGGGCCCGCCATCGCGTCCGGAAGCCACGTCTGAAGCGGAAGCTGCGCGGACTTGCCGACCGCACCCGCGAGCAGCAGCGCGGCCGCCGCCGTCGCGATCCCGGAGCCGACCGCCCAGCTGCTCTCGGCGCGCTCGAGGAGCTCGGCGATCTCGAGCGTGCCGAGCGACGTCGCGAGCAGCAGCAACCCGATCAGCATCGCGGTGTCGCCGGCGCGGGTCACGACGAACGCCTTGCGCGCCGCGTAGCCGTTCGCGGGATCCTTGTACCAGAAGCCGATCAGGAGATAGCTGCAGAGACCGACGCCTTCCCAGCCGAGATAGAGCAGCAAGAGGTTGTCGGCGAGCACGAGGACCAGCATCGCCGCGGTGAACAGATTCATGTACGCGAAGAAGCGGCTGAATCCTTCGTCGCCGGCCATGTACGCGGTCGAGTAAAGATGGATCAGGAAGCCGACGAGCGTGATCACGAGGATCATCACGAGGGACAGCGCGTCGAGGTGCAGCCCGAAGCGAAGCACGAGCCGATCGGATGCGATCCACGTCGCGATCCCGGAGCGCACCGTGTCGCCGTCCGATGCGAGGAAGCCGCTCGCGACGAGCAGCGCCGCGACGGCCGAGAGCCCGACGGAGCCGGCGCCGATCACCGCGACCGTGCGCGCCGAGAGCTCGCCGCGCGTCACCATCAGGATCGCGCTTCCCGCGAGCGGCAACAGCGGAACGAGCCAGAGCATGTCGAGCATCGGCTAGCCCCTCATCTCGCTGACCGCGTCCGCGTCGAGCGACTTGAAGCGGCGGAAGACCTGCATCAGCAGCGCGAGCGCGATCGACACCTCCGCAGCGGTCAGCGTCAGCACGAGAATGAACATCACCTGTCCGTCGGCCGCGGCCCAGCGCGCGCCGGCGGCGATGAACGCGAGCGCGGTCGCGTTCAGCATGATCTCGATCGAGAGCAGCATGAAGATCAGGTTGCGCCGCACGAGCACGCCGATCAGACCGAGGCCGAACAGGATCGCGGCGAGAAGCAGCGCATGCTCGATCGGCACCGCGGTGCTCATTCGCCTTCTCCGTCGTGGGCGAAGACGCTCGCCGCGGTCGCCTCGACGCGTTGCGGCGCATCCGCGCCTGCTGCAACCGGCTCGCGTTCGGCGCTCGACGTGCGTTCCGCCGTTCGCTCGTCGAGGATGCGGCCGATCCGATACGCGCCGACGAGGCCCGCGAGGAGCAGCATCGATGCGAGCTCGACCGCGAGGAGGTACGGCCCGAAGAGTCTCGCGGCGACTGCCGCGGCGCCGACCGGCTCGCCGGGCGGCGCGCCGAGATCGCCGATCGAAAGGAGGTAGACGAGCTCGGCGAGCAGGATCGCCGAGAGAATGCTCGGGCCGAGCCAGAGATCCGGCGACAGCCAGCGCCGTTCCTGCTCGATCGAGACGTCGCCAAGATTGAGCATCATCACGGCGAAGACGAACAGCACGATGATCGCGCCGGCGTAGACGATGATCTCGAGCATCGCCGCGAACGGTGCGCCGAGGATGAAGAAGACGCCGGCGACCGCGAGCAGCGACACGACGAGGTAGAGGAGCGCGTGCATCGCGTTGACGCGCGTGATCGTCAGGATCGTCGCTGCGATCGCGATCGCGCCGAAGATGTAGAAGGCCGTCGTCATGCGCTGCAACCTTCGTGATGGGCGCGTGCGCCGCGAAGCGACGCCGCTGCGCCAGGCGTGTCCGTGCCATATCTCCCTTTGCCGGAGCGTGCGCGGCAGGGACGCCGCGCACGCAGCCTCCAGGGACGGACTTGCGGCGGTCCGGCAAAGGGAGATATGGCGCGGACACGCCGGAATCTCGCGACGCACGCTCCGGCAAAGAGAGATGCGGCACGGGCTCGCAGAGCTCTTACTCGCTGCGGAAAGGCTCGATGTCGCACACGCCGAGCGCTCATGGCATCAGCCCCCGCACGTCGACCGGCGGCGCTTCGTTCTCGGCCTCGCCCTTGTCCTTGCCGCCGATCGCGCGCCCGGCGACGCGATAGAAGCTGTAGCCCGGATACTTGCCCGTGCCGCTGATCAGGAGATGCTCCTTCTCGTAGACCATGTTGCGGCGGTCGTACTCGCTCATCTCGAAATCCGGCGTGAGCTGGATCGCGTACGTGGGGCAAGCCTCCTCGCAGAGCCCGCAGTAGATGCAGCGCGAGAAGTTGATGCGGAACCATTCGGGATACCAGCGGCCCGTCTCGTCCTCGGTCTTCTGCAGCGAGATGCAGTCGACCGGGCACGCGACCGCGCAGAGATAGCACGCGACGCAACGCTCGTTGCCGTCCGGGTCCCGCGTGAGCACGATCCGGCCGCGAAAACGCGGCGCGAGATAGGGCTTCTCCTCGGGATACTGGATCGTTTCTCGGCGGCGAAAGCCGTGCAGGAAGACCTCGGCCATCGAGCGGATCTGGCTCAATAGGACGGCGACCTGCGACCAGAGCCAGCTTTCGCTGCGCGTGCGCTCGCTCGTTTGCGCGCGCTTCGCGGCGGCGATGCTTCGTTCGTCGATCATGATCCGACCTCCGCCGGCGAGCGCGTCGCGACGACGATCGCGCCGGTGACGACGATGTTCAGGAGCGCGACGGGCAGCAGGAACTTCCACGCGTAGCCCATGAGCTGGTCGTAGCGCGGACGCGGGAGCGCGGCGCGCAGCAAGAGATACAGGCAGACGAAGAACGCCGTCTTCAGCAGGAACCAGACGATCGGCGGCAGGAAAGGCGGGCCGAGCCACCCGCCGAAGAAGAGCGTCACGATCATCGCCGACGAGAGCATCATCCCGAGATACTCGCCGAGGAAGAACAGCCCGAACTTCATGCCGGAGTATTCGGTGTGATAGCCCGCGACGAGCTCGTGCTCGGCCTCGGGGAGATCGAAAGGCAGTCGATGCGTCTCGGCGATCGCGGCGAGGAAGAACACGACGAGCCCGACGAACTGCGGCACGAAGAACCACATGCCGCGCTGCGCGTCGACGATGTCGGTGAGCCTGAAGGAGCCCGCGAGGATCACGACGCCGACGAGCGAAAGCAGCATGAAGACCTCGTAGCTGATCATCTGCGCCGCGGTGCGCAGGCTCCCGAGCAGCGAGTAGTTGTTGTTCGACGCCCACCCGGCGAACGTGACGCTGTACACCGATAGCCCCGTCATCGCGAAGAAGAAGAGCAACGCGACGTTGAGATCCGCGATCACGAGCCCCGGCGCGAGCGGCACGATCGCGAACCCGAGCAGCATCGTGACCGCGACGATCGCGGGCGCGATCACGAACACGGGCTTGTCGGCGAGCGGAGGTATCCAGTCCTCCTTCAAGAGGATCTTGATCACGTCCGCGAACGCTTGAAGGATGCCGAAAGGCCCCGCGCGATTCGGGCCGTAACGGTCCTGCCACCATGCGAGCAGCCGCCGCTCGACCCACGTCAGGAGCGCCGCGGCGGCGAGGAGCGCAAAGAGCAGCACGACGATGAAGAAGAGCATCGCGACGACGCTCATCGCGGGTCTCCCGCCGTTCCGCGTCCTCCGACTTTCGCCGTTTCCGCCGCGATGAACGGCATACCCGGCAAGCCGATCGGCACGCCGAGCGTGCCCGCGGCGAGGCCGGGAACGACGCGCACGGGAAGCGCGAGCGACGTCTCGCCGAGCTCGATCTCGGCCGTCATGCCGTCGACGATGCCGCGCGCATCGGCGTCCGCCGGTCCGAGCACGACGCACGGCTCGGGGATGCGCTCGGCGACGGGCGGCGACAGCGCCGCGAGCTCGTCGCTGCCGAACACATCGGCGAGCGGCACGACGCGAAGCGCATCGCCGGACGGGGGCAGGCTCGCACGCGCTTCGAAGTAAGCACGGCGTGCGTCGGCGCCGGGCTCGACGAGCCGCACGCCGGGGTTGCCGCCGCGCAGCGCTCGGCCGGTCTCGTCGAGGAACTTGTGCACCGACTGATTCGAGTTCCAGCCGGGCGCACGGAAGAACGGGATCAATGCCGGCGGCACGCGCGGCCCGTAATAGCCTTCCATCGAGAACGCGAGCGGCGTATCGGGATCCTCCGGCGGCTTCGGCTCGCGGATATCGACATTCGCGTGCATCGCCGTGCGCCCGCTGTAGCGTGCCGGCTCGCGGGCGATGCGCCGGTCGGCGATCCGAAAGCGTGCCCCGGGTGCCGCGTCGACGATCGGTGCGAGGCGGCGCGAGCTCGCAGCGCAATCGGCGATCACGTCGTCGAGCGAAGCCCAGCCGCATTCGATACCGCGTCGGCGCGCGAGCTCCGCGAGCCAGCGCCACGATTCGCGGATCTCGCCGTCGGGCACGTAGGCCTGGAAGAAGCGCTGCGCGCGGCCTTCGTTGTTGACGAGCGTGCCGTCCCCCTCGGCGAAGGCCGCGGCCGGCAGCACGAGATCGGCCGCACGCGCGGTCGCGTGCAGCGTGTGATCGACGACGATGAGATGCTCGACCCGCTCGCCGAAGCGCTCGAGCGCGGCCCGCGGCATGCGGCGCGCGAGATCGTTCTCGAGCACGATCGCCGCTCGGATCGGCTGACGCTCCGCGTGCTCCAGCGCGTCGTCGAGGCTCCGCGCGCCGAGGAGCTCGAGCCCCATCGAGTTGCATTCGGGCAGCGCGAGCGCGAGATCCGCCGGCCGGCCGAGCTTCGCGCCGAGCGCGAGCGCGACATTCGCCGCGGCCTCGAGCACGGCGACGCTGCGTATCGAGACGCCGGAGACGACGAGCGGGCGCGAGGCGCTCGCGAGGGCATCGGCGATGCGCGCGGCGAGCTCGGACACGTCGCGGGTGAGATCGTCGACGCCGGGTGCCCTCGCATCGATTCGCGCCGCGATCGCGAACCCAAGCCTCGCGATCTCGTCCGCGCTGCCGCGGAATATGCCCGCGGCGATCGCATCGAGCCGCGTCGGAACCGGCGTCGCGACGTAGAGCGGTGAGAGTTGGCCGTGTCCCGCGGTCCGGACCGGCTGATCGAGCCATGCCGGAATGCCTAGGCCGCTCGCGATCGCCTTCTGCCGGTTGCGCGTCGCTTGGCGCAGCGCGAGCGCCATGCGCGGCGCCGTGCTCGCCACGTCCTCGCCGAGCACGAGCATCGCATCGGCGTTCTCGACGTCGATGAGCGTCGGCGCACGCGTCGCGGTTTCCGTGCGAATCGCGTGGACGGCCTCGAGCGCCGCCGCGTCCGGGCCGCCGACGCCCATGTAGAACGCGTCGTCGCCGACGAGCCTCTTCAGCGCGAAGTTCGCTTCGAGCGATGCGCGCGGCGAGCCGATGCCGATGACGCGCCCGGCGAGCATCTCGGAGGCCGCGTGCAGCGCTTCGTCGACGCCGACCGCTTCGAGCTCGCGGTTGCCGGTGCGGAGGAGCGGAGCGCGGACCCGCGTCGGCGCGGTGACGAAGCCGTGGCCGTAGCGGCCGCGGTCGCAGATGAAATAGCCGTTCACGTCGCCGTTGAAGCGATTCACGACGCGCCGCAAGCGCCCGTAGCGTTCCTGCGCCGCGACGTTGCAGCCGTGGCCGCAATGCACGCAGATCGACGGCGCGCTCTGCAGATCCCACTTGCGGACGTAATGCTTCGAGAACGGCTTGTCGGTGAACACGCCCGTCGGGCAGACCTCGGCGAGATTGCCGCTCCATTCGCTTTCGAGGACGCCGTCCTCGTGACGGCCGAAGTAGACGTGATGGTGCGACGCGAAGGCGCGAAGATCGTCGCCGCCGGCATAGTCCTGATAGAACCGCACGCACCGATAGCACGCGATGCAGCGGTTCATCTCGTGGTTCAGGAACGGGCCGAGATATTGATTGCGGTGCGTGCGCTTCAGGCCCCGATAGCGGCGATAGTTGTGGCCCGTCATCACGGTCATGTCCTGCAGGTGGCATTCGCCGCCTTCCTCGCAGACCGGGCAGTCGTGCGGATGGTTGACCATCAGCCACTCGATGACGCGGGCGCGAAAGTCGCGCGCCTCGGGCTCGTCGAGGCCGATCCGGAGGCCCTCCGCCGCGGGCGTCATGCACGCCATCACGATGCGGCCTTCGGTGTCGCGCTCGTCGCGGTATTGCTTCACCGCGCATTGCCGGCACGCGCCGACCGAGCCCATCGCGGGATGCCAGCAGAAGTAGGGCAGGTTCAAGCCGAGCGACAGGCAGTGCTCGAGCAGGTTCTTCTCGGGCGCGGCCGGATACTCGCGGTTGTCGACGTAGATCGGCATCGCGCTTACGGTGCTCCTTCAGGGTCGCGGCTCGGCGCGGTGAGCGGGTATCGCGTGATCGAGCGCGGCGGTGGGGCGGAGCGGCGTGCACATGCCCCTTCGAGGAAGAGGCCATCGCACCACGCCGCGTCCCCCTGCGATGCCCTCGAACGCGCGACAAAGAAGCACCGCGATGAGCTACGGGAAACCGACAACCTCGAACGAAGCGGCAGCACAGTGATCGAACGAAGCGGCGGCAACGCGGTCATCGGTACGGACACCTCCGCTCCGCGATATGCCGCTCGAAGTCGTCGCGGAAGTAACGCAGCCCCGACTGCAGCGGCTCCATCGCGCCCGGCGCATGCGCGCAGAACGTGCGCCCCGGCCCGAGATGCCGAGTGTGCATCTCGAGCAGCGCGAGATCGCGCGGCCGCCCGTCGCCGGCATCGATCGCGGCGAGCAGATGCTCGACGTACGGCAGCCCGTCGCGGCACGGCGTGCACCAGCCGCACGATTCCTGCGCGAAGAAATGCTCGAGGTTGTGCAGCATCGCGACCGGGCACGTCTTGTCGTCGAGCACGATCATCGTGCCCGTGCCGAGCCGGCTGCCGACCTTCTGGATCGACTCGAAATCCATCGGCGTGTCGAGATGCTCCTCGACGAGAAAGTCCGTCGATGCGCCGCCGGGCAGGAGCGCGCGAAAGCGATAGCCGTCGCGCATCCCGCCGGCATGCTCCTCGAGCAGCTCGCGGATCGGCGTGCCCATCGGCAGCTCCCAGAGGCCGGGCCGCTTCACCTTGCCGCTCGCGCCGTAGAGCTTCGTGCCCGAGTCGGACGTGAGGCCGAGCGACCTGAACCATTCGGCGCCGTTATTGACGATGTGCGGAACGTTGCAAAGCGTCTCGACGTTGTTCACGACCGTCGGCTTGCCCCACAGCCCGACGAGCTGCGGGAACGGCGGCTTCGTGCGCGGGATCGCGCGGCGGCCCTCGAGCGCGCTGATCAGCGCGGTTTCCTCGCCGCAGATGTAGCGGCCGGCGCTCGTATGCAGGTGCAGCGAGAGGCTGATCTCGCTGCCGAGAATATGCTCGCCGAGGAAGCCGCGGTCGGTTGCTTCGGCGATCGCGCGTCGCAGCGTCTCGGCGGCGAGCCGGTACTCGTCGCGCAGGAAGACGTACGCGACGTTCGCGCCGATCGCGTACGCGGAGAGGATCATGCCTTCGATCAGCTGATGCGGATCGCCTTCGAGCAGCAGCCGATCCTTGAACGTGCCGGGCTCCATCTCGTCCGCGTTCGCGATCAGATAACGCGGGCGCGGCGCGTCGTCGCCGCGCGGCATGAAGCGCCACTTCTGGCCGGTCGGGAAACCGGCGCCGCCTCGGCCTCGGAGACCCGAGTCGATCACGAGCTCGAGCACGTCGTCGGGAGAAAGCTCGGAGAGGGCGCGTCGCACCGCACGATAACCGCCGGAGCGCTCGTAGCCTTCGATATCGAGCGGGGGCTCGCCGGGCCGAATGTTGGCGGTCAGCGGACGTTCCATCAGCCGTAGCGTTCCAGCGTCTCGTCGAGACGTTCCGGATCGAGATCGACATGCAAGTTTCCGTCCACGAGCATCGCCGGCGCGCGGTCGCAGCAGCCGAGGCAAGGGATCGGCAAGACGGTGAAGCGCCCTTCGGAATCCGTCTCGCCGACCCGTACGCCGAAGCGCTCGCGGATGCGCTCGGCGAGCGCGTCGGATCCCGCGAGCCAGCAGCTCACGCTGTCGCACAGATGCACGACGTGCCGTCCGACGGGCCGTCGGTAGATCAGGTTGTAGAACGTCGCGACCGCGTCGAGCTCGTCGACCGGCATCTCGAGGAGCTCCGCGATGTCGTGAAGCGCCTCGTCCGAGACCCAGCCGCGATGGCGCTGCACGATCTTCAGCGCGTCGATGCACGCCGCGCGCTTCCGCTCGTACTGCGAAAGCTCGTGCTCGATCTCCGCGGTCTCTTGCGGCGTGAGCATCACGTCGTCCTCGCGCGAGTCGAAGCCTTGCGGCGGCGCAACACGGTCATCGGTCGACGTCCGCCATCACGAAGTCGATGCTGCCCAGGATCGCGATGAGGTCGGCGATCATCAGCCCTCGCGAGATCAGCGGTAGCACTTGCAGATGGGGGAACGACGGCGTGCGGATCCGCAGCCGATACGGGATCGTGCCGCCGTCGCTGATCGCGTAGTACCCGTAGGCGCCCTTCGTGCCTTCGATGTTGAAATGACTCTCGCCGGGTGGCACGACCGGCCCCCAGCTGACGTTGATGAAATGATGGATCAGCGTCTCGATGTCGTGCAGCGTGCGATCCTTGATCGGCGGCGTCGCGAGCGGGTGACGCGACTTGTAGTCCCCGGGCGGCATGTTCTCGACGCACTGCTCGATGATGCGCAGGCTCTGGCGGATCTCCTCGGCGCGCACCGCGCAGCGGTCGAAGCAATCGCCGTTCTCGGCGAGCGGCACGTCGAACTCGAACTGCTCGTAGCCCGAGTACGGCCGCGTCTTGCGAAAGTCCCAGTCGAAGCCCGTCGCGCGCAGGTTCGGACCGGTCACGCCCCAGTCGATCGCCTCTTCGGTCGTCATCGTGCCGACGCCGACGGTGCGCGCGCGCAGGATGCGGTTCTCGAGCGCCATCCGCTCGTACTCGCGCAGCCTCGGCGGCATCCACTTCAGGAAATCGCGGACCATCCGGTCCCAGCCCTCGGGCAGATCGGCCGCGACGCCGCCGATCCGGAACCACGCCGGGTGCATGCGAAAGCCGCAGATCGCCTCGATGATCTCGAAGACGCGCTCGCGGTCCGTGAACATGTAGAAAACCGGCGAGAGCGCGCCGACGTCCTGCGTGAAGGTGCCGTAGAAGACGAGGTGGCTCGCGATGCGAAAGAGCTCGCAGAGCATGACGCGAATGACCTTCGCGCGGTCGGGAACCTCGATGCCGGCGAGCTGCTCGACCGCGAGCACGTACGGCAGGTTGTTCATCACGCCGCCGAGATAGTCGACGCGGTCGGTATACGGGAGATACGTGTGCCACGATTGGCGCTCGGCCATCTTCTCCTGCGCGCGGTGGTGCCAGCCGATATCCGGCACCGCGTCGACGATCTCCTCGCCGTCGAGCTGCAGAAGGATGCGGAACACGCCGTGCACGCTCGGATGGTTCGGGCCGAGATTGAGGAACAGAAAATCGCTCGACTCGGTGCTGCGCTTCATGCCCCACTCCTCAGGAACGAAGCGCAGCGCTTCCGTCTCGGCCTCGTAGCGGTCGTCCGGCAGCTCGAAACGCCCCATCTCGGTCGCGCGCGCCGGATGCTCCTTGCGCAGCGGATGGCCTTTCCACGTCGGCGGCATCAGGATGCGGCGCAGGTTCGGGTGGCCGTCGAAACGGATGCCGAACATGTCCCAGACCTCGCGCTCGTACCAGTTCGCGTTCGGCCAGATGTCGACGACGCTCGCGACGCTCGCCCCGTCCTCGAGCGGTACCTTGAGCCGCAGGTCCTCGTTGCGCGAGAAAGAGAGCAAGTGATAGACGAGCGTGAGCTCGGAGCTCGGCTGCCCGTCGCGGACGTGCCGGACGCGCTCGTCGATCGCGGTCAGGTCGTAGAGCATCTCGTACGGCTCGGCGAGCTCGTGCTTCAAGCAGAGCAGCACGTCGCGCACGCGTTCGGATGCGAGCCACAGCGTCGGAATGCCGTCCGCCGTCGGCTGCACGCGCGCGCCTTCGGGGAAGAGATCGGGCCCGAGGAGCTTCTCGAGACGTTCCGCGAGCTCGTTCGCGCGCTGCACTCCGCGCGTCTTCGGAAGGGCCGGGGCGGGGGCATCGGTCGGTACGGCCACGTCACGCTCCGGCGGAGCCCGTCATACCGAGTCCGGGCTGCGCAGCGATCGCACCGCGTTGCGCTCGGCGCGCTTCAGGTCGCGGAAGCTCGGCGCCGGTGCACGCTGCACGCCTTGCGGTCCGACGATCCAGCTGAGCGGCCGCTTCTCCGTGCCGACGGCTTGCTGCAGCAGCGTCAAGCCTTCGATCAGCGCATCGGGGCGCGGCGGGCAGCCGGGCACGTAGACGTCGACAGGCATGAAGCTGTCGACGCCTTGCACGACGCTGTACACGTCGAACATGCCGCCCGAGTTCGCGCAAGACCCCATCGAGATGACCCAGCGCGGCTCCATCATTTGCTCGTAGAGGCGGCGGATCACGGGCGCCATCTTTCGGAACACCGTCCCCGAGATCACGATCAGATCCGCCTCGCGCGGCGTCGCGCGGATGACCTCGGCGCCGAAGCGCGCGATATCGAACTTGCTCGTGAAGGCGGTCGCCATCTCGACGTAGCAGCACGAGAGCCCGAAGTTGAACGGCCAGATCGAGTATTTGCGCGACCACGCGGCGAGATCCTGCAGGCGCGTGAGAAACACGTTGCGGCGCATCGCCTCTTCGCGCACCGCGACGTTCTCGTCCGCAGTGGTCCGATCGTCCTCCCCCGCGGCGCCCGCTCGACTGAGCCACCAACGCATCAGACCGCCTCTGCGACGCGCCGCGACTCTCGCATGCGCCCCGGCGCGGCCGATCGAAGGGCGCGCGTTCGTCGCCGCGGTCCCCACTCGAGCGCGCCGACGCGCCACAGATACGCGAGCGCGGCGATCAGCACGACGATGAAGATCAGGATCTCGATGAACGGCGCCCATCCGCCGTCGCGGGCGATCACGGCCCACGTGACGATGTAGACGGCTTCGATATCGAAGATCACGAAGAGCACGGCGACCACGTAGAACTGCGCGTGGATGCGGAATCTCGCGCGGTGCACCGGGACGACGCCGGATTCGAACGGATCTCCGGTGGCGCGCTCGCTGTGGCGTTCGCCGAGCACGTGCGATACCGCGAGCACCGCCGCCACGAGCCCGACCGCGAGGGTCATGTAGACGGCTAAAGGCCAAAGGGCATCGAAAGGCATAACACCTCCGCCCGAGCCCGATGCAAGCTTGGTGCCGACCGCTGCAATGGCTCGTTCTCGCGGTGCCTGCCGTGATCGGGCGCGGCCGCGGGGAGAAGCGTCGACTTACCGTGTTTCGGGCGGGTTTTCGGCGGCCGATGAGCCGGTTCGCAAGCGCGCGACGACGTCGTCGATTCGCTCGATCTGCTCGAACAGCCGAGGTGCGACGCAGTGTCGCAGCACCGTCGCAATCTCGTCGTCTTGCTCGGCGCGCTGGTGGTTCAGCGCCGCGGCCGAGACCACGACTCCCGCGTAGGCGATCTGGAGGTGCTTACCGATGTGCTCGAGCCTCTCGATCTCGTCGCGCGAGACGTTCGCCATCGCACCCTCCTTGGTGCCGAAGTGCTGTATGGAAGAACAGTCTAGTGCCGAGGCTGGCGGGTCCGAGCCGAAGAAAGCGAACGATTTCGCTCGAAATCGACGTTGACTGAAGGATTCGTTCGCGCCGAGTGCTACCGATTCTTCCGTCTCGGCCTGACGAGCGAAAGCCGCTGCACGATCATCTCCGGCGGCACGTCGAGCGCGTCGCAGAGCGCGAACAACGTGATCAGCGTCGGTTGGCGTTGGCCGCGCTCGAGCAGCGACACGAACGTCTGATCGAGGCCGCTGTCGAGAGCGAGTTGGGATTGGGAAAGCCCGCGTTCCTCCCGAAGTTCCTTGAGCAGCCGGCCGAACGCAGCGCGAAGCCAATCGGCGTCTTCCATGACCGCCAGCATGGCGATTGCGTTCGTCCCCTCCAAAGACTATAGTCTTGATCGAAACTTTCCGCGTGTCGAAGCGTCCTTTCACGGTTGCGGCACGGCGCTTCGGGATGAATCCGCGCAAGCGCGCGGAAGTCGACGGGCGGTACGGAAGCGGGTCCATGAGCCGATCGCGGGTCGAATCCTTCGCCGACAGCGACGAGCGACTGAGCGAAGATCTGATCGAGGGCTGTCAGAGGCTACGGCGATCTCGGCCTCACGCCGGTCGCGACGGCGTATCGGTCGGCCGCGCTCGCTGTTGGCTCACGAAGGATCATACCGACTCGGATTGGCCGTCGCTGCTCGCGGTCGAGCGGCACACGCATGCGTTGCTCGAGGCCGTGCACGAGCTCGCCAAGCTGCTCCGCCGGCTCCAACCGTCCCATCGCGGGCTCGGGAACGGCCGCCGTCGACTCTCCTGATCCGGCGTCTTCTTCACGGATGGCGCGCCCGGGGTAGACTCATCCGGTCCATACGGATCGGGGAGCTCAGTGGCACTGAAAAGACCGAAATGGCCGAGCGGACGTGTCGTCACGCTCGAGGTCACGTCGAAGGTTTTGGCCGACAACCCGCTCGGAGATCCGCACGTGCGCGAGCTCGACGTGTGGCTGCCGCCGGGCTACGACGAAGGCCGCGGCGCCGGGCGCGGCAGGCGCTTTCCCGTGCTGTTCGATCTCGTCGGCTTTACCGGATCCGGAAAGTCGCATACGGGCTGGAAGAATTTCGACGAGAACGTGCCGGAGCGCGCCGCACGGCTCATCGCCGAGCGCAAGATGGGGCCGTGCATCATCGTCTTTCCCGATTGCTTCACCGCGCTCGGCGGTAACCAGTACATCAACTCGGAGGGCGTCGGACGCTACGCCGATTATCTCACGCGCGAGCTGATACCGCTCGTCGACCGCGAGTTCCGCACGCTCGCCGACCGCGACCACCGCGGCGTTTTCGGCAAGTCGTCCGGCGGCTACGGCGCGCTGATCCACGGCATGCGCTACGCGCGCTACTGGGGAGCGATCGCGAGCCATTCGGGCGACGCCTATTTCGATTTCGTTTACCGTTGCGACTGGCCGCAGGCGCTCGACGAGCTCGCGAGATACCGCCCGAAGCCGAGACGGGAGGGACGCGTCGATCCGCTCCGCGATCTTGCGACGCCCGAGCCCGGCGTCGACGACGGCCGTATCCGACGCTTCCTCGAGCGCGTCTGGCGCAAGCCGAATCCGTCGGGCGCGGAGATCCATTGCCTGATGTCGATCGCGATGGCCGCGACGTACGATCCCGATCCGCGGCGGCCCGATCGCATCCGCGTGCCGTTCGACCTCGAGACCGGCGAGCTGATTCCGGAGCGATGGCGGCGGTGGCTGCGGCACGATCCGGTGAATCTCGTCGCACGGTACGCGAAAGAGCTCAAGACGCTCCGCGGCATCTTCATCGACTGCGGTTGGCGCGACCAGTACCGCATTCACTACGGCACGCGTCTGCTGTCGAAGCGCCTCGCGGAGCACGGCGTCCCGCACGTCTACGAGGAGTTCGACGGCACGCACTCCGGCATCGACCATCGCATGGATCGGAGCCTGCCGTTTCTGTATCGTGCGCTGAGCTGACGCGTGCGCTTCAGTCCTCGAAGGCCCGCGTGACGGGCAGCACGTCGATCGCGTCCGCATCGATCGGCAGCGGATAGCTCGCGATCTCGCGATCCTCCTCGAGCACGTCGCGCGGCTTCTCGTTCGGATACTCGATCGGGCTCGGCGCGCCGCTCGCGAGCGCCGCGCGGAGGCCCGCCGCGTCGCCGGTCACGATAGCGATCTTGAAGCGGCGGTCTTTCAGATGCCGCGCGAGCGCGTCGTTGACGTCGTCGAGCGTGACGCTCTCCATCATGCGTCGAAAGCGCTCGAGATGACCTTCGCCCTCGAGGCCGTAGAAGCGGTCGTCCATCGCGTAGCCGAGGCGCCTCGCCGTCGTCTCGGCGTAGTGCAGCACGTACTTCGAAAGGAACGCGCGGGTGAGCTCGAAGTCCTCGCGCCGCATGCCGTCCCGCACGAGCCGATCGAGCTCCCGCGCGGCCGCGCGCAGCGCGAAATGGGCTTGCTCGTTCGGCAGCGTGCGAATCCAGATCTCGAAGATCTGATGACGGCGCGGCACGTTAACCGGGGGCATCTGCCGGTCGCCGCCTTCCGGGAACGCCTCGATGTACGCGTAGTCGCCGTAATTGAGTCCGCGGATCTCGCGGATCACTTGGAACAGGCGGCCCGACGCCTGGCGATGCTCGCCGAGCCACGAGACCGCGAGCGCGAGCGCGTAGTAGTCCGCATCGCCGCGCCGCACGTCGATCGGAAAACCCAGGCTGATCGACGCGTCCGCGCCGGGCTTGTCGATCAGGAGCACCTCGTTGCGCGAGATCGGCCGCGGTTCGATCTTCGGCGGATCGCTCGAGCCCGCGGCGCGTTGCGGCAGCGCGTCTCTCGTCGCGGCGAGCCGCGCGCAGAGCGCTTCGTCGAAGCCGCCGCCGACGCCGATCCAGACGTTGTCGCGCGTGTAATGCGCGCGGTAGAACGCGCGCACGTCGTCGAGCGTGACGTTCTCGAGTCCCCGGACCGTGCCTTCCGGAGGATGCGCGTAACGCGTGCCCGCGAAGACGAACGCGTAGAGCGCCGCCTTCGCGAGCTCCTCGTCCTCCGCGTAACGCAGCGTGTTCTCGATGTCGTTGATCGCGTCGCTTTTCAGCCGCTCGAAGTCCCGTGCATCGAACGCGGGCTCGAGGTACGCGTCGATCAGAAGCGGCACGTATCGGTCGAGATTGTCGCGATGCGTGCGGCCGGTCAGCGTCGTGCGTTCCTTGTCGACGCGCACGCTGTAGTCCGACGCGAGCGGATACAGCTCTTCGAGGATCTGCTCGTAGGACCGCCGCTTCGTGCCGGCCTCGGCGAGCATCAGACCCGTGAGATAGGCGAGGCCTTCCTTCCCGGGCGGATCGTCCTGCGAGCCGACGCCGAACGAGATCGAGAACGAGACGGTCGGGTCGTCGGGCACCGGCACGCGAACGTCGACGTCGGCGGCGCGTCGGGCGAGATGGGCCGTCATGACCGTCCCCGCAGCACGCCGAGCGTGCGCCGCTCGTGAACGAGATAGGCTCGCGCCGCGGCTTGAACGTCATCCGGCGTCACGTGCTCGTACGCGGCATGTAGCGCCTCGAGCCCGTCCAGATCGCCGCCGATCGCGAGATAACGCGCGACGCGCTGCGCCGCGCGATCCGGCGTGTCGAAGCCCATCAGGAACGCGTATTTGAGACGCGATTTGAGCGCCGCGAGCTTCGCCTCGTCCGGCGGCGACGACCGGAAGCGCTCCGCCGTCTCGTCGAGCACGGCGATCACGTAGTCGACGCGCGCGGGGTCCTTGATGCGCGCGTAGACGTCGAAAAGTCCCGGATCGCGGTTCGCGGTCGCGCCGGCGTCGAGGAACTCGACGACCTGCTCGTCGAGCACGAGCCGCCGATACGTCTCGCTCGTCTCGCCGAACGCGAGATCCGCGAGCAGATCGGCGGCGACGCGCAGGCGGTTCGCCGGGTCGAAGGCGTCGATCTTGTACGCGAGCCACGCGATCGGCAGCGTGCGGCCGTCGTACTCGACGTCGAAACGCCGTTCGCCGCGCTGCGGGGGCTCGGCGGGGATCGGCGGCGGCTCGTAGCCGGGCGCCCAGCTCCCGTAGTGATGCTCGACGAGATCGAGCACGGCGGCGGGGTCGATCTCGCCCGCGACGAGCAGGATCGTGTTGTCCGGGCGGTAGTAGCGCGCGAAGAAGTCTCGCGAGTAGTCGTAGAGACCGGGCATCGCGGCGATATCCGCCTCGTAGCCCATCGTCGTGTGCCCGTACGGATGGGCGTCGAAGGCCGTCTCGACGATCGCCTCGTAGAGCGTGAAGAACGGGTCCATGCGGCTCTTGCGGTATTCGCCGTAGACCGCACCCGCCTCGGTCTCGAAATCGGCTCGCGAGTACGCGAGGTGCATGAAGCGATCGCTTTCGAGCTCGATCACCTTCGGCAGATCCTCGGCGGCGAGCGAGAGATGGTACGCCGTCAGATCGTCGGTCGTGTACGCGTTTGCGTCGGCGCCGATCTCGGTGAGAATGCGCTGGTAGGCGTCCGACGGAAAGCGGACGGTGCCGCGGAACATCATGTGCTCGAAGAAGTGCGCGAAGCCGGTCCGGCCGGGCTCGTACTCGTCTCTCGAGCCGGTGCGCACGAGCGTCCAGTACGCGACGAGCCCGTTTCCCGGCATCGGCATCCGCACGACTTTGAGGCCGTTGCGAAGGGAGTCGATGTGGGTTCGGTATGGAATGATGCCGTTCATCTCGTTTCCGGTGCGGGGCCGTACGGTGCGGCGCGCCGGGCGATTAAAGCACAAGGGCTGCACGTGCTCGACGCGGAGCGCCGCCTAGCGCGCGGCCTGCCTTGGAGCCCGCGACACGGTCACGAGGGAGTGCGATGGATGCCGAGCTGCCGTACTCGGGGTTGAGCCCCGAGCTCATCCTCGAGGCCGTCGGGCGCTTGGGCTTCGAGTGCGACGGCCGACTGCTCGCGCTCGCGAGCTACGAGAACCGCGTCTACCAGATCGGCGTCGACGATCGGTTCGTCGTCGCGAAATTCTATCGTCCGGGCCGCTGGTCCGACGACGCGATCCTCGAGGAGCATCGCTTCTCGCTGGAGCTTCGCGAGCGCGACATACCGGTCGTCCCGCCGCTCGTGATCGACGGGAAGACGCTGCACGAGCACGAAGGCTATCGCTTCGCGCTGTTCGAGCGCCGAGGCGGACGCTGGCCCGAGCTCGCAACGACCGAGGACCGCGTCTTCATGGGCCGGGTGCTCGGACGGATGCACGCGGTCGGCGCGCTCGAGCGCTTTCGCCACCGGCCGACGCTGTCGATCGAGACGCTCGGGCGAGCGTCCGTCGCGACGCTCGAGGCGAGCGGCTTCATCCCGGATCATCTCGTCGACAGCTATCGCAGCATCGCCGAGGACGTGCTCGACGCCGTGGAGCGGAAGTTCGACGCGGTGGGCGGTTACGACGTGCTGCGGATCCACGGCGACTGTCATCCCGGAAACGTGCTCTGGACCGACTCGGGGCCGCATTTCGTCGATCTCGACGATTGCATGAACGGACCGGCGGTGCAGGACTTGTGGCTGCTCTTGTCCGGCAGCCGCGACGAGATGAGCGTGCAGCTCAAGGATCTGCTCGAAGGGTACACGCAGTTCCGGGAGTTCGACTATCGCGAGCTCAATCTCGTCGAGGCGCTTCGCGCGCTCAGGATGATCCACTACGCCGCGTGGATCGCGCGCCGCTGGCGCGATCCCGCGTTCCCGCGAGCGTTTCCGTGGTTCGGCGAGCGCCGTTACTGGGAAGATCACGTGCTCGCGCTCCGCGAGCAGCGTGCGGAGCTCGATCAGCCGCCGCTGACGGTCTGGTAAGGCTGGGCTATCATCAGCGCCTTGCCGCGCCTAGCCGAATAGGGGCCGTGAGGATGGAACTCGTGAGAGTGAGCCGCGACGTCTACGGTCGCGAGGTGCTCGAAGGCATATCGTGGGACTTGCTGCCGGTATTCTTCTGGGCCGGTATCGCGTTCATTTGCGCGCATGCGCTCTACCGCTGGCTGCTCGCGCCGAGGCGCCGGTGACGCGAAGAGCGCCCGCCCAGGCAGCCTGACCATTCATCCCGGGACTCGATGACAGTGAACACGACGACCAACGCCGGAAGCCGCGACGCGACTCGCGGCCGGAGCGAAGCGCCGACCGGCACGCGGATCGTGCGGCATGCGCTGGTCGACCGCGTCTTCCACTGGGCGACCGCGGCGACCGTGCTGTTCCTGCTCGCGACGGCGTTGTTGCCGGTTCTCGGCGTGCAGTTCGGCTGGGTGACGCCGCACTGGATCGCGGGCCTCGTGCTGATCGCGCTGATCGTGTTCCACGTGCTGCGCGTGCCGTTTGCGCTCGATATGCGCTCGATGTGGATCGGCGGCGCGGATCTTCGCGATCTCGCGTCGATCGTGCGCTTCAATCTCAGGCTCAGCGACGCTCCGCCGCGAAAACCCGGCAAGTATTCCCTCGCGCAGAAGCTCATTCATCATCTGTTCGCCGTCGTGCTGCTGACTGCGGCCGTGACCGGCGGACTGATGATGGTGCGCATGGACACGCCGTGGTGGAAAAGGAATCCGTATTGGCTGTCCGACGCGACGTGGGGCGTCGTCTACGTGCTTCACGGTCTCGCGGCGCTGCTGCTCGTGACGATGATCATCGCGCACATCTACTTCGCGCTCCGTCCCGAGAAGCTGATGTTCACGCGCTCGATGATCCTCGGCTGGATCACGCGCGACGAATATGCGAAATCCCATGACCCGGAACGCTGGAAGGTGGAGCGATGAGCGCGGTGAACGCTGCAAGGGATGAGCTCGAACGGCGTATCGAGACCATCGAGGCGGGCTACGAGTTCATGCTCGCGTACGCCGCGCAAGGCCGGCCGACCGACAAGGGGCCCGGCGGGGGGGGCAAGGTCCGCGAGCGGCTCGAAGCGATGGCGAACGCGCTCGACGGGCTCGCCGACGTCGCGCGCACGGTCGCAGGCGCGGACCCGAGCGGCGCGGCCGAGGTGGCCGGTCCTTTCCTCGATGCGCTCGAGCGCGACGCGCTCGTCGCGCGCTCGATCGTCCGTTTGGTCTTGAGCCGCGCGGATATCAGCTCGCAGCTCATCGACAACCTGAACGCATCGATTCACGTGCGCGCGCTGCTCACGGATCTCTTCGTCGTCGACGAGGCGCTGAAAGGCGCATCGGAGGCGGAACGGAAGTAGAACGTTCGCGCTCGCGGCGCGGGTTGCGACGCTCTGCGCGGTTTGTATATCCTGCCAAGCCATTTCGGACGGCAGAAATTGGAAGGTCCAGGATGAACAGATCGCGCAGCAGGGTCGGGGCCGCAGCGGCAGCCATCGGTTTCGTGCTCGTTGCCGGCTGCGGTGGGGGGCAGCCCGCGGCCGACGATTCGCCCGAAGGGCGGGCTTTCCAGTACCGCCATGCGGTGATGACCGTCGTCGGGCAGAAGATGCTGACGCTCGGCGGGATCGCGCGCGGGGAGATTACCGCGGATGACGCCGCGTTCACGAAGGCCGCGAGCGATCTCGCGGTGATGGCCGGGATGACGACCGAGGCTTTCATGGCGCAAGGCATTCCGAGCGGAAGCCGCGCGTTGCCCGCGATCTGGGAGAGCTGGAGCGATTTCGAGCGGCGCGCGCAGGATTTCCAGCAAGCGGCCCAGGCCGTCGCGGAAGCCGCGCAGCGCGGCGGTCTCGAAGCGGCACGCGATCTCGTGCGCCCGCTGCAGCAAACCTGCGGCGGTTGTCATAGCACGTATCGCAAGCCCGAGGAGTGATGCCCGGCTCGCCGGCGCCGCGCGGCGCCGGCGAGCGATTCGCGCCTGCGCGCGTGTCGCGGCGATGCGCGCGCCTTCGGTCTACTGGACCGTTCCCCTGCGCTGAAAAAGCGAACGATCCGCCGAGTGCACGACCGTCTTGAAGCGCTCGGAGTCGCGCAGCACCTCGATCGGTACCGCCGTGCCGGCGCTGCCCAAGCCCCACACGCGTCGGAAGAAATCGCCGAGGCTCGCGACCGGCTCGCCGTCGACCGCGTGGATCACGTCCCCGGGCGCGAGGCCCGCGAGGTCGGCTGGGCAGTTGCGGTAGATGCCGATGATCATTAGCCGATCCTGCGAATCGTCGACGAGCATGCCGAGCCACGGTCGGGGCGGCTTGCGGCTGCGCCCGATCTCGCAGATGTCGTCGACGATCGGCATCAAGAGCTCGATCGGCACGAACATGTTGACCGTGAGCAACCTTCCGTCGACCTCGAAATTCTGGATCACGAGCGATCCCAGCCCGCAGAGGCGGCCCTTGGAGTCGAGCAGCGCCGCGCCGGACCAGTTGTCGTGAGGCGGCGCGGTGAAGATCGCTTCCTCGAGCAGATATTCCCAGCGGCCGGCGAACTCGCGTTTCGCGACGACCTCGGCGGCGACGCCCGGATCGTCGGCGTCGCTGCCGAGCACGAGCACGGGATCGCCGACGGATAACGTCTCGGCCGAGCCGATCTCGATCGTCCCGCCCGGCAACGGCAGCGTCGGCCTGACGAGCCCGAAGCCGCTGTCGAAGTCGTAGCCGAGCACGACGCCTGGAACCGTCGCGCCGTGGCGCGTCGTGAGCCACACGGATTCGGCTTCGTGGACGACGTAGCCGATCGTCGCGATCAGCCCGTCGTCGCGGATGCGTACGCCGTGGCCGAGGCGCTCGGTGCCGAGCAAGCCCGCGCTCATGGCGTCTTCCGGGATACGCGCTTTGATCGAGACGAGCGCGTCGACGATCGCCGTCGTATGGGAGGCGCTGTAGCTCATTCGGCAATGGTAGCTTCGGGGAGCGCGTCGAGCCATCGGCGCGCATGACGGTGGGTTACGTGGCGACACGCACGCATCTCGCGATACTTAAGAAAAAATGAGACGTTGCGATCGCCGTCCGCGGCCGAAGCGCGCGAGGGGCGTGTGGCATAATCCGATGATCGTCGCCCACCCCGAGCACGCGAAATCCACGGATGAAATACGTTCTCGCTGTCGTGCTTACGCTTGCGATCGCAGGCGGAGCTTGGTATCTCGCGACGCGCGACCGGGGCGGCGAGGCACCTGCGGGCGCCGTCGGCGGGTTCGGTGCGTTCGGAGGACAGGAAGTCCCGGTCGTCACCGTCGAGCCGGTGCGGCGCGAGCGCTTCAGCGAGACGATCGAGGCGATCGGCACGGCGCAGGCGAACGAATCGGTGACCTTGACCGCGAAGGTCACCGATACCGTGAGCGCCGTCCTGTTCGACGACGGCGATTACGTCGAGGCCGGACAGATCCTCGTGCAGCTCACGAATCGCGAGGACGAGGCGCTCCTCGCGGAGGCTCGAGCGAATCTCGAGGACGCGCGAGCGCAGCTGCGCCGCGTCGAAGAGCTGGCCGAGCAGGGGCTCGCGCCGCTTTCCGAGCTCGACGTCGCGCGCAACCGCGAAGCCGCGGCGAAGGCGAGGCTCGACAGCATCCTCGCGCGACTCGCGGACAGGCTGATTCGCGCGCCGTTCTCGGGCGTGCTCGGTTTCCGTCAGGTCTCGCCGGGAACGCTCGTGCAGCCGAATACGCCGATCACGACGCTCGACGACATCTCGACGATCAAGCTCGACTTCACGGTTCCCGAGACGTTCCTCGGCGACGTGCGTCCCGGCGCGACGGTGATCGCGCGGAGCGTGAGCTATCCCGGACGGGACTTCGAAGGCGTGGTGCGGACGGTGAGCTCGCGTGTCGATCCGGTCACGCGCGCGGTCGCCGTGCGCGCGCACATTCCGAACGACGACGGTGCGCTTCGCCCCGGCATGCTGCTGACGGTTCAGCTCGCGTCGCGCGAGCGCGTCACGCTGGTCGTGCCGGAAGGCGCGGTTTTCCAGATTCAGGATCGCGCGTACGTGTTCGCCGTCGACGGCGAGCGGATCGCGCGTCAGCGTCAGGTCCGGCTCGGCGCGCGCCGCTTCGGCATCGTCGAGATCCTCGACGGGCTCGACGAAGGAGAGCTCGTCGTGTCGGAGGGCATCGTCAAGCTTCGCGACGGCAGCCGCGTGCGTTTCTCGAGCGAATCGAAGGGCGTCGAGAACGCGGCCGACCCGTCACGCGCTGCGGACGCGCGGAGCTGAAGCGGAGCGGCCGCGCCGCGGAGGAAGACCGCGGATAGGCGAGCATCAGGAGCACGATCGATGTGGTTATCGGACATCTCGGTCAAGCGTCCGGTGTTTGCGACCGTCATCAGTCTGGTGCTGGTCGCGTTCGGCGTGCTCTCGTTCCGTGACCTCACCGTCCGCGAGCAGCCCGACGTCGTGCCTCCGGTCGTGCAGGTGCAGACGACATATCCGGGCGCGTCGGCCGAGGTCGTCGAAACGCGAATCACGCAGGTGCTCGAGGACGAGCTTTCGGGCATCGAGGGGGTGAAGTCGATCCGCTCGGCGAGCCGCGACGGCCAGTCGAGCGTGACGATCGAGTTCACGCTCGACCGCGATCTCGACGAGGCCGCGAACGACGTGCGTGACCGAGTCTCGCGCGTGCTGCGCCGTCTGCCCGAGGACGCCGATCCGCCGACGGTCGAGAAGGCCGATACCGATACTCAGCCCATCATGTGGCTCACGCTGTCGAGCGACACGATGGACATGATGGAGCTGACGGACTACATGGAGCGGTACGTGATCGACCGCTTCGCGACGATTCCCGGTGTCGCGCAGGTGCGTATTTTCGGCGCGGGCGGCCCGTCGATGCGGATCTGGCTCGACCGGCACGCGCTCGCGGCGAGAAACCTCACCGTCGTCGACGTCGAGAACGCGCTGCGGGCGGAGAACCTCGAGCTGCCCGCGGGTCGCGTCGAATCCGAGGCGTTGACCTTCCAGGTGCGCCTCGCGCGCAACTACCAGACCGCCGAGGATTTCCGTCGGCTCGTGATCTTCGAGGGCGAGGACGGGCATCTCGTGCGGCTCGGCGAGGTCGCCGACGTCGAGGTCGGCCCCCGCGAGACGAAGCGGCTGTTCCGCACGAATGGCGCGACGACGACGGGCTTCGGCATCGTCAAGCAGTCGACGGCGAACACCGTGGAGGTGCTCGACGCGGTCAAGGCCGAGGTCGTGCGCGTGAACGCGGATCTGCCGGAAGGCATGGAGCTCATCACGAGCGGCGACGATTCGATCTATATCCGCGCGGCGATCGCGTCGGTCTACGAGACGATCGTGATCACGACCGTCCTCGTGGGCTTCGTGATCTACGTCTTCCTCGGCAAGCTGCGGGCGGCGCTGATCCCGCTCGTCACGATTCCGGTCTGCCTGATCTCGTCGTTCACCGCGCTCGCGTTCTTCGGCTTCTCGATCAATCTCGTCACGCTGCTCGCTCTGGCGCTCTGCATCGGCCTCGTCGTCGACGATTCGATCGTCGTGCTCGAGAACGTGCACCGGCGCATCGAGGAAGGCGAGGCGCCGCTCCTCGCGTCGTTCAACGGCACGCGGCAGGTCTCGTTCGCGATCATCTCGTCGACCGCCGTGCTCGTGTCGGTTTTCGCGCCGGTCGCGTTCCTGAAGGACAATATCGGCCGCATCTTCGCCGAGCTCGCGGTGACGATGGCCGCGGCGCTCGTGTTCTCGCTGATTCTCGCGCTTTCGCTCGCGCCGATGATGTGCTCGAAGCTGCTCGGTCCGGCCACGCGAGAGGGGCGGCTGATGCATGCGCTCGACGCGGGCTTCGCGCGGCTCTCGGCCGCATACCGCTCGTCGCTCGGTTTCGTTCTCAAAGCCCCTTGGGTGGCCTTGGTCGTCGGTGCGCTGATCGGAGT
>PKRJ01000016.1 GCA_017577365.1 Gammaproteobacteria bacterium | reverse complement strand
CATCCGTCACATCCTCCGGCCGATACCCGCACGCCGGCACCGCACGCCCATCCGGCCGCCGGAAGAACCACCGGTCCCGATAGTCCTTCTCGATCCTGAATCCGCCCTCGTGCACCAGCATGTGATGCGTCGAGCACAGCAGGATCAGATTGTCGAGGCTCGTCTCCCCGCCCCTCGCCCAATGCACCACGTGATGCGCTTCGACGAATCGCGTCCGCCCGCACCCCGGGAATCGGCAGCCGCGATCTCGCGCCCATAGCGCTCGATGTATCGCCGCCGGCACCGTCCGCGTCTTGCGTCCGACGCTCAGCGGAGTGCCGTCCCGATCCTCGACCACGACGACCAGATCGCTGTCGCACGCGATCCGCCGCACCGTCTCGATCGGTAGCCCCGACCGCCCCGCGCTTCCGCGGAGGGCCGACTCCTCCACGTGCACCGTCACCTGGTAGTGATTCGCCGTCGTAGCTCCATCGCCCTGCCTTCCACCCAGATAAGCCTTCGCGAGCGCGACCAGCGCATCCGCCCGTCGGGCGGACCAGCTCTCGCCGGCCTCCTCGGGGCCCGGCTTCGAAGGCACGGCCGCCTCGAGCGCCCGATCGAGCGCCTTGTCGACCAGCTCGCCCGCCTCGGCCGGCAGCTCCACCGTGATCACGACCGTCCCTCGATGCGGATCGTGTCGCAAAGTCAAAGAGCGGCACGCGTAGGCGTTGAGCGCCTGCTCGGTCGACTCCGTCCTCCCGTTGCGCAACTCTTGGCAGCGCTCCTCGACCTGCGCCGCGGTCGTCCTCAACGCAAAGGCGAGCAACTCGTCCTCGTTGTCCCGATCGGCGACTCGCGTCAACGCGCGCAGCTTCGAGTAAGACAGCTTGCCTTCGGCGAATGCCCGCCCGATCGACGGCAGTGTCTTCAGCGCATGCGCGACCCGCACTTTCTCGCGTGCGGCGCTCAGTGAGATATCGCAGCGGTAATGCAGCCACTCGGCGCAGCTCTGGAATCCCCAAGCGAGCCAGCCCGCGCGCTCGTCGAAGCGGCGGATGAGGACGAGCAGATCGTAGGTCGCGGCGTTGATGAGGCTCGCGAGCGTGACGATCGCGCGATCGAGGTCATCGATCGACGCGTGCCGGGCATAGGCCGCGGCGACGGCGGAATTGCTGTTCATCTGAAGCACCGGTATGAACAGGAACCAACTGTACTTTTGCACAGTCATGGATCCGTAAGTACCCGAAAAGCTGCCCGGAAACGAGAAAAATTCAACGCGCCGAGCGGAAGCGACGCTTTCTTCAGCGCCGGCCATCGTTCGCGCTCCTACTGACGCGACCGATTCACGCCCTCTAGCGCCATTGGCATCGCGATGTGGTCGTTCGCCACGTCGGCACGCATGAAAGGTTGGCAAGGCATGGAATTTCGTCCCCGCTCTACGGCAACGTCGAGCGAAACAACCCGGACGCGTGTGGGTCGGCTCGAAAGCCGATTGGGACGAGATCGGCGACTCCGGTGAACAGCATCTCGAGGCGCACGAAGGCTAGATTCTGGAGCAATCGATGTGCCGACCGGCCCTTCACTCAATCGTCCTCGCGCGCAGCGAGTGCGCCTTTCCTCTTTCCGGGTCGTGCACATTCGTTGGATGCGCTCTATACAGCGCTTGCAGCGATTCGTTATTCTTCGCCGCGTCTTCCTCACCACCTCAGCGGAGTTGAGGCCACGTGGCTGCGCGCGGCCGAGTGCACGATTTCGCCGTCATCGGCGGCGGCATTCTCGGAATGTCCACCGCCTTGGCGTTGCAGCGCGCGTATTCCGGCAGCGCCGTCCTGCTGCTCGAAAAAGAGTCGTCCGCAGCACAGCATCAAACGGGCCGCAACTCCGGCGTGATCCATGCCGGCGTGTATTATGCGCCGGGAAGCCTCAAGGCCCGCTTCTGCAAAGAGGGCAACCGGGCAACGAAGGAGTTCTGTCGCGAGCACGACGTCCCATTCGACGAATGCGGAAAGCTGCTCGTCGCGACGAATGCCGTCGAGCTCGAAAGGATGCACGCGCTCGTGAAACGTTGCGGCGAGAACGGCATCGATATCGAAGTCCTCGACGAGCGCGCGCTACGCGAGATCGAGCCGAACGTCGTGGGCGTCGGCGCCTTCCTCGTCCCGTCGACCGGGATCGTCAGTTACGCTCGAATCGCGGAGCGCATGGGCGAGCTCGTTCAAGCCAACGGCGGGACGCTGCTTTTCGATCATCCCGTTACCGCGATCAGCGAGTCGTCGCGAGAAGTGCGCGTTCATACGACCCGCGGCGCTTTCTCCGCTCGCTATCTCGTCGCGTGCGCCGGCCTGCAATCGGACCGCGTGAGCCGGATGCTCGGATTGAATCCGGATTTCCAGATCATTCCGTTTCGAGGCGAATACTTCCTGCTCCACGAACGGCACAACCGCATCGTCAAACACCTGATCTACCCGATCCCGGACCCGTCCCTCCCCTTTCTGGGCGTGCACCTGACGAGAATGATCGACGGCACCGTGACCGTCGGCCCGAACGCCGTCATTGCGTTCAAACGTGAAGGTTATCGCAAATCGGACTTCAGTCTTCGCGACACCGTGGAGATGCTCGCGTTTCCCGGATTCAGGAAGGTCATTCGAAAGCATTTTCGAGCTAGCCTGACCGAGCTCGGCAATTCACTTTCGAAGCGAAGCTATTTGCGGTGCGCCCAGAAGTACTGCCCGCAGCTTCGTCTCGACGACCTGCTCCCGTACCCGGCGGGTATCCGCGCTCAAGCCGTCAAGCGCAGCGGCGAAGTCGTCGAGGACTTTCTATTTCTCCGAACCGATCGCTCGCTGATCGTCTGCAACGCGCCATCGCCGGCCGCAACGTCCGCGATACCGATTTCTCGCCATATCGTGGAGAACGTCCGAGCGATCACGGGTTGACGACCTGCGGCTCGGCTTCGGCGAACGTCGGCTTTCGAGCGGTTCCTCGTCGGTTCGAATCTTGCAGCGCTCCGCGGTCGTGGACCGAGGAGCGTCGGTTTGCCGTCCTCGCATCTTGCCGACCGGCCGATCTCGCGCGTCGTGAATGCGGAGCGCCTCGTGCTCCTTTCGTGGCCCCGCGCGATCCTGCTTCAGTTCGCGCACCCGCTGATCGCAGCCGGGATTCACGAGCACAGCCAGTTCCGCGCGCGCCCCGCGGCGACCGTGCAACGGCTGCGGAGCACGGTGCGTGCGATGTTGGCGTTGACGTTCGGGTCACCCGCCGAGCGGCAAGAGACCCTCGACAAGATCATGGCGATCCACCGCCGCGTGAGAGGCAGATTGCCGACCGCGGTCGGACGCTTCGCCGCGGGCACGCCCTACTCCGCCGAGGACGGCGAGCTCGTGCTATGGGTGCACGCCACGCTGATCGAATCGGTGCCCATGTTCTATGAGCTCCTCGTCGCGCCGCTCACCGAAGAGCAACACGATGCGTACTGCGAACAAGCCGCTAGCGTCGCCGTCGCGCTCGGCGCCGATCCCGCCACCGTGCCGCGCTCGAAGGCGGCGCTCGTGGATTACATGGCGCGGCAGTATGCTTCGGACGCGATCGCGATCGGCACACAAGCCCGCGAGCTCGCCGATGCGATTCTCGATCCGCCTTTCGGGCTGCTCGCGGCGCCCGGGCTCCTCGTGACGCGGCTCCTGACGGTCGGCACGTTGCCACGCGAAATACGCGAAGGGTACGGTCTCGCCTGGAGCGAGCGCGACCGGCAACGATTTCGACACCTCGTGCCGGCTCTCCGCGGCCTTCGCCGCGCCCTACCTCGAACGGCGGCCACGTGGCGGGCCGCGCGTCGCGGCTCGACAAGAGACTCGTCGACCTCTATCGTTGCCGGTCAGCCGACCGACTGACCCCGCGCGGCCGATTCCTTTCCATGACCGACTCCCTCCCGCCGCTGTCGCTCTACGTGCATCTTCCATGGTGCGTGCGGAAATGCCCGTACTGCGACTTCAACTCCTATCGCGCCGAGAGCGAGTTGCCGGAAGCCGCCTACGTCGACGCCCTCCTGCGCGATCTCGACGCCGAGCGCGACGCCGCCAACGGTCGAAAGGTGCAGAGCATCTATGTCGGCGGCGGGACGCCGAGCCTCTTCTCCGGCGATGCGGTCGCTCGGCTGCTCGATGGGATTCGCGCGCGAGTCGATCTCGAGCCCGACGCGGAGATCACGCTCGAGGCGAACCCAGGCGTCGCCGATGCGGCCCGCTTCGCCGCCTTCCGCGAAGCGGGCGTCAATCGTCTTTCGATCGGCGTGCAAAGCTTTCGAGACGCGCAGCTCGCGGCGCTCGGGCGCGTGCACGACGGTCGCGAGGCCGTGCGCGCCGTCGAAGCCGCGCGGCGGGCGGGATTCGCGGACATCAACGTCGACTTGATGTACGGCTTGCCCGACGACTCGTTAGAAGCCGCAACGAGCGACGTGCGTCGGGCGATCGCCCTCGAGCCGACGCACATCTCGTGGTACCAGCTCACGCTCGAGCCGGGAACCGCGTTCCATCGCCGCCCTCCTGCACTGCCCGACGACGACACGGTGCTCGAGATCGAGGCGGCCGGCCGCGACCTTCTGGCCTCCGCCGGCTACGAACGTTACGAGGTCTCGGCGTACGCGAAACCGGGACATCGCTGCCGGCACAATCTGAACTACTGGCAGTTCGGCGACTATGTCGGCATCGGCGCCGGCGCGCACGGAAAGCTCACGCGCGCGCGCGGCGAGATCGAGCGGCGCGCGAAAGCGCGCAATCCGAGAACCTATGTCGAGCTTGCGGGAACGCCGGCCGCGGCGCAGATCGAACGGGTTGTCGGTCCCGACCTCGTGCTCGAGCTCTTGATGAACGCGCTCCGTCTTCCGGAAGGCGTGCCCGTCTCGCTGTTCGAGGCGCGCACGGGACGGAGCATCGCGACGATACGAGACCGCATCGACGCGGCCGTCTCGCGCGGCTGGATGGTCGACGATCCCGACCGCCTCGCGACCACGCCGCGAGGGCTCGAGCTGCTGAACGACGTCCTCGCGTTATTCGTGCCCGAGCCCGTCGCACGACGGGCTTGAGCCCGAGCAGCGAAGAACCTCAGACGAAGCCGCGCGCTTCCTTGATGAGATCGTAGGCCGCGTTGAGCTCGCGCGTCTTCTCCTCGGCGATCGCGCGCATGCTCTCGGGCAGCCCCTTCGCCGCGAGCTTGTCCGGATGGTTCTGACTCACGAGCCGCCGATACGCGCGCTTGATCTCCGCCTCGGTCGCCGACGGCGACACGCCGAGCGCCGCGTGCGCATCGGCGAGCCGATCGGAGAACGATCGGCCGCGCGAAGCGCCGGCGCCATACGCCCCGTGATCCCCTGCGCCCGCGCGATAGCCGCCCGACGCACCGGCGCCCGCTCGATACCCGCCGCCGAACGCCGCCGCCATGCTCGCCGCGCGCAGCAGCGCCTCGAGCTGCTCGACGTCGTGCTCGCTCATGCCGAGGCGCCGCGCGATGCGCACGAGCATCGCGTGCTCGGCCGGATGGATCGTGCCGTCCGCCGCAACGGCCATCAGCTCGATCTGCAGGAAGAGCTGTAGCAGGAACGCGCGTCCGCGCGCGGCGCGCGCGAATCGATCGACCTCGGCATCGAGATCGAAATCCGGCGCCTTGCCGCGCCGGAACGCGGCCTTCGCCGCCTCGCGTTGCTCGAGCGAGAGCCTGAGCCGCTCGAACAGCGTCTCCGCCGCGCGGATCTCGTCGCGGGTGACGACGCTGTCCGCCTTGCTGAGCGCGCCCATGACGGCGAACGTCGTCTCGAGGAACTGCGACTGAACCGTCGCCATGCCTTGCGATACCGCGCGCCGGGTGATCTGCGTCAGCAGCCAGCCGAGCACCGCGCCGACCACGAGGCCGCGCACGCCTCCGAGCAAGAGGCCGATGAATGCGAATAGAACGATCAGCATCATCGTCGAGGGAAAGCGATCGGTGACCGTCGTGCGCTTCGCGCGTCAACGGTACCGTTCGGCGATCTCGGCGAGGCGCGCGTCGAGCGTTTCCCGATCGAGCCACACGCCGCGCACCATCACGCCGGCGGGCTGCCACAACGCGCCGACGTCCTCGAGCGGATTACCATCGACGAGCATGAAGTCCGCCGAAAGACCGGGCGCGATGCGCCCGAACTCGTCCTCCGCGCCGAAGAACGCGGCGGGATGCACCGTGCCCGTCCGGATCGCCTCGTACGGTGACAGACCCGCCGCGACCATCGACGCGAGCTCGCGATGCAGCGAGAAGCCGGGCACGTTGAAAACCTGCGGCGCATCGGATCCGAGGAGGATCAAGCTCGGCTCCGCGTCGTGCAGCGCCTTCACGAGCTTCCTGCGAATCTCGACGAGCCTTTGCGCGGCTGTGGCGTCGTACCCGGGCTGACTCACGAGATTCGTCTTCGCCTGACGCCATTGCTGACGCTGCGCGGGAGAAACGTAAGCCATCTCCGGACGTCCCATGAGCTCGTCGACGCTTGGCGTCGGCGCACCCCAATGCTCGAGCAGCGTCAACGTCGGCACGTTGTAGACGCGCGCCGCGACCGTCGCCTCGACGGCCCGCGCGATGAGTGCTTCGTCTATCGAATGACCGAGATTGAGCCCGAAGAATCCGGGCTGCACACCGCGCAGCTCGTCCTCCGGGACGAGGTACTGCGCGTAGCCGTCGAGATGATCGATCGTCGCCTGGCGCGCCTCGAGCGCGCGTGCGACGCCGACGTCCTCCGAGACGTGCCCGGCCAACTCGATCCCCGCTTCGCGCGCCGCTTCGACGGCCGCGTCGAACTCCTCGCGCGTCAACCCGGGATGCAGCTTCACGAAGTCGTAGCCGGCGGCGGCCTGCTCCCGCACGATGCGCGCCGCCTCGTCCGGGCTCGACACGCTCCGATCGTTCAACGACGGCCCCGAAGTGTAGAGCCGAGGGCCCAGCACCTCGTTGCGTGCGAGCCGCTCGCGCAGCTCGAGATGCGCGGGCTCGCCGAGCATGCCGCGCGCCGTCGTCACGCCGTTCGCGACGTAGAGGAACAGCACCTCTTCGAGATAGCGTCGATCGGAGGACGGGGGAACGTGCGCGTGCATCTCGGCGAGTCCCGGCACGAGGTAACGCCCCTGCCCGTTGATCACGCGCGCGCCGCTCGGCACGGTCGTGCTCATCGCGTCGCCGATCGACTCGATGCGTCCGTCGCGAACGATCACCGTCTGCCCGCGGAGGACGCGCTCGGCGTCCATCGGCACGACATTCACGTCCTCGAATACGAAGACCTGCTGCGACGCGGCCGGTGCCCCAATGCCGAATGCCGCGGTAAGCGCCGCGAGCACGATGAAACCGTTCCGAAACATGTCCCGCCTCCTCGTCTCGCCGTCATGCTGCCGTGCGCCCCAAGCCCGATCAAGCGGCGAGAGCCGTGCGACTCGTCACACCGCAAAGCCCCGCCGCGGTGCACTGGCGATCGAAATCGTGCCGCAAGTTGGTGCACGGAAATGGGTGCTTCACCTACCCCGGTCCGCTAACTCATTGCTGTGCCAACAAAAAAACGAGTGGCACGGAGCCTGCAGAAAGGCGCGCGGTTTCACATCGAGACCGTCGGCAAAGCGATCAACAGGCCAGCGGAGGTTTTCGGCAGATGGACAGCGTCTTGGAGTTATCGTACGCGCTAGACACCTTCTACTTCCTGGTGTGCGGCGCGCTTGTCATGTGGATGGCCGCCGGCTTTTCCATGCTGGAGGCCGGTCTCGTGCGCGCGAAGAACACGGCCGAGATCCTGACGAAGAACGTCGGGCTCTACTCGATCGCGTGCATCATGTACATGCTCTGCGGCTACGGGATCATGTACGGCGACGGCAACGGCGTCATCCCCGGCATCAGCATGCTATCGGCCGCGGACAATGCCGTCGCCGACGTCGTCGCCGGCGGTGACGACGCGCCGTACTACTCGAATCTCGCGGACTTCTTCTTCCAGGTGGTGTTCGTCGCGACGGCGATGTCGATCGTCTCGGGCGCCGTCGCCGAGCGGATGAAGCTGTGGTCGTTCTTCCTGTTCGCGGTGATCATGACGGGCTTCATCTACCCGGTTCAGGGTTACTGGAAGTGGGGCGGCGGCTTCCTCGACGAGGCCGGTTTCCTCGACTTCGCGGGCTCGGGTGTCGTGCACATGACCGGCGCGGCGGCGGCGATCGCGGGCGTGATACTCCTCGGGCCGCGCAAGGGTAAGTACGGCCCCGGCGGTGAGGTGCGCGCGATCCCCGGCGCGAATCTGCCGCTCGCCGCGCTCGGCACGTTGATCCTGTGGCTCGGTTGGTTCGGGTTCAACGGCGGCTCCGAGCTCAAGGTCTCGAACGTCGTCGAGGCGAACGCCGTTGCGCTCGTCTTCGTGAACACGAACATGGCCGCCGCCGGCGGCCTCGTCGCCGCGCTGCTCCTCGCGCGGCTCTGGTTCGGCAAGGCCGATCTCACGATGGCGTTGAACGGTGCGCTCGCCGGTCTCGTCGCGATCACCGCCGAGCCGTTGACGCCAACGCCGCTGCTGGCGACCACCATCGGCGCCATCGGCGGGTTGCTCGTCGTCGCGTCGATCGTCACGCTCGACCGCGTCTTCAAGATCGACGATCCGGTCGGCGCGATCTCCGTGCACGGCGTGGTCGGCATGTGGGGTCTGCTCGCCGTCTGCCTGTCGAATCCGGACGCGAGCCTCGGCGCGCAGCTCCTGGGCCTCGTGACGATCCTCGCGTGGGTGTTCGTGACCTCGTTCATCGCGTGGTTCGTGATCAAGAGCGTGGTCGGGATCCGCGTCTCGGAGCAGGAAGAGTACGAAGGCGTCGATATCTCCGAATGCGGCCTCGAGGCCTATCCGGAGTTCCGCTCGGGACGCGAAACGGCCACCGTCGCGCCGTCGGGTCCGTCGACCGGCACCCCGGTGCCTGCGGCGAGCGCTTCGCTCGCGACGCCGAGCTGATCGCGGCGGCAGGCGATCACCGGCCCGGGTTGCGGCCCGGCCCCTCGTGGGCCGGGCCGTTTCCTTTTTCAGTGCGCGTGGAGCTCGGCGAGGCGGCGCTCGAGGAAACGCCGCTCAGGCTCCGAGCGCGTCATGTCGAGCGCACGACGATAAGCCGCGCGCGCTTCGTCGACTCGCCCGAGACGCCGACACAGATCCGCCCTCGCCGCGTGCGCGAACCGGTATTGCGCGAGATCGCCGCTCTCGATCAGCGCATCGACGATCGCGAGCCCCGCCTCGGGACCGTCGCGCATCGCGATCGCGACGGCGCGATTCAACGCGACGATCGGCGTCGGCTCGACCTGCTCGAGCAGATCGTAGAGGTTGACGATCTCTCCCCAATCCGTCGACTCGGCGCTCTTCGCCCGCGCGTGCACCGCGGCGATCGCCGCTTGCAGCACGTACGGGCCGAGCCGTCCCGACGCGAGCGCTCGATCGACGAGCGCGAGGCCCTCGTCGATCATCGCGCGATCCCACGACGATCTATCCTGCTCGTCGAGCAGCACCGGCTCGCCGGCGGACGACAAGCGCGCCGCGCGCCGGGATTCCTGCAGCAGCATCAACGCCAGCAGCCCGATCGCCTCGGGCTCGGGCAACAGCTCGACGAGCAGACGGCCGAGCCGGATCGCCTCTTCCGAAAGATCGTTGCGCGTCAGCGCCGTGCCTGACGACGGCGAGTAGCCCTCGTTGTAGACGAGATAGATCACGCGGAGCACGTTGTCGAGCCGCTCCGCGAGCTCGTCTCCGGACGGCACCTCGTAGGGGATCCGCTCGGCCTTGATCTTCGCCTTCGCGCGCACGATGCGCTGTGCGAGCGTCGCGGGCGACGTCAGGAACGCGCTCGCGATCTCTTCGGTCGTCAGGTCGCACACCTCTCGCAGCGTCAGCGCGATCTGCGCCTCGCGCGGCAGCGCCGGATGACAGCACGTGAAGATCAGCCGCAAGCGGTCGTCCTCGAGATCGTCGTGCTCGATCTCGGGCGCCTCCTCCGTGCCGCCGTGCAGCGTCTCGGCGATATCGTCTTGCGCCGCATCGAAGCGGGCGCGCCGGCGGATCGTGTCGATCGCCTTGAAACGCCCGGCGGACACGAGCCACGCGCGCGGGTTGCCCGGCACGCCGTCCTTCGGCCACTGCTCGACCGCGGCGCGGAAAGCGTCCTGCAGCGCTTCCTCGGCGAGATCGAAATCGCCGAGCACGCGGATCAGCGTCGCGAGCACGCGGCGCGATTCGTTCCGGTAGATGTCCTCGACGATTCGGCCGATCTCGGAGGTGCCGTTCGTCTTCATCGGAACACCTCGGCGAGCAGCTCGTACGAGCGAAGGCGCGCGGCGTGATCGTAGATCGCCGCGGCGACGATCACCTCGTCGGCGTGCGTATCCGCGACGAACCGCGAGAGCTTGTCGCGCACGCTCGCCGGCGAGCCGACGAACGAGCACGCGAGCATCCGCGACGCGTGCGCCCTCTCGAGCGGCGACCAATACGAGTCGATGTCGTCGATCGGCGGCGGCAGCTTTCCGCGCGCGCCGCGAAACAGGTTCGCGAAGCTCTGCTGCATCGACGTGAAGAGCCGCTTCGCTTCGGCATCCGTCTCCGCGGCGACGACGTTCGCGCCGACCATCACGTACGGACGGTCGAGCCTTTCCGACGGTTTGAAGAGCCTTCGATAGATCGCGAGCGCGTCGTGGAGCGCATCGGGCGCGAAATGCGACGCGAACGCGTACGGCAAACCGAGCTCCGCGGCGAGCTGCGCGCCGTAAAGGCTCGAGCCGAGGATCCAGATCGGCACGTTCGTGCCGGTCCCGGGTGTCGCGTGAACGTGTCGGCCGGGCCGCTCCGGCCCGAGCAGCTCCATGAGCTCGATCACGTCCTGCGGAAACGACTCGGCGCTCGTCGGGTCGCGGCGCAGCGCGCGCAGCGTCTCTTGATCGGTGCCGGGCGCACGTCCCAGGCCGAGATCGATTCGGCCGGGATAAAGCGTCTCGAGCGTGCCGAACTGCTCGGCGACGACGAGCGGCGAATGATTCGGCAGCATGATGCCGCCCGCACCGACGCGAATCGTGCGCGTCCCGCCCGCGACGTAGCCGATCAATACCGCGGTGGCGGAGCTCGCGACGCCCGCCATGTTGTGATGCTCGGCGAGCCAGAAGCGCGTGTAGCCCCAGCGCTCCGCGTGCTGCGCGAGATCGAGCGTGTTGCGCAGCGCGTCGGCGACCGTGCCGCCCTCGGGCACGAACGCGAGATCGAGGATCGAGAGCGCGGTCATCTTTGCATCACGTCGTGCAGCATCCGACATGGTAGACGATGCGCCGGCCGATCGCGCTCAACGCGCACGGCGCAGCGTCAGGTTGATCCGGCACGGCCCGGCGAACGGATGCCACGCGTCCCCGAGCGGTGCGACGCCGTGGTAGCGAAGCCTCGACCGTCCGCCCCAGACGACGACGTCCCCGTGCGCGAGGCGCACGCGCGCAACCGGGTCCTGTCGACGTTCGCCGCCGAACAGGAAGATCGCGGACACGCCGAGCGACACCGACACGATCGGCCACGAGAAATCGAGCTCGTCCTTGTCCTGGTGCAACGATAGCTTCGTGCCGGGCGCATAACGATTGACGAGGCAGGCATCGGGCTCGAAGCCCGGGAAACCGGCCGATGCCGCCGCCTCGCGCCCGAGCCGCAAGATCGTCTCCGGCATCGCCGGCCACGGCCTGCCGGTCTCGGGGTCGACCGGCTCGTAGCGGTATCCTCGCTGATCCGAGACCCAGCCGAACGCGCCGCAGCTCGTCATCGCGACGGACATCCGGCGCCGCCCGGGCGTCGTCATGTGCCGGAACGGCGCGGCCTCGGTCACGCGGTCGAGCGCCATTCGAATCTCGGACGAGCAAGGCAACGCGAACCCGCGCAGCACGTAGGCTCCGGGAGCGAGCCGCTCGACGCCATGATGCGGCTCGAGATCGAGCTCGAGTGATCCGGTGGCCGCCTCCATCTAGACCTTCATCGGCTTGCCCGAGCGCGCGTCGATCACTTCCCGAAGCCACGCGGCGAATGCCGCGGGTGACGACGCGAAACGGTGGTGCGGCACGCCGAAAAGCTGGCCGTCGATCTCGAGGACGAAAGTCGGAAACCCCCTCGCGCCGACCTGCGCCATCAGCTTGCGCGTCTCGTGGATATGCTCGTCGACCGGCACGGACACGAGCGCCTCCGCGAACGCCTCGCGATCGAAGCCGAGCCGCTCGGCGATATCCAACAACGTCTCGGTGCGCACGACGTGCCCGCCGTCCTCGTAATGCGCATGCTGAATCCCGCGCAGCATATCGAAACCGCACCCCGGCTCGAGCGACTCGGCGGCGAGCACCGCGGCGATCGTCGGCGGCGAATGCAGCACGAGCGAAGGATCCAGGATCAGCCCGTCGAGATAGGCCTTGCCATACGGCTGACCGGACAGCGCGGCGACCCGCCCGTCCGCGTCGCGTATATAGCGGCGCGTCTCGTCCGGGAGCGACGTCGGCTCGGGCCACAGGCCTCCCGCATGCATGCGCAGCTCGAGGCCCTCGACGTCGCGGGCGGCGGCGGCAAGCGGCTCGGCGCCGTAGCACCAGCCGCAAAGCGGATCGTAAATGTAATGCAGCACCGCGCTCATCGAAGCCCCCGCGAACGGCCGGTCGGTCGGGGGATTATAGTCGTGCGACCCTCCGGCCCGCTCGCGCATCTAATGTCGCAGATGAAGCAAGGCAGCGGTTACCCCAAGGCCGAGCCCGAGTGGCTCGACGGTGCGCGGCGCGGCGACATGCGGGCGCACGCCCGGCTCTACGAGACCTTCGCGCCGATGGTCTACACGCTCGCGCGACGCATGCTCGTCTCGCCGACCCTTGCGGAGGACGCGTTGCAGGAGACTTTCGTCGAGGTGATTCGCAGCATCGGCACGTGGCGCGGCGACGGCGAGTTCGGGCTGTGGCTGCGCCGGATCGCGATCAACAAGTGCCTGATGCATCTGCGCTCGTCGTGGGTCTCGCGCCGCGGCGAGTACGAGGACGAGCCGGAGGCGCTGCCCGCGAGCACCGACGATCAGCTCCTGCTCGAGCGCGCGCTCGCCGCGCTGCCCGACACCGCCCGCGTCGTCGTGCTGCTTCACGACGTCGAGGGCTATACGCACCAGGAGATCGCGAGGCTGATGGGGCGGACCGCGAGCTTCTCCAAATCGCAGCTCGCGCGGGCTCACGACCGGCTCCGCGCGCTCCTCGCCGACGAGTCCAAGGAAACGACGCTATGCGAGCCCGCACTGAAGACTTGTTGACGCTGCGCGACGGCGAGCCGATCGACGCGGCGCTCCGGGAACGTTTGCTCGCGGATCCCGAGAATCGCCGTGAGATCGACCGGCTTACGCGCGTCGCGGAGGAGTTGCGCCGGCTGCCGCCGCTCGAGCCGCCTCCGGATGTCTGGCCGCGCATCGTAGCCGCGGCCGCGGAGCGAAACGCGAGGCCGTGGAAGCTGCGCGCCGCCGGCTTCGCCGGCGCACTCGTTGCGGTGGCGATGCTCGTCGCCGCCGCCGTGATCGCGCCGTGGCAGCGCTCGCCCGACGACGCAACCGTGGCGAGCGTGACCGCGCCGCGTGACGTGGCCGCCGCGCCGGCACGAGACGCGGAGCCGCCTTCGCGCGTCACCGGCAATACGCTCGTCACCCGAGCGGACTACGCGCCGCTCGTCGCCGAATCCGTACGCCTCGAGCGGCTCCTGGCCGAGCTCGACGGACGACCGCGCAGGATCAACGCGGGAACCGCATTCACGATCGCGAATCTCGAAGACCACCTCGTGCTGCTCGACGACGCGCTCACGTACGCGGAAGCGCGCGATCTCGACCCCGATTACCGTCGCCTGCTGTGGCGCGAGCGCGTCGACGTGATGAACGCGCTCATGCACGTGCGCTACGCGCACTACCAGGAGGTGGCTTTTTGAGCCCTTCACGGAGGAGAACGATGAGACTGGATGACGATACTCGCGCCGCGCGAACCGGCTTGCGCGCCGCCGCCCTGCTCTTCGCGCCGCTCGCGGCGCTATGCGTTGCGGCCGACGTCGCCGCCCAGCCCGAGCCGCCGGCACCGCCCGCGCCCCCCGCCGAGCCCGCCCCGCCGCCGCGCGACGAAGCGGAGGCCGACTCGGCGCTCGAGCAGGCGCGCCGCGAGCTGGCCGAAGCCCGCCGGCATCTCGAGGAGGCGGCGCGCGAGGTCGCGCGCAGGTCGCGCGAGGTCGCGCGTCTGTCCGAGCGGTCGTTCGGGCCGGCCGTGCGCGAGTTCCGCCGTCAATGGATCGGCACGGGTCAGCGCGCGCTGCTCGGTCTCGTGATCATGGATGCCGAGGACGGCGCGGTCGTGAGCGCCGTCACGCCCGGCGGGCCCGCGGATCAGGCGGGGATCCGATCCGGCGACGTCATCGTCGCGATCGACGGCGCGCCGGTGATCGTGGAAGGCGAAACGCCGTCGCGCGTCGTGATTCGTCGGCTCTCGGAGATCGATCCCGGCGACGACGTCGAGCTGCGCGTGCGTTCCAACGGCGAGACGCGCGTCGTGCGCGTCGAGACGCGGGATCGCGGCGATTGGATCATCGCGTCCGACGGGCCGTACTTCCGGCTCGATCGATGGATCGGGCTGCTTCGCTCGCCGGATCCTTGGGCATCGATGGAGCTCGTCCCGCTCACGCCGAGTCTCGGCAGGTACTTCGGCACCGATCAGGGCCTGCTCGTCGTGCGCGCGCCGGATATGCAGCCCGCGGTGCTCCGCGACGGCGACGTGATCCTCGAGATCGGCGGACGCGTGCCGCGCTCGCCCGAGCACGCGATGAGCATCCTCTCGACCTACGAGCCCGGCGAGAAGCTGCTGCTCACGATCATGCGCGACCGTCAGCGGCAGACGCTCGAGATCGACGTCCCTCGAACCGAGCGGGATCGCGACCGCGACGATCGCGATCCGCGGAACGGAAACGAGAACGAAGCGCTGTGACCCCCGCGCTGCAGCACACGGCTCGCCGTAGCCGTTACACCGGGTACGGCGAGTCGTGCGCGCGCAGCCAATCGAGCAGATCCGAAAGATTCGCCGTCGCGAGCCCGATGCTCGTATCCGCGCAGCCGTAGTACATGCGGATCTCGCCGTCGACCAGCGTCCAGCCGCACGGGAAAACGACGTCCGAAACGTCTCCCGCGCGCTCGTAGCTCTCGCGCGGCGCGAAGACCCACTCGCTCGAGCGGCGGATCACCTTGCGCGGGTCCTCGAGATCGAGCAACGCGAGGCCCAGCCGATACAGGCATCCGGCCGCGGTCGTGCGCACGCCGTGATAGCAGATCAGCCAGCCTTCGTCCGTCTTGAGCGGCGGCGGCGAGAGGCCGATCTTGTTCGCGTCCCACCAGCCGCCTTGACGCGCACGAAGCAGGATCTCGTGATCGCCCCAGTGCTTCAGATCCGGCGAGAACGAGATCCAGATATGCGCGCCGAGCGATAGCGCGCCGGCCGGCACCGGACGGTGGATCAACGCCCAGCGTCCGCCGATTCGCTCGGGGAATAGGGCTGCGTCCTTGTCCTCGGGCGTCATGACCGCACCGAGCCGCTCGAAGCTCTTGAAGTCCTCGGTCGCCGCGAGCGACACGAGCGGGCCGCCGCGCGAGAACGCGGTGTACGCGATGACCCAGCGCTTCTGCTCTTCGAGATACGTGATGCGCGGATCCTCGATGCCCCAGATCTCCTCCGGATGCGTCTCGGGCGACGGCATCAACGTCGGCTCGGGATCGATCCGCCACCCGCTCAACCCGTCGGCGCTGCGCGCCGCCGTGAAATGCGAGAACCCGCGCCGATCCTCGACGCGTAGCAGCAAGATCGTCTCGCCTCCGACGATCGCAGCCGCGGGATTGAAGACGCTGTTCGCCCGATACTCGAGGTCGTCGACGGTCAGGATCGGATTACTCGGGTGACGCCGGAATACCTCCGCCGTACGGCTCGAGACCAGGCCTCGCGGCGCCGCCGCCTCTTGCACCGTATCGCTTCGATTCATGATTCCCTTCCGTTGATCACCATGCCGACCGAACACGCGCCGAATAAAGCTCCGCCGCGCCCTGCTGCCGCTCGAGCTCGCGGGCTTCCGACAGCTCGTGCATCTCGGCGAGCGCATTGAGCCACGCGAGCGTGGATTCCGCGCCTTGGTTGTCGCTCACGCCCGAGTGCCCGAGCCCGTCCCTGCAACCGCCGGTGCTCTCGTCCCACACCGGCACACCGAGATCGTTGTAGCCGACGAACCAGCGAAAGGCGCGAGTCGCTTCGGCGATCCAGGCGGGATCGTGGGTCGCGCGATAGGCGGCGGCGCACGCCGCAACGGAAGTGTCGGCCTCGATAGGCTGTTGCGAGAAACGTGCGCGCCGCCCACCGCGCGCATACCAACCTTCGTTGCCGATCGGGACGAAGCGGCCGTCGATCGTCTGCACGCGCATCAGCCACTGCAACGCACGGACGCCGGTCTCGATCATGTCATTTCGGCCGAGCGCATCGCCGGCGGCGATCAAGCCGTGCGGCAGCACGGCATTCGCGTACGTGAGCACCTCTTCGGGCCAAGGCCATTCGTCGTTCGACCGCGTCGCGGCGAACGCTTTGTAAAGGCGCGTCGCGATGCGCCGGAGCGCGCCCTTCAGCGTGACGTCGCCGTCGAACTCTCGATACGCGGCGGCGATACCGAGCAGCGCCATCGCGAGCGAGCGGAGATACGGCACGCCGTCGAGCCGCGGCAGCGCGTCGTGCAAGAGCGTCAAGCATCCGGCCTTGATGCTCGGGTCATTCCACTCGGCGGCCGCGACGCCGAGCGCCCAGATCCCGCGGCCGTGGCTGTCCGGCGAGCCGACGTCCTCGAGCCAGCGCCGGTCGTAGCCCAGGAAGTTGCGGAACGCGCCGCGCTCGGCGTTGAACGCGTGCTCGAGAAACGCGAGATACCGGACCGCGAGCTCGTCGAGCAGCGCGGTCGCCTCGACGTGACGGCGCAGCCTCAGCGCGACGATCAGCGCCCTCGCGTTGTCGTCCGTGCAGTAGCCGTGATCGCGCAGCGGCACGAAGCTCTTCGCGTGCTGCAGGATGCCGACGTCGTCGGTCAGCCGCTCGAGGTGCGTCAGCGACACGCTCGGCAGCGGTTGGTTGCGGTCGCGCTCCGTCCTCGCGGCGAAGGTCGGCCGCGGACGTTTCGCGCGCTCCGCGCGCACCTCGGCGAAGAGCTCGAGATACCGCGCGCCGACGTTCGCCCACGTATGCGAGCGCGTGTACGCGTAGGCGCGCTTGCGGATCGCGTCGCGCTCGCGCTCGTCGTCGAGCAGTCGGATGATCGCACGGGCCGTCTCGTCGACGTCGCCGAAGCCGACGAGCACGCCCCGCCCGTCCGCGAGCATCTCCGCGGCGTGCCAGTACGGCGTCGAGACGACCGCCTTCCCGGCGCCCATCGCGTACGCGAGCGTGCCGGAGACGATCTGATCCTTGCTCGGATACGGAGTCACGTAGACGTCCGCCGCGCCGAGCCATTCGCAGAGCTCGGTGAGGTCGACGTAGCGCTCGTGGAAGATCAGATAGCGATCGACGTCGAGCTCGGCGGCGAGCTTCTGCAGATGCCGCCGATACGACTCGCCGTGCAGCTGCCGGACGTGCGGATGCGTCGCGCCGACGACGACGTAGACGACGTCCGGATGCGCCGCGGTCACGGCCGGCAGCGCGCGGATCATCGTCTCGATGCCCTTGCTCGGGCCGAGCAAGCCGAACGTCAGCACGACCTTCTTGCCTTCGACGCCGAACTGGTCCTTGTAGAAGCTCGGGTCGACGAAAGGCAGATCCGGAATGCCGTGCGGGATGACCGCGACGCGCGCGGGATCGACGCCATACACCTGCTCGAGAAATCGCCGGCCCGTCTCGGTCATCACGACCAGACGGTCACTGATGTCCGCGATCTCCTGGATCACGTCGCGCTGCCGCGCCGACGGCTTCTCGAGCACCGTATGCAGCGTCGTGACGATCGGCATGCGAAGCTGACGGAGCAGCTTCAGCAAGTGCGTGCCGTCCGCGCCGCCGTAGATGCCGAACTCGTGCTGGACGCTGACGACGTCGACGAGGTTCATGTTCAGGAAGTCGGCCGCCTTCCCGTACGCGTCGAGAACGTTCTGCGAGATCTCGAACTTGACCTCGTCGGGGTAGGCGTACTCGTCGACCCGATCGTTCATCGCGACGACGTCGACCTCGGCCGCACCGGCCTTCGAGATCGCGTGCGCGAGATCCGCGCCGAACGTCGCGAGACCGCAGCGGCGCGGCGTATAGCTGCCGAGCAGCGCGACGCGGGTCGTTCCTTCGTTGCGATAGGGGCGCAATGGGCGCGCGGCGGCGCCTGCTTGAGCAACGCTCATTGGTGCATCCTCCCGTTCGTAACGAGCTACGCGCGGGAGCGGCGGCCCACGGAAGACTCGAGCGCGGGCCGGCCGCGGGGCCCGCGTTACCGGCCGCGATCCGCCGGCCGGTGCGTGTCGAATCCGGCATTCGGCCTTGCCCGAAGGCCAAGTCCGAAGCGATCCGGCCTGCGCATGCCGGTCGTATCGAGCTTCAGCTTCTCGATCGACTTCAGAAAGCCCTCCACATCGAAGTCGTCGTAAAGCAATGACTCGTCGATGACGCTCATCGGATCACGCTGTCGACCTCGCATGACTTCTCTCCGAAGATCGCTCGTTGTTTTCCGGATGCGCTCTACGTCATTCCTGCATCCGGAGCCGGTCGTATCGAATGCCCTCCCTTCGTCCGTCGATGAGATTGCAAACGCCCGGCCGCTCGTAGCGCGGCCGGTGCGGCGCCGCCGCCGACCAAGAGACGACGGCGGCGCCTTCGGCGGTATCGCCGCGCGGCCGTAGCCGCGCGGCATCGAGGCGCGATCAGAAGTCGCCCATGTCCTCCGGCATCGCGCCGGCGCCGGCCGACTTCTTCTTCTCCTCCGGCACCTCCGTGATCGCGCACTCGGCGGTCAAGAGCAGACCCGCCACGGAGACCGCGTTCTGCAAGGCCATGCGCGTGACCTTCGTCGGATCGATGATGCCCATCTCGAGCATATCGCCGTACTGCTCGGTCGCGGCGTTGAAGCCGAACGAGCCCTGGCCCTCCTTGACCTTCGCGAGCACGACCGCGGGCTCGCCGCCGCCGTTACGCACGATCTGACGCAGCGGCTCCTCCATCGCGCGCGCGAGGATGCGCACGCCGGCCTGCTGGTCCTCGTTGTCGAGCTTGAGCGCCTCGACGGCCTTCTGCGCGCGCAGCAGCGCGACGCCGCCGCCCGGCACGACGCCTTCCTCGACGGCCGCACGCGTCGCGTGCAGCGCGTCCTCGACGCGCGCCTTCTTCTCCTTCATCTCGACCTCGGTCGCCGCGCCGACCTTGATCACCGCGACGCCGCCCGCGAGCTTCGCGACGCGCTCCTCGAGCTTCTCGCGATCGTAGTCGGACGTGGTCTCCTCGATCTGCTGCTTGAGCTCCTTGATGCGGCCCTCGATCGAGGCCTTGTCGCCGCCGCCGTCGACGATCGTCGTGTCTTCCTTCGTGACGCGGACGCGCTTCGCGGTGCCGAGGTCCTCGAGCTGCACCTTCTCGAGCGACAGGCCGACCTCCTCGGAGATGACCTTGCCGCCCGTGAGGATCGCGATGTCTTGCAGCATCGCCTTACGACGATCGCCGAAGCCCGGCGCCTTCGCCGCGGCGACCTTGAGGATGCCGCGCAGGTTGTTCACGACGAGCGTCGCGAGCGCCTCGCCTTCGACGTCCTCGGCGATGATCATCAGCGGCTTGCCGGCCTTCGCGACGGCCTCGAGGACCGGGAGCAGATCGCGAATGCTCGAGATCTTCTTGTCGTGCAGCAGGATGTACGCGTTCTCGAGCTCCGCCGCCATCGACTCCTTGTTGTTGATGAAGTACGGCGACAGATAGCCGCGGTCGAACTGCATACCCTCGACGACCTCGAGCTCGTTCTCGATGCCCGAGCCCTCCTCGACCGTGATCACGCCCTCGCGCCCGACCTTGTCCATGGCCTCGGCGATGATGTTGCCGATCGCCTCGTCGGAGTTCGCCGAGATCGTGCCGACCTGCGCGATCGACTTACGGTCCGTGCACGGTCGCGACAGCTTCTTCAGCTCCTCGACGGCCACGGCGCAGGCCTTGTCGATGCCGCGCTTCAGGTCCATCGGATCCATGCCCGCGGAGGCCGCCTTCAGGCCCTCGCGGAAGATGGCCTGGGCCAGAACCGTCGCCGTCGTCGTGCCGTCGCCGGCCGTATCCGACGTCTTCGACGCGACCTCCTTGACCATCTGCGCGCCGAGGTTCTGGAACTTGTTCTCGAGCTGGATCTCCTTCGCGACCGTCACACCGTCCTTCGTCACGGTCGGGGCGCCCCAGCTCTTCTCGATCAGCACGTTGCGGCCCTTCGGGCCGAGCGTCTCCTTCACGGCGTTGGCCAGGATGTTGACGCCCTTCAACATCTCTTCTCGCGCTTGCTGCGCGAAAACGAGTTGCTTAGCGGCCATTGCACTTTCCTCTGAGTTGGCGAGTGAAAATTACTTCTCGAAGACGGCGAGAATGTCGTCCTCGCGGAGAACGACGATCTCCTCCCCGTCGACCTTGACTTCGTTCCCCGAGTACTTGCCGAACAGCACCTCGTCGCCGACCTTCACGTCGAGCGGACGAACCTCACCGGTCTCGAGGATCTTGCCCTTGCCGACAGCGATGACCTCGCCCCGGCTCGGCTTCTCCGCGGCGGTGTCGGGGATCACGATGCCGCCGGGAGAGGTCCTGGTTTCCTCAACGCGCTTGACGATCACGCGATCGTGCAAGGGACGAATCTTCATCTCTTGCGACCTCCTGAATTAGGCCTAATCCACTGAAAAACTTGTCAATTTTTGGATTTGTTAGCACTCTCAGGCGGAGAGTGCTAACAAATATAGGGGCTTACCTGCGGGAGTCAAGCCCGAAAGCCGCGGAGGTTGCGGCAGCTTTCGGCCCGGATCACCACCGGTCGATCCGGCGCCAGCTTCGGGTCGGCGACCGGCTCTGCCACCCATGATACGGGTGACGCGCGACGAGCTGCGGATCTTTGAAGAGCCCCACGAGGACCGCGCCGGCGACGAACCCGCCGACGTGCGCCCAGAACGCCACTCCGCCTCCTTCCGCGCCGATCGACGCGAAGCCGCTGATGAGCTGTATCAGCAGCCAGTATCCGAGCATCAGGAACGCCGGCACGGCGACCGTCGTGACGAGGAACCCGAGGAACACGAGCATGTGAACGTGCACCCGCGGATAGAGCAGGATATACGCGCCCATCACGCCGCCGATTGCGCCCGAGGCGCCGACCATCGGCACCGGGGATGCCGGATCCGCGAGCACCTGCGCCGCCGCGGCCGCGAATCCGCAGAGCAGGTAGAAGACCACGAACCGCACGTGGCCCATCGAGTCCTCGACGTTATTGCCGAAGATCCACAGGAACCACATGTTGCCGATGATGTGGAACCAGCCGCCGTGCATGAACATCGACGTCAGCACGGTATACCAGGTCGACTCCCCGCCGATCTCGCAGAACATGTTCGGCCCCATGGGAAGCCGCGTCCCGGGCTGAACCGTCTGCAGCAGCTCGCCCGGGATCAGCCCGAGACGACAGACGGACGCGGACAGCGCGGGCTCGGTGCCGAAGCCCTGCAGCAGCACCCACGCCGCGACGTTGAGCGCGATGATCGCGATCGTCGCGTAAGGCGTCATGAAGTGCGGGTTGTCGTCCCGTATGGGAAACATCGAACGGCAAGCGCTCCTTCTCGCCGAGACGGCTCCCCGGCGGACCGGAGGGAAGCTAACACAGCCCGGCCGCCGGCACGAATCCCGCGGGCTCGAAGGCGAGCCTCGACGGCTCAGTCGCGCATCACCCGGTCGACGAAGCGCCGCGTCGCACGCGCCAGCTCGGCGAACACGTCCTCATCCGATGCGCGTTCCCGCTTCTTGATCCGATAGCCGTGATCGGCCGTATCGAGCAGGTAGAGCTCGGCGCGCGGCAATCCCCGCACGAGCGGCTCGAGCAGCACCAGCTCTGCGAGCGCGTCGCGAGTACCGGACACGAACAGCATCGGCAGCCCGATGCGCTCGAGATGCGCCGCTCTTTCGATGCCGGGTTTACCGGCCGCGTGGAGCGGAAAGGAATAAAGCACGAGGCCCGCGGGAGCGAGCTTCCCTTCGGCCGCGGCATGCGTCGCCATCCTTCCTCCGAACGAATGGCCGCCGACGAAGATCGGCCGATCGGTCCGGCGCTTCGCCTCGACGTACGCGTCGACGATCGCCGCGATCGCGACATCCTTCGAATCGACCCGCATCCTGCCCGCGTCGATGAACGGGAAATTGAAGCGCAGCGTGCCGATTCCGCTCCGCTCGAGCGCATCGGCGATCGATTGCATGTTGCGGTGCTCCATGCCGGCGCCCGCGCCGTGCGCGAGCACGACGACCGCGTCCGCGCCGTCCGGGCACTGCCAGATCTGGTTCATGCGCCGGCTCCGTTCTCCGAATCGAGCCTAGGGCTTCCGCCGATCATCGGCCGCGCGCGCCGCCCTGTTCGGCAACGGCAAAGTCCGACAGCTGCAGCGGGCGTACCGGAACGTTTATGCTAGCGGTTTCACCCCACGCCGTAACACAGAGAGAAGAACATGGCCGACAAGAAAATCATCGCAGTGCTGGGCGCGACCGGAGCACAGGGCGGAGGGCTCTGTCGCGCGATCCTCGCGGATTCATCCGGCGGCTTCGCGTGCCGGGCCATCACCCGCGATCCGAGCAAGGACAAAGCCAAAGCGCTCGCGAGCCAGGGCGCGGAGGTCGTCAAGGCCGATCTCGACGACGTCGAAAGCCTGAAGAAGGCCTTCGCCGGCGCGCACGGGGTTTTCGTCGTGACGAACTTCTGGGAGCACTTCTCGGGCGAGAAGGAGAAGGCTCAAGCGAAGAACGCCGCGGACGCAGCCCGCGCCGCAGCCGTCAAGCACGTCATCTGGTCGACCCTCGAGGATACGCGCAAGCTCTTGCCGCCGGGCGATCAGCGCATGCCGATGCTGCAGGAGAAATATCGCGTGCCCCACTTCGACGCGAAGGCCGAAGCGGACGAGTACTTCGCGGGCCTGCCGCTGACGAAGCTGCTCGCGTCGTTCTATTGGGACAACTTCTACATGTTCGGCCTCGGCCCGAAGAAAGCCGAAGACGGCGGCTATGCGTGGACCTTGCCGATGGGCAACGCCAAGCTCGCGGGCATCGACGCCGACGATATCGGCGCGGTCGCGTACGGTATTTTCAAAGCCGGCGACCAGTACATCGGCAAGACCGTCGGCATCATGGGCGAGGCGCTGACGATCGAAGAGATGTGCCGGAAGATCCAGTCCGCCTACGGGCTCGACTCGGTCCGCTACAACGCCGTCGAGCCGGACGCGTATCGCGGCTTCGGTTTCCCGGGCGCGGACGAGCTCGGCAACATGTTCCAGATCTACCGGGACTTCGAGAAACAAGTCGTCGGGGCGCGCAGCGCGGAGGAAGCGCGCAAGCTTCACCCCGGGTTGAAGAGCTTCGACCAGTTCCTGGCGGCGAAGAAGGACGCCGTCCTGAGCTCCATGAGCTCGTAAGCCGTCCCGTCTCGCGGCGGGCCGGGTGAGGCCCGCCGCCCGCTTTTCGGTATTCCGTCCTACCTAAACCGCGTCCAAGCTGCGATAATCCGCGCCGCTCCAAGGATGGAATGCGCGGGAACCCGTGATGCACCGGACGCCCCTCCTCGTCCTGCTCGCCCTTTGCGCTGCCGCCGCGACCGCATCGACCGAGCAGAGCGATAACGATCCCGAGATGGCCGAGCGTCTCGTCGCGTGCGCCTCCTGCCACGGCGAAGCCGGCCGGTCGAACAGCGAAACCTATTTCCCATCGATCGCCGGTAAGCCCGCCGGCTACCTCTACGCGCAGCTCGAGCATTACCGCTCGGGTCGGCGGCGCCACCAAATCATGGAGGGCCTGCTCGCGAACCTCTCCGACGAGTACCTGCGCGAGATCGCGGACTACTACGCGCGGCAGGAGCCGAAGTGGACCCCGCCGAGCCTGCCCGAGGCCGACGCACGGCTCGAGCGCGGCCGCGCGCTCGTCGAGGACGGCGATCCGGCGCTCGGCGTGCCGTCGTGCCGTTCCTGCCACGGCGACCGTCTGACCGGCATCGCGCCGACGATCCCGGGGCTCGTCGGGCTTCGTGCCGAATACCTCTCCGCGCAGCTCGGCGCGTGGCGGACCGGCGCCCGGCGTGCCGCCTCTCCCGACTGCATGGCCGAGATCGCGCAGCGTTTGAGCCCGGCCGATCTCGGCGCGGCAACGGCATACATCGCGAGCCTTCCGCTGCCCGAGGACCATTCGCCGGCGGAAGGCCCGCCGACGTCCCTGCCGCTCGACTGCGGAGTCGTGCAATGAGCCGGCCGCTGCGGATTCTCGCCGCGGCCGCGGCGCTCGTCGCGGCGTTCGCGTTGTGGCTCGCGTGGCCCGACCTGCTCGAGCCGGCGGAGATCGAGACGACGCCGCTCGATCTCTCGCCCGAGCGTATCGCCGAAGGCGAATACCTCGCGCGCGCCGGCAATTGCGTCGGCTGTCATACCGCGCCCGGCGGCGCATTGTTCGCCGGCGGCCGGTCGATCCGCACGCCGTTCGGCGACGTGTACAGCACGAATCTCACGCCCGATCCCGAGACCGGCATCGGCAACTGGACGACCGCCGATTTCTGGCGCGCGCTGCACCACGGGCGCTCGAAGGACGGCCGCAGGCTCTACCCCGCGTTCCCGTATCCGAGCTACACGTACGTCACGCGCGAGGACGCGGATGCGATCTTCGCGTATCTGATGTCGCTCCCGCCGGTAGCGAGCCCGCGCGTCGAGCCCGCGCTGCGCTTCCCGTACGACAGCCGCTTCGCGCTTCAGGTGTGGCGCGCGCTCTATTTCCGTCCGGCCGCATTCGAGCCCGACGCCGAGAAAGACGAGACGTGGAACCGCGGCGCGTACCTCGTCGAGGGTCTCGGCCACTGCAAGGCGTGTCACTCTCCGCGCGGACGTCTCGGCGGCATCGATCCCGACGCGGCCTACTCCGGCGGCAAGCTGCCCGGAGGCGGTTGGGAAGCGCCGCCGTTGAACCCGTCGGGCACGATGACGGACGCGGAAGCCGCGGAGCTCGCGCGGCTCCTTTCGACGGGTATCTCGAAGCACACGGCCGTCTCGGGCCCGATGGCCGAGGTCGTCTTCACGAGCCTGCAGCATCTGTCCGAGGACGATATCGACGCGATCGTCGCCTACGTTCGGACGCTGCCCGCGGCGCCGTCCGCGCCGTCGAGCCGGCGGCCCTTCTCGCCCGAGCGTTATCGCGACGTGCTCGCCGCGGGCGCAACGATCTATCGCGAGCGCTGCGCCGATTGCCACGGCAGGAACGGCGAAGGCAGCCCCTACGTCTATCCGCCGCTCGCGGGCAATCGCCTCGTGACCGCGCCCGAGCCGACGAACCTGATCCGCAACGTCATGCTCGGCGGATTCCCGCCGAGCACGCAGGGCAATCCTCGTCCGCACGGAATGCCGCCGTTCGCGCATCAGCTCGGCGCCGCCGACGCGGCCGCGGTGCTGACCTATATCCGAACGTCGTGGGGCAACGCCGCGCCGCCGGTCACCGCCGCCGACGTCGAGCGACGTTGATACGCCTTCTACGAACGTCGCGTAGTCGAAGAGGTCGGTTACAATCCGAGCGCGCCAAAGCCCGATCGAAGAAGGAGAACGCATGGCGACGCCCGAGGAACTCGAAGAGCTCAAGGAGAGCTTCGACTACAACGACGCGAACGGCGACGGGCGAATCGAGTTCGACGAGTTCGTCAGGATGCTTCAAGGCCTCGATGCCTTCGGCTCGCGCGAAGAGGCGCGCGTCGGCTTCGACTCCGTCGACGGCGACCACGACGGCTCGATCGATTTCGACGAGTTCGTCGCGTGGTGGAGCGATCGCTGACGCGAACGTTCTCGCGCTCAGTCTCTCGCCCGCACCAAGGCGCCGTCCGCGACGCGTTCCCCCGGATACAGCACGACGGTCTCGCCGGCCTCGAGGCCCGCGAGCACCTCGGCGAGCCGCCCGTTGCTGCGGCCGACGTCGATCGGCGTCAATCGCGCGACGCCGTCGATCACGCGAAACACCGCCCAGCGCTCGCCGCTACGGAACAGCGCGGCGACGGGCACCTGCAGCACCTCGTCCGCGGACCACGTGACGACGGCCGCCTCGACGCGATAGCCGTGCTCGAGCATCGCCCATTCGTCGGGCGGGCCGACGGGATCGACGATGACGTTGACACGCTGCTCCTCGACGCCGAGCGCGGAGATCTTCGTGAAGCCGTACGGCTCGACGAGCCTCACGCGGCCGCGCAGCGGCGGCGCGTCCCGTCCGTAGCTGTCGATGATGACCTCCGCGCCGCGCTTCACGTCGACGGCGTCGGTCGACAGCATCTCGACGACGATCTCGAGGTCGTTCGGGTCGCCGAGCGACATGATCTCGGTGCCCGCCGCGACGACGCCTTCGCTCTCGCGGATGACGCGCAGCACGCGGCCGTCGACCGGCGAGACGATCGGCACGCCGAGATCGGCGCCGTCCTCACCGCCCGGCTGCAGCAGCCGGCTGCGCGCCGCCTCGAGCTCGGCCGTGCGGCTTTGGACCCTTCCCTCCGCGGCTCTCAGATTGGCCTCCGCGACCTCGAGCCGAAGGCGCGCACGGTCGAGCGCATCCGGCGCCACCAGATCCCGCTCGCGCAAATCGACGATGCGCGATAGCTCCGTCCGCGCGAAATCGACGTCCGCCTCGGCGCTGCGCCGCTCGGCCTCCGCACTCGCGAGCGCTGCCTGCGCGGCCTCGACCGCGGCCCTCGCCTCGGCCTCGGCGCGCGCGTCGAGGAACGACGGCGCGCCCGGCACGATCCGCGCGACGACGTCGCCAGCATGCACGTGATCGCCGGGCTCGAGCTCGACGCGCAGCAACCTTCCCGCGACGGGCGCCGACACGACGTACTCCTCCCGCACGCGCGTGCGTCCCTCGTCGCGCACCGTCACCATCAACGGTCCTCGTGAGACCTCCGCCAGATCGACGGGCACGGGCTGCGGGCGGAACGCGAGCGCGAGCAGCACGGCGACGGCGACCGCGGCGGCCGCCCAGAACAGCGTGCGGAACTTCAGCTTCATGCCGAGCCTTTCCTTCGTCGCAACATTCTCGCTCAGTCGGCACTCTTCAGCACGGCTACGAGCTCCATTCGGTCGAGCTGTCTGCGGACCAGGAGCCCCGAGACCGCGGTGACGACGATGACGACGAGCGCCGCGTAGCCGTACGTCGGCGGATCGATCACGAACGGAACGCGAAAGAGCTCCGAGCTCATCGCTCTGGAGAGCGACCACGCGAGCCCCGTCCCGAGCAACCCGCCGATCGGCAGCGCGAGCAGCGTCAGGAACGCGATCTCGCCGAGCAGGATGTACGAGACCTCGCGGCGCGAGAAGCCGAGCACCCGAAGCGACGCGAGCTCGCGCTGTCGCTCGCTGAACGATATGCGCACGCTGTTGTAGACGACGCCGATCGCGATCAGCCCGGCGAAGATCGTGTAGACCCAGATCGCCATGCCGAGGTTTTGATCCATGAGATCGGTGAAATTGCGCTGCGCGGCGCGCTGCAGCACGACTCCCGCGACCGCGGGCTGCGCCTTGAGCTCGGCATAGAGCGCGTTCGTCCGCGCGGAATCGACGAGCAGGTTCGCACCCGAGACGACCGGCCCTTCACGGAGCAACGCGTTCACGTCGTCGATCGGCATGTACGCGCCCGAGCCGATATACGTCATCGCGACCGCCGCGACGGGCACGTCGAGCACGGGTCGGCGCCCTTCGGTCACCGCGACAGTCAGCGTCTCGCCGGTCGTCACCGCGAGCTTCTCGGCGATGTCCTGCGAGAGCACGATCCCTCCGGGCCGAAGCTCGACGGGTCGCCCCTCGACGTCGATCATGCGCGCGAGTCGGCTGTCGACCGGCACCCCCATCAGCCTCATCTGCTCCTCGAGATGCCGATGCCGCAGCTTCACCGGGACCGCTCGATACGGCTCGCCGCCGAGCACGCCCGGCGCGCTCAGCAGCTCGAAGTAGGCGCTGCGCGAGCGCGGCTCGACGAAGCTCACCTGAACGTCGTAACGGTTCGCGACGTTGAAGTAGACGTCGATCATCTCCTCGATCGCGTCGAGCGCGAACAACGTCCCGATCAGGAGCGCCCCCGACACCGCGACGCCGATGCTCGTGAACGCCGCGCGCAACGGGAAGCGGACGATCTGCCGCAGGATCATCCGCGTTTGCTGGTCGAGAAACGGGAGCGACGTCACGCGCGCTCCGAGCGCCTTGGAATAGTCCGGCGGCGGCGGCGGACGCATCGCCTCGGCGGGCGCGATCGTCGCGGCGCGGCGCACGGCGAACGCGGCGCCGCCGCCGACGGCGACGGCCGTGATCGCGGTGACGACGACGAGCCCGCGCGCGTTCGGCTGGAACACGAATAACGGGAAGCGGTAGTACTCCGTGTAGACGGATGCGAGGAGCTGGCCGAGCCGAATGCCGAGCGTGGCGCCGATCGCGAGCCCGACGACGCCGATGATGCCGACGGCCTTGAGATAGTGCGCGACGACGGCGGCATCGGTATAGCCGAACGCCTTCATGAGCCCGATCTCGGTACGCTCGGTCGCGACGAGACGCGAGATCACGACGTTGACGAGAAACGCCGCGACCGCGAGGAAGATCGGCGGCAGCACGCTGCCCATCGTCCGGAGCTGATCGATCTCGCTCGAGATGAACGCATCCGAGATGTGCTCGTCGCGGCCGTACGCGCCGGGCGCGCCGTACGGCTCGAGCAGCGCGTCGAGCGCGTTGCGGACCGCGGCCTCGTTCGCGCCGTATCCGAGGCGCACGACGGCCTCGTTGAACGCGCCGTCCTGGTTCACGGCTTCCGCGAGCGCGGAGCGGCTCATCCACAGCACGCCGAACAGCCGATCGTCCGGCACGAGCTGTCCCGGCGCGATCGCGTAGACGTGCTCGGGCGAGAGCGCGATGCCGACGATCGTGATTCGTTCCCGGCCGCCGTAGATCGTCGCGTCGACCGTATCGCCGATGTCGAGCCCGTGAGCGTTCGCGAAGCTCTCGAGCACGACGGCCTCGTCGCGACGGCCGGATTGCGGCAACCGGCCGCGCAGCAGCACGATCTGGTTCACCGAAGGCTCGGCGCCGTCGGGCAACGAGAACACCTCGCCCGTCGCGGGTTCCTCCATGCCCGGCATGTCGAACAGCGCCTGCACGCGCACGCGCGTCTCCGCGGCCTGCACGCCCTCGATGCGTCGGATCTCGTCGATCAAACCGTTCGGCGCGCGGACGAGCGGCGCCCAGAGATCCGCGAAGCGATAACGCTCGTAGTACGCGCGCCGCGTCTCTTCGAGCGACGACAAAAGGCCCGCCGCGACGAGGTGCACGGACACGCCTCCGGCGATCACGAACGCGATGGCGAGCGCCTGGCCGCGCATCGCGAAGAGATCGCGCAGGAGCTTCCGATCGAGCGGCGCGAGCCAGCGGGGCAACGAGAAGAGACGCATCACCAGGAGAGCTCCGAAGGCCGCTTCCGCACGGCGTTGAGACGCTCCTCGCGCACGTGCCCGTCCGAGAACGTGATCACGCGGTGCGCGATATCCGCAACCGACGCGTTGTGCGTGATCAGGAGCGTCGTCGCGTGCATCGTCTCGTTGACGTTCTGGAGCGCCTCGAGCACCCGTACGCCCGTCGCGCTGTCGAGCGCGCCGGTCGGCTCGTCGCAGAGCAGGACCGACGGACGCTTCGCGATCGCGCGCGCGATCGCGACGCGCTGCTGCTCGCCGCCAGAGAGCTGCGACGGGAAATGATCGAGGCGGTGCTCGAGCCCGACGAGCGCGAGCGCCTCCTCTGGCGGAATCGGATCGTCCGCGATCTCGGTGACGAGCGCGACGTTCTCCCGCGCGGTGAGGCTCGGCATGAGGTTGTAGAACTGGAAAACGAAGCCGACGTGCCGGCGCCGATAGAGCGTGAGCTCCCGCTGCGACGCGTTCGTGAGGTCCTGGCCGCGGAACAAGAGCCGGCCCGACGTCGGGCGGTCGAGCCCGCCGAGGATATTGAGGAGCGTCGATTTGCCGCTGCCCGACGCGCCTAGGAGCACGACGAGCTCGCGCTCGGGGATCGCGAGATCGACGCCCCGAAGCGCGTGCACGGCGCTCGGGCCGCTGCCGTAGACCTTGGTCAGCCCCTCCGTCTTGAAGCAGAGGTTCTCGTCCGGGGGATCGGCTCTCAAGCTGCCGCGCGCCGCGCCCGCACGCGGCCGCCTCCGGGCCTCGATCGCATGGGCGCCAATGTAGCAGACCCTTGGCGCGCCCGCGCCCCTCCGCCGTGGCACGAAGCCTGCAAGCCTGATCGGGATCGCATGCCTACTCCTGAATCAGAGGAGACCGCCATGCCCTCCACCGCCACGCCAATCCGCTACTTCGCGCTGATCTACGGCATCGTGTTCCTCGTCGTCGGCATCGCCGGATTCGTGCCGGGGCTCATGACGCCGCTCGACCCCACGGATCCAATGGTCACGGTCAACGGCAGCACGGGACGACTGTTCGGGCTGTTCCCGGTGAACTCGCTGCACAATCTCGTGCACATCGTGTTCGGGGTGTGGGGCCTCGTCGCGTACCGGACGCTCGGCGCGTCGATCACGTATGCCCGCGCCGTCGCGGTCGTCTACGCGATCCTGGTGATCCTCGGGCTGATCCCCGGCGCCCACACGCTGTTCGGCCTCGTCCCGCTTTACGGGCACGACGTGTGGCTGCACCTGGTCCTCGCCGCGGTCGCGGCCTACTTCGGGTTCGTGGCGCCGCGGACCCGGGTCGAAGCGACGACGCACGCGACTCGCGCGTGAACCAAGCGAGGCTGTAGCCGGAAGCCAGGGGCTCGCTCTTCGCGAGCCCTCTTCTCGACGGGCTATCAGGCGCCGCGACTTTCGAAGAAGTCCGGCGGGCGCTCGAGGCAGCCGCCGGGCTCGGCCGCGGCGGTCGACGATGAAGCCGGCGGCGGCGGCACGCGGATCGCGTCGGATTCGTCGGGCACGGACAAATCGTCCGGGATCCTGAGCGGCGGGATCGACGACGCGTTCCGATAGGTCACGTTGTCCTGGCAGCTGACCGTGCGTTCGCCGGCGCACGCGGTGAGCGCGAGCAGCGGCAACAGCATCCAAAAACTTTTCGTCATCGCCCTACGATTTCGCCGGCTGCACGCCCGCCGCAGCCATCGCCGCGCGAACGGTATCGTGATAGGCGGGCGACAGCGGCGTCAGCGGCAGACGGATGCCGGCACCGACGAGCCCCATCTCGTGAACGGCCCACTTGACGGGAATCGGGTTGCTCTCGACGAACAGGTCCCTATGCAACGCCCGCAGCGTCCCGTCGATGCGCTCCGCGGTCGCCCGATCCCCGGCGCGGGCCGCGTCGCACATCTCGCGCATTTGCCGCGGCGCCACGTTCGCTGTGACGGAGATGACGCCTTGCCCGCCCCTCAGCATGAACTCGCACGCCGTCGCATCGTCTCCAGAAAGCAACGAGAACTCGCTGCCGCACGCGTCTCTGAGCGTCTCGAGGCGGTCGAGTTCCCCGGTCGCCTCCTTGAGCGCGACGATCTTCGGGTGCGCCGACAGGCGCCCGACCGTCGACGGCTTCAAGTCGACGCCGGTCCGGCTCGGCACGTTGTACAGGATGATCGGATGGCTCACCGCGTCGGCGACCATCGAGAAGTGCCGGAACATGCCTTCCTGCGTCGGCTTGTTGTAATAAGGCGTTACGAGCATCAGGCCGGCGAGCGGAAGATGGTCCACGGCGCGCGAGAGCTTCAGCGTCTGCGCGGTCGAGTTCGACCCGGTGCCGGCGATGATCGGAATCCGCCCCGCCGCGATCTCGCAGCTCTTCTCGACGAGCTCGATATGCTCGCGATGCTCGAGCGTGGGCGACTCGCCCGTCGTGCCCGCGATGACGAGAGCGTCGGTGCCGGCGTCGATGTGGAACTCGACAAGCCTCTTCAGGGCGGCGTAGTCGAGGGCGCCGTCGTCCGTCATCGGCGTTACCAACGCCGCGATGCTGCCTGAAAACATTGTCCGCCCAATGGGATGAGAGAGGCGTGGATGGTACTGGCGGCGGCACGCGGCCGCAACTTGGCATTGCCTCTGCACGACTTCGGGGTACACTGGACCGGCCCCGAACAACTGTCCAACGGGCACCAACCACTCACGGATTCACCTGATAAATGCAACAGCTGCTCGTCATATCCGCCGTAGGCGGCGATCCGACGACGATGGTCCAGGACCTCACACGCACGATCCTCGACTGCGGCGGAAACATCAAGGAAGGCCGCATGACCGCGCTCGGCTCCGAGTTCGGCATGCTTCTGCTCGTCGCCGGCAACTGGCACACGATCAGCCGTCTCGAGAGGGACCTCGAGCGGTTCGCGAACAACAACGGCCTCACGATGAAGTTTCGGCGCACGGAGCCGCGTCACTTCGGCAAGGAACGCTTGCCTTACGCGGTCGACGTCGTCGGCCTGGATCAACCGGGCATCGTGCACAGCCTCTGCGGTTTCTTCGCGAGCCGGCAGGTCGAGATCGGCGAGCTCACGGCGCGCAGCTACGTCGCGTCGCAAACCGACACGCCGATGTTCTCGGTGCAGATGTACGTGAACATCCCCGCGTCGCTCCACATCTCCGCTCTTCGCGAGGAGTTCATGGACTTCTGCGACCAATTGAACGTCGACGCGATCATGGAGCCGGTCAAGCATTCGTGAGGCGCCGCACGGCGCGCGTACGGGCGGCGACGAGACAGCGATGACGAGAACGGGCACGAAGGCGAAGCTGGGCGCGAAGGTCCCGGCATTTCGGGCGGACGCGACCGGCGGCCGCAAGGTCTCGTCGAAGGCGCTGGCCGGCCGTCCGTACGTCCTGTACTTCTACCCGAAGGACGACACTCCGGGCTGCACGACCGAGGGTCGGGACTTCGCGGCCCGCTACGAGGACTTCCGCCGCGCGGGCGTCGAGGTGCTCGGCGTCTCGCGGGACAGCCTCGAATCGCACGAGAAATTCAAGGCGAAGCACGGCTTACCGTTCGACCTGATCTCCGATCCGGACGAGACCCTCTGCACGCTCTTCGACGTGATTCGCGAGAAGAACATGTACGGCCGGAAGGTCCTCGGCGTCGAACGCAGCACGTTCCTCGTCGATGCGTCCGGCAAGCTGGTCCGGGAATGGCGTAAAGTCAAGGTTCCGGGCCACGTCGAGAACGTTTTGGAGGCGGCGCTGTCTCTTAAGGCATGATTTCCGCGCTCGCGCGGAGCGGAGTCGCGCGATGAGGTATTGGCTATGCCTGCTCGCGCTGCTCGGGCAGACCCTGGGCGGCGCGGCGGCGGCGAACGACCTGCCGGATTTCGGCAATCCGGCGGACGCCGTGCTGAACAAGACCCGTGAAGGTCAGCTCGGCCGCACGGTCATGATGCAGCTCTATAACGCCGGCGTCGTCGTCGAGGACCCGCTCCTCACCGAATACATCCAGTCCATCGGCGCACGGATCGCGAGCCACGCGAACGACGGAGATCATCGCTTCAGGTTCTTCGTCGTCAAGGACGACAGCATCAACGCGTTCGCGATGCCCGGCGGCTATATCGGCGTCAATACCGGGCTGATCCTCGCGAGCGAGAACGAAAGCGAGCTTGCCGGCGTGCTCGCGCACGAGGTCTCGCACGTCACGCAGCGGCATATAGCGCGATCGCTGTACGACACCCAGCGCACGAGCATCATGACGATGGCGGCGATGCTCGCGGCGGCGCTGCTCGGCGCGGCGGCCGACCTGCCGGGCGACGCGATGATGGGCGCGATCACCGCTTCGCAAGCCGCCGCAGCACAGCGTCAGATCAACTACACGCGCTCGAACGAGCACGAGGCGGACCGCGTCGGGATCGACGTCCTCGCTGCCGCCGGCTTCGATCCGAACGCGATGGCGACCTTCTTCGAGAAGCTGTCTAGGCGCTACTCCGCCGCGCGCACCGAGATTCCGGACATGCTGCAGACGCACCCGGTGACCGCGGTGCGCATCGCGGAGGCACGCGACCGCGCGCGGCGCCTGCCGCAGAACCGCGTCGAGGACAGCCTCGATTACGGCCTGACGAGAGCGCGCATCGAGGTCATGAGCGCGCGCGATCCGCAGACGGCGCTTCGGATCTTCGAGTCGAAGCCGAATCCCGATACCGTCGCGAACCGTTACGGTCGTGCGCTCGCGCTCGCCGCGATCGGCCGGAACGACGACGCCGAGCGCGCGTTCCGCGACCTCGTGCGAGAGCATCCCGGCGTGATCGCGTTCCGCATCGGGCTCGGCGAAGCGCTCGCGAAGAGCGGACTGACCGAGCAGGCCCTGGAGGTCTATAGGGAGGCCGTGCGGCTCTTCCCGCGGAACGTGCCGTTGACGATCAGCTATGCCGAGGTGCTGCTCGAGGCCGAGCGGCCGGACGAGGCGCACAAGGTGCTGCTCGACCTCCTGAACAACGTGCCGCCGACGCCGGCGCAGATCCGTCTGATCGCCCGGGCGGCGAGCGCCGAAGGCGATACCGTGAACGCGTATTACTACATGGCCGAGTATTACGTCTCGACCGGCAATCTGCCGCTCGCGATCGGCCAGCTTCGGCTCGCCCTGCAGCTTCCGGACGTGCACGAGGTCGAGCGCGCGCGCATCACGGCCCGCCTCGACGAGCTCATCGAGTACATTCCCGAGGAGCACCGCGAAGAGGTGCTCCGACGCGCCCCGGGCGGCTGACAAAGCAGCTCGGCGGATTCGCGCCGCCTACCGCGACTTTCCCTTTGCGGCGCGCTCATACAGGACTAAAATAGTCCACTATTCCGCGACGGGAGATCCGCCGCCATGTTGCGCATGAGTAAGCTGACCGACTACGGCACGCTGGTGCTCGCCCAGCTCGCGGCGAACGACCGCGGGCTGTCGACGTGCGCGTCGGTCGCCGCGGCGACGCATCTCGGCCAGCCGACGGTCAGCAAGCTATTGAAGCTGCTCGCGCGGGCCGGGCTCGTCGTCTCGGTCCGCGGCGCCCAGGGCGGTTATGCCCTCGCCCGCCCGCCCGAGACGATCACGGCGGCGGAGATCCTCGACGCGCTCGAAGGGCCGGTCGCCATCACCGCGTGCAGCTCGGCGGTCGGACTGTGCGGGCTGGAAGGGCATTGCCGGGTCGGCGCGGCATGGCAGCGGATCAACCGCAGCATCCGCGTCGCGCTGGAATCGGTCACGCTCGCGGACCTCTTGACGTCGCCGGACCCGCTGCCGGCGGAGATGCTCGAGCGGGAGCTACGTAAATCGGCCGCGACAGGCTAGGGAAAAGGCAGATGGCCACGGAATCGAAAGATCTGAACGAGCTCGTCCAGCGGAAGTACCGGCACGGCTTCGTCACCGATATCGAGCAGGAAACGTTCCCGCCCGGTCTCGACGAGGACGTCATCCGGCGGCTTTCGCAGAAGAAGGGCGAGCCCGAGTTTCTCACCGAATGGCGCCTCAAGGCCTATCGGCACTGGCTCACGATGCAGGAGCCGACGTGGGCGCACGTGAAGTACACCCCGACGGACTATCAGTCGATCTCGTACTACTCCGCGCCGAAACGCCGCGGCGACGGGCCGAAGAGCCTCGACGAGGTCGACCCGAAGCTGCTCGAGACTTACGAGAAGCTCGGCATCCCTTTGCACGAGCGCGCGCGTCTCGCCGGCGTCGCCGTCGACGCGGTCTTCGACAGCGTCTCGGTCGCGACGACGTTCAGGGAGAAGCTCGCCGAGGCCGGCGTGATTTTCTGCTCGATCTCCGATGCGGTGCGCGATCACCCCGAGCTCGTGCGCAAGTACTTGGGCACCGTCGTGCCCTATCGCGACAACTTCTTCGCGGCGCTCAACTCGGCCGTCTTCACGGATGGCTCGTTCGTCTACGTGCCGAAAGGCGTGCGCTGCCCGATGGAGCTGTCGACGTATTTCCGCATCAACGCGGCGAAGACGGGGCAGTTCGAGCGCACGCTGATCATCGCCGACGAAGGCAGCTACGTGAGCTATCTCGAGGGCTGCACCGCGCCGATGCGCGACGAGAACCAGCTCCACGCCGCGGTCGTCGAGCTCGTCGCGCTCGAAGGCGCCGAGATCAAGTATTCGACCGTGCAGAACTGGTATCCCGGCGACGAGGAAGGCCGCGGCGGCATCTACAACTTCGTCACGAAGCGCGGCGAATGCCGCGGCGCGAACTCGAAGATCTCGTGGACGCAGGTCGAGACGGGGTCCGCGATCACGTGGAAATACCCGAGCTGCATCCTGCGCGGCGAGAACTCCGTCGGCGAGTTCTACTCCGTGGCCGTGACGAACAACTACCAGCAGGCCGATACCGGGACGAAGATGATCCACATCGGCCGCAACACGAGGAGCACGATCATCTCGAAGGGCATCGCGGCGGGCCACGGGCAGAACACGTATCGCGGCCTCGTGCGGATCATGCCGACGGCGAAAGGCGCGCGGAACTACACGCAGTGCGATTCGCTGCTGATAGGCGATCGCTGCGGCGCGCACACGTTTCCGTACATCGAATCGCGCGAGCGCTCGGCGCGCATCGAGCACGAAGCGACAACGTCGAAGATCAGCGACGACCAGCTCTTCTACTGCCGTCAGCGCGGGCTGTCCGAGGAGGACGCGGTCAACATCATCGTGAACGGATTCTGCCGCGAGGTCTTCAAGGAGCTGCCGATGGAGTTCGCGGTCGAGGCGCAGAACCTGCTGAACGTCAGCCTCGAAGGCGCGGTTGGATAGGCAGCAACACGATCTTCGGCCGCGTGCCGCGGCCTGGAAAGCGATCGAGGGAGCGAGATGCTACGCATTCGGAATTTGCACGTCGAGGTCGACTCGCGGCCGATCCTGAAGGGCCTCGATCTCGACGTCGGTGCCGGCGAGGTGCACGCGATCATGGGGCCGAACGGCTCCGGCAAGAGCACGCTCGCGCAGGTGCTCGCCGGCCGCGAGGACTATCGGGTCACCGCCGGCACGGTCGAGCTCGACGGCCGAGACCTGCTCGCGATGGCGCCGGAGGAGCGTGCGCGCGCGGGCGTCTTTCTCGCGTTCCAGTATCCGATCGAGATCCCCGGCGTGAACAACGCGTATCTGCTGAAGGCGGCGCTGAACGCGCAGCGCAAGGCGCGTGGGCTACCCGAGATCGACGCGTTCGAGTTCATGAAGCTGATCGGCGCGAAGCTCGAGGCCATGCAGATGTCGCGCGATTTCCTGCATCGCAGCGTCAACGAGGGCTTCTCCGGCGGCGAGAAGAAGCGCAACGAGATCCTGCAGATGCTGATGCTCGAGCCGCGACTGGCGCTGCTCGACGAGACCGACTCGGGGCTCGACGTCGACGCGCTCAAGATCGTCGCGAACGGCATCAACAGCCTGCGGAGCCCGGAACGGGCGATAGTGCTCGTCACGCACTACGAGCGGCTGCTCGAGCTCGTCGTGCCTGATTACGTCCACGTGCTCGCCGGCGGCCGGATCGTGAAGTCGGGCGACCGCGCGCTCGCGCGCGAGCTCGACGAGCGCGGCTACGACTGGATTCAGGCGGAGGCCGCGGCGTCGTGAGCGAGATGCTGATCGAACGTCAATTCGAGCGGCAGAAGGACACGCTGCCCGGCGCCTTCGAGCCGCGCAAGCGGGCGCTCGCGGCGTTCCTCGAGAGAGGCTACCCGACGCGCCGCGACGAGGCCTGGCGCTACACGGACCTGAAGCCGATCGCCGAGGCCGAGTTCGACGCGCCCGCCGCGGCGGACGCGCGCACTCGCGAGCGCGTCCGCGCGCGCGTGGAAGAGACCGCGCCGCCGGCGGACGCGACACGCATCGTGATCGCCGACGGCCTCGTCGACGAGGCATTGTCCACGCCGCCGAACGAGATCGCGTTGGCGAGACTCGTCGGCGACGAGCGCCTCGACCGCATCGGCCGCACCGCCGCGAGCGCGCATCCGCTCGCGCTCCTGAACCGCGCGTTCGCTCGCGACGGGATCCGCGTTCACGTCGCGGCCGGCAAGGCGGCGACGGCTCCGCTCGAGATCGTCCTCGTCGCTAGCGGCAACGGGCGCATCGCGCAGCATCCGCGTATCGTCATCGATCTCGAGCGCAACGCCGCGCTCGACGTCGTCGTGCGCGCGATCGATCTCGACGACGCCGAAGGCTGGCTGAACGTCGTCTTCGACGTAGTGCAGGCCGAAGGCTCGAGGCTCAGGATCTTTCGGCTGCAGGAGCACGGCGATCGGCTGGACAGCACGTCGTTTCTGTCCGCGCGTCTCGACAAGGACGCCTCGCTCGTCGCGGGCTACGTCGACCTCGGCGGACGCGTCACGCGCAACGATATCGACGTCGAGCTCGCCGGCCCCGGCGCGAGCGCGGACCTCTTCGGCGTGTTCGTCGCCTCGCCCGGTCGGCATGTGGACGACGAGATCCACGTCGACCACGCGGCCCCGCACACGAGGAGCGAGACCGCCTTCCGCGGCATCGCCGACCGCGACGGCCGCGGCGTCTTCCGCGGCAAGCTGCTCGTGCGCCCCGGCGCACAGAAGATCGACGCCCGCCAGAGCAGCGACAACCTGCTCCTCGCCGACAAGGCGGAGATCGACACGCGGCCGGAACTCGAGATCTATGCCGACGACGTCAAGTGCAGCCACGGCGCGACCGTCGGCGAGCTCGACGAGGACCAGATGTTCTATCTCCGCTCGCGCGGCCTCGATGCGGACAGCGCCCGCGCGCTGCTGACGTTCGCGTTCGCCAACGTGCTGCTCGGCCGCCTCGAGCCCGCGCCGCTCCGCGAGCGCGCGGTCGCGCGCGTGGCCGGCGGCCTCGCCGGCCTCGTCGAATGGGAGAGCTTGCGATGAGCGCGAGTCCCAAGGCTCGTCCCGAGCGGCTCATCACCGACATCGCATCGCTGCGCGCGCGGTTCCCCGCGCTCGATCAGCAGGTGCACGGCAAACGGCTCGTCTATCTCGACAACGCCGCGTCGTCCCAATGCCCGGACGTCGTGCTCGAGACGATGCTTGAGCAGCAGAGCCGCAATCACGCGAACGTTCATCGCGGCGTGCATGCGCTGAGCCAGCGCGCGACCGACGCGTACGAAGGCGCGCGCGAGAAGGTTCGTGCGTATCTCAACGCGAGCGGCGTCGACGAGATCGTGTTCACGCGCGGCACGACGGAATCGATCAACCTCGTCGCGTCGAGCCTCGGCGGCAGCCTGCTCGAGCCCGGCGACGAGGTGCTGATCACGCAGATGGAGCACCACTCGAACATCATCCCGTGGCAGCTCGTCTGCGAACGTACCGGTGCGCGGCTCGTGCCCGCGCCGATCACCGATCGCGGCGAGATCGATCTCGACGCGTTCGAGAAGCTCTTGAACGAGCGCACGCGCATCGTCGCGGTCGCGCACGTCTCCAACGCGCTCGGCACCGTGAACCCAGTCGAGCGCATCGTCGAGCTCGCCCACCGCGCGGGCGCCTACGTGCTCGTCGACGGCGCGCAGGCGATGGCGCACATGAGGGTCGACGTGCAGGCGCTCGACTGCGACTTCTACGCGTTCTCGGGACACAAGATGTTCGCGCCGACCGGCATCGGCGTGCTCTACGCCAAACGCGCGCTTCTCGAGCGCATGCCGCCGTATCAGGGCGGCGGCGAGATGATCCTCACGGTCAGCTTCGAGAAGACGGTATACAACGCGCTGCCGTACAAGTTCGAGGCGGGCACGCCGAACATCACCGGCGCGGTCGCGCTCGGCGCGGCCGTGGACTTCTTGAGCACGATCGACTTCGACGCGCTCGCGGCGCACGAGCATAGGCTCCTCGACTACGCGACGGAGAAGGTGCTCGCGCTCGGCGCTCACGTGATCGGCACAGCGGAATCGAAGGCGGGCGTGCTGTCGTTCGTGCTCGACCGCGTTCACGCGCACGACGTCGGCACGATCGTCGACAGCGAGGGCGTCGCGATCCGTACCGGACATCATTGCGCGATGCCCGTCATGGAGCGTTTCGGCGTACCGGCGACGGCGCGGGCGTCGTTCGCCCTCTACAACAACGCGGACGACGTCGATCGGCTGATCTTGGGCCTGAAGCGCGCGTTGGAGATTTTCGCGTGAACGAGCTCCGAGACCTTTATCGCGAGGTGATCCTCGACCACAACCGCTCGCCGCGGAACTTCGGCGAGATCGACGGCGCCGACCGCGTCGTCGAAGGCGTGAACCCGCTCTGCGGCGACCGGCTGACGCTCTACCTGAAGCTCGACGAGAACCGCATCGACGATATCAAGTTCAAGGGAAGCGGCTGCGCGATCTCGATGGCGTCGTCGTCGTTGATGACGGAGCGCGTGAAAGGCGCAACCGTCGAGGAATCGCTGAGCCTGTTCGAGAAGGTGCACGAGATGCTCGCGGGCCAAGGCAACGCCATCGACGAGCTCGACAAGCTCGCCGCGCTCTCCGGCGTCCGCGAGTTCCCGACGCGGGTGAAGTGCGCGAGCCTCGCGTGGCACGCGCTGAAGAGCGCGCTCTCGGGCACCGACGACCGCGTTTCGACCGAGTAGCTGCCATGTATTTCGGATACAACGAGCCCGTCACGTTCTCGAGAGACTGCGAAGCCGTGCTGATACCGGCCGGCGACAAGGTCACCTTGCCCGCCGGCACCTACGGGTTCATCACGCAGGCGCTCGGCGGCAGCTTCACCGTCTATATCGACGGCAGCCTGTTCCGCATCGCAGGCACCGATGCCGACGCGATCGGCAAAGAGCCGCTGAAGCCGCCGGAGATCCCCGAGAACGCGACCGAGGCCGACATCGAAACGGCCGTGTGGAATCAGCTGCGCACGTGCTTCGATCCCGAGATCCCGATCAACATCGTCGATCTCGGGCTGATCTACGAGTGCCGCATCGAGCGCACCGACGACGGCAAGTGGACCGTGCACATCAAGATGACGCTGACGGCTCCGGGCTGCGGCATGGGCGACATTCTCGCCGCCGACGTGCGCGACAAGATCGAGCTGATCCCGACGGTCGAGCGCGCCGACGTGGAGGTCGTCTTCGATCCGCCGTGGGACCGGTCGATGATGTCCGAGGCCGCGCGCCTCGAGGCCGGGCTGTTTTGACGCCGAGTGGGCTTTGGGCGCATGAAGCGGCTCACGCTCGTTCGACACGCGAAATCGAGCTGGAGCGATCCTTCATTGCCCGACAGCGAGCGACCGCTGTCGAGCCGAGGCGAGCGCGATGCGCCGGCGATGGCCGCTCGACTCGCCGCGCGGGGCGAGCGACCCGACTCGATCCTCACGAGCCATGCCCGCCGCGCCCGCATGACCGCCCAGGCGTTCGCCGCGAGACTCGAGCTGCCCGACGACGTCGTTCGTGTCGATCGCAGGCTTTATCTCGCGACGGCGGACGCCTTGCTCGACCTGCTGCGTGACCAGGACGACCGGCTATCGCACGTGCTCACGGTCGGCCACAATCCGGGCATCAGCGAGGCCGCGAGCCGGCTCGTCCCCGCCCTCTCCGACGAAAGCCTGCCGACGTCCGCGGTCGTCGCGATCGCCGTCGATTCCGATCGCTGGGCGCACCTCGAGCCGTCCGTCTGCCGGCTGCTCTACTACGAGACGCCCAAACGGCTCGGGACTTGACGTCCCTTCAGTCGTCGTCGCGACCGGCTTTGCGCGCCCGTAGCAGCCTCCGCGTGCGTTTGTCCGGACGCCCGGGTGTCGGCGCACGAAGGAGCTCGCGCTCGATCGCGCGCCGTTCGGCCGCTTCGCGCCGCCTGGCGATCGAGGCCTCGGTTTCGACGTAACACGTCGCCGCTTCGGGCGCGGGCCCCCGCCGCACGGGAATTCCGGCCACGGTGACCTCGCGCTCGACGTCGCCCTGCGTGATCACGAGCACGTCGCCTACCTTGACCTCGCGCGCCGGCTTCACGCGTTGCCCATTGACTTTGACGTGGCCGGCCTTGACGGCATCGGCCGCGATACTGCGGGTCTTGTAGAACCGCGCGCACCAAAGCCAACGGTCGATGCGCAGTGTATCCATGCGAAGCCTCGGTCACCCGGAAAGCCGACACTGAAAGTTACTTCTTCGGCCGCTCCGCGACCAGGCTTGCGCCCGGGCAAAGGCCGCTTCGTCCGAGAGCACGCGACCCTGCACGCTCCAATCCGAGCTGGCCCGTTTCTTGCTAGGTTCGAGATATTCGTGAGAGCGGCGAAGCAACGATTCTTCGAACAAGCCTGCTCGCCGGCCGATGGCGATCCTAAGAGGTCCGAGACGATGAAACTGACTTTCGTGGGTCATGCGAGCGTGCTGCTCGAGACTCGGGGCGTCGGCATCCTGATGGATCCCTGGCTCGAGGGCTTCGCCTTCAACGAAAGCTGGGCCCTGCATCCGCAGCCGTTCATCTCGGACGACGCGTGGAGTCGGGTCACGCATGTCTGGATCTCCCACGAGCACCCGGACCACCTGAGCATTCCGACGCTCAAGGCGATTCCGCCGGAGCGCCGGCGCGGCATCACGGCGCTGTTCCAACGCCACTACAGCCGGACGGTCTACGACTTCCTCGCGTCCCTCGGGTTCGCCTCCGTCGTCGAGCTCGACCATGCGAGGTGGCGGCCGCTCGCGAACGGCGTCGAGATCTACTGCCGGCAGATCGGTCATACCGATTCGTGCCTTGCGGTCAGAGACGGCGACCCGAACGGCGCGCTGCTGAACCTCAACGACTGCCAGACGCCGCCGGCGACGTTGCGTGCGTTACGACGGGACGTAGGACCGATCCGTCTGCTGCTCGATCAGTTCTCGATCGCGGGCTGGGCCGGCAATCCGGACGATCACGAGCGCAAGCGCGCCGCGGCGCGCCGCGCGCTCGACGCTTTCGTTCAGGATTTCACGCTGCTCGAGCCGCGCTGGGTTCTGCCTTTTGCGAGCTTCGTGCGCTTCTGTCATCCGTCGAACGCGCACATGAACGAGCAGATCAACACGATCGACGACGTCGTCCGGCGCATACCCCAGGAGCGACTCGTCGTGATGTACCCGGGCGATACCTGGGAGCTCGATGCGCCGTTCTCCGGAACCCCATCGGCGATGCAACGCTATCGTCGGGACTACGCGCGCATCGAGGATCTGCCCCTTCATCGAACGCCCCGGGTCGCGTTCGACACGATTCTCGAGACGACCGAGAAGAGAATCGCCGATATCGCCGCGCACTATCATTGGCCGTTACGGCGCTGGGTCCCGCCCGTGACCTTTTACCTCGGCGATCTCGAACGGGCGTTCGAGGTCAGCTTGCGAGCGGGCGTGCGCGAGGTGAAGACGCCGACCGCGACGTGCACCGTTCGGACCGATTCACAGGCCGCGTGGTATACCTTCGCGCATCGATGGGGCCTCCCTACCCTAGGCGTCTCGGGACGCTATGCGCTCGAAGGCGACGAACGTCCGTTCCTGCGTCTCAAGAAGCTCGGCAGCGCGTACGCGGCCGGTATCTGGACGCGTCAGCCCGGGCAGGGGCTTCTGGGTGTTCTGGGCCCTCCGGGTCGAAAGCGTTATCTCTGGGATCGACGCCACGACCTGATCTCGCAGTTCTTGGGGCGCATGCGTCTCGCGTGAACGACGAGACGCACGGCCGTTCCCCTGGAACGGCGCACGTCTTGCGTCAGCGCACGTCGCAGAAGCAGTGGGCGTACAGCCCGCGCCGGTCGCCCTTCGCCGCGAGCAGGCGAAGCGGTGTCTCGGCACGTTCGAGCAGCGTCGTAAGCTCCGGCGGCCAGGGGGAGAGATCGAGCGCCTTCACGACCGGCGCCGCGACCTTCACGACGCCGAGCGCCAGACGCTCGGCGAACGTGAGCTCGGGCTCGAAGTATCGGATCCCGTAGCGTCCTTCCTCGAGGCCCGCGAGCTCCGCCGCCGACGCGATCGCGTCGTCGAGATCGCCGAGCTTGTCGACGAGCCCGCGCTCGAGCGCCGCCTCGCCGGTCCATACCCTGCCGCGCGCGACCGCGTCGATCTCCTGGAACGATCGGCCGCGATGGCTGGCGACTTTCCCGACGAACTGCTCGTACAACTGCCGGACCGTCTGATCGAGGATGTCGCGAACGTCCTCGCCGAGCCCCTGAAAGCTGTCGAACTGGCCCGCGAGCCTCGTCGTGCCGACGCCGTCGATGTTGACGCCGATCCGCTCGAGCGTGCGCTGGAACGTCGGCACCTCTATCGCGACGCCGATGGAACCGGTGAGCGTCGTCGGGCTCGCCCAGATCTCATCCGCGGCCATCGAGATCCAATAGCCGCCGGAGGCCGCCACGCTGCCCATCGAGACGACGACCGGGCGGCCGCTCTCCTGAAAGCGCTCGATCTCGCGCAAGATCACGTCCGACGCGAGCGGGCTGCCTCCCGGGCTGTCGACGCGCACGACCAGCGCCTTGACTCGATCGTGGTCCCGCGCCTGACGAATCAGCTCGGCCGCGGAATCGCCGCCGATCCTCCCCGGAGGCTGACGGCCGTCGACGATCTCGCCGGACAGCACGACGACGCCGACGAGGCTGCCGCCCGGCGCCACCGGCTGTCTCGGCTCACCGTTGACGGCAGCCAGGTAAGTCTCGTGGTCGATCGTCGGAAGCTCGTCGTTTTCCGAGCCGCCGACGATCTCGCGGATCCTGTCTTCGACCTCGTCGCGATACGCGAGCTCATCGACGAGGCCATAGTCGACGGCGAGCCGAGCGAGGTCGCCGCCCGCCTCGCGTAATAGCGCGACGAACTCGTCCGCATACCGTTGCATTGCATTGCGCTCGAGCCGACGCGCACCGGTGACGTCGGCCTGATAACTCGCCCACAGCGCGTTCAAGTACTCGGACGTCGCTTCGCGATCTTCCTCCGACATGCCATTGCGCGTGGCCGGCTCGACGACCGATTTGTACTCGCCGGCGGTCCACGCGTGATAATCGATATAGAGCTTGTCGAGCAGCTCCTTGTAGTACGGCCTGAAGCTCGCGTAGCCGTCGATCAGCACGTAGCCCATCGGGTGCATGTAGATCTCGTCGGCCTGCGCGGCGAGGTGATACTGATCGCGCTCGAAGAAGTCCGCCGCGGCGATCACCGGCTTACCGCTCTCCTTGAACTCGGCGATCTCCTCGGCAAGCTCTTGCAGCTTGGTCAAGCCCGCACTCGTCAGACCGTTCGTGTCGAGCACGAGCGCCTTGATTCGAGCGTCGTCCTTCGCGGCGCGGATCGCGTCGATCAAGTCCTTGAGCAGCGTTTCCTGCAACGGCGAGCCTTGCGCGCGCGCCAGCGCGCGATCGAACGGATCGCCGGAAAGCTGATCGACGAGCCGGCCTTGCGGCGCGAGCACGAGCGCGGCCGAATCCGGCACGCGAGGCTGCGGGCGTGAAAGCGCCGCGACGAGCACGAGCAGCACGAAGAGCAGCAGGAACAGATGAACGAGCTTGCGGAAGCCGTCGACGACGGCCCATACCCTGCGAACGCCCCGCCCGAAAGAACCGTTGCTCATATTCGCCCTGCGCAGTCAGGTCAGTAAGGCCAACGACAACGCCGGCCAGTACGTGATGATCAGCACCGAAACCAACAATACCAAAAGGAACGGTACGGTCGCCAAGTGCACCTCGAGAATATCCTTGCCGAAGCGATGGCTCGAGATGAAGAGATTCAAGCCCACGGGCGGCGTCAGATAACCGAGCTCCATCGCGGCCAGGAAGACGATGCCGAGATGGATCGGATGCACGCCGTACTCGAGCGCGACGGGCACGATCAGCGGCACGACGAGCACGATCGCCGAGAATATGTCCAGTATCGCGCCGAGCACCAGCAGGAACGCGAGCAGCGCCAGCAGGAAAGTTTTCTGACCCGAAACATGCTCGCTCGTGAGCTCGAAAAGCCGCTGCGGCACGCCCGTGTCGATGAGATAATTCGTCGATGCAAGCGACATGCCGAGAATCGTCAGTATCGCGCCAACGAGCACCATCGACTCCCGCACGATACGCGGCAGCTCGCGCCAGCGGATCTCGCGTAGGATGAGCATCTCGACGGCGAAGACGTACAGCACCGTCACCGCCGCGGCTTCCGAGACGGCGAAATAGCCGCTGTAGATCCCGCCGAGCACGACGACCGGCAGCGGCAGCTCCCATTTCGCGGCCAGGACCGCGTCGATCACGTCGCGCGCCGAGCCCGCGGCTCGGGCGGCGTGCCGATTGCGGAAAAAGCTGTAAAGGCAAAGCAAGACGACCATCAGCAGGCCGGGCAGGATTCCGGCGAGAAACAGATCGTCGATCGGCGCTTCCGCGACGATGCCGTACAGGATCAGCGGCAGCGACGGCGCGAACAGCAGGCCGAGGCTCCCGGACGCGGTGACGAGCCCGAGGCTGAAGCGGCGCTCGTAGCCCGCCTCGACGAGCGCGGGATACAGCAACGCGCCGAGCGCGATGATCGTCACGCCGGAAGCGCCGGTGAACGCCGTGAAGAGCGCGCACACCGCGAGCGCGATCATCGCGAGCCCGCCCGGCAGCCAGCCGAGCAGCGCGCGTGACAAACGCACGAGCCGCTGCGGCGCCCCGCCCTCGCTCAGCAAGAACCCCGCGAACGTGAAGAGCGGAATCGCGACGAGCACCGGCGTCTCGGCGATCCCGAAGAACTCGATCGCGACGACGGACAGGTCGATCTCCGCCCGCGAGAAGCCGATCATCGCGCCCGCCGCGATGATCGCGAACAGCGGCGCGCCGAGCACGGCGAGCAAGACCAGCAGAGCGCTCGCGCCGACCATGATCTCACTCTCGGCCGAGCGCGGCCGCGGTCGCGCGCAGCAGATACCGGTACGCGATCAGCGCGAAGGCGACGGGCATCACGGCCTGGAACCACCACGCCGGCAGATCGAGCAGCGTGTCTCCGTACTCGTACGATTCCCGCACGAACGAGAACGCATACCACGCGACGGCGGCGCTGATCGCGGCGGCAAACGCGCTCCTGATCACGACGACGATGCGCCGCAACGAAGGCGGGAGAATCCGGTCGGCGAGCTCGATCGCGATGTGCTTGCGGTCGCGGCTCGCGGCGATCGCGCCGATCAGCGCGAGCCAGAGCACGAGGATCCTGGTGAGCGGATCGCCCCAGACGATGCCGACCGAGAAGACGTTGCGCAGCACGATCTGCGCGCCGGCGAGCAACGCCAGCGCGCTGAAGCCGACGACGAGCAAGGCGTTCTCGATGCGACGACCGATGCGGTCCGCGCGATCGAGCCAGGACTCGCGGCCGGCGGCGCTCAATTCCCCCGCTCGGCTACCTGGCTACGGTGCCCGGCGCGATACTCCTCGAGCAGTCCGAGCATGCGGCGCATCAGATCGGCGTCGACGTCGGCCCGCGCCTCGAGCTCGGGGTAGATCGCGGCCACGCGCTCGCGAAGCTGCTCGACGTCCGCCGGCTCGACCGTGACGAACTCGACGCCGTAGCGCTCGAGCACCTCGCGGGCACGGTGGTTGTCCTCGCGTGCCGCCGCGTCGAGCTGCGCGACGGTGCGCGTGACGACCTCTTCGAAAATCGCGCGGTGCTCTGCGGGAATGCGCTCGTAAACGCGCCGGTCGATCGCGAGCAAACCCATGGAATACGAGACCGGCACATCGGTCAGATAACGCACCTTCGTGTGCCATTGCAGCACGAGCGCCGCGACCGGCGACGCGGCCGCCACGTCGAGCAGCCCCGTCTGCAAGCCCGTCAGGACGTCGGTGACCGGCAGCACGACGGGCGAAAGCCCGAGCGATTCCATCGCTGCGAAGTTGATCGCGTCGCCCTCGGCCACCCAGACCTTGCGCCGGCGCATGTCGTCGAGGCTTCGCACCGGGAAGTTGGACATCAGGTTGGCGAAGCCGCCTTCGATGAACCCGAAGCTGACGAATCCGGCCTCCTCGAGCCCTTTCTTCAACACGGGATCGAGGTGCATGCGCACGTAATCGACCTCGTCGAGCGAACGGAACAAGAGCGGCATCCCGTAGAGGTTCAGCGCGCTGTAGCGCTCCGCGAGACCGCCTGCCGTGAACGCGCCGCCGTGGAGCTGGCCGATGCGGATCTTGCGCAGCACCTGCGCGTCGTTACCCATCACGCCGCCGGGATAGAACTTGATCTCGACGCCGCCGCCCGTGCGCTCCTTGATCTCGGCGGCAGCGGCGCGCATTTCCCGCATCCAGTGCGAGCCGTCCGGCGCGATCGTCGCGATCTTGAGCTCGACGCCCGCCGCGGGAGAGACCACGGCGAGGGCGCCGACGAGCAGCGCGGCCAGCTTCAGAACGCGTCGCAGGACGTGGCTCTCCGTCATCAGAAGTATTCCTTCGAGGATGCAAGAAGCTGCTCGGCGTCCTCCTTCGCGAGCACGTTGAACAGCGTCAACCCCGGCGCCTCGACGGGAGCCTCGAGCACGTCGGCCAGCAATCGGTCGTGCAGCTCCTGGTCGAAGACGAGCCGCGCATAGCGGCGTGCATATTCTACCTTGATGGAAAGATCTCGCCCGCCCGAAAGCTCGATCGCACGCTCGAAATACTCTTGCGCCACTTCGGGGCGCCCGCCGAGCGAAGGCGGACGCAGCGCGTTCAGTATGCCGAGATAACCGTGCACCGCGCCGTCCGCGTGCGTCGGATCGAGCTCGAGCACGCGCTCGAGCGTCGCTTCGATCCACGACAGCTCCGCGACCGCGCTCCAGTCGTCGCTCGTCGCGTCCAGATGACTCAGCCAGCTCACCGCGTAAGCGTACAGGACGTCGACGTCGCGGCGTGTGACCCGGCTCAACTGCTCGACGAATCGATCGAAATCGGTGTGATCCGCGTCGCACGCCCAATCTTGGCGCAGGCAGAGGGCGCGTTGACCGTAACGGCGGGCCTTCGACGTCAGCGCGATGGCGCGCTCGGGGCTCGCCGCGAAGCGCGAGCCGTACAGCGCGAACAGCCGGGCGCCGGCGGAGAGCAGCGCGACGTCGTCGGGGTTACGCGCGATCAGACCGTCGATGAGCAGGAGATACGCGGGCGCGCCTGCCTCGATCAGCGCCGGATCGTCCTGATCGAGGATGGCCGCGGACAGCGTGTCGGACGCGACCGAGCCGACAAGCCCCGCGCAGCCGGAAAGGAGCACGGCCGCGGCACAGATGAAGGCCGCGAGCGGCGCGCGTCGGGCGGCGCGGGGACCGCCCGAGATCGGGTTCCAGCCTGTCGCGCTCATCGGAAACGGCGCTCCGTGCAGCAACGCACGGCGGCGTCGGTCGATAACGCCGCGCTCTCGCCGGAATGGCTTCAGACCTTTTCCTTGATGCGCGCGGACTTGCCGCTGCGCTCGCGCAGGTAGTAGAGCTTCGCGCGACGCACGTCGCCGCGACGCTTGACCTTGATGTCGGCAATCGCCGGGCTATGCGTCTGGAACACGCGCTCGACGCCCTCGCCGTGCGAGATCTTGCGCACGGTGAACGACGAGTTCAGGCCGCGATTGCGCTTCGCGATGACGACGCCCTCGTACGCCTGCAAGCGCTCGCGATCGCCCTCCTTCACCTTCACCTGCACGACGACGGTGTCGCCCGGCGCGAAATCCGGAATGTTGTTCTTGAGTTGCTCCCGCTCGATCTCGTCAATCAGTCTCGACATCGCCAGACCCTCTGCCTTTCGAACCGGTCGCTATCGGCCCGCGATCTTCCGCGGGGCGGCACCGACCTCGCGCTTGAATTCCTCGAGCAGCTCCGCCTCCTCGGGCGTGAGCCGCCGTCCCTCGAGCAGATCCGGCCGCTTGAGCCAGGTCCGCCCCAACGATTGCTTGAGGCGCCATCGCCTCACCGCGCCGTGATCGCCGGTGAGGAGCACCTCCGGCACGCTCATGCCGTCGACGTGCTCGGGCCGCGTGTACTGCGGACAATCGAGCAACCCGGTGCTATACGAGTCCTCGGCCGACGAATCCTCGTGCCCGAGGACTCCCGGCAACAGCCGCGTCACCGCATCGATCACGACGGCCGCGGCCAGCTCGCCGCCGGAGAGCACATAGTCGCCGATCGACAGCTCCTCGCGCACCTCGCCTTCGACGATCCGCTCGTCGATGCCTTCGTACCGGCCGGCGACCAGCAGCACACCCGGCGCCCGCGCGAGCTCCGCGACGAGCGCCTGATCGAGCGGCCGCCCCTGCGCGCTCAGCACGAACTCGGGGCATCCGGCCGGCATCCGGGCGCGCAGGGCACGGATCGCGTCGCGCATCGGCTCGTATTTCAGCACCATGCCGGGGCCGCCGCCGTACGGCCGGTCGTCGACCGTGCGGTGCCGGTCGTACGCGAACTCGCGCGGTGACATGTGCTCGAGCGCGATCAGCCCGCGCTCGCGCGCCCGGCCGACGACGCCGTACCGGACGACCGGCTCGATCAGCTCGGGAAACAGCGAAACGACACCGAAGCGGTACATCTCACTGCTCCCACCAGCTCGACTCCCAATCGACGACGATCACGCCGGCGCCGAGGTCGACGTCGCGGACGACGTGCGGCACGAACGGAATCAGCCGGTCGCTGCCGCCGGTCAGCACGATCACGTCGTTCGCTCCTGTCGCCATCAAGTAATCCACCTCGCCGAGCGTCTCGCCGCGCAAGTTTCGGACCGTGAGGCCCTCGAGGTCCGCCCAGTAGTACTGGCCCGGCTCGAGCGGCGGCATCGCGCTGCGCTCGACGCTGATCTCGGCGCCGAGCCAGCGCCGCGCCTCGTCCCGATCGTCGATGCCGCGGAGCTTCGCGACGACGTGCTTCGCGGCGGGACGCCCCGCCTCGACCTCGACGCGGTGCAGCGCGCCGCCGTGCTCGAGAAACCACTCGGCGTAGCCGAGGATATTCTCACGCGGCTCGGTGTAGGACAGGACCTTGACCCAGCCCTTGACGCCGAACAGGCCGCAAATGCGGCCTAGCGTCACCCTCCTCGAGTCGTCGGCACTCACCGCCCCGGCGCAAAACTCGAGCCGGCGCGCCTACTGGACGGCCACGGAGCTCCGATACTGCTTGATCAGCTGCTCGACGCGCTCGGACGCCTGGGCGCCCTGCCGCAGCCAGTACTCCGTCCGCTCGAGGTTGATCTCGAGCGGCTTCTCCTGGCCTTGCGCGATCGGATTGTAGAAGCCGAGGCGCTCGATGTACCGACCGTCGCGGCGGTTCCGGCGGTCCGTGACGACGATGTGATAGAAGGGGCGCTTCGTCGCTCCGCCGCGCGACAGACGTATCCTCACCATAAGCTTCGAATCCCGGTTACTCTCGATCTCGTCGGATCGTCAGAAAATCAAAGAGCGGCCGCCTTGGACCGCTCTGGCAAGGCGCGGAATTCTACTTGCTTTTCCGCGTGGCCGAAAGGGTTAGCCGCATCGCGGCAGTCCACGTACCCCCTTTCCCGCGCTATTGACCCCACCGCAGGGCCGTGGTGCGCGCTATCGCTCTTCGCGGGACCGCTGCAAGCACGTCCGTGTGCGCTGCGGTCGCGGCATCCCTGCCGCTCACGCTCCCGCGAAGAGCGATAGCGCGCACCACGGCCGTTCGGCTAGCCAGGGCCCCCACCTCCGACGCATAGCAGCGTGGGCTGGGCGCTCCACGGAACCGAACCCACGCTCCGCCAACGCGGCAGATGCGGCATGCGGGCCAGACGACGCTCAGCGGCCGAACGGCATCCCGCCCCGCCCGCGCAGCATGCCGCCAAGGGCCCGCTCGAGCCCGCCCTTCGACGCCCGCTTGATCGTCTTCGCGAGCAGCTTGTGCTGCTTCAGCAGCCGGTTCACGTCCTGGATCTGCAGCCCGGAGCCCGCGGCGATCCGGCGCTTGCGCGAGCCGTCGATCAGGTCCGGGTTCCGCCGCTCCTTCCGCGTCATCGAATTGATGATCGCGATCTGCCGCCTGAGCTGCCGATCGTCGAAGCCCGCGGACGCGAGCGCGTCGGGCTTCACGCCCGGCAGCTTCTCGAGCACCGAAGCGAGGCCGCCCATGCCGAGCAGCTGCTCGAGCTGATCCTTGTAATCCTCGAGATCGAGCGTCTTGCCCTTCTTGACCTTCGCCGCGACCCGCTCGGCCTTCTCGCGGTCGATCTGCCGCTGCACCTGCTCGACGAGGCCGACGACGTCGCCCATGCCGAGAATGCGCGACGCGAAGCGCTCGGGAACGAAGGCCTCGAGGGCATCGAGCTTCTCGCCGGTGCCGACGAGCTTGATCGGGACGCCCGTGATCTCGCGCACCGAGAGCGCCGCGCCGCCCCGGGCATCGCCGTCCGCCTTCGTCAGGATCACGCCCGTCAGAGGCAGCGCGTCGTGGAACGCCTTTGCCGAGTTCACGGCGTCCTGACCGAGCATCGCGTCGACGATGAACAGCGTCTCGGATGGATCGATCGCAGCGTGGAGCTCCCGCACCTCGGCCATCATCTCGTCGTCGACGTGCAGCCGGCCGGCGGTGTCGACGATCAGCCACCGCGAGGCGCGGCGGCGGGCCTCGGCGAGGGCCTCGAGCGCGATCTCGCGCGGGTTGTCCGACGCCGGCCGCACGTACCCCGCGCCGATATCCCGAGCGATCGTCTCGAGCTGCTCGCGCGCCGCGGGACGGTACACGTCGGTGCTGACGAGCAGCACCTCGGACGTCTGCCCGTTCGAAAGGTATCGGGCGAGCTTGCCCGCCGTCGTCGTCTTGCCGGCGCCCTGGAGGCCGACGAGCAGCAGCACGGCCGGTCTGCCCTTCGGCCGGAGCGGCGTCTGGTCGCGGCCGAGGACGTGCACGAGCTCGTCATGCACGATCTTGACGAACGTCTGGCCGGGATTGAGGCTGCGCGCGACCTCGGTGCCGAGCGCGCGCTGGCGAACCCGCTCGACGATGCGCTTGACGACCGGCAGCGCGACGTCGGCCTCGAGCAAGGCCATACGAATCTGTCGGACCGTATCGCGGACATTGTCCTCGGTGATCCGGCCGCGGCCCGTGATCTTCTTCAGAGCGCCGTTCAGGCGCTCGGTCAACGTATCGAACATGAGCTGGTGTTCGTTCTAAGCAGCTGGTGTGTGGACGGCGCGAGCGTAGCACGTCGCGGGGACTCTATGCCCGCTCGAGAGCGACGGGGCGCACGAAGGGCTTCGGTAGGCCCCCCCTACCGCGGAAGGCCCGAAATAACCGGGACTTGTCTCCTTGACACTCCGTTTCGGCTTCGTTCACTCTAGAGACCAACATATCCTCGTGGAGGTTCACCTTTTTTGAACGACGACGTTCCTCTAGGCCTGCTATTCGGCCTGCTGATCGTTCTCCTCATCCTCTCAGCGTTCTTCTCGAGTAGCGAAACGGCCTTGATGAGCCTCAACCGCTATCAGTTGAGGCACAGGGCCAAGAAGGGACAGCGTTCCGCGAGGGTCGCAGAACGGCTGCTCGAGCGCCCCGATCGCCTGATCGGCCTGATTCTGCTCGGCAATAACGCCGTGAATCTCGCGGCGGCCGCGATCGTCACCATCATCGCGCTGCAGCTCGGCGGAGAGAGCGCCGTCTTCGTTGGCACGATCGTCTTGACGCTCGTCGTGCTGATCTTCGGGGAAGTCGCGCCCAAGACCATCGCGGCGCTGCATCCGTCCCGCATCGCCTTGCCCGCGTCGCTCGTCTACGCTCCGCTGCTCAAGGTCGTCTATCCGGCGGTCTGGCTGATCAACCTGCTGGCGAACGGCGTGCTGCGCCTCTTCGGCGTGCGCCCCGATCGCGTTCCGCCGCATCTATTGAGCGCCGAGGAGCTACGCACCGTCGTCGCCGAGGCCGGCGTGATGGTGCCGCGCCGCCATCAGCGCATGCTGCTGAGCGTGCTCGACCTCGACGCGATCACCGTCGACGACGTGATGGTGCCGCGGCAGGAGATCGTCGGCATCGACCTCGAGCGCGACTGGGCCGAGAACCTCGCGCTGATCCAAAGCACGGAGCACAACCGGCTGCCGGTCTATCGCGATGATATCGACAACATCATCGGCGTCGTGCGCACGCGCGAGCTCTTCGCGGACCTCGCGAAAGGCACCCTGACGCCGCAGCGGCTGCTGGAGCACACGCGCGAGCCTTACTTCGTGCCCGAGGGCACGCCGCTCAACAAACAGCTGCTGAACTTTCAGCAGCAGAAGCGTCGGTCGGCTTTCGTCGTCGACGAGTACGGCGATATCCAAGGGCTGATCACGACCGAGGACATCCTTCGCGAGATCGTCGGCGACCTCGATTCGGAGCCGGTGCTCGCGGAGATCGGCGTCACGCGCGAGAGCGACCACAGTTACCTGGTCGACGCGAGCGCGAACATCAGAAGGCTGAACCGCCTGATGAGCTGGGATCTGCCGACCGACGGCCCGAAGACGTTGAACGGCTTGATCATCGAGAAGCTCGAGACGATCCCGCGACCCGGCACGTCGCTGACGGTCAACGGTTACCCCATCGAGATCCTCGACGCGACCGAGCACGCCATCAAGCAAGTGCGAGTCCTGACGCCGCGCGCCCACGAGGAGCTGCCGACGCTTCGCGCGGCGCAGGGCTGACGGCCGTCAGCCGAACAGCGCGTCGACTGCGTCGATCAGCTTCTCGACGGCGATGACCTCCGCCCGCCCCTCCCGCCGCGGACGGTTCGCGCGCGGCACGAGCAGGCGGTCGAAGCCGTGCTTTTCCGCCTCGATCACGCGCTCCTCGCCGAACGGCACGGGCCGGATCTCTCCGGTCAATCCCACCTCACCGAAAACGGCGAGCCGTTCCGGCAACGGCCGCTCGCGAAAGCTCGACAGCACCGCGAGCACGATCGCGAGGTCGGATGCCGTCTCGGTAACGCGCAAGCCCCCGACGATATTTGCATAGACGTCGCAATCGCCGACGTGGATCCCGCAATGCCGATGCAGCACGGCAAGCAGCAGACCGAGCCGCCCGGGATCGAATCCCTGCGCGAGCCGGCGCGGATGGGTGCCGAGGCTCTGATCGACGAGCGCCTGCACCTCGACGAGGAGCGGCCGCGAGCCCTCCCGCGTGACGAGCGTCACGCTCCCCGGCACCGGCTCCGAGCGCCGCGCTAGGAATATCGCCGAAGGATTCTTCACCTCGCGGAATCCTTCCTCGGCCATGACGAAGAAGCCCAGCTCGTTCGCCGCGCCGAAACGGTTCTTCACCGCCCGGATGATGCGGTAGCGGCTCCCGACGTCGCTTTCGAAATAGAGCACGGCGTCGACCATGTGCTCGAGCACTCGCGGGCCCGCGATCGTGCCCTCCTTCGTCACGTGGCCGACGAGGAGCGTCGCGACGTTGTGCGTCTTCGCGAAACGGACGAGCTGCGCCGTGCACTCTCTGAGCTGGCTGACCGATCCCGGGGCGGACTCGAGCGCCTCGGTGTAGAGCGTCTGGATGGAATCGATCACGAGCGCCGCGGGCGGCGAGCGTTCGAGCTGGGCGAGCACCGCGTCGACGCAGGTTTCCGCGAGCAGCTGGATCGGCGCGTCGGCGACGCCGAGCCGTCTCGCCCTGAGCGCGATCTGATCGAGCGATTCCTCGCCGGTCACGTAGCACGCCGGCTCCTCGGCCGCGAGGCTCGCGAGGGCCTTGAGCAGCAGCGTCGACTTGCCGATGCCGGGATCCCCGCCGAGCAGCACGACCGATCCCGGCACGAGCCCGCCGCCGAGAACGCGGTCGAGCTCGCCGAAGCCGCTCGAGCGGCGCTCGATGCGGCTCGGCGCGAGCTCGTCGAGCCGGGCCAGCTCGACTCGCCCGGCGTATTGCGCCCGCTGCGCGCGCTGCCGCGCCGCATCGGGACGAGCCTCGACGAGGGTATTCCACGCGCCGCAGTCGGCGCATTGGCCCTGCCATTTGGGGGATTGAGCGCCGCACGCCTCGCAGACGTACGCCGTCTTCGGTTTCGCCATGCGCGGAGCATAGCCGAATCGCGGCCGACGCGGCCGGCGGCCGCGCATCCCATCGACCGGGGCGGGGATATGCGGCAACCGGCGATTATGTATGATTTGCAGCTAATGACATCGACGCGGCGGGCGTGCCCTACCGTACGGAGTGGCGGCGCGCGGGGACGAGCGACTTATCCGCGGCACCCCTTTTCGGTGCCGCCGCGAAGCGTCCGAACGGTGAAACGTGAAAGCGCACACGGACTTAATCGCCCAAAATGCTACGCTTTCACCGCTTTCGACCGGCGGAACGACTTCTCAGGATAACTCGATGACCGACCTCAGATTCGCGATCGTTGAACGGCCGGGGGAGCCACGCGTTTCGGTACCGTCCGGGGCCGCGCTTCACGCCGGCATTCGCTCGATCGCGGACCAAAGTCGGGCCTCATTACGTTCCGGCGTTGGGGGGCAGCCGTGAACGCCCGGCGCCTGCCCGTGTCTTCGAGTAACCCCGCACCATCGTCCGCAACAACCACTATGAGTCTGAGAGGGAAGTTCGCCCACGTCGAGTTGACGGACGTCGGCAGAGTGCGCGACCACAACGAGGACGCGATCGCCTGTGCTCCGGATATCGGGCTGTGGGTGCTCGCCGACGGCATGGGCGGATACAACGCCGGCGAGGTCGCGAGCGGGATCGCCGTGAAAACCGTCGTCGAGCTCGTGACCGAGGGATGCAAGCGCGAGAAGCGCAACGCGATCGAGCCCGAGACCGGCCTCATGCGCCAGACCATCGTGCTCCGCGACGCGATCGCCCGGGCGAACAAGATCATCAATCAGACGGCGCAAACCCAGCCTCAATGCGAGGGCATGGGAACGACGCTCGTCGCGTGCCTCTTCTACGACAATCACGTGTCGGTCGCGCACGTGGGCGACTCGCGGCTGTATCGACTCCGCGGCAACAAGTTCGAGCAGATCACGATGGACCACTCGCTGCTGCAGGAGCTGGTGGACCGCGGTTTCTACTCGCCGGAGGAAGCGCAGCGCTCGACGAACCGCAACTACGTCACGCGCGCGCTCGGCGTCGAAGCGACCGTGGACGTCGAGGTGCAGGAGATCGACGTGCAACGCGGAGACTACTATCTCCTCTGCTCGGACGGCCTCCCCGACATGGTCGAGGACGAAGACATTCACCTGACGATCAGCACGTTCGAGAACGACGTCCAGACGATCGCCGAGCAGCTGATCAAGCTCACGAACGACAACGGCGGACGCGACAACGTCTCCGTCGGCCTCGTTCACGTCATCGACAGTTTCCCAGCGGAAGAGGGGCTACTCGGGAAATTTCGCAGTCTGTTTGGATGAAGCGGGACGACTACCATGCCACGTTTAGTCCTTAGCCTGGATGGCCAGACCTTGGCCGAATACAACATGACCAAGGAGCGCTACACCATCGGGCGTCTGCCGGATAACGACATCCGCATCGACAACGCGGCGGTAAGCGGCCATCACTCGCTGCTGATCAACATCCTTAACGACTCGTTCCTCGAGGACCTGAACAGCACGAACGGCACGTACGTCAACGGCAAGCTGATCAAGAAGCATGCCCTTCAGCACGGCGACGTGATCACGATCGGGCATCACCAGCTTCGTTACATCGATGACCGCGTCGAGCAGGCGACCGAGGACGAGTTCACGAAGACGATGGTCATCGAGCCGAGCGGTCGCATGGAGAAGCAGATCGAGAAGGCCGCACGCGCCGCGGAGGCCGCGGCCGCGAAAAGCGCTCGAGTCGCCGCGGCGCCGACGGAGAAGCCCGCGCCGCGCAAGTTCTCGCCCACGTCGACACAGGAGGTCGACCCGGCCGCGGCACCGGTCCTGCCGCTGGCGAAGCTCCAGGTGCTTTCGGGCACGTTCGCCGGCCGCGAGCTCGTGCTGTCGAAGGCTCTGACGACGCTGGGTCGCCCCGGCGTGCAGGTCGCCGCGATCACGCGACGCGCGGAAGGCTATTTCATCGTGCACGTCGAGAGCGGGAAGCCGGACGATTATCCGCTCGTCAACGGCGTGAGCATCGGCCCGCAGGCGCGCAAGCTCAACGACAACGACGTGATTCAGCTCGCCGGCGTGAAGATGGGCTTCTTCGTCGACTGACCGGGCGGAGAGGCCCGCATCGATCGCGAACGCGGCCGGCCGTCAGTAGACGCCTTCGCCGTAGGCCTCGGCGACGAGGTTCTCGAACTTCGTGTACTCGCCGAGGAACGCGAGATGGAACTCGCCGACGGGTCCGTTGCGCTGCTTGGCGATGATGATGTCGGCGATGCCCTTGCGCGGCGTGTCCGGCTGATAGACCTCCTCGCGGTAGATGAACACGATGAGGTCGGCGTCCTGCTCGATCGCGCCGGATTCGCGCAGGTCGGACATCACCGGCTTCTTGTCCGCGCGCTGCTCGACGCTGCGGTTGAGCTGCGACAACGCGATCACCGGCACGTCGAGCTCCTTCGCGAGCGCCTTCAGGTTGCGTGAGATTTCCGAGATCTCGGTCGCGCGGTTCTCGACCGTGCCCGTGACCTGCATCAGCTGCAGATAATCGACGACGATCAAGCCGAGCCCGTGCTCCCGCTTCAACCGGCGAGCTCGCGCGCGGACCTCGGTCGGCGTGAGCCCGGCGCTGTCGTCGATGAAGATCGGCGCGTTCGACATCATCGATACGGCCGATTCGATCCGCGACCAGTCCTCGTCCGTCAGCCGTCCCGTGCGCAGGTGCTGCTGGCTCACTCGGCCGATCGAGCCGATCATGCGAAAGCTCAACTGCTCGGCCGACATCTCCATGCTGAAGACCGCGACCGGCACGTTCGCGCCGATGGCCGCGTTCTCCGCGATGTTCATCGCGAACGTCGTCTTACCCATCGACGGCCGGCCCGCGATGATGATCAGATCGCCGCGCTGCAGCCCGGCGGTCATCTTGTCCATGTCCTTGAAGCCGGTCGAGATGCCGGTGATCTCGCCGTCGCTATGGCACAGGACGTCGAGCCGGTCGATCGTTCTCGGGAGGATATGCTTGATCGCGACGAAGCCCGAGCCGCGCCGTTTGCCCCGATCCGCGATCTCGAACACGCGCTGCTCGGCGAGATCGACGAGCTCGTCGACCGAGCGGCCTTCCGCGTCGTGAGCGCTCGCCGCGATGTCGCCGCCGATCTCGATGAGCTGCCGCAGCATCGCGTGCTCGCGGACGATCTTCGCGTACGCGCGAATGTTCGCGGCGCTCGGCGTCTCCTCGACGAGCCTCGCGAGATAGTCGAGGCCGCCGGCGGCGTCGAGCTCGCCCTGCCGCGCGAGCATCTCGCCGACGGTGATCGCGTCCGGCGGCTCGTCACGCTCGACGAGCGTCGCGATGGCGTTGAAGATCAGGCGGTGATCGGCGCGGTAGAAATCGGACGCCTCGACGGCGTCGGCGATCTGGTCCCACGCGCGATGATCGAGCATGAGCCCGCCGAGCACGGAGCGCTCGGCTTCGACGGAATGCGGCGGGAGCCGCAGCTTCTCGGCGGCCCGCCGCCCCAGGCTCGTGGCACGCTCAACCATCCAGGAAGCGGCTCACCGACTCGCCGCTACGCCGGTCACTCGACGACCTGCTCCGCGGATTCGACGGCGACCGTGATCGTGACGTCGACGTCGCTGTGGAGGTGGATCTCCACCTCGTGATCGCCGACGACGCGCAGCGGTCCGTTGAGCAAGCGCACCTCGCTGCGCTCGACCTCGACGCCGAGCGACGCCTGAATCGCCTCGGCGATATCCGTCGTGCCGATCGAGCCGAACAGCTTGCCCTCGGGGCCGGCTTGCGCCTTGATGCGAACGGCCTGGCCTTCGAGCTTCCTCGCCCGCTCCTTCGCGCGCGCGAGCTCCTCCGCCGCGCGGGCCTCGAGCTCGGCCCGCCGCTCCTCGAACTTCTTGATGTTCTCGGGCGTCGCGAGCGTGGCCTTGCCCTTCGGGATGAGGTAGTTGCGCGCGTAACCGGGCTTGACCTTGACCAGGTCGCCGATACCGCCCAGGTTGTTGATCTTCTCGAGCAGAATGACTTGCATCAGGTCGTCTCCATTCAGGTTCGCGGGCGCAACGGCGCGCGCAGATCGAACCAATTGTCCATCAGGCCGACGGCGCTCAAGCCCAGCACGACGACGCCGGTCAACGGCGTGATCAACAGCACGTAAACGCCGGCGACGAGCGCCGTATGCCAACGCCGCGCATGAGCCCACGCGTGCATCACCGAGAGCCCTTGGAACACGAAACCGACGAGCGCGAGCGCCGCCAAATTCTGTATCAGAGGTGCGCCCAACACCAGTCCGGCCGTGATCAGCACCATCGCAGGTATGCCGAGCGACCGACCCAGGCGCAACTCGCGAAACTCGCGGCCGAAGCGAGTATCGCCGACCGCGATGCCGCACAGCCAGTACGCGAGGAAAAGCGCGATGACGAGCGCGGACAGCATGCCGGCCGCGAGCAGTCCGAGCACGAAGGGCTGCGCGGCGCGGAAGGCCGCGCGCTGCTCCTCCGTCGCGTCCGGCGCGCCGATCTCGGCAATATAGTCGAACAGCGGCGCGAACAAGTCGCCTCCGCCCGGGCCGAACAGGCTCACGGCGAACACGCCCCCGGCCATCACGAGCACCAGGGCGCGGAAGGCGCGCTCGATCCCCCTGGCCCAGCGCAATAGCACACCGACGCCGAGCCCCGCCGCGAACGCGAAGACCACGATCCCGGCATAGAGCGCGGAGAGCGTATCGCCCCCCTGCACCCGGGCCGAGATGACGAGCAACGCGGCGACGACGCCCGCGCCGATCGCGGCGCCCGGCAACGTGTCCCTGAAGCCGCTTCTCAGCGTCTCGAGCGCGACGATCGCGACCGTCACGACCGGAACGAGCACGCTTGTGGCAGCGGCAAGCAGAATCGGCCTATGCGGGCGCGCGAGTAACCAGTCGAGAAAACCCTTCATGACGGGCTCGGCCGGCAGCGTGACGCAGCCTGACATCGCGCACCGCGCCGCCCGGCGAGCGTCGGCCAGTCACGCGAGGCGGCGACCCGGCGCCGACGACGTGAATCGACGCGTCGGCGCCGTGCGGCACGCGGCTCAGTGCCGGTCAGTATAGGGCAGCAGCGCCAGGAATCGCGCCCGCTTGATCGCCGTCGCGAGCTGGCGCTGATAGATCGAGCGCGTGCCGGTGATTCGGCTCGGTACGATCTTGCCCGTCTCCGTGACGTACTGCTTGAGCGTCGCAAGATCCTTGTAGTCGATCTCCTCGACGCCCTCCGCCGTGAAGCGGCAAAACTTCTTGCGTCGAAAATAACGTGCCATCGTGCGTCTCCTCGATTCCGGCGGCGTTTAGGCCGATTCCTCCTGAGGCTCGGCGGGTGCCTCCTCGCCGGATGCCTCCGCCTGTTCGCCGCCCTCGTCCGCCTCACGGCGCGGCCGCGACGGAGCCGACTCGCGCGACTTGTCCTCCTCCTGCGCTTTCGCCATCGGCGAAGGCTCCGTGACCGCCTTGTCGCGCTTGATCACCAAATGCCGCAACACCGCATCGCTGAAGCGGAACGCACCGACGAGCTCATCGAGCGCCGGCTTGTCGCACTCGATGTTCATCAGCACGTAGTGCGCCTTGTGCACTTTCTGGATCGAATAGGCGAGCTGCCGCCGGCCCCAGTCCTCGAGACGGTGAATCTTGCCGCCCGCGCCCTCGATCATCGATCGATAGCGCTCCACCATTGCGGGCACTTGCTCGCTCTGGTCCGGATGGACCAGGAAGACGATTTCGTAATGTCTCATCGTGCTCCTCTCGGGTAACAGCCTCCCGTCATCGCGGTGAGGCAAGGAGAATCGCCGGCGGTCGCCCGGCCGGGCCGAGCATCGTACGCGACGGCGCCTCGGACCACAAGCGCGCTCGGTGAAAACGGGTTCCCGCAGGCGCTCTTTCTTCCTGCGCGGCCTGAAGTCCCCCGAGCGTCCCTGTCTCTTAACGCCCGGGAGGCGACTGGCGGACCGCCTCGTACATCAAGATCGCGGCGGCGACCGAGACGTTCAGGCTCTCGACGCGGCCGTACATCGGAATCGCGACGACCTCGTCGCAGGCCGCCCGCGTCGCGGGCTTGAGCCCCCGGCCCTCGCCGCCCAAGACCAGCGCGAGCGGAGGCACGAGCGTCGCGTCGAACAGCGGCCGCGCACCCTCGGAATCGGCGCCGACGACGCGCACGCCCGCGCTGCGAAGCCAGCGCAGCACTTTCACGAGATTCGGCGCGTGCAGGATCGGCAGCCGCTCCGCCGCGCCCGTCGCGGTCTTGCGTGCGGCCGGCGTCAGCCGTGCGGCGCGCGTCCGCGGCACGACGACCGCGTCGATCGCCGCCGCGTCGGCGGTGCGCAGACATGCGCCGAGATTGCGCGGATCCTCGACGCCGTCGAGCACGAGCAGTCGCACGTCGCGGCCGCGCGAGACGACGAGCTCCTCGAATTCCGTCAAGCCGAGCTCCGCGGGCGCCGACGTCTCGACGACGATGCCCTGATGCACCGCGCCGCCGGTCAAGCGATCGAGCTCGCGCCGGTTGACTCGCTTGACCTCGACGCCGCGGGCCTCGAGCGCCGCGACGAGCTCCGCGAGTCGATCGGCCGCGGGCTCGGCCAGGACATGGGCGCGGACGATCCTCGCGTCTTCCTGCTCGAGCAGCGCCCGCACCGAATGCACGCCGTAGATACGCGTCGTCACGCGGCTCCTGCTTTTGCCGTGCGCTCGACCGGCACGAAGTCGATCTTCCGTTCCTCGATGTTCACGCCGACGAGGCGCACGTCGAGCGTATCCGTGAGACGGAACGTCCGACCGGTGCGCTCGCCGACGAGCCGCGTGCCGGTCGCGTCGCGGTGATAGTAGTCGCGCGGGAGCGAGGTCACGTGCACGAGGCCGTCGACCTTGAGCTCGGGTATCCGCACGAAGAGCCCGAAAGGCACGACCGAGGTCACGATCGCGCGGAACTCCTCGCCGACGCGCTCGCTCATGTAGATGCATTTGAGCTGCTCCTCGACGTCCCACACCGCTTCGTCGGCCCGCCGCTCGTAGCGGGAGCAGCGCTCGCCGAGCAGCTCCATCTCCTGCATCGAGTACGGATAGCCTTTCGGCGATCCCTTCTCGATGGTCCACTTGATCGCGCGATGCACGAGCAGGTCGGGATAGCGGCGAATCGGCGACGTGAAATGCGCATAGGCCGCAAGCCCGAGACCGAAATGCCCGATGTTGCGCGGCTGATATCGCGCCTGCTTCAACGACCTCAGGACCACCGTCTCGACGAGCTCCGCCTCGGGCTTGCCCGAGACGCGATCGATGACGTCGGCGAGATGCTTCGGCGTGAGCTTGCCGGGCGGCGGCGTCTTGAAGCCCATGCTGCGTAGAAACAGTATGAGCTCCTCCGCCCGCTCGGCGTCGGGCCCTTCGTGCACGCGGTACAGGGACGGCAGCCGCGCCTTGCCGATCCTCCTCGCGGCCTCGACGTTCGCCGCGATCATGCACTCCTCGATGAGGCGATGCGTCTCGAGCCGCGGGACCGGGTAGATCGCCTCGACCTTACCGTGCACGTTGAGCTCGATCTTCGTCTCCGGCAGATCGAAATCGAGCGATCCGCGCCGGCGTCGCGCGCGCCGGAACGCACGATAGGCGTCGCGAAGGTGCAGCAGCATCGGACGCAGCTTCGAATTCGCTCCCTTCGGCCGGGGGTTCTCGAGCAGCTCCGCGGCACCGGTGTACGTCAGCCGCGCCGCCGAGCGCATCACCCCGCTGAAGAAGCGCGAGCGCTTCACCCGCCCCTCCTTCGACACGATCATCTCGCAGCAGAGGCACAGCCGGTCGACGTGGGGGTTCAGCGAGCACAGCCCGTTCGACAGCTCCTCGGGAAGCATCGGCACCACGCGGTCCGGGAAATACACCGACGTGCCGCGCACCTGCGCCTCGCGATCGAGCGCGGAGCCGACCTCGACGTAGTAGCTGACATCCGCGATCGCGACGAGCACCTTCCACCCGTCGCCGTGCGGCTCCGCGTAGACCGCGTCGTCGTAGTCCTTCGCGTCTTCGCCGTCGATCGTGACGAGCGGCACGCGGCGCACGTCCTCGCGATTGCGCTTCGCGCGCGGCACGACGTGCGGCGGCAGCCTCCGCGCCGCTTCGACGACCGCCTCGGGCCACTCGTGCGGTATGCCGTGCGCGAGGATCGCGACGTCGGTCTCGATACCGGGCTGATCGAAGCGGCCGATGACCTTGATGACGCGGCCGATCGCGAGGCTGCGCTCCGTCGGGTGCTCGACGATCTCGACCTGCACGAGATCGCCCGGACGCGCGCCGCCGCGTCCGCCGCGGGCGATCAGCACCTCCGACCGGCCCTCGCCTTCCTCGGTGACGTAGTCGATGCCCCGTTCCGTGCGGAAATGACCGACGAGCGTCGTGCGGCCGCGCTCGAGAATCTCGACGACGCGTCCCTCGCGTCGGCCGTGCGCCTCGCTCACGCGCACGGCGACACGGTCGCCGTCCCAGAGCGAGCGCATCTGCCGCGGCGACAGATAGACGTCGTCGCCGCCGTCGTCGGGTTTCACGAAGCCGAAGCCGTCACGGTGGGCGAGCACGACGCCGGTCAGGAGGTTCAGGTGCCGGATCAGACAGAGCTCGCCCGCGCGGTTTCGGATCAGCTGCCCGTCCCGCACCATCGCCTTCAGGCGATTCTCGAGCGCCCGCTGATGCGAATCGGTACGGATGCCGAAGCGGCGGGCCAACGCCGGCAGCGTGATCGGCCCCCCTGCCCGCTCCATCTCGGTCAGGATCTCGTCGCGGCTCGGGATCGGGTGCTCGTAACGGCGCTCGCGGTCGCCTTCGGAGCCGTTCTTTCGTCGCGCCATCAGGACGCGATCCTATGCGCGGGCACGGGTAATGGTTTCATCGGGGCGCATCTTATAACGAAAGCCGGCCGCGCTGATGAAACCGTTTGACAGATCGGGAGGCGGCCAGTACATTCGTGCGCCTTCCGACCGCTTGCCGAGGTGGCGGAACTGGTAGACGCGCTGGCTTCAGGTGCCAGTGGGGGCGACCCCGTGGAGGTTCAAGTCCTCTCCTCGGCACCACGTACGAAGACGCGAGCTCCTTCTAGAACGCGCGCTTCTCTATTCCCCTAGCGTTCGAGACCGGCAGGTCTGAGCCCTTCGGGCGGCTGCGCCAGCATGAGGTGCAGCGACGCGGCATCCAGCATTTCCTTCCGCAGCGCGAAGAATTCCTCCCGCGCCGCGCGCCAATGCTTTTGCGCGATCGGCGTCTGAAGGTCGTAGCTGCCGGGCTGGCGGCCCGGCGCCGTCTCGAGCTCGGCCGCGAGCGCGGTGTGCGTGACCGCGAGCTCGTCGTGCAGCGCGAGCTCGAGCACCGCGGTCATCATCGCGCACGCATACGCTCGCGCCTCGGGATTGTTCGGGGTCACGATCGCCCTGAACGTCGCGAACAGATCCTGGTACTGCGTCAACTGGAGCCGACCAAACGCCTTGCAGCAACGTGCGAGGATGACGTCTCGAATCGTCGTCGGCAGTCGTTCGATGAAGTTCAGAAGCGCTGCATCGGGGCTACGCTGGTTCTGCAACTTCGCTGCTCCATGTACTTTGTACGTAGACCAACCGTTCCATCGCGTGCGCGCATGCGGCGCACGTGTCACAAGGGCAACACGAACGCCGGACGTCGCGGTTATGCTGGAACAGCTACCTATTGACACTCGACGCGGCTTAGTTCCGCTTCGGCACCACGGAGATGCCTCCGCTGCGTTCGAGCACCGCGTACTCGATCTGGTCCATATGCTTCAATCCCTGCGATTCCCGTGCCGCGGCGAGCACGTCTTCCTCGTCGACGCGCGCCTTCTCCATCCGGTCGAGCAGCGGCTTGCCGTTCTCGACGATGACCATCGGGACGCCTTCGACGAGCCGGTCGAGCTTCGGCCACCGGCGCTTCATTAGCGAGAAGGCGATATCGAGGCCGACGATCGTCGCGATCAGCAGGAGCGCATTGGTCACGGAAAAGTCGTCGCCGAGCAGCGCCTGCTGCGTCGTCTCGGCAATGATCAAGAGCATCACGAAGTCGAACGTCGTCGTCTGACCGAGGGTCCGCTTCCCGCCTATTCGCAGCACGACGAGCAAGGCCGCGTAGATCGCGGCGGCCCTCAGAATGGTATCCATCGCAAGGCACCGATTGGCCGTCGGTCATGGGGCGTTCCGCCGTCGTCGACCGGTCCGAAGAGAAAGGCGACGGCTCGGACCGATCCTCGATCATGGAAAGATGAATTGACTGAAATGGAGCTCATAGCCGCCATCGAGCCCGAGCGCGCCTTGCAACCGCCAGGCACGCTGCGGTTCGACGCGAAACACGATGCCGATCGCGGAAGCCTCGTCGGTCGTCGCGAACTCGAAGACGACGCGCTCTGCATCGCCCTCGACCCGCACCGGTTGCGGCGTGATCTCCGTGATGCTCATCGACCCGATGTAGTCTCGCGCGATCCAAACGCGGACTCCCTCCTCGTCGAGGCCTGAACTTTTCACGTCGACTTCGAGCGAGGCCGGAGATCGGACGCGCCAAAGCCTGTCGTACTCGAGCGAGAGACTACCGTCGCCCGCACGGACCGCCGCGCGCCCGAGCCAGCCTCCGCCGAACAAACCGCAGAGTGCCGCGATGACGATCGCGGCAATCACGATCCAGCCGACGCGCTCGACTTTCCACGTGCGTTGCTGGAACGTCACATCCTCGACGATCTGAAGCGGCAAACGCTGCTCCGACGCGTCCATCTCAACGCGCTCGATGCAGCATTCGTGCCACGGAAACGAATGCGGGTGGCTGGGAGAGAACAAGAAAGCTACCGCCGGGCGCAAGGCGCGACTCGCCCGGTGATCGTGACCGGGAGATTTACCCGGCGTGCGGAAAGCGGATAACGCGCCGAGCGCGGAAACGAGGCGACCGCGCGGCGCGTGCGAAGCTCAGTGGATCGTCGGCGAGCAGGGTACCGTCAGGAGCAACAGCTTCAACGAGGAATCGGCTTCCTCGCTGTGAAGCCATTCCGCCACCTGCGGCTTCCATAGGTTGAGGTTCAAGTGCAACAGCTGCAGATAAGCGTGTACGGCCGCCACCGGCCAGTAGATCCTCTCCATCTCCGAGCCTCCGACTTTCTACCCCGGCGGCCGGTACCGAAGGCAATTCCCGGCCGCGGTTGGCCCCTGATATGGGGTTGCCAAGCGCGGACTCAAGCCCCGTAGAAACGACGCACCGTAGTGCCGAAGCCGGGGGCTGTGATACCGTTTCCGACCTCGTAGCCGGCACTACAGGGGGAGAAATGAACCGCTCATCTCTGCTGGCCGGGCTGTTAGCCGGCGGCTTTGTGACGAACGTCTACGCGGGGTGCGAGCAACCCCCATTGCTGGTGATCCCGCCGGCCGAGGAGATCGACCAGTCCGACAACACCGTGCACGACGAAACAACGGCGTACTTTCAGGCGATGCAGGCCTATGTGAACTGCATCCGGGCGGAGCTGGAGGCCGGCGGCGAGAACGCGTCGGAGCTGTTCAAGCTGCTCCTCGTGCAACGCAACAACCTGGCGGTCGCCGAGGCCGAAGCCGTCCAGCGCTGGTACGAAAGCCGTTTCCCCGCGGCCAGCACGAGCAACCGCCGCGATTGACGACGCCGCGATCGGGATATCTTCACGATCGCCCGAGCGCCGCCGGCGGCAGCCGCCGACGGCGCATTGACACCGAGAGCCCCGAGTCTCGCGTAAGGGAAATGCCTACAACGCCTTGATCAGCGCCGTCAGCGTCTCGCGCGCGTCGCCGAAAAGCATGTAGGTGTTGTCCTTGAAGAAGAGCGGATTCTCGACGCCGGCATAGCCGGTCGCCATGCTGCGCTTCAGCACGAAGGTCGTCTTGCTCTTCCAGACCTCGAGCACGGGCATGCCCGCGATCGGGCTGTCGGGCACCTCCTGCGCCGAAGGGTTCACGATGTCGTTCGCGCCGATGACGATCGAGACGTCGACCTCCGGGAAGTCGTCGTTGATCTCCTCCATCTCGTGCACGATGTCGTACGGAACGTTCGCCTCGGCGAGTAGCACGTTCATATGCCCGGGCATACGGCCCGCTACCGGGTGGATCGCGAAGCGGACGTCGACGCCGCGCGCTTTCAGCTCTTTCGTCAGCTCGTAGACTGCGTGCTGCGCCTGCGCGACGGCCATGCCGTAGCCCGGCACGATCACGACGCGCTTCGCATCCGCGAGCATTGCCGCCGCCTCCGCGGGCTCGAGCGAGCGGACCTCGCCCTGCTGCGCCGCCGCCGCGCCCTGCCCGCCCGACGTGCCGAAGCCGCCCGCGATCACCGACAGGAAACGCCGATTCATCGCGCGGCACATGATGTAGCTCAGGATTGCGCCGCTCGAGCCGACCAGCGCGCCCGTGACGATCAAGAGGTCGTTCTCGAGCATGAAGCCCGTCGCGGACGCCGCCCACCCGGAGTAGCTGTTCAGCATCGAGATCACGACCGGCATGTCCGCGCCGCCGATCGCCGCGACCATGTGAACGCCGAAAAGGAGCGCGACGATCGTCATCAAAACGAGCGGCACGAGCCCCGCGTCGCTTTCCGACGCGCCGACGAACCAGACGCCGAGCCAGATCGCGACGATCAGAAGGCCCAGGTTCAGCCAATGCCGTGCAGGCAGAAGCAGCGGCTTTCCGCCGATCTTGCCGCTCAGCTTCCCGAACGCGACGACGGATCCCGAGAACGTGACCGCGCCGATCAGCACGCCGAGGTACGTCTCGACGTCGTGGATCGTCTTCTCGACGCCCGTATGCACGCTTTCGGGATCCATGAAGTTCGCGAAGCCGACGAGCACGGCGGCGGCGCCGACGAGGCTGTGCAGGATCGCGACGAGCTCGGGCATCTGCGTCATCTGCACGCGTCGCGCGAGCAC
>PKRJ01000106.1 GCA_017577365.1 Gammaproteobacteria bacterium | reverse complement strand
AAATCGAGACCTTCTATCGCCGACGCCTCGGTTCGACTGATTTGCCCGTCTTGATTGGAGTCGACTTCCTCGAAAGGCGGCAACGGCTCCTGCGCGAGCGCGTACCCGCACACTCCCAAAGCGAACAACGTGATGCAGCGTTTCATCTGTTCCTCCTTGCTTCGTGGCTCGTCGGGCGCGGCCTCGAGGCCGTTCCCGAGCGAGCGTCGGCGGCTGCAAGAGACATGCCGGTCTGCGCAACAGCAATGCCGTTCACTCGACTCGCGAAATTGGCATGCGGGCACGCTGCGCGCGCGCGTCCCGCGCCGTCCGCAACGCCCTTCGATCGATCCGCTCGACAGTGACTTAGCGCGTCCTTGGCCATCGATCGCCGAGCCCGCAACGGGCGTGGCATGGTCCTTGCACCAGGCGGTTGTCCGCGTTCACCAATACGTGCCTCCGAGGTGTGCGCTGTGCGTAATGACGAAGCAGAACGAAACGGCAAGGAGCATCGACAGATGAACATCGCATACGACGTGGAGTTCGACCTCGACAGCTTTTTGCAATCGATGGACGACCCCGAGCGGCCGGCATGGCGGCGGATCGAGGATCACATGGAACGGCGCAGGCTGCGTGAGGAGCTCTCGGCGTACGACGATCTTGACGGATACCTCGACGATTGAACGCTTCGGGAGAAGGCCATGAATCGAGCGTCGGCACTTGCGCCGGCGCGCCTTAAAGGAGAGCGGGATGCTGTATTGGGCATTGATCTTTCTCGTCGTCGCGATCGTAGCGGGGATTCTCGGCTTCTCCGGAGTCGCCGGCACCGCCGCGAACATCGCGTGGATTCTTTTCGTCGTCGGGCTGATCCTCGCGATCGTGTTCTTCATCCGCGGGCGAAGGCCCACTGTCTAGTCTTGGTGTCGAGCGATGAGCGCGCCTGGTCGCGAACCAGGAGCCGCACCCGAAGCCAGACGGAGCTGCTCTCACGGCGATTGCCGGTGCACGGTGGGTCCGGCCAACGGCAGACGCGCCGAGCAGTACTGCAGCGACGGATGCGCGTCGGGCACAGGCTGCACGCACCCTGACTGCAACTGCGCCGCCTATCACACGCCGATGCGCGGCGAGTAACGAGCGTCGGGCGTTGCGTGCCTGCGCTGCACGAGAGGCGCGCCTCGGCGCGCGAGTCCGGCCGTTCTTTCACAACAGGGAGACCGCGATGAGTGGCACTGCTTCCGCCCCCCGCCGGAGCCCGATCCTCGGAATCCTCTCGCTGGCATGCGCGGCCGCCCTTCTCGTTCACGCCGACGCTTCCGCCCAACCCGACCGCCGCACCACGCGGTCGAGCGATTCGACGGAAGAGTTCCAGGTCGTCGAAGCCTATCTCAGCGAGGACGCGCTGCAGGTGCTCTACGGCCGCAAGCTCGATGTCGGCGAGCTCGGCCGGAACGACGCGCGCGCCGGCGTCTTCATCAACGAGGACCGAGACCTGATCGGCATCGCCGACATGCTGTTCGAGGTCGGCGAGCAACGACGCCGCCCGGGTTGGTCGTTGCAAATCGGGCCTCGAGCCTACGGCGCGCTGATCTCGATAGAGAACCAGGACATCTTCGCGATCGCGCTGGGCGGAACGCTGACCTACAGATTCGGGCGCAGACGCGCTGCGGGCGTCTCGCTGACCGCGTTCTACGCACCCGACATCGTGACCTTCGGCAACGCGGACAACATCAAGGACGGCTTGGCCAGATTCGAAGCGCGCGTCTCGGATACGACGGATCTCTTCATCGGCTATCGAATCTTCGAGTTCGACCTCGATGTCGATCGCGAGGTCGACGACAACATGCACGTCGGCGTCCGGCATCGATTCTGACGCGCCTCTCTCTGCGGCAACGGGAATCTCGGCCGCGCCCGATCCGTGGCATGGCGATTGCATCCTGCCCTGTCCACGTAGAACGGCAGGAAGGGCACGAGCCATGTCGACGACACCACACGATCCCGACGTCGAGCGGGAGATCGAGAGAACGAAGCGCGAAGCGGCCCGTCTCGCCTCCGACGCCGCGGAGTCGGCGAAAGACCGCGGGAAAGAGACCCTCGATGAAGCCAAGCGAAAGGCCGCCGATCGCGCGGACGAGGTCGCGTCGGCGCTCGAGTCGACCGCCGCGGATCTCGAATCGTCCGACGGCGCGATGGCGGGCTACGGACGCAGCCTGGCCGAGCTCATGAAGCGCTTTGCCGGAGGCCTGCGCGAGAACGACATCGAAGACTTCGCCGCGGAGCTCGCCGCTTTCGCACGGCGCAATCCGGCGAGCTTCCTGGCCGGAAGCGTCGCGCTCGGTTTCGGCGTATCACGCTTCCTGAAAGCGACGAGCGCCCGGCCGATCGAGGACGATTACGACGACGACTTCGACGACGACGAGACTTGGCTCGAAGGCGACGAAGAGGAGCTCTACGCCGGGCGGAGCGAGATCGAGTCCGAGCGCTGGCCCGAGGCTCCCGGCCCGGAACGACCGGGCGCCGGCTCGTCGAGCGCCCACTGGGCGCCGACCACCGAATCGGAATCCCCTCCCGAAGGGCGTGACCTCTCGGCCGCGTCAGAATCCGAAGGGAGCGGGTCGGGCAGCGAACCGCTCGATCCTCGAGACCCGTACCGCGGGAGGACCGAGCCATGAGCAGACCCGCTTACGACTACGAGCCGGTGAGCAGGGGCGTCGAGGACGTGACGACGACTCCCGAGACTCGGCCCGTCGGCGACGCTCGCGTATTCACGCTCGTCAGACGGCTTGCCGACGAGGTCGCGACGCTGTTCACGAAGGAGCTCGCGCTGCTCAAGGTCGAGACGACGAACGCGATTCGCGAGACCCGCAGCGGCGTCGCGTCGATCGCGACCGGCGGCGCCGTCCTTTACGCCGGCTTCCTCTTCCTGCTGCTGGCGGCGTATCTCGGGCTGTCGCTCGTGGTCGAGGAATGGCTGGCCGCGTTGATCGTCGGCGGTGTCGTCGCGCTGATCGGCGCGATCATGCTGTCGAGCGGCAAGAAGAAGCTGGACGCCTCCTCGTTCAAGCCCGAGCACACGCAAGCCGCGATGCAGAAGGATCGCGAGATGATCAAGAGGAACGTTCATGAACCACATCAGCGCTGAATTCCGGCAGGACATGCACAAGGCGCCGGACGAGCTCGAGCGCGAGATCGACATGACGCGCGCCGAGCTTCAGGCGACGCTCGAGGAGCTCGAGCACCGGCTCTCGCCGAGCGAGCTGCTCGCGCAGCTTTGGGGACAGGTCCGTCGGCACGGCGGCGAGGTCGGCGGAAATCTCGGCCACAGTCTCAAGGAGAATCCCGTTCCGGCGTTGCTGACGTCGATCGGTATCGCGTGGATGATGGCGTCGAACGGGCGCCATCCTCGGCGCCACAACGGCAACGGCCGCGAACGGCGAATGGGCACGGCCTCGGAGCGCGTCCGCGAATCCGGCGGCCGCCTTCGCGAGCGCGTGCAGGAAGCGCGTGAAGCGATGCGGGATCGAGGCGAAACCGCGCGCGAAAGTCTCATGAGCGCTCGGGAGCGAATGGCGAGCTCCGCGCATTCGATGAGCGAGCGCGCCCGATCGATGTCGTCCGGCGCACGCCGCAGGGTAAGCCGCGCCGGCACGAGCTTCGGGCACATGCTCGAAGAGCAGCCGCTCCTCCTCGGCGCGATCGGCCTTGCGGCCGGTGCGCTCGCGGGCGCGGCGTTACCGTCCACCGAGCACGAAGACCGCGCCTTCGGCGCGGCGCGCGATCGCGCGCTCGAGCGCTTGAAGCGTGCCGGCGGCGAAGGCGCGAAGCGCGTTCGCGAACGGGCCGAGGAAGCGGCCGAGTCCGTGAAAAGCGCGATGCGCGAGCCGGACGCCGGAGAGCGCGAGCAGCGCGCCCAGACCGGCTCCGCGACGTCGCCCGAGGAATCGCGAGATTATTGACCGAGCTCCGGATCGCCGTAGACGGACAGCCAGCGCAGCACGTCCTCGCGCGTGACGATGCCGACGACGCGTCCGCGATCGACGACCGGCACCTGGTTGACGTTGCGCCGGCCGAGCGCGTTCAGCGCCGCGAGCCCGTCCGCGTCGGAGCTCACGACCTCTAGACGATCGGTCGGCGTCATGATGTCCGCGACGGTTCTCACGTCCCATTCGCTGCGCGGCAGACGATGCACGTCCTTCAGGCACACGAGGCCGAGCAACCGCTCGTCCTCCTCCACCGTGAACGCGCGCTGATCCCCGCCGAGCAGGTAATCCTCGACGAACTCGCGAATCGGCAGCCGCGGCGGCACGCTTGCCGCGCCCCTGCGCATCAGTCGTGCGACGGGCACGTCGAGCAGCGACTCGCGAATGAGGAGCTGCCGATAGCTCATGACTGCGGCGTTGTGCAGGAACCAGCCGATCAGCATCAGCCAGAGGCCGCCTCCGAGTCCCGTGCCGAAC
>PKRJ01000015.1 GCA_017577365.1 Gammaproteobacteria bacterium | reverse complement strand
GCTCAGGATCGCGCCGCTCGAGCCGACGAGCGCGCCGGTCACGATCAAGAGATCGTTCCCGAGCATGAACCCGGTCGCCGACGCGGCCCACCCGGAGTAGCTGTTCAGCATCGAGATCACGACCGGCATGTCCGCGCCGCCGATCGCCGCGACCATATGGATGCCGAAGAGGAGCGCGACGATCGTCATCAGGACGAGCGGAACGAGGCCGGCGCCGCTGTCGGACGTGCCGAGGAACCAGCCGCCGAGCCAGATCGCGACGATCAGGAGCCCGAGGTTCAGCCAGTGCCGTGCCGGGAGCAGCAAGGGCTTGCCGCCGATCTTCCCGCTCAGCTTCCCGAACGCGATGACGGACCCCGAGAACGTCACGGCGCCGATCAGGATGCCGAGGTACGTCTCGATGTCGTGGATGGTCTTCTCGACGCCCGTGAAATGCGTCGACGGATCCATGAAGTTCGCGAAGCCGACCAGCACGGCCGCGAGCCCGACGAGGCTGTGCAGGATCGCGACGAGCTCGGGCATCTGCGTCATCTGCACGCGTCTCGCGAGCACGAGACCGAACGCGCCGCCGACGACGAGCGCGAGGATCAGGATCCCGTAGTTCGCCGTGACGACACCGAAGAACGTCGCGACGAGCGCGAGCCCCATGCCGAGCATGCCGTAGAGGTTGCCGCGCCGCGCCGTCTCCTGATGGCTTAACCCGCCGAGGGCGAGGATGAACAGGACGGTTGCGCCGATGTAGGCGGCAGTGACGAGTCCATTCATCGGCGGTCTCCTACTTTCGGAACATCGCGAGCATGCGGCGCGTGACCGCGAAACCGCCGGCGATGTTGACGGCCGTGATCAGCACCGCGACGAACGCCGACCACTTGATCGCCGGCTCCGGCGAGCTGATCTGAAGCAGCGCGCCGATGATGATGATGCTCGAGATCGCGTTCGTGACGCTCATCAGCGGCGTGTGGAGCGCCGGCGTCACGTTCCAGATCACCATGTAGCCGACGAAGCACGCGAGCACGAACACCGTGAAGTGCTGCATGAACGAAGGCGGCGCGAAGAGCCCGACGACGAGAAGCGCGAGCGCGCCGAGCCCGAACGTCACGGCGGGCCCGAGCCACTTGGGCGCAGGCTTCTTCTCCGCCGCAGGCTCTGCTGCCCTGGCGGCCTGCGAAGGCTTCGGCGGCGCGGCCGAGATCTTCGGCGGAGGCGGCGGCCACGTGATCTCGCCGTCCTTGACGACGGTCGCGCCGCGAATCACCTCGTCGTCCATGTCGACGACGACGTTGCCGTCCTTGCCGGGGCACATGTCGGCGAGGAGGTGACGCAGGTTCGTCGCATACATCTGGCTCGACTGCGCCGGCAGGCGGCTCGGCAGGTCCGTGTAGCCGATGATCGTGACGCCATGATGCTCGATCACCTGGCCCGGCACCGTCAGCTCGCAGTTGCCGCCCTGCTCGGCCGCGAGGTCGACGATCACGCTGCCCGGCTTCATCGACTCGACCATGTCGCGCGTGATCAGCTTCGGCGCAGGCTTGCCCGGAATCAGCGCGGTCGTGATGATGATGTCGACTTCCTTCGCCTGCTCGCGGAAGAGCGCCATCTCGGCCGCGATGAACTCGGGGCTCATGACCTTCGCGTAGCCGCCGACGCCCTCGCCCTCTTCCTCGAAGTCGAGCATCAGGAACTCGGCGTCCATGCTCTCGACCTGCTCCTTGACGGCAGGGCGCGTGTCGAACGCGCGAACGATCGCGCCGAGCCCCTTCGCCGTGCCGATCGCGGAGAGCCCCGCGACGCCCGCGCCGATCACGAGCACTTTCGCGGGCGGCACCTTGCCGGCGGCGGTAATCTGTCCCATGAAGAAGCGGCCGAAATGCTGCGCCGCCTCGACGACCGCGCGGTAACCCGCGATATTCGCCATCGAGCTCAGCGCGTCGAGCTTCTGCGCCCGCGAGATCCGCGGAATGCCTTCGACGGCGAGCGCCGTCACGCCCTTCGCGGCGAGCTTCTCGAGAAGCTGCGGGTTCTGCGCCGGCGCGAGGAACGAGATCAGGATCTGACCTCGGCGAAGCTGCTCGATCTCGGCGTCGCTCGGCGCGCGGACCTTGAGCACGATATCCGCCTCGGACCAGATCGCGGCCGCGTTCGGCGCGATCTCCGCGCCCGCCGCGACGTACGCGTCGTCCGAGAAGCTCGCTTCCTCGCCGGCCCGCGTCTCGACGACGACGGAAAATCCGAGCTTCTTGAGATGACCGACGACCTCCGGCGTCGTGGCCACTCGCCTTTCGCCGGGCGTGATCTCCTTCGGGACTCCGATCCTCATCCGGTTCCGCTCCTTTCGTTCTCGCTGCGCCGAGCCGCACGGGCCCGCCGACCGGGGAGGCCGGCCGCGGCGCACGCGCAGATTACCCGAAGCGAGCGAAGTCTTCGACGAGAATGTGTGAACGCTGGCACTCGGACTGCCCGCAGGCGTTCTCACAAACCCCGCTGCCGCGTTCCCGGCCACGGGCGTGCCGGAGTCATCGGCACCGGAGCTAACGCACCGCGGCAGCGAACCGCGACCAGTGCAGGTAGCGCCAGAGCGTTGCAACGACGAGCGCGTGATCGACGGCGCCTTCCACGAGCAGCCGAGGAAGCTCATCGAGCGGCACGAGCTCGACGATCGTCTCCTCGGTGCGGTCGTTGCGAATCTCGCCGACGCGCTCGACCCCTTCCGCGACGAAGCAATGCAAACGGTTCGAGAAGAGCGCGGGGTTCGGGTTCAGGTCGCCGAGCGGGACGAGTCGGGCGGCGGCGTAGCCGGTCTCCTCGAGCAGCTCGCGGGATGCCGCGGCCGACGGCGTCTCGCCGGGATCGACGATCCCGCCGGGAATCTCGAGCGTCGCGTGCTCGGCCCCGACCCTGTACTGCCGGATCATCACGACCTCGCCGGACACGGTCACGGGCACGATCTGAACCCAGTCGTCCGACAGGATGCGATAGAAGTCGTGGTCCGCGCCGTCCTTCGGCGAGCGGACGATCGTCCGCTCGACCGCGAAGATGCGGCAGTCGGCCACGCGCTCGCGCTCTTGCACCGGCCAAGGCCTCACGCGGCCCATCGGCCCGGCCTCAGGCGTCGAACGGGTGACGACGGACGATCACCGCGTCGCGGCTCGGGCCCGTCGAGACGATATCGACCGGAACGCCGATCAGCGACTCGAGCCTCTCGAGATAGTGCTTCGCCGCGGCCGGCAGGCGGTCGTAATCCCGGACGTTCTGCGTGCTCTCCTTCCATCCGGGAACGACCTCGTAGATCGGCTCGCATTCGCCGAAGCGCTCGATCAACGCCGGCGGCGTCGTCAGCGTTTCGCCGTCCAGCTTGTAGCCCACGCAGATCTTGATCTCCTCGAGCCCGTCGAGCACGTCGAGCTTCGTCACGCAGAGTCCGCTCAAGCTGTTCGTGAACGCGGCACGCTTCAGCAGCACCGCATCGAACCAGCCGCAGCGCCGCGGTCTTCCCGTCGTCGATCCGAACTCGTCGCCGACCTTCGCGAGGTGGCGGCCTGTGTCGTCGTCGAGCTCGGTCGGAAAAGGACCGGCTCCGACGCGAGTCGTGTAGGCCTTCACGATGCCGAGCACGTAGTCGACATTCCGCGGCCCCACGCCCGAGCCCGTCATCGCCCCGCCGACCGTCGTGTTCGACGACGTGACGAACGGGTACGTGCCGAGATCGACGTCGAGCATCGCGCCTTGCGCGCCCTCGAACAGCACGCGGCGGCCGTCGGCGTCGAGACCGCGCAGGATCTCGGTCACGTCCGCGACGAGCGGCTTGAAGCGCTCCGCGTGGCCGAGCAGGCGATCGAACTCCCGCTGCGCATCGACCTGCCCGTCGCCGAGATACTTGGTCAACACGAAATTGTGAAAGTCGAGCAGCGCACGAAGCTTTTCCTCGAGGACGGCCGGCCTGAAAAGATCGGAAATCCTGAGCGCGCGCCGCGCGACCTTGTCCTCGTATGCGGGACCGATGCCGCGCCCGGTCGTGCCGATCGCGCGCGCCCCGCTCGCGCGTTCGCGCGCCTGGTCGAGCGCGACGTGCGACGAGAGGATCAACGGGCACGCCGGCGAGATGCGCAGCCGATCGTGGACCGGAACGCCGCGCGCAACGAGGCCGTCGATCTCGGTCGCCAACGCATCGAGCGATACGACGACGCCGTTGCCGATCAGACAGATCACGCCGTCGCGCAAGATCCCCGACGGGATCAAATGCAGAACCGTCTTCTCGCCGCCGATCACGAGGGTATGCCCGGCGTTGTGGCCGCCCTGGAATCGGACCACCGCATGTGCACGCTCGGCGAGCAGGTCGACGATCGCGCCCTTGCCCTCATCCCCCCATTGAGTCCCGATGACGACGACGTTACGTGCCACGTCAACCCCTCACGATGAACAAAAGCAGCAGGCCGCTGATGATCGCGACCAAGCCGACCACCCGGAGCTGATCGTCGCCGAAGCGACTCAGCGTCGCGAGCCCACGGCGCCAGGCTTGCGGCGCCGCGAAAGGAAACAGCCCCTCGAGAATCAGATAGAACGCGAGGCCCGCAAAAAGGTCCCCCCAGGCCACAGCCCTCAGCCTCCGAGCATGGTCAAGGATGCGATAGCGCGCTAGAGAGTTACTCGGCCGCGGCCTCGAGCTCGCGTTCGGGCTCGAGTGCTGCGGCCGACAAGCCGCCGCCCCGGCGCAGCTCGTTCCAACGGTGCGCCGTGAGCTCGACGGTCAGGGTCCAACCCCCGGCAGGCTCCGCCGCTTCCGCGCGGACCGCCCGCCAGTCGTACAGCTTGGCTCTGATACGGCTCTGCTCCGGGCTGAGCGTGATACGTCCGGCGAGCCGGTCGCCCAAGGTTCGCTTGCGGATCACGTCGCGCAACGCGTCCAACCCAAGACCCGTGACGGCCGAAACGGGCACAGCCGTACCGCGGCGTTCCCAGGAAACCCGGGCGCCGTCGTCGGGAGCCAAATCGAGCTTATTGTACACCTGAACCCGCGGAACCTCTCCCGCCCCGATCTCATCGAGCACGGCCTCGACCTGTGCGATTCGGTCCTGGTGGTGCGGATCGCTCACGTCGATCACGTGGAGCAGCAGCGCGGCATCGCGCGCCTCGGCCAACGTCGCCTTGAACGCGGCGATGAGCTCGTGCGGCAAGTCGCGGACGAAGCCGACAGTATCGGCGAGCAAGACTTCGTCGCCGTTGCCGAGCGGCAGGCGGCGAACGGTCGGATCGAGCGTGGCGAAGAGCTGGTCCCTCGCCTCGAGCCGGGAGCCCGTCAACGCATTGAAGAGCGTCGTTTTGCCAGCGTTCGTGTATCCGACGAGCGCGACCACCGGCACCTTCGATCGGAGCCTTTCCTTGCGGCCGGTTTGGCGCTGCCGTTCGACGCGCTCGAGCCGTTCGCGCAGCGCGCGGATGCGTTTGGCGATCAGCCGCCGGTCCGTTTCGAGCTGCGTCTCGCCGGGTCCCCTGAGCCCGATACCGCCCTTCTGACGTTCGAGGTGGGTCCAGCCCCGCACGAGGCGCGTCGAGAGATGCTCGAGCTGCGCGAGCTCGACTTGCAGCTTGCCTTCGAAGCTCGCGGCACGCTGCGCGAAGATATCGAGGATCAGCCCGTTACGGTCGAGGACGCGCGCTTTGAGCGCTCGCTCGAGGTTGCGTTCCTGGCTCGCGGACAAGGCTCGATTGACGAGCACCAGCTCCGCTTGCGTATCGCTGACGAGACGAGCGAGTTCTTCTACCTTGCCCGAGCCCAGGAAGTAGCGCGGATCCGGCCGGTCACGCTGAGCATGCAACGCTCCGACGACCTGTGCGCCCGCCGATTCGGCGAGCGCCTCGAACTCCGCGGTTTCGTCGGCGTGACACGGCCGCCCGTAGCCGATGTGAACCAGTAGGGATCGTTCGCCCTTACGAGGACGTTCAAGCAAGCGGCACTCCCTGCCGCGGACGTCGGCAGTTAGTCGTCCGAATCATCGTTATCCACGGACGGCAGGCGCACGTTTCGAGAGGGCACCACCGTCGAGATAGCGTGCTTGTAGACCATCTGGCTCACGGAGTTGCGCAGCAGCACGACGAACTGATCGAACGAGTCGATCTGGCCCTGCAGCTTGATGCCGTTAACTAGATAGATAGACACTGGAACCTTTTCTTTACGCAGCGCGTTAAGAAACGGATCCTGCAGCGACTGACCTTTCGGCATAGCGTCTCCTTTATTGTTAGGCTTGCAGAGATTAGGTCCGAAGTACCGACCCGTCGATAAACGCGCTTTAGAAATCTCGTTCCGCTTCTTGATCCCACGGGCGGAACGAGACGCTGGTCCCACGAACGACGTATGTTAGCACAGCAGTTCCGTTCAAAGGACAAGGGTGCAGTGCCGCGTTACCCCTCCAACTCCGAACCCACACGCTCGAGCAATGTGCTTTCGAGCCCGGGCGAGAACGCTTCGTACGCTTCGACGCCGGGCTCCGACCGCAGCCACGTCATCTGGCGCTTCGCCAGCTGACGGGTCGCCGCGATCGCCTTCTCGCGAGCGGTCGACCAATCATAGCGTCCCTCGAGGTGCGCCCATACCTGACGGTAACCGACCGACCGCATCGAGGGCAGCCCCGGATGCAAGTCCGGCCGAGACTTGAGACGCTTGACTTCGTCCACCAATCCAGCTTCGACCATCGCGTCGAATCGCCGTTCAATCCGTGCGGCCAATGCCGCACGATCCGACGGGACGACCGCGATGAGACGGAGGTCGAGCGGAGGCGCCGCGGCCTGTCTCTGCAGCTCGCTAAGCGGGCGTCCCGAAAGCGTATATACCTCGAGCGCGCGCTGGATCCGCTGCCGATCGTTCGGCGCGATGCGTGCGGCGGCCTCGGGATCGACACGAGCAAGCCGTGCGTGGAGCGCGGGCCATCCGTAGGACTCCCCCTCCTCGTCGAGCAGCCTGCGCACCTCGGGGTCCGGCCCCGGCAACGGCGCGAGGCCGCGCCGCAAGGCGCGTAGGTAGAGCAACGTGCCGCCGACGAGCAGCGGCGCACGGCCACGCGACGTAATATCGGCAATCGCCGCAAGCGCGTCGCGGAGGAATCGGCCCGCCGAGTAAGCATCGGCCGGATCGACGATATCGATCAGGTGATGCGGCACTCGCGCACGCACCTCCCGGCTCGGCTTCGCCGTGCCGATGTCCATGCCGCGATAGACCATCGCGGAATCGACGCTCACGATCTCGAGCGGAATCGATTCGGCGAGCGCGAGCGCGAGGTCGGTCTTGCCGCAGGCGGTCGGGCCGGTCAGGCAGACCGCCCTCGGCGTGGTCCGAGACACGGCTACTGGCCCCGCAGGAACAGCCTGTCGAGCTCGGCCAGCGAGATCCGCGTCCACGTCGGCCGGCCGTGATTGCACTGGTCGATACGCTCGGTGCGCTCCATCTCTCGAAGCAGCGCGTTCATCTCCTCGATCGTGAGCCGGCGATTCGCGTGCACGGCCGAATGACAGGCCATCGTCGCGAGCAGCTCGTCGACGCGCGCCTCGATGCGCTCGCATCCGCCCCCTTCGGCGAGATCGCTCAGCACGTCCCGAAGCAATGCGGCCGCGTCCGTGCCGCGGAGGAGTTGCGGCACCGCGAGCACCTGCACGAGGTTCGGCGCGCGGCGAACGACGGTGAGCCCAACGCGCTCGAGCTCTTCCGCGTGCATCTCCGCGAGATCCGCTTCGCGCGGCGCGAGCGGCACGTCGACCGGCACGAGTAGCGGCTGCGGCCGGAGCCGGTCTTCGGCGAAGGAGCGCTTGAGCTGCTCGTAGTAGATCCGCTCGTGCGCTGCGTGCATGTCGACGACGATGAGCCCGTCGCGGTTCTCGGCGAGCACGTAGATGCCCGAAAGCTGCGCGAGCGCGAAGCCGAGCGGCGGGATGTCTTTGTCCTGCGGCGCCGCGGTCGAAGCGTGCGCGGCGTGGACCGCGCGGGCAGCCGCGGACCGAATGCCGGCGTGAGCCGCCGAAGCTCCGTCGGCGACGAACCCGGCGGCCGAACCCGCCCCGTCATCGCCGCTCGAGTCGGTGTCGCGCGCGTGCAGCCGATGATAGAGGGCCACGTGATGCCCGAGATCGAGACGATCCTGCACGTGCCAGTCTTTTCCGGGACGTCCCGCATGTATCCCCTGGTGCCCGTCGTTGCCTCCGAAGCGAATCGACGTCGGCGGCCGAGCGGGCGCGGAATCGCCTTCGACGGGTTGCGCAAGGGCCGCTTCGATCGTCCGGAATACGAAGTCGTGCACGAGCTGCGAGTCGCGGAAGCGGATCTCGAGCTTCGCGGGATGGGCGTTGACGTCGACGCGCCGCGGATCGAGGGTCAGAAACAGCACGAAGGCCGGGTGCCTCGCTTGATACAGCACGTCCTGGTAACCGAGCCGCACCGCGTGGCGCAGCAGCTTGTCGCGCACGTAGCGGCCATTGACGTACGTGTACTGCATGTCCGGCTGGCTGCGCGAGAACGTCGGCGCCGCAAGCCAGCCGCGAAGGGCGAGCCCTTCGATCGAGCGCTCGACGTAGCGCGCGTTCGCGATGAAGTCCTCGCCGCAGAGCTCGGCGACGCGCGCCTCCTGCTCCGCCCGATTCGTTGCGGCCGCGAGCGCGAGCACCGCCTTCCGGTCGCGACGCAAACGAAACTCGACGTCGAAGCGCGCCAACGCGAGGCTTCGCACGATCGCTTCGACGTGCGCGGCCTCCGTTTTCTCCGTGCGAACGAACTTGCGTCGCGCGGGAACGTTGTAGAAGAGATCGCGCACCTCGACGGTCGTGCCGAACGGATGAGGCGCGGGACGCACGTCGCCGACGTCGCCGCCTTCGGAGGCGATCCGAAAACCCGTCTCCTCGCCCGCGATCCGCGACGTCAACGTCAAACGGGAGACCGACGCGATGCTCGGCAGCGCTTCGCCGCGGAACCCCATCGACACGAGCGATTCGAGATCGTCGAGGCTCGCGATCTTGCTGGTCGCGTGGCGCGACAGCGCGAGCTGGAGCTCGTCGGGCGCGATACCGCAGCCGTCGTCCGTGATCCGGATCAGCCGGCAGCCGCCGCCCTCGATCTCGATGTCGATCCGGCGCGCGCCCGCGTCCAACGAGTTCTCGACGAGCTCCTTGACGACCGACGCCGGCCGCTCGACGACCTCGCCGGCAGCGATCTGATCGATGAGCTGGGGGGGCAGGATGCGGATGGCCACGCGCGCATTGTAGGCGCGGCCATCAGCTCTGTGGAATCGTCAGGACCTGACCGACTCGAATGACGTCGGATTTCAAGCTGTTCGAGCGCTTGAGCTCCCTCAAGCTCACGTTGTATCGCTCGGCGATCTTCGACAACGTCTCGCCGCGCGAGATCACGTGCTGAATCGGCATGCTCACGCGCGCGCCGGGATTCTGCGCGAAATACGTGTCGGGCGGCGCGTGCGTCTGGAAATAATCGAGGATGCCGGCAGCGAGCGCGCGCGCGAGCTGAGCCTGATAGTTCGCGTCGCCGAGCGCCTGCTCCTGCGACGGATTCGAGATGTACGCCGTCTCGACGAGCACGGCGGGCACGTCGGGCTGCCTCAGCACGAGAAACTTCGCGCGCTGCACCTGGTGCTTGCGCATCGCGGTCACCGTGCCGAGCCGGTCGATCAGCCGCTCGCCCGCGACCGTGCTCGCGGAAAGCTGCGCGTTCTGCGAGAGATCGAGCAGCACGTGACGCAAGACCGGATCCTTGTCCGCGAGCGAGACGCCGCCGATCGTGTCCGACGCGTTCTCGCGCGCGGCGGCACGGCGCGCGACCTCGTCGCTCGCGCCCTGCTCCGACAGCACGTAGACCGTCGCGCCGCGTGCGCTCGGATCGCGATAGGAGTCCGCGTGAATCGACACGAACAGATCCGCGCGCTCCCTGTGCGCGATCTCGCGTCGGTCGTTCAGCGACACGAAATAATCGCCGTCGCGCGTCAGCACCGGACGGATGCCCGGCTGACGCTCGAGCTCCGCCGCGAGCCGCTTCGCGATCGCGAGCACGACATCCTTCTCGCGCACGCCGCGCTTTCCGCTCGCGCCGGGATCCTCGCCGCCGTGGCCGGGATCGATGACGACGACGAGATCGCGTCCGCTCGGCGGCGCGGCCGGCGCCGTCGTGCGCCTCACGACCGCGTCCGAGCGCACGGGCTCGAGATCGATCACGAGGCGATGCCCGTACTGCTCGTTCGGCGGCAGCAGGAAACTCTTCGGCTGGACCGGCTCTTTGAGATCGAGGACGACGCGCAGCTCGCCGCCGGGTCGATTACCCGTGCGCACGGCCGTCACGTACCCCTTCGGCTCCGGCAGGGCGAGCGCGCGCCGCGCGGACGTCTTCGCGAGATCGATGACGATGCGGTGAGGGTTCGAAAGCGAGAAGACGCGGTGATCCGTCGGCGCCGAGAGATCGAGGACCACCCGGGTCGCCTCCGGACCGGACCACACTCTGACGTTTTCGACTTCCGCCGGTCTCGCGACTTGCGCCCATGCCGTCGTGACGAGCCACAGCGCAAACGGTCCCCAAGCCCGGAAGCGCACGCTAGCCTCCCCGAAAGCGGTTTTCTTATGCCATCGGCCTTTCTATCGGCTTTTTTCCGAATTTGCAAGTTGAATGAGCCAATTAGGAACCATACCTAGAATCGAGATCAGCTAATGCGGCTACGGCCGCTTGGCCCGAGGCGGAGCGCGGCTCGAGCCGGACGCGCCGCGAAGTCGCGTCGATCACGTCGAACTCGAATTCGAGATCCGCAAGTGCTTGAAGCGCCTGGGCGCGTTCGGGCCACTCGACGAGCAGCCAGGTGCTCGGCGCGTCGAGCCAATCGCGGATGCCGAGATGCTCGAGCTCCGCGTCGTCGGCGAGCCGATAAAGGTCGAGGTGGACGAGCGTGAGGCCGTCGAGCGGATACAGCTCGACGAGCGTATAGGTCGGCGACGGCACGCGGCCGGCGTACCCGAGCCCGCGCAGCATCGCGCGCACCCAGGTCGTCTTGCCGCTGCCGAGATCGCCGGACAGCGCGACGACGAGCGGACCCAGACCCGCGCCGCGCCAGCGCACCGCGACCTCACGCGCGGCCTCGACAAGCGCGTCCTCGCCGCGGAAAAGCCAGCTCGGCCGATCGGCGCTCACCGACCCTGCCCGGTCACACCGGATTCGCGCGGCGGCGCAAGGCCGCGAGCAGATCGCTCGCGATCATGCCGCGCTCGCCGTCCCGCGCCGCGTCGTCACCCGCGAGCGCGTGGAGCAGCACGCCGACGCGCGCGGCCGTCGGCAGATCGCGTAGCTGCACGGCGAGACCTCCGAGCACGCCGGCGAGCACGTCGCCCGTGCCGCCGGTCGCCATTCCGGGATTGCCGCGATCGCAGACCGCGACCTGCTCGCCCGCGCAGACGAGCGAGCAAGCGCCCTTGAGGACGGCGATCGCATCGAGCTTGCGCGAGAGCTCACGCACGGCCGCAAGCCGATCCGCCTGGACCTCGGCGGTGCCGATGCCGAGCAGCCGCCCCGCTTCGGCCGGATGCGGCGTCACGATCCAGCGGCCACGCGGCGTCGAACGCTCCGCGAGAAGGTTCAGCCCGTCGGCGTCGACGACGAGCGGCAGATCCGTGGCGATCACGCGCTGCCAGAGCGCCCTGCCCCATGCGTCGCGACCGAGGCCCGGTCCCAGCACCACGGCATCGGCGAGCTCGAGGAGCGAATCGAGCGCATCGGCGGTCTCCACGGCACGGCACATGAGCTCGGGACGCCCCGACATCACGGGCAAGAGGCTCACGGGATGCGTCGCGACGTAGACGAGTCCCGCGCCGACGCGAAGCGCCGCTTCGGCGGCGAGCCGGATCGCGCCCGACATGCCCGGCGCGCCGCCGACGAGCAGGAGCCGCCCGTTCGTCCCCTTGTGCGCCGAGCGCGGCCGCTTGGGCAGCGCTGCCTCGAGCTCGCGCAGCGACAGTCGTGTGAGCGCGGGCCGAAAGCGCTGCCGCGCGACGGCGGGAATATCGAGATCCGCAAACGCGAGCGCGCCCCGATAATCGGGCGCCTCACCGAGAAACAAACCTTGCTTGAGCCCGACGAACGTGATCGTCGCGTCGGCTCGAACGGCGACGCCGAGCACGCGGCCGGTATCGGCGTCGAGACCCGACGGCACGTCGAGCGCGAGGATCGGCACCGAACGCGCGTTCATCGCCGCGATCGCTTCCGCGAACGCACCTTCGACCGGACGGTCGAGCCCCGTGCCGAGCAACGCGTCGACGACGACGTCCGCTTCCAACGGACCGGCTGCGCCCGGGCCGCCGAACGGCACGGCGTCGATCCCAGCCGCGCGGCAGTCGGCCCACGCCTGCGCCGCATCGCCGCGAAGCCGCTCCGGCGGCACGACCGCGACGACGTGAACGTCGAGGCCCGCGGCACGCGCGAGTCGCGCGACGACGTAACCGTCGCCCGCATTATTGCCGGCGCCGCAGAACACGGCGATTCGCCGCGCGTCGGGCCAGCGCTTGCGGAGCTCGGCGAGCGCCGCGGTGCCGGCGCGGCACATCAGCTCGTAGCCCGGAATGCCGAGCTCGTCGATCGCGACGCGGTCGATCAACCGGACCTGCCCCGCGGAGTAGATGTCTGTGGGTAACGGGTCCGGTTCGCTCATCATCGGGCCATTATACTGAGAGCCTGTCGACCGCCGCGGCGGCCTACGTTTCATCGCGTCGCCACCCGCAACGTCTGCGCCGCAGCCTTCGATCGCGCTCCGCGAGCACCCCGAGATGACCGAGCACGTGCATCCATCGACGAAGACGGTCGACCGGCGGACGCTGTCGCCGGCGGAGCTCGTCGCGCTCGCGGATCGGATCCGCGAAGAGGCGGCGGCGCTCGGCTTCGGCAAGATCGGCATCAGCGGCATCGACCTGCGCGACGACGAAGCGAAGCTCGAGCGCTGGCTCGCGCTCGGCCGGCACGGCGAGCTCGACTACATGGCGCGCCACGGCACGAGACGCTCGCGGCCGGCGGAGCTCGTGCCGGGCACGATCAGGGTGATCTCGGCGCGCCTCGACTATTGGCCCGACAACGCCGCGGACGCGGTCGAAACGCTTCGCGATCCGACCCTCGCGTACGTCTCACGCTATGCGCTCGGCCGCGACTACCACAAGGTGATGCGGCAGCGCCTGCAAAAGCTCGCCCGCGCGATCGAGTCGCACGTCGGTCCGTTCGGCTACCGTGTCTTCACCGACAGCGCGCCCGTGCTCGAGAAAGCGCTCGCGCGCAACGCCGGTCTCGGCTGGATCGGTAAGCACACGAATCTCATCGCCCGCGACGCGGGCTCCTATTTCTTCCTCGGCGAGATCTTCACGGATTTGCCGCTGCCGATCGATGCGCCGGCGAGCGCGCATTGCGGCACCTGCGCCGCGTGTCTCGAGGTCTGCCCGACCGGCGCGATCGTCGCGCCGTACGAGCTCGACGCGCGGCGCTGCATCTCGTATCTGACGATCGAGCTGCGCGGCTCGATTCCGGTGGAGCTGCGCCCGCTGCTAGGCAATCGGATCTTCGGCTGCGACGACTGCCAGCTCTTTTGCCCGTGGAACAAGTTCGCGAGGAAAGCCGCGCTCCCCGACTTCGCGCCGCGTCACGGCCTCGACTCGGCGAAGCTCGTCGCGCTCTTCCGCTGGACCGAGGACGAATGGTCGCGACGGACCGAAGGCAGCGCGATCCGCCGCGCGGGCTACGAAGGCTGGCTACGCAATATCGCGGTCGCGCTCGGGAACGCGCCGCCCGATCCCGAGATCGACGCGGCGCTCGCGGAGCGCGCGAACCATCCGTCGCCGATCGTGCGCGAGCACGTCGAATGGGCGATCGAGCGGCGACGCGCCCGCGTCAGCGACTCGTGTTGTCGATGAGGCGCGCGCGTCCGAGCCGGGCCGCGCCGAGCACGATGAGGTCGGATGCGGCATCGCCCGGCGACGGTTTGCCGAGATCGCGTGCGCGTCGAATCTCGACGTAGTCCGGGACGAAGCCGGCTTGCTCGAGAGCGCGCATCGCGTCCTGCTCGATCCGTGCATGATCCTTTTCGCCGGCCTCGAGCGCGGCCTGCGCGGCGGCGAGCGCGCGATAGAGCGCGGGCGCCTTCGCGCGCTCGTCGGACGTGAGATAGCGGTTGCGCGAGCTCATCGCTAGCCCATCAGGCTCGCGGACCGTCGCGCCGGAGATCACGCGTACCGACATCCGAAGGTCCTCGACCATCCGCTCGACGAGCACGAGCTGCTGATAGTCCTTGCGTCCGAGCACGAGCACGTCCGGCGTCACGATATTCAGCAGGCGGCTCACGACCGACGCGACGCCGTCGAAATGCCCGGGCCGGCTCGCACCGCAGAGCTCGGATGCGAGCGGCGGCAGCGTCACGCGCACGGCGTCCCGCGTGCCGAACGGATAGACCTCGCCGTCCGACGGCACGAACAGAAGATCGACGCCGCCTGCCTGCGAAAGCCGCTCCCGATCCTCTTCCGGCGTGCGCGGATACGCCGCGAAGTCCTCGCTCGGCCCGAACTGGGTCGGATTCACGAAGATCGACATGACGACGCGATCCGCGGCCTTGCGCGCGAGGCGCACGAGGCTTAAGTGGCCGTCGTGCAGGTTGCCCATCGTCGGCACGAACGCAATGGTCTGATGCGCGGCTCGCCAACCGGCGACCCGCTCGCGCACGTCGGCAACGGTAGTGACCGTCGGCAGCTCTGACAAAACGAGATCCTCGCGTTGGATGGATTAGTTTACCGAAGCGCCCGAGCCCGCTGGCTCGTCGTCAACCGAGCGCTTCGGCCGCAGGGTTGAAGTAGTGGCGGCCGTGACGGATGCGCAGAATCCTGTGCAGCAGCGCCTGATAGTCCGCCTCGCGGTGGATCGGATCGATCGATGCGGCGTTCACGATCAAGAGCGGCGCGGCATCGAAATCGTAGAAGAACCGCGCGTACGCCTCGCCCAAGCGCTCGAGATACGCTTCGTCGATCGACTGCTCGTATGGGATGCCGCGCGCCGCGATGCGCCGCATCAGCACGCTCGCGGGCGCTTGGAGGTAAACCACCAGATCGGGTTTCGGCGGATCGAGGTCGAGGGTGGCCGCGACCTGATCGTAGAGCGCGAGCTCGTTCGGATCGAGGTTGAGCTCGGCGAACAGCCGGTCCTTGTCGATCAGGAAGTCCGCGATGCGGACCGGCGAGAACATGTCGGCCTGGCGGATCTGCTCGATCTGCCGCGCGCGCTGGAACAGAAAAAAAAGCTGCGTCGGCAGCGCGGCGTGCCGGCGATTACGGTAGAAGCGCTCGAGGAACGGGTTCTCCTCCGCGCGCTCGAGAATGAGCTCGCTCGCGAAGCTCTGCGCGAGGCGCTTCGCGAGGCTCGTCTTGCCGACGCCGATCGGTCCCTCGATCACGATGAAGCGCGGCCCGTCGACAGGGATGACGCCCGAGTTCTGTTCCATTGGCTATGGTTTTGCGCCCCCTGAACCCGGTGGGGACTTTACCGGATTCGGACGGGGGCAGGTCAATCAGGCGGCGTCGAAGGTGCCGGCGGCTGCGGCGCGCCGGCGGCCGCGACGCCGCCGGGCCGACCGACGCTGCTTGCTGCCACCGAAGGCCTCGCGCTGCTCTTCGGGCGTCATCTCCTGGACCCGCGTCCAGAACTCCGCGATCTCGGGGTCGACCTCCCCGCACCGGCTGCGCAGCACGAGGAAGTCGTACGCGGCGCGGAAGCGCTTGTGCTCGAGCAGCCGCTGGGCGCGCGGGCCGCGGCGGTTCTCGAACCGTGGCTGCATCGCGAGCATCTCCTTCATCGGCGACGCGAAGCGTCTCGGCAGCGTCGTATGGCGCTGCTGCTCGGTCACGACGCGATGCGCCGCCTCGGTGATCGCGAGGACCGGCGCGTAGCGCTCCGCCTCGAGCGCCTTCGCCTCGGCGCGGATCACGGGCCAGAGGAGCACCGCGTAGAGGAACGTCGGCGTAACCGGCTTGTCTTCCTGGATCCGCTGGTCCGTGTTCGCGAGGCCCATCCGGACGAACTCGAGCGCCGCGGCGCCGTCCTCGCCCCGGAATGCCTCCTCCGTCCTCGGGAACAGGTATTGGAAGAGCCCGTACTCGCGGAGCAGCTCGAGCGACCGCACCGCGTGCCCCGCGTGGAACAGCTTCAGCACCTCGTCGAAGAGCCGCGCCGGCGGCACGTCCGCGAGGAGCGGCGCAAGGCGCGGGATCGGCTCGGCCGCCTCGGGCGCGATCGTGAACTCGAGCTTCGCCGCGAGCCGCACGGCACGGAGCATCCGCACCGGATCCTCGCGGTAGCGGGTCTCCGGGTCGCCGATCAGGCGCAGCGTCCGGCTCTTGATGTCCTCGAGGCCGGACACGTAGTCCCACAGCGTGAAGTCGGCGATGTTGTAATAGAGCGCGTTGATCGTGAAATCGCGCCGCCAGACGTCCTCGTCGATCGTGCCGTAGACGTTGTCGCGCAGGATGCGGCCCGACTCGTCGTGCAGCCGATCGTCGTCGTCGCCGGCCGCGCCGGCCGCGCGGAACGTGGCGACCTCGACGATGTCCCGCCCGAAGCGGACGTGCGCGAGGCGGAACCGCCGGCCGATCAGCCGACAGTTGCGAAACAGCGCGTCCACCTCCTCGGGCCGCGCGTCCGTGACGACATCGAAATCCTTCGGATGGCGACCCAGCAGCAAGTCCCGCACGCCGCCGCCGACGATGAACGCCGAATAGCCGGCGTTTTTCAGCCGATACAGGACCTTCAGCGCGTTGTTCGAGATGTTGGCCCGGCTGATCGGGTGCTCGGAACGGGGAATGATCTTGGGAAGTGGCCGGGATTCGGTGTCCGTGGAGTTCAAATAGCGTCCGTGTGGTTCAACCTCGTACAAATCTTGGCTATCATAGCAGCCCTCGCCGAACCTAGGCACCCAGCGCTCCCTTCGTCTAGCGGTCTAGGACGCCGCCCTCTCAAGGCGGAAACACGAGTTCGAGTCTCGTAGGGAGCGCCAATCTCTTCAGACGCTTCCGGTTTCGCCCCTCGACGATGCGGAATCGGTGCGGAAAGCACCGTCGGAGAATTTCGCGAGGGCGCGCCCATGAGCAAAGCCGGCCGCCGCCGCGCACGCCGCTTCGAGCAGACGGCCGATGTGCGGAAGCATCGGAGGCTTCTCCCGGCCCGATGGGCTCTGGTAGCTGCGACTCGCAGAAAACCTGTCGACCTGCGCCGAGCGGCCGCGCCGTCCGGCCGATCGGGAGCAGATCGCGGCCGAATCCCACCCGTCATCGCGCCGAACGACCGGATCTCGACGGCCTGCCTGTTCCCGTCCTTTCTCGTTGGGCCCGTCCAGCACGCCTCGCAAGTGCTGAACGACGGCTGAGCTCGGCACTATGTTAATTGCGCTCCACCAATGCCTTCCGAAATTTCCAGAGTATTCGTCCCCAGGATTATTCTGAGATCGAAGTCATGACAAAGAAGAAAGAGAAGAACAATAACGATTGAGCCAGGAAGAGCCTTTCGATCGAAATCGCCCTCTGGTGGAATCCGGACAACAAGTCCATTCATGTGGCGCTTCCCGGTAGACGGATCACTCGAGTAAACAGTAAAGCGGGCTCTGCACGCTGTCATAAACACATGTTCGACCGGCTTGCATCGTGTTTGCGGGAAGCCGGCAGACCTGCGCCGCTATAGCGACCTAGGAGAGCCACCTCGTTCCGCAAAGTCTCTCCCTTTTCGGCGGGGAGCGAGGCACTGCCATCGACGAAAGTTGCACGGTTGCTCGGCAACCGATTCGGTGGGCAACGCCGCTATTGCGCGGTCTCGTCAAGCACTCTCCGTCCAGGCGGTCGCCGCGCAGCAACGAGGCAACGGAGAAATGAGGGATAGGCGTACTCATCGGCAAGAGCCAAGAGCGTCGATACGCCCGTTAGGCCCGATCGCTAGCCCAGGCCGCAAACCGGCACGCACCGTGACGCAGCGCACAGAATCACCCACCCCGGCAGAATTATGGTAAGACTTCGGACCGGCGGCGGACGCCGGCACTCCACGCGGCGACAGGCGCACTCATTCGGCTTCGACACGGGGGCAATATGTTCGACATCGGCAAGAAGGGCACGGACAAGGGACAGGACATGGCGCGCAACGATCAGGCACCGAGCTTCACTCCGCCCAGCGACGCACCGCGGACCTCCCGCAACATCGCGGTCATCGGCCCGTCGATCCGCATCGACGGCGATCTGCGCGGCGAGGAAGATCTTCTCATCGAGGGCGAGGTCAAGGGCACGGTGCAGCTCAAGGAGCATCGGCTGCTGATCGGCCCGCAGGGTCGCGTGAAGGCGAACGTCGTCGCGAACTCGATCGAGGTCGAGGGACTGACGGAAGGCGACCTCGTCGGCGTCGAGCGCGTGGTCGTGCGCTCGAGCGCGCAGGTCAGGGGCAACATCGTTTCGCCGCGCATCACGATCGAGGACGGCGCTCGGTTCAAGGGCACGATCGACATGGATGCCGAGGCCGTCGAGGCGATCGTCGGCCAGAAGCGCAGCGGCTCGGTGGCACCGCTCTCGAGCGCACCGAAAGCCGTTCCCGGTCCCGGCGCGAAACCCGCGGAGGCTGCAGCGGGCGGCAAGTCCGACTGAACAGGCTCACTACTCTCGCGCGAGCCCGGCATCGCCCGGGCTCGCGTCGTTTTACGCCCTAACGGCGCCAGAACGCCGGCGTGAGCAGCACGAGGAACGTGAAGATCTCGAGCCGGCCGAGAATCATCGAGAACGCCATCAGTAGCGTCGCCGGCTCGCTCATGCTGGCGAACGTCACCGCCACTTCGCCGAGCCCCGGTCCGAGATTGTTCAGCGTCGTCGCCACCGCCCCGAACGCCGTGACCTGATCGACGCCGTCGAGCATCAGCACGAGCATCAGGACCGCGAACACCGCGATATAGACGGTGAAGAAGCCCCAGATGCCGTCGATGATGCTATCGGGGACGATGCGTCCGTCGACGCGCACCGGGTTCTGAGAACGCGGGTGGATCAGCCGCTTCAAATGCACGCCTGCCTGTTTCGCGAGGACTACGAAGCGAATTACCTTGAGTCCGCCGGACGTCGAGCCCGCGCAGCCCCCGATGAAGCTCGCGAAGATCATCAGCACCGGCAGCGCGAGCGGCCATAGCGAGAAGTTCGCCGTCGAGAAACCGGTCGTCGACATCGACGAGACCACCTGAAACGCGGCGTAGCGCAATGCCTCGGTCGGCCTTTCGTACGTGCCTGCCGCATAAAGCACGAGCGCAGTGAACGCCGTGAGGATCGCGACGAGCGACAGAAAGACGCGCGTCTGCGTGTCGCGCCCGTAGAGCTTGAAATGCAGCGTGCGCCACGCGAGGAAGTGCACGCTGAAATTGATGCTGCCGATCAGCATGAACACGATCGCGACGAGCTCGATGAGCGGACTGTCGAAATACGCGATGCTAGCGTCGTGCGTCGAGTAGCCGCCGGTCGCGACGGTGGCCATGCCGTGCGCGATCGCGTCGAACGGCTCCATTCCGGCGAGCCAGTAGCACAGCGCGCACGCCGCGGTGAACGCGACGTAGAGCTCGGAGAGGCGGCGCGCCGTGCGAGCGATCCGCGGCGTCACGCGCTCGTCCTTGAACGGCCCGGGCACCTCCGCGCGATAGAGCTGCATCCCGCCGATGCCGAGCATCGGCAGCAATGCCACCGACAGCACCACCACGCCGATGCCGCCGAGCCATTGCAGCTCCTGCCTGTAGAGCAGGATCGACCTCGGCATCTCGTCGAGCCCGGAAAGCACCGTCGCGCCCGTCGTCGTGTAGCCGGATGCGGATTCGAACAACGCGTCCGCGAACGAAAGGTCGAGCGCGAGCATGAACGGCACGGCGCCGAGCACGCTCATCGCCGTCCACATCAGCGCGACGATCGCGAAGCCGTCCCGCGTCCTGATCGTGCTGTGGCGCCTGCGCACCGGCAGCCAGAATGCGAGCCCGATCGCCGCGGCAAGTGCAAAAGTGATCGAGAAGTGCGCGGCCTGGCCGTCGCGATACACCAGCGACACCGCCAGCGGCAGGATCAGCGTCGTGCTGAACAGCATGAACAGCACGCCGAGAGTCCGGATTGTGACGGCAAGCTTCAAGGACGCCCTTTCCGCCTGCCCTTCGCGCAGGCGGCGGTATTGTAGCGTCCCGAGCCTGCTAAGATGCGCGCCAGGGATCGACAACGCTTCGGAGGGGGTACATGCAACCGACCAGAACAGTCACGAGAATCTCGGCGCGAGGCGTTTTGCCGACGGTCGCAAGCGTCGGCGCGGCCGCGCTCTGCGCGGCTCTCCTCGTCGGCACGGCCAACGCGGAAGAGATCGCGCGCGGCACGATCGAGCGCATCAAGGTTCATTCGCCGTCGATCGAAGGTAACCTGCAAGGCAACTCCGCCGAGCGCGACGTCCTCGTCTATCTTCCGCCGAGCTACTCGACGGATACGAACCGGCGCTATCCGGTCGTCTACCAGCTGCACGGCTGGCTTCCGGGCGCCGAGCAGTGGGCGCAAATGATCCAGTTCCAGGAGCGTACCGATCGCGCGATCGCGTCCGGCACGGCGAAGGAGATGATCATCGTCCTGCCCGATTCTCAGGGCATCTTCGGCGGCGCAATGTACTCGAACTCCGTGACGAGCGGCAACTTCGAGGGCTTCATCGCGCGCGATCTCGTCGCGGAGATCGATCGGCGCTACCGCACGATTCCGGAGCGACGCAGCCGCGGGCTGTCGGGCCATTCGATGGGCGGCTACGGCACGCTGCGCATCGCGATGAAGTACCCGGACCTCTACGCGGCCTTCTACGCGATGAGCTCGTGCTGCGTCGCGCCGTTCGAGGCGACCGGCCCGATGATGGAGCAGGCGGCGGCCCTCGAGACGCCGGACGAGGCGAAGGGCGCGCCGATCTTCGCGCGCGTGCAGCTCACGCAGGCTGCGGCCTGGTCGCCGAATCCGAAGAAGCCGCCGTTCTTCTTCGACCTTCCGCTCGAGAACGGCGAGGTCAACGAGCTCGCGCTGATGAAATGGAACGCGAACGTGCCGCTCGTGATGGTCGATCAGTACGTGCCGGCATTGAAGCAATACGACGCGATCGCCCTCGACTGCGGCGAGCAGGACAACCTCATCGGCGCGAATCGGCAGTTCTCCGAGGTGCTCACGTCGTATGGCATCGAGCACACGTTCGAGACCTACGAGGGCGACCACACGAACCGGGTCGCCGAGCGCTACGGGGATCACGTCCTGCCGTTCTTCTCCCGCGTGCTCGCGTTCGAGTAGCGCGCTTGCTCTCGCACCCTGGACGAAGCCGCCGCGCCGGCTTCGATCCAGGGCGCAATCTTCACGCTTTAGCAGCAACCGCAGCGCGACGGCCCGTGTCCCTCGGCGAGGACACGGCCGTCTGCGTCGATGCACGTCAGCCGCATCGTGCGCCCGTCGTCGAGGCGCAGCGTGAAGACCGCCTGCACGAGCGCCTGCGGGTCGTCGACGCTCGCGAGGTCGAGCCAGCCTTCGACCCGATGCACGCCGGGCACCGGCAGGCCCGAAGGCGCGAAACCTTGGTAGCGCCTCACGTCGTAGCGGACGCCCGGGAAGGTTCGCCCGCCGTAGTCGATCTCGCCGACGCCCTCGCACGCCTCGACGAGGCGCATCTCGCCGCTCATGAGGTCCCCTCTTCGCGCCGCATCAGCCGGCTCTCGGTGACGATGATGTCCATCGGTATGTCGTGCGGCTGCGGGTAGATCGTCTCGAGCCGGGCGAGCTCGTAGCCCAGCCCGATCGCGCGCGGCTTGCGCACGAACGTGGCGAGCGTGCGATCGTAGTAGCCGCCGCCGTAGCCGAGTCGGTACGCGGCGTCATCGAAGCCGACGAGCGGAACCAGAAGCACGTCGGGCACGACGACGTCGCGCACGGCCGGGATCGGAATGCCCCACACCTCCTGACGCGTCAGCTTCGTCTCGGCGGTCCAGCGATAGAACTCGATCGGCGCGTTGCGCTCGACGACGACGGGCAGCGCCGCCTCGAAGCCCTTCTCAAGCAGCGAGCGAACGAAGGGGCGCATATCCGGCTCGCCCCGAATCGGCCAGTAGAACCCGACGCGGCACGGCGCACCGGAAAGCTCCGGCAACGCGGCGAGCTTCTCCGCGATCGCCGTGCCGAGGCGCTCGCGCTCGGCGAGCGGCAGCGCCCTGCGCTGCTCGAGCAGTCGCGCACGCTCCGCCTTGCGCCAGCGCTTGATGTCTTCCCACGATTGCATGAGGCCGAGAGTGTACCGCATGGACCACGCGCGTTCGGCGTCGGCGCCGCGCGCACGCCTTCAGCGCTCGCCCCGACTTTTCGCCCCTGCCGCGGAAAGTCCGGTATCATGGCGCCTCGAATGTCCGAGTATCGGTCCATGATCCCGCGTTATCTGGTCGCCTTCGTCGGCGCGAGCCTCATCACGTCCGCGATGCTGCTCGGGATGAACGAGGTCGCGCGGCGCCTGAAGGAGCGCGACCCGACGCAGTACTTTCAGATCTCGAGCTTCATCCCGGCGCCGGAGGACCGACGGCCGAGGCGGCCCCCTGCGCCGCAGGCGCGCCCGGAGCTTCCGCAGATCGAGTACGCAACGCCGCTTGACGCGGACGTGCCTCTCTCCGTGCCGACGGTCGATCCGGATCGCCTCGCCTCCCCGCCCCTCGTGCCCGAGCCGTCACCCGGCGCCACACCTCACTGAGCGGCAACGTCAGCGCGGCGCGCGCGATTGTCGCCAAAACGCGACTTGTGGATAACTCGGTGGACAAATCGCGCGGTACGTGGCGGCTTGACTTTTGTTCACAAACCCTGCAACGCGATCGACTTGTATATATCACAAAATTTTCAGATAGTTACGAAATATTCCTCATGTCGGATCGCGCAGAAATTCCGCAATGGATAATGGCCGCGGTTTTCGCAAGGCCTGTGGACACTATGCGGTTCAAAGCTCGACGCCCGCGCGCTCGAGCTCGATTCTGAGCGGCTCGATCTGAGCCTCGAAGCGCCGCCAGCGGCCGATGCCGGCCGCGTTGAGGGGCTCGCGGACCTGCACCGCGCTCGCGGTCGCGACCGGCGCGGGATTGCGTTCGAACTCGAGACAAGCCTCCTCCCAGTCGAGGCCGAGGTGCCCGAGCAGACGCTCTGTCTCGCCCCGCGGATCGGCGATGAGCGACTCGTAGCGGATCTCGTAGAAGCGGTCCTGCAGGAGGCGCCGCCAATGCCGCATCAGCGCATCGAAGCGGACGTAGTAGCGGCCGATGTCCAGAAGATCGTACGCGAAGCGGTAGTAGACGTAGTCCGGCGCGAGCATCCGCCGGTAGATCGCGACGCAAGAGTCGAGCGCGCCGCGGCGCACGCAGACGATCCGGGCATTCGGAAGGGCCGCGGCAATGAAACCGACGAGAAAGAAGTTGAGCGGCGTCTTGTCGACGAAGCGGGGTTGCTCGCCGGTGATCGGCCTCGTGCTCTCGAGGTAGGCGCGGCCGAGCGCGGCGAAATCCGCGTTCGCCGTGGCGCCGATCGTTTCGGGATCGAGCGTGCGCGGCGTCCGGGTTCCGGCCGCGCGCTTGAGGCAGAGGGCGAAAGTCCCGAGCTCGCCGGCCGACTGGACTTTCGAGTGGCTCGACAGGATCCGCTCGACGAGGGTCGTCCCGGTTCTCGGCAGACCGACGACGAAGATCGGCTCGTCGCTCGGCCACCCCTCCCCCGCCCTCGCGAGGAACTCCTCGGTGCACGTCGCGCGCACGCTGTCGAACAGCGCTCGGTCGGTCTCGAACGAGTAGTCGAGCGTCGCGCGCTTCCTCGCCTTGCCTGCCGCGAGATGCGCGAACGCGGCCGCGTAGTCGCCGAGATCCTCGAGCTCCTTCGCGAGCGCATGTCGAAGATGCAGCTCACCGTCGACGTCGTCGCCGACGGTGGCGAGCAGCGCGCTCAGCCGATCGATATGGTTACGTTCCGGCGTTTGCGTGCGCAGCTCCGCGAGCACGCTGTGCGCCTTGTAGAGACGCGGCTCGAGCGCGACCGCCCGCTCGAGCGCGCGCTCGGCGCCGGAAAAATCGCCGACGATGCGAAGCGCCGTGCCGAGGTTGTAGTGGAAATCGGCGCGGTCCGGCCGCAGCGCGACCGCTCGGCGGAAAGCCTCGGCGGCGCGATCGTGCACGCCGGTCCTCGACAGCACGACGCCCACGGTATCGAGCGCCAACGCGTCGCGCGGCTCGAGCGCGAGCGCACGCTCGGCCGCTTCGCGCGCCTCGGCGTCGCGCCGCACCATGATGAGGCATCGCGCCTGCTGCGCGAGATAGTCCGCGCGCTCGGGCGCGAGCGCAACCGCGCGGCCGATCCGATCGAGCGCTTCCGGATAGCGCGCGGCGGACGCGTAAACGATGCCGAGCAAGAAGTGAGCGTCGGCGTGGTCCGGCGCAAGCTCGAGAACTTTCGTGCAGGCTTTGCGCACGCCGTCGAGGTCGCCGCGGCCGAGCCTTTCCTCGGCCGCGCGATGCCAATAATCGACGGCGTTCTGCGGAGATTCGATCGGGCGGTTCCGCGCGTTAGATTCGGTAGCGGAATTCTATACCGAACGTTCGCGGACGCAGCACGTCGCGATAGTAGCGGCGCGACGAGAAACGGCCGATGTCGTAGTTCAGCGAAGGGTCGTCTCGCACGCCGGTCTCGGCGAACTTGTCGAACAGATTGTCCGCGTAGAGCCTCGCGCTCCAGTGCATGCCGCTCAAGCCGACCGACGCGCTGTGCAGCGTGTAGCCGCCGAGTCGTTCCCCATTGCTGCGCATGCCGACCTTCGTCAGCACGTCGCTCGTGAACGTCAGACCGTAGTCGGCGTCGAAGCCGAGACCGTTTCGCAGCTGACGGAAGTAACTGGCGTGGAAGCTGCCTTGGTGCTCGGGCGTGCCCGAAAGCCGATCGTCGGCGAACGCATCCGCGGTATCGACGAGCCCGGGCACGTCCTCGGTGAGCCGCGCGTCCGTATAAGCGTACGACCAGCGGAAAGACCACGGACCGTCGGTACGAACGGCTGCCGCGAGCTCCAAGCCGCGAGTACGTGCGTCGCCCCCGTTCACGACGATCCATTCCATGCCGATTTCCGTTCGAGTCATCGTCTGGATATCGGTCCAATCGATGTAGTACGCGGAGGCACTGAGCTGCACGCGTCCGCCGACGAGCGCGCTGTGAACGCCGATCTCGTAATTCGTCGTGCGGTCCGGCTTCACCAGAATCTGATCCGCGGGCGCACATGCGTGCTGCTCTTCGGGCGAAAGCGAAGGATCGCACGCCGCGATCGTGTTCACGCCGCCGATTCGATACCCCTCGCTGATCGTGACGTACGCGAGCACGTCGCTCGAGACGTCGAACGACGCGTTGATCTTTCCTAGGAAACCGTCGTCGGTTCCTTTGTTCCCTTCGGGGTCGCCGAACCACGGATCGAGCGGAAAATCGCGCGTCATCGTCTGCTCGATGTCGTAGTCGAAGAAGCGCCCGCCGACACCGACCGCCCAGCGCTCGGCCAACCTGTACGTGACCTCGCCGAACAGCGCGCGCTCCGTCAAGCGCGCCGCGGTGGTCAAACGATACTCGAGATCGCCGGTCGGCCGCGAGATCCCCGCGAATTCCGTATAGCCCGGCGCGAGCTCCTCGCTGAGCGCGTCGATCTCGTGATCGTTGAAGAAAAGACCGCCGATCCAGCTCCACGGTCCGGTGCCGTTCGAGACGAGCCGCAGCTCCTGGTTGACGCGCCGCTCGTCGACGACCTCACGCGTGTAGGCGGCGAATTCCGGAAACTCGAAATACGGGGGACGATCCGGCGGAATGTATCCCTCCGAGAAATGGAGCAAGAAATCGGTCTGGTCGCGCTGACCATGCTCGTCGTAGCTCGAGAGCCCCGTCGCAGAGGTCAGCGTCGCGAAGCCGAGATCAGCGACGACCTCGGCGCTCACGAGCGAGTTCTCGCGATCGTTCGGCTCGAGAAAACGATGGGCCGATTCGTAACGGTCGGTGCCGAACGCGTGACGGTGATTCACCGAGCGCCCGCCGACCTCCTGATCCTGGAAGTAGTAGCTGAAGGTCGCCTGCACGCGATCGGACGGCCGCACGAGAAACGCGAGCCGCCCGGAGAACGTCTGCTCCCAGTTCGCGTCTTCTTTCCGCCAAAGGTTTGCCGCCACCGCGCCCGGATCCGAAAGATCCGGCTCTGGATCGGAGACGCCCGGCTCGCGCACGAGATACGGGTAATCGATGAAGCCCGGATCGTCGAGCCAACCGAGCGACGCGCGAAACGCGACGCGCTCGTGGACGATCGGCACGTTGACGGTCAAGTCGCTTTCGAGACCCGTGCCGCCGTGGGAGACCCCGAAGGCGCCGCCGTGGAATTCCATCGAGAAACGCGTCGGATCGGGTGCGCGCGGAATGTAGCGCACGGCACCGCCGAGCGTTCCGGCCCCGTAGAGCGTGCCCTGCGGGCCGAGCAGCACCTCGACACGCTCGATGTCGTGAAGCTTGAGGTCGACGTAGAGCGGGATCTCGCCGACGTACGTCTGCACGGTATCGCCCGACGAGTTGTCGAGGGATTCGCTCGCGTTGAGCGACAGGACGTTCAGGCCTCGCACCGTCATCAGGTTCGCGGCCCGGCCGCCCTGATCGACGACCGTCAACCCCGGGACCCACCGCGCGAACTCGGCGAGCCCTCCGATCCGCTGCTCCTCGAGCACCGTGCCGCTCGTCGCATGGATATTGAACGGCAACTCGCGCACCGTCGTCTCGCGCCGGGACGCCGTTACGATGATCTCTTCGCTCACGCCGTCCTGAGCGGACGCCTCGTCGACCATCGACGTTGCGCCGATCGCGGCCGCGACGGCCGCAGCCAACGGCCTGCTCCCGCAAACGAGGCGAGAAACGGCACGACGTTCGTTTCTCATGTTGACCCACCAGAACCCCAGTATCGGGTTCGGCTGTCTATCACACGATTCATGAGCGCAACAAGCAAACGCGTCACGCGCGCACGGCCGTTACGCGACACTGTGACGCGCGACACGTTGCGCGGACGCAAAGCGTCGAAAAGCACGCGCCGATCGGTAGCCGGTCGTTTACCCGCCCCCCGTTCGAACGCGTCGGCGCGGTAGACTGACGACATGAACCGCCAGCACGACTCGATTGAAAAGAAGCAAAACCGCGCGGAATCCGCGGTTTCGGCCGTTACGTCTCCCGGCGAGCCGGAACTGCGTCACACATCGCAACCCGCCGCTCGAGGCCGGACGGAGGTCTCGATCGAGCCCGCCGGCCTCTTCCGGCGCATCGCTGCGTTCGGCTACGACCTCCTGCTGCTCGCGGCCCTGCTCTTCATGTTCACGCTCTCGCTGTTTCCGTTCACGGGAGGCGCGATCGAGCCGGGCACGCTCTGGTATCGCTTGAGCCTCGCGGCGATCGTCGTGCTCTTCTTCACGGGCTTTTGGGTGCGCGGCGGGCAAACGCTCGGCATGAAGGCGTGGCGGCTGCGCGTCGTCGCTCGGGACGGCGGTCCGGTGCGCTGGCCCTCGGCCCTCGTTCGCTTCGTCGCGGGCCTCGTGAGCCTCGCGCCCGCCGGTCTCGGGCTGTTGTGGGCGGCGTTCGATCCGCAACGCCGGGCGTGGCACGATCGGCTCTCGAAGACCCGGATCGTCTACGAGCGGCCGCGCTCAGCGTAACCGCGCGTAAGAGATCGCGGCGACGACGAGCAGCGCCATGGTCGGTGCCCACGCGACGACGCGAGGATCGAGCTCGAAGACCTGCGCGGTGCTCTCGAGCATCTGCGTCGCGACGTAGTAGCCGAGACCGACGATCAGCCCGACGAGCAGCCGACCGCCGGTGCCGGCGGAACGCAGGCCGCCGAAGACCCACGGCAGCGCGAGGACGGTCATCAGCAGCACCGAGACGATATTCGCCATCCTCGACCAGTAGGCGATCCGATAGCGGGTCGCGTCGAGCTCGTTCTGCTCGAGATAGGCGATGTAGCGCTTCAGCGCCGGCGTATCCAGCAGGTCCTCGCGGACGACCGAAAGGCCGAGAAGCTCGGCGCTCAGCCCGGTCTGCTGACGCGCGACACGCGTCTGCTCCGTCTCGACGCCGTCGTCGCCGAGAAATCGGGTCTGCGCGTAATTGCCGAGGAGCCACTCGCCGTCGTCGCCCGGCTCGGCGAAATCCGCGCGCGCGATGCGCTCGAGCCGCCAGCCGTCGGTGATATCGAAGATATAGACGCCGCCGAAGCCGAACTCGCCGAGCTCGCGCTTCAGGCTCCAAATCCGGTTGCCGCTCTTGAGCCAGGTCGACTGACCGGCTTCGTTCACGTCCTCGTTCAACGCACGCATGCGCATCTCGCGCGCGTACGCGCCGAGCGACGGCGCGAACGATTCGCCGAGCAGGATCATGATGACGAGCAGCACGCTCCCGGCGAGCGATACGGCGCCGAGCAGCTGCAGATGCGAGACGCCGCTCGCCCTCATCACGATGAGCTCGCGGTGCACGGCCAGGTTGCCGAGGCCGAGCAACGCGCCGATCAGCGCCGCCGGCGGCAGGATCTCGAACAGCATACGGGGCAGCCGGAGCACGACGTACGCGACCGCGTCCGCGAATCCGTAATCGTTCGTGCCGACGTCGTCGAGCTGACCGACGAGCTCGATGAAGCTCGCGACCGCGACGATCACGACCGCAGCCAGCGCGACGCCGCGCAGCACCTCCGTCGCGATGTAGCGCGTGAGCCTGCGCATCAGGCCGCTTCGCTCCGTGCTTTCGAAGGCTGCGCCGCCAACCAGCCGCTTTCCCGCGCGAGCAGCAGGAGGCCGACGAGACCCGCGAGCACGTGCACCCACCAGAGCCCGATCCATTCCGGCACGAGTCCCCGCTCGAGCCAGACGCGCGCGATCGACAGGCTGTCCACGTAGATGATGTAGACCAGGATGCCGATGCCGATGCGGGAATACCGCCCGGCGCGCGGCGACGATCGGGCGAGCGGAACCGCGAGCAAGGCGAGCACGATCGCCGAGAGCGGCGAGGAGATTCGCCACTGGAGCTCGGCGGCGGAGAGCGGATCGGTCGCGGCGACGAGCTCGGAAGTCGACCTCATCTCGATCGGCGGCTCGTACTCCTCGTCCTTCGGCACGCGAACCGGGAACCCTTGCTCTCCGAACTTCATCACGAAGAAATCCGTCTCTCCGGGCACGCCTTCGTAATGCATGCCGTCGAACAGCACGAACGACAAATGCCCGCTCTCCGCGTCCTGCACGCGCCGCCCTCGATCCGCGAGTATCGCGACGACGCGCTCGCCGACGTGGCGCTGCAGGAACACGCCCGCGAGCTCGTCGTCATGCACCTCGCGCGCGTAAATCACCGTCTCGCCCGAGTCGGGGCTCGCGAACTTGCCGGCCTCGATCACCGACACCTGGAGCGCCTCCTGCGCCTCGATCTTGATTTCCTCGATCCGACGGACCGCCGTCGGCGTCTGCACGAGCGAGAGCCAGCTCGTGCCGGCGGCAAGCAACAGGGTCAACAGACCGATCGGGCGAAGCAGCCGTGCCGGGCCAACGCCGCATGCCCAGAGCGCGACCATCTCCGAGTCCCGGTTCAGGCGCGCGAGCGCGAGCATGATCCCGAGGAACAACGCGAACGGCGCGAGCATCGTCACATAGCTCAGCGACGTCAGTCCCAGGATCGGAAATACCGCCTCGCGGGGAAGTGATCCGGCCGCGGCCTCGCCGAGGACCTCGGCGAGCTGGTTGCTCAAGAGGATCAGGAACAGGACGACGAGCACGAGCGTCAGCGCCGCGAAGCACTCGCGGAAGACGTATCGGCTGACGATGCTCACGGTGCCGGTTTCCGGTAGATTCGAAGGATCGAGTACACTAGCGGGCACTGCCGACGCGGGCAACAACAAGCGATAACATGGGCTCACCCGCTCTCGGCCGCGATCTCCCCTTTCGGGACCGGTGCGAAACCGCTTCCCCGAAACGTGCCGATCGGCGATCAAGCCCCGAGGAAGTAGCGAGGAACGACGAATGGACTTTTCCGTCAAGACCGGGGCACCGGCCGATCAGCGCACGGCGTGCGCGATCCTGCCGTTGTTCGACGGACCGCTGACCGGCGCGGCGCGCGAGATCGACGCCGCATCGGGCGGCCTGATCCGCCGGCTCGTGCGCTCCGGTGCCGCATCGGCCAAGCTCGGCGCGACGTTGCTCGTCCCGACCCCGAGCGGCGGCGCCGCGGAGCAATGGCTCCTCGTCGGCTGCGGCAAAGCGGCCGAGTTCGACGCGAAGAAGCTGTGCCGGGCCCTCGCCTCGGCCGTCGGAGCGCTCAAGGACAAGGGCATCCGCGAAGCCGTGAGCTTCCTCGCGTGGGAGCGCCCGAGCGGCCTGACGGCATACTACGCGGCGCGGCTCTCGGTCGAGACGGTGCGCAGCGCCGTCTACCGCTTCGACGAGCTGAAAAGCGACGCCGAGAGCGGCGAAGGGCGCGGCCGCAAGCGCCTCTCCCGCATCGGCCTCGCGGTCTCGAACGCCGCCGACGTCGCGGAGACGCGTCGCGGCATCGCGCACGGCGCCGCGATCGCGAACGGCATGGACCTCACGCGCAACCTCGGCAACCGCCCGCCGAACGTCTGCACCCCGTCGCATCTCGCGGAGCAAGCGAAAGCGCTCGCGGCCGAGCACGACAAGCTCGACGTCGAGGTGCTGACCGAGCGGCAGATCGAGAAGCTCGGCATGGGCGCGCTCCTCTCCGTCGCCCGCGGCACGGAGGAGCCCCCTCGCCTGATCGTGCTGCGTTATAACGGCGCGCCGAAGCGCGAGAAGCCGATCGCGCTTTGCGGCAAGGGCATCACGTTCGACACCGGCGGGATCTCGCTGAAGCCGCCGCCGAAGATGGACGAGATGAAGTTCGACATGTGCGGCGCCGCGGCCGTGCTCGGCGCGATGGCGGCGATCGCCGAGATCGGCCCCGCGCGCAACGTGGTCGCCGTCGTGCCCGCGGCGGAGAACATGCCGAGCGGCCGCGCGACCCGGCCCGGCGACATCGTCAAGAGCCTGTCCGGCAAGACGATCGAGATCCTCAACACCGACGCCGAAGGCCGGCTGATCCTCTGCGACGCGATCACCTACGCGATTCAGCGGTTCGCGCCGCGTTACCTGATCGACGTCGCGACCTTGACCGGGGCGTGCGTGGTCGCGCTCGGGCATCTGCACACGGGGCTTTTCTCGAACGACGAAACGCTCGCGACCGCGTTGCTCGAGGCATCGTCCCGATCGCTCGACACCGCGTGGCGCCTGCCCGTCGACGAGGAGTACGGCGAGTCGCTGAAGAGCAATTTCGCGGATTTCGCGAACGCGGGCAGCCGCGACGGCGGCGCGAGCGTCGCGGCGGCCTTCCTCGCGAAGTTCGTCGAAGGCACGGCGTGGGCCCATCTCGATATCGCCGGCGTCGCGTGGCGCGGCGAGTCGCAGAAGGGGGCGACCGGCCGGCCGGTGCCGCTCCTCGTCGACTTCTTGCTCAATCTCGACGCGGCGTGACCGAGATCGACTTCTATATCCTCGACCGTGCATCGGACGAATTCCGGCTGACGTTCGCTTGCCGTCTCGCCGACAAGGCCGCCGACCGAGGCCTCGCGGTGCTGATCCGTCCGAGCTCGCCGGTCGAGGCGAAAACGCTCGACGAGTTGCTGTGGACGTTCTCGCAGGGGAGCTTCCTGCCCCATCGGCTCGCCAGCGACGCGCGGGAGCCGCTGCTCGAGCCGGTCGTGATCGACGACGGGCCGGGGCCGGTCGGCGATCGCTGGGACCTGCTGATCAACCTCGCGAGCGACGTGCCGGAGTATTTCAGCCGCTACGCGCGGCTTGCGGAGATCGTCGACGGCGACGCATCTCGGCGTGCACAGGGACGCGAACGCTATCGCTTCTATCGGGATCGGGGCTATTCGCTGAAAACCCACCAGATCAGAGCCTGATGCACGACCCCCTCGATTCGGCCATTCCCGTGCTGACCGACGTGGTCACCGACCTCGACCACGCCGTTCCCGGGTATCCTACGTTCACCGACGCGCTCGTCGCGGAGCTTCAGACGCGGCTCGCCGCCGCAACGTTCGCGTTGGCCGAGGAGCTGATGCGCAACGCCTTCGCCGAGATGGAGGCGCATCTCCTCGAGCAAATCACGAGTCGGCTCCGAGAGGCGCTGCCCGAGCTGATCGACTCGATTCTGCGCGAGCATCTGGAGACTGAAGGGAACAGCGGCCGGCCGGCCTGAGCGGGTACGTGGCCGGCCGCGACGCACGGAACCACGGAGGTTGGGAAGTTGAGCAAGGGATACCGGCCCGCGGAGGTCGAGGTCGAGTCGAACCATTACGCCCGGTGGGAGCGCGCCGGCTACTTCGCGCCGTCGGGTCGCGGCGAACCCTACTGCATCGTCATCCCGCCGCCGAACGTCACCGGCACGCTGCACATGGGGCACGCGTTCCAGCACACGATCATGGACGCGCTGATCCGCTGGCACCGCATGCTCGGCCGCAACGTGCTGTGGCAGCCGGGCACGGACCACGCCGGCATCGCGACGCAGATGGTCGTCGAGCGGCTCTTGAACGCCGAGGGGACGTCGCGCCGCGAGCTCGGCCGCGAGAAATTCGTCGAGCGCGTCTGGCAGTGGAAGGAACGCTCGGGCGGCACGATCTCGAGGCAGATGCGCCGGCTCGGCGCGTCCGTCGACTGGTCGCGCGATCGGTTCACGATGGACGAGGGGCTGTCGCGCGCGGTCGTCGAGGTGTTCGTCAGGCTCTACGACGAAGGCCTGATCTACCGCGGCAAACGCCTCGTGAACTGGGACCCGGTGCTGCACACCGCGCTGTCCGACCTCGAGGTGCTGAGCAGCGAGGAAAAAGGCAAGCTCTGGCGCTTCCGCTATCCCCTCGCGGAGGGTAACGGCTATCTCGTCGTCGCAACGACCCGGCCCGAGACGATGCTCGGCGATACCGCGGTGGCCGTGCATCCGGACGACGAGCGCTATCGGCACCTGATCGGCAAAGCCGTGCGCTTGCCCATCGCCGAGCGCACGATCCCGATCATCGCGGACGAGTACGTCGATCCCGAGTTCGGCACGGGCTGCGTCAAGATCACGCCGGCGCACGACTTCAACGACTACGAGGTGGGCCTCCGGCACGGCCTGCCGATGATCAACGTGTTCGACGAGAACGCGGCGCTCAACGACAACACACCCGAGGCGTATCGCGGGCTCGACCGCTTCGTCGCGCGCGAGAAGATCGTCGCGGAAATGCAGGCGCTCGGCCTGCTCGACGGCATCGACGATCACGTCTCGATGATTCCGCGCGGCGACCGCAGCGGTGCGGTCGTCGAGCCGTATCTCACGGATCAGTGGTACGTGCGCACGAAGCCGCTCGCCGAGGCCGCGATCGCGGCGGTCGAGGACGGCCGCGTGCGTTTCGTCCCCGAGAACTGGTCGAAGACCTATTTCGAATGGATGCGCAACATCCAGGACTGGTGCATCTCGCGCCAGCTCTGGTGGGGCCACCGTATTCCGGCATGGTACGACGACCAAGGGCGCATCTACGTCGGGCGCGACGAGGCCGACGCGCGCGCGAAGAACAACCTTCCGCCGGACCTGCCTCTTCGTCAGGACGAGGACGTGCTCGATACGTGGTTCTCGTCCGCGCTCTGGCCGTTCTCGACGCTCGGCTGGCCGGACAAGACCGAGGCATTGAAGACCTGGTACCCGACGAACGTCCTCGTCACGGGCTTCGACATCATCTTCTTCTGGGTCGCTCGGATGATCATGATGGGGCTGAAGTTCGCGGGCGACGTGCCGTTCCGCGAGGTCTATATCCACGGCCTCGTGCGCGACGCGGAAGGCCAGAAGATGTCGAAGTCGAAGGGCAATATCCTCGACCCGCTCGACGTCGTCGACGGCATCGACCTCGAAGGCCTCGTCGCCAAGCGCACCGAAGGCCTGATGCAGACGCATCTGAAGTCGAAGATCGAGGCGACGACGCGCAAGGAGTTTCCGAACGGCATTCCCGCGTTCGGCGCCGACGCGCTGCGCCTGACTTTCGCGTCGCTCGCGACGACGGGCCGCGACATCCGCTTCGATCTCGGCCGCGTCGACGGCTATCACCGCTTCTGCAACAAGCTGTGGAACGCGACGAGCTACGTGCTGTCGCACCTCGCGCGAGGCGTGCCGGCCGGCGAGCGCAAGCCGACGGTCGCGGACCGCTGGATCCGATCGCGCCTCGCCCGCGCGGTGCGGGCCGCGCACGATGCGGTCGCGGCGTACCGCTTCGATCTCATGACGCAGGCGCTCTACGACTTCGCGTGGCACGAGCTCTGCGACTGGTATCTCGAGCTCACGAAGCCGGTCTTGCAGGCCAGCGACGCCGACCCGCGCGAGGTCGCGTCGACGCGCGCGACGCTCGCGGAGACGCTCGATGCGCTTCTGAAGCTGCTGCATCCGCTGGCGCCGTTCGTGACCGAGGACCTGTGGCTCAAGCTCGCCGCCGCGACCGGCGCGAAGGGCGAGACGATCATGCTCACGCCGCTGCCGCGGCCCGAGGACTACGCGGTCGACGCCGAGGCCGAAGCCGAGATGGAGTGGCTGCAGAGCTTCGTCGTCGGCATCCGTCAGATCCGCGGCGAAATGAACATCTCGCCGTCGCAGCGGCTCGTCGTGAAGCTCGCGGGTGCGAACGCGACGGACCGCGATCGCGTTGCGCGGCATCGCGCCTATCTCGAGCGCCTCGCGGTGCTCGCCGAGATCTCCGAAGTCGAATCGGCATCGGCGGTGCGCGGTGCCGCGACCGCGCTCGTCGGCGACATGCAGCTCCTCGTGCCGCTCGCGGGGCTCGTCGATATCGGCGCCGAGCGCGAGCGCCTCGGTAAGCAGCTCGAGCGGGCCAGCGCGGATCTCGAGAAGGGCCGCCGCAAGCTCGATAACGCCGCGTTCGTCGCGAACGCGCCGGCCGACGTGGTCGCGAAGGAGCGCGAGCGCGTCGCCGAGCTCGAGCAGCGGATCGAGCGGCTTCGCGGTCAGCTCGAGCGGCTCGACGAGATCGCCTGACGGCCGCCGCTCGACGAGTGCCGCCCGCGTCAAGCTGCGCAATGAGTCACAAATAGACGACTGAACAGTATCCCGTACGGCGAGGTTCGGCGAACATCACGCCATGTCCACTCCGCCGTTACGCGCGGCGCGGACCGAAAGCTCGGCCGCGCCGCTGATCGCCCGCGTCGTCGAAACGCTCGACCGCATCATCGTCGGCAAGACGGTGCAGATCCGCCTCGCCGTCGCATGCCTGCTCGCACGCGGCCATCTGCTGATCGAGGATCTGCCCGGCGTCGGCAAGACGACGCTCGCCCACGCCCTCGCGAAAGCGCTGGACTTGAGCTTCCAGCGCGTGCAGTTCACGAGCGATCTCTTGCCCGCCGACGTCATCGGCGTCTCGGTATACAACCGCGCGACCGGCCGGTTCGAGTTCCACAAGGGGCCGTTGTTCTCGCAGGTCGTGCTCGCCGACGAGATCAACCGCGCGACGCCGAAAGCGCAGAGCGCGCTGCTCGAAGCGATGGAGGAGCGTCAGGTCACGGCCGACGGCGCGACGTATGCGTTGCCGGCACCGTTCTTCGTCATCGGCACGCGCAATCCGTCGCACCAGATCGGCACGTTCCCGCTGCCCGAGTCGCAGCTCGACCGTTTCCTGATGCAGATCGAGCTCGGCTATCCCGGCCGCGCCGCCGAGCGGCAGCTGCTGGCGGGCAGCGAACGCCGCGAGCTCGTCGCCGAGCTCGAGCCTTGCCTTTCGGTCGACGCGCTGCTGCGCATCCAGGAGCAGGTGCCGAAGGTGCACCTCTCCGAGCCGATCCTCGACTACGTCCAGGCGCTCATCGAGCACACGCGCTCGTGCGGCGAGTTCGTCGCGGGCCTCTCGCCGCGCGCCGGCATCGCGCTCGTGCGCGCCGCGCAGGCGTGGGCCCTGATGCACGGACACTCGGGCGTCTACCCCGAGGACGTGCAAGCGGTCTTCCCGAGCGTCGTCGCGCATCGGCTCGAGCCCGTGTCGAAACTGCCGCCCGAATCCCGTGGCCACGTCGGCGTCGCCGTTCTCCAAGCGGTTCGCGTTCCCTAAGCCGCAAGCGGCAACGCGCTCGCTTGCGGAAATCCTGTCGAAGGGACGCCTCGCCGCGTGGCTTGCGCGCGGTCGGCCGTCGGACCCGCCGTCGTTCGTGCTCGGGCGCAGGCGCATCTACATCCTTCCGACTCGCTTCGGGCTGGCGTTCGGCGGCGTGGTCCTCGCGATGCTGTTCGCATCGATCAACTACAGCGCAAGCTTGGGCTTCGCGCTGACCTTTCTGCTCGTGGGCTTGGGCGTCGCGATGCTGCACCACTGCCACGCGAACTTGCTCGGGCTCGAAGTTTCGTTCGCCGGCGCCTCGCCCGTTTTCGCCGGCGGCGAGGCGCGCTTCCGGCTGCGGCTTTCGAATCCGGGGCGCGTCCCCCGCTACGAGATCGCGCTCGGCGCGGAAGGCCGAGAGTTCGGTCCGGTCGACGTTCCCGCCGGCGAGAGCGTCGTCATCGCGTTCGGCGTGCCCGCGACGCGTCGCGGACGCCTCGAGGCGCCGCGCTTCTCGATCGCGACGCGGCATCCCGGCGCGCTCTTTCGCGCGTGGACTTACGCGCGCATGGATATCGCCTGCATCGTCTATCCCGAGCCCGCGCCCCCCGGCATCCCGCGGCCCGCGACGCGCACGGAGCGCGGCAGCGACACGGCGGAACGCGGCGACGCGGATTTCGCGGGGCTGCGCAACGCGCTGCCGGGCGATCCGCCGCGGCGCATCGCGTGGAAGGCCTATGCGCGCACCGACGAGCTGCTTCTCAAAGAGTTCGCGGGCGGCGGCGACCGCGTCGACGTGCTCGACTACGACGAAGCCCCGGGCAAGGATCCCGAGCAGCGCCTGTCCGTGCTCGCGCGCTGGTGCCTCGACGCGGCCGCCGAGGGCATGAGCTTCGGTCTTCGCCTGCCCGGCCAAACGGTGCCTATCGGCTCCGGCGAATCCCATCTGCATCGCTGCCTCGAGGCGCTCGCCCTCTTCCCCGCGGCAAGCGAGGACCGGCAATGAGCGCCGTAACGCCTCCGGTCTCGACCCGGGCACGCCTCGTGTGGTCGGCCGGCGTCGTCGTCGCGGCGAGCCTGCCGCATTGGTCGCTGCTCCCCGCTTGGCTGCCGGCGTTGCTGCTCGCCGCCGCGGCGTGGCGGCTCGCCGCCGACCGTTTCGGCTGGCGCACCCCCGGACGGGCGCTGCGCATCGTGCTCGCGGCCGCCGCGTTCTCGGGCGTGATCGCCGAGTTCCGCACGATCAACGGCGTCATCGCCGGCAGCGCGCTGCTCGTCGCCATGGTCGCGCTCAAGCTCGTCGAGACGAGGACGCACCGCGACGAGGTCTTGCTGATGATCATCAGCTATTTCCTCGTCTTCGCGAGCCTGCTCGAGCATCAAAGCCCGCTGGTCGGCGCCTATCTCATCGTCTTCGTCCTCGTCACCACCGCGGGTCTCGTGCAGCTCGGCCGCGGCGGCCCGCTGCTGCCGTCCGCGCGCACGCTCGGCGTCGCCGCCGGCCTTCTCGTGAAGGCGGTGCCGGTCATGCTCGTGCTCTTCGTGCTCTTCCCTCGCCTGCCCGGCCCGCTCTGGGCGCTGCCGACCGCGCCCGGAAGCGGCGCGACCGGCTTGTCGGACTCGATGACTCCCGGCGACATCAGCCATCTCGTGCTGTCCGACGAGATCGCGTTCCGCGTCGAGTTCGAGGGCGAGCCTCCGCCGCTCGGCGAGCTCTATTGGCGCGGCCCGGTCCTCGCCGAGTTCGACGGACGGACGTGGACGCGCGGGTTCGCGCACCGGCTCGACGAGCCGCCGCGCGTCGAGTATCTCGGCGCGCCGGTCGAGTATCGCGTGCTGCTCGAGCCCGGCACGCCCGGTTGGACCTTCGCGCTCGACATGCCACGGAGCTGGAGCGAGCCCGGGCGGCTCGTGATGACGTCGGACTATCAGCTCGTCGCCCGGACGCGCCGCGACCGCGGACGACGCCTCGATTACCGCGTGGTCTCGCACACGCGCTACCGCACGCTCGAACCGCCGGGCCTCTACGAGCGGCATCGCCTCACCTACGTGCCGGAAGGCTCGAGCCCGCGCACCGTCGCGCTCGTCGCCGATTGGAAGGCACAAGGTCTCGCCGGTGAGGCGCTGATTCGCCGCGCGCTCGACCACTTCACGCGGGAGCCGTTCCGCTACACCTTGCGGCCCGCGCGCCTCGGTGCGCAGCCCGTCGACGAATTCCTGTTCGACACGCGCGAAGGCTTCTGCGAGCACTACGCGTCGGCGCTCGCGATCATGTTGCGCGCGGCCGGCATGCCGGCGCGCGTCGTGACGGGCTACCACGGCGGAGAGCGCAACGGCTTCGGCGGCTATTACGTCGTGCGGCAATCCGACGCGCACGCGTGGACCGAGGTCTGGCTCGAGGATCGCGGCTGGGTTCGGATCGATCCGACCGCCGCGATCGCGCCGGAGCGGATCGAGCGCGGCGCCGCGTCGGCGATCGCGGGTCTCGGCTCGGCGATCGGCCGCGTCGGCTTGATTCGCACGATGCGGCATCTCTGGGATACGTTCGAGATGCGCTGGTACGAGGTCGTCGTCGGGTACGGTCAAGCGTCCCAGCGCATGTTCCTCGAGCGGCTCGGCTTCGTCTCGCCGAGCGCGGCTCGGCTGCTCGGAACCGCGGCCGTCGCCGTCGCGGCGATCCTCGCGCTGCTCACGATCGGTCACGCGCTCGGGTCGCGCATGCGTCGCGTGCACGATCCCGTCGTGCGAGCGTTCGACCGCTTCGTCCGGCGTCTCCGCCGATACGGGATCCGCCCGCCGGCGCCGCACGAGACGCCGAGCGCATTCGCCGAGCGCGCCGCGCTCGCGTTGCCCGGAGAGGCGGCGGCGGTCCGTCGGATCGCCGCGGCGTATCTCGCCGCGCGCTACGGGCCCGACCGCAACGGCCATGCCTTACGGCGACTCGAAGCGCTCGTGCGGCACTTCAGGCCGCGCCGCCCGCGGCGGCCGGCGCATGCCCGCGCGTGACTCGCGAAGCTACGCGGCGGCGCTGCGGCGATCGCGCGTCTCGTGAAACTCGATCTCGGGCCAACGCTCGCGCGTCAAGCTCAGACTGACCGTCGACGGCGCGAGATAGACGAGCTCTCCCGCGTGGTCCTCGGCGAGATTCGCCGCGAGACGCTTCTTGAACTCCTCGAGCTTCGCGCGATTCGAGGAACGCACCCATCGCGCGGTCACGACGTTCACGCCTTCGAACACGCAGTCGACGCGGTACTCGTCCTTGAGGCGGAACGCCGCGACGTCGAACTGCAGCGGACCGACCGCGCCCAAGATGAGGTCGTTGCTCGTCAGCGGCCTGAACAGCTGCGTCGCGCCTTCCTCGCAGAGCTGCGCGAGTCCTTTCTGCAGCGCTTTCAGCTTCAGCGGATCCCTGAGCACGGCGCGGCGGAACAGCTCGGGCGCGAAATCCGGAATGCCCGTGAACACCAGGCGCTCGCCCTCGGTGAAGCTGTCGCCGATGTTGATCGTGCCGTGATTGTGCAGCCCGATGATGTCGCCCGCGTACGCCTCCTCGACGTGCTGCCGATCCGCGGCCATGAACGTGATCGCGTCGGCGACGCGAACCTCGCGGCCGAGGCGGACGTGGTGCAATTTCATTCCGGGACGATAGCTGCCCGAGCAAATGCGCATGAACGCGATCCGGTCGCGGTGCGCGGGATCCATGTTCGCCTGGATCTTGAAGACGAATCCCGAGAGCGTGGGCTCGAGCGGATCGACGCGACGCGTCTCGGTGTCGCGCGGCAGCGGCGGCGGCGCGTGCTCGACGAACGCGTCGAGCAGCTCCTTGACGCCTATGTTGTGGATCGCGGCACCGCAGAAGACCGGCGTCTGCTCGCCCGCGAGATAGCGCGTCCGATCGAACGCGCCGCTCGCGCCGCGGATCAGCTCGATCTCTTCGACGATCCGCTCGACGGCGTCGCCGAGCCGCTCTCTCGCCGCGTCCGACGCGATCCCGTCGATGCGCTCGACCTCCGGCAGTCGGCTGCCGTCTCGGCCGTGATAGAGGTAGATCCGATCCTCGAGCAAGTGATAGAGACCGCGAAACTCGCGCCCCATGCCGATCGGCCAGGTGACGGGCGCGCACTCGATCTTCAGCACCGTCTCGATCTCGTCGAGCAGCTCGAGCGGCTCGCGCCCGTCGCGGTCGAACTTGTTGATGAACGTCATGATCGGCGTCGTGCGCAGACGGCAGACGTCCATCAGCTTGATCGTGCGTTCCTCGACGCCCTTCGCGGCGTCGATGACCATCAGCGCGCTGTCGACGGCGGTCAGCGTGCGATAGGTATCCTCGGAGAAGTCCTCGTGGCCCGGAGTGTCGAGCAGATTCACGACGCGGCCCGCGTACGGGAACTGCATCACCGACGACGTCACCGAGATGCCTCGCTCCTGCTCGAGCTGCATCCAGTCCGACGTCGCGTGACGCCGCGCCTTGCGCCCCTTCACGGCGCCGGCCAATTGGATCGCCCCGCCGAAGAGCAGAAGCTTCTCGGTCAGCGTCGTCTTGCCGGCGTCCGGGTGCGAGATGATCGCGAACGTTCGGCGCTTTTCGATTTCTTGCACGAGGGAATCGGTCATTCGCGTTTCGGTATCCCGCGTCCCGCGCACGCGCGCGACGCGAATCGGTATCCATGAGTCTCCGAGGAGGCGGATCCGCCGCAGGATGCGGCGGGCCGTGCATTCTACCGGAAGGGGGCGTGCGAGATCGCCGTCACTCGGACGTTTCGGTCGTCTTCGGCTTGAGCTGCGCCGCGAGGATCACGGCATCTTCCCGGCCCCAGCGCGCCTGATAGTACGCGGGGCGAATGCCGATCTCCTGGAAACCGACGGATCGGTAGAGCGACAACGCGTTGGTATTGGACGGACGCACTTCGAGAAAGACCTTCTCCGCATCGGCGTCGCGTGCCTTGTCGAGCAACGTGTTCAGCAGGCGCCGTCCGTAGCCGCGGTGCTGCACGCGCGGGTGGACGCACAGATTGAGCACGTGGGCTTCGCCCGCGGCGATCGACATGATGCTGTAGCCGGAGACGACGCCATCGAGCTCGAGCACGATCGCGTAGTAGCCGGCGAGCAGGCAGTCGCGAAAGATCTCGAGGCTCCAAGGGAATTCGTATGCGGCCTTCTCGACCTCGGCGATCGCCTTGAGGTCGGCCGGCTGCATCATGCGAATCCGGACCTCTGGTTGTTCGGCGGCTGCGCTCATATTGGCTCTGCTTCGCGGCGCCTACGCCGACCGCAGTAACGACAGGAGCATGCAAAGGTCCTGCCAGCTCTTCGCCTTCGCGATCGGAGTCCGGAGCAGATACGCCGGATGATACGTCACGACCAGCGGGATCGCCGAGTCCCCGTAGCGATGCACGACGCCGCGCAGGCGGCCGACCGGCAGGTCCGTATCGAGCAGCCGCTGCGCCGAGATTCGCCCGACCGCGAGCATCGCCTTCGGCTTCACCAGCGCGATCTGGCGGTTCAGGAAATCCGCGCACGCGTCCGCTTCGTCGGGACGCGGATCGCGATTACCCGGCGGACGGCACTTCAGGATATTCGCGATGAAGACCTCTTCCCGCGCCAAGCCGATCGACTTCAACATCGCGGTCAGCAATCGACCTGCCGGGCCGACGAAAGGCTCGCCCTGGCGATCTTCCTCCTCGCCGGGCGCCTCGCCGACCACGAGGAGCTCGGCATCCCGGCGTCCGACGCCGAAGACCGTCTGCGTGCGGCCGCGATGCAGGGCGCACCTGCGGCAGTCTCTGACCTCGGCGGCAAGCCTGCTCCACGCGTCGTCGTCGGTCGCGCCCGCGGCCGACCCTCGAGCGACCGCGATCGGCGTCTCTTCCCGAGCAAAGCATGGCACCGGCACGCTCGGCTCCGCGCGCGTGTCGTCGACCGGCGTCGCGGCCGCCGCGTCGACTGCCGTTTCCACGGCGTCGCGCGGCGCCTCTGCGACGGGAGCGCGGCGCAATCGATACGCCGGGATCCCGATCTCGGCAAGATAGGCCAGGCGCCGGCTCATGGCGCCGCGGTGATCTCGGCCTGCCGCGAGCGCCGCCGACGCAAGAGCCACATCACCGGCCCCGACGACGCATAGATGACGAACAGCGCGAACACGACGAGCTCGGGCTCGATCGCGATCACGATGATGACGAGCGGGATCAAGAGCAGCTTGCCGAATCGAACACGCTGCCCCGGCTCGATCTCCTTGAAGCTCAAATAGCTGAAGCGCGACATCATCAACAGGCCCGCGGTCGCGGTGATCGCGATACCGGCGACCAACGCGAACAGGCCGTCGATGCCGTACGACGTGCTGAGCCAGACCATCGACGCGACCCCGGCCGCCGCCGCAGGACTCGCGAGCCCCTGAAAGTATCGACGGTCGAGCATCGCGGAGTTCGTGTTGAAGCGCGCGAGACGGAACGCGGCGGCGGCGCAGTATAGAAACGCGGCGAGCCATCCGAGCCGCCCCCAGACCGCGCCGTACTCGGCGAGCCGCTCGACGCCCCACTGATAGGTGACGATCGCCGGCGCGAGGCCGAAAGACACCATGTCCGCAAGGCTGTCGAACTCCTTACCGAAGTCGCTCGCGGTGCTCGTCAGCCGCGCGACGCGCCCGTCGAGGCCATCGAGGAACATGGCGATGAAGATCGACCACGCGGCGGCCGCGAAATTGCCGTCGATCGCCGCGACGATCGAATAGAAACCGGCGAACAACCCGCCGGTCGTCAGCAAATTCGGGAGCAGATAGATTCCTTTGCGAGGTGAGCTCGCCTGTTCGCCTTCCACAGCTCAATCCTATCGCATCGGCCGGCCGCAAACGGCTCGGCTAGCTCTGGCAACGGCCGCGCCGCTACAATCCCGCGTTCTCGTTACCGTCCACCGAGCTGCCCGCGGAACAAATGTATCTTAGCAAGCTCCCGATCAACACCCTGAAGGAAGTTCCGGCGGACGCGGAGGTCGTAAGCCACCAGCTGATGCTGCGCGCCGGCCTGATTCGCCGCCTCGCCTCCGGACTTTATACGTGGCTGCCGCTCGGCCGCCGCGTGCTGCACAAGGTCGAGCGGATCATCCGGGAAGAGATGGACCGAGCGGGCGCGCTCGAGATCTCGATGCCGGTCGTTCAGCCTGCCGAGCTCTGGCAGGAGTCGACGCGCTGGGATGCTTACGGGCCGGAGCTCCTGCGCATCAAGGACCGCCATCAGCGGGACTTCTGTCTCGGGCCGACGCACGAGGAAGTCGTCACCGATATCGCCCGCAACGAGCTGAAAAGCTATCGGCAGCTGCCGGTCAACTACTACCAGATCGGCACGAAGTTCCGCGACGAGATCCGCCCCCGCTTCGGCGTGATGCGCGCTCGCGAGTTCGTGATGAAGGACGCCTACTCGTTCCATTTGGACGAGGAGTCGCTGCTCGAGGGCTACCGGGTGATGCGCGAGGCGTACAAGCGCATCTTCGACCGGCTGGGGCTCGAGTACCGGATCGTCCAGGCCGATACCGGCGCGATCGGCGGCAGCCGCTCCGAGGAGTTCCAGGTGCTCGCGGCATCCGGCGAGGACGTCATCGCGTACTGCGACGAGGACGGTTTCGCCGGCAACGTCGAGATCGTCGACCTGCCGCCGCCGAATACGCCGCGGCCCGCGCCGAGCGAGTCGATGACGCTCGTCGAGACGCCGGGCGTCGGCAGCATCGAGGCGTTGGCCTCCTTCCTCGGCGTCCCGCCCGAGAAGTGCTTGAAGACGCTGCTGGTCCGCGGGACGGAGTCGCCGGCCGTCGCGCTCTATCTCCGCGGCGATCACGAGCTGAACGCGGTCAAGGCGCAGAGGCTCCCGGGCGTCGCGACGCCGCTCACGATGCTGCGTCCCGCCGAGGTCGAAGCGCTCGGGTCGGTGGCGGGTTTCATCGGCCCCGTCGGGCTCGACATACCTGCCTACGTCGACCAGTACGCCGTGCCGCTCGCGGACTTCGTCTGCGGCGCGAACCGCGCGGACTACCACTACCGCGGCGTCAACTGGGACCGCGACGTGAAGCTGCCCGAAGTCGCGGACCTGCGTAACGCGGTCGCCGGCGACCCGAGCCCGGGCGGCGGCGGCAAGCTCTCGATCGCGCGCGGGATCGAGGTCGGGCAAATATTCCAGCTCGGCGACAAGTACAGCCGCGCGATGGGCGCGACCGTGCTCGACGCCGAGGGGAAGCCGAGGATCATGCAGATGGGCTGCTACGGCATCGGTGTGACCCGCGTCGTAGCCGCCGCCATCGAGCAAAACCATGATGAGCGGGGCATCATCTGGCCGGACCCGATCGCGCCCTTCGACGTGATCGTGATCCCGATCAACATGGACAAGTCCGAGCAGGTTCGAAAGGCCACGGAAGAAACCTACGCGAAGCTCCGCGACGCGGGTTTCGAGGCGCTGGTCGACGATCGCCCGCAACGTCCGGGCTTCAAGTTCGCCGACGCGGACCTGATCGGCATCCCGCATCGCGTCGTGATCTCGGACAAGGGGCTCGACGAGGGACGTTGCGAGTACAAGTCGCGGCGTTCCCCGGACGTCGAGATGGTGCCTCTGGACAGTATCTCCGAGGTGATCGCAGCTCGGCGACGAGGATGACGCGTGCACTCGGCCTCATTGTACTCGCCGCCTTCGCGGCAGGACCGCTGACGGTCGCCGCACAGACGCTGTCGGCGGTCACGCGCGGTCCGGCCGCGGTCGGAGACGCGCGCTCGGGCCCCGATCCGGTGCTGCGCGAGCTGCTGCTCGAAGCGATCGCCGACGCGGAAAGCTTCGTCGACCGTTTCGACGCCGAGGTCTGGCTCGTCGATATGTCGGCGCGCCTCTCGCGACAGGTGCCGGATCCCGGGGAGCGGCTCGAGATCCTGAAGGCCGTGCACAAGCACGCGACCCTCGTCGGGCTCGACCCCGAGCTCGTGCTCGCGGTGATCGACGTCGAAAGCAACTTCGATCGCTTTGCGATCTCTTCCGCGAGCGCGCTCGGCCTGATGCAGGTCATGCCGTTCTGGGTCGAGGAGCTCGGCTACTCCGACAAGAACCGGCTGTTCGACATCGACTTCAACGTGCTGCTCGGCTGCCGGATCCTGAAGTACTACCTCGACATGGAGAACGGCGACTTCGTCCGCGGGCTCGCGCGCTACAACGGCAGCGTCGGGCAGCGCTGGTATGCGGACCGGGTGCTGGATCGCCTGCGGGAGAAGTGGTACCGCCTGTGACGCGCCCCGACGAGCGTCGGCCGTCGACGGCGGCGTGCTAGCGTCGAATCTCGAAGCCGTCCGGCACCGGCTCGCACCACTCCTCGACGGCGACCGCCTCGACGCGCGCGGCCGGCGGTCCGTTCCACAGCCACGCGGCGAGCTCCGACAACGCCGCCTCGCCGCCGGCAGCGACGACCTCGACGCGCCCGTCCGGCAGGTTGCGCGCCCAGCCCGAAAGGCCGAGACGGCGGGCCTCGTCTAGCGTCGAGCCGCGGAAGTAGACGCCCTGGACCCGACCGGATACGAGATAGCGGACGGCTTTGCTGCGAGACGCGGTCATTGTCCGGAACGCTGCTCGCCCGCTTCCCCCCGCCGCTGCGCCGCGGCTTCCTGACTCGCTTCGAGCGCCTCGACCGCGCGATTCCGCGCGCGGACCGCGTTGAGCCGCGCCGGGCCGTACATCTCCTCGCGGAGCTGCTGCTCGGCGGTCGCGAGGAGGCGTTTCGCATCCTCGAGACGCTCGGGCGCGTACTCCGCGGCCGAGGCCTCCTCGGCGGCCGCGATCGCCTGCCGCGCATCGCTCATTTCCTGCACGGGCGGGGACGTCGCGCACGCGGCCAGAACGAGAGCAGTCAACGCCGCGGCGAACCGAGCTCGGGCCGGTTTGCGCGCTTTAGTGATTCTTGTCGACAAAACGTGTCAGCTACGGCTTCCGGCTGCTCCGCAAAGGATAGCACGGCCCGCGCCGATCGCTCTGGAAAGGCCCGACCGGGGTCCCTAAACTCCGGCGACGTTTCCGACGAGGAGGCGCCGACCAATGACCGTCACGATCTACCACAACCCGCGCTGCTCGAAGTCCCGGCAGACGCTCGCGCTGCTCGAGGAACGGGGTATCGAGCCCAAGATCGTCGAGTACCTCAAAAACCCGCCGGACGAGAAGCGGCTTCGGAGCCTGCTGAAGAAACTCGGCCTGCGGCCGATCGATCTGATCCGCAAGGGCGAGGCGGAATGGAAGCAGAGCGGTCTCGATGCGTCCGCGTCCGATGACGAGCTGATCGCGCTGATGCTCCGTCATCCGATCCTGATCGAGCGCCCGATCGTCGAGGTCGGCCAGCGGGCCAAGCTCGGGCGTCCGCCCGAGCAGGTGCTGGAGCTCATCGAGTGAGTCGAGCGACGATCCTCGTGCTGTACTACTCGCGCGGCGGCCGCACGGCGGCCCTCGCGCGGCACGTCGCACGAGGGGTCGAAGCGGCCGGAGCAATTGCGCGGCTTCGGACCGTGCCGCCGGTCTCCCCGGTGAACGAGGCCGTCGCCCCCGCGATCCCCGAGGAAGGACCGCCGTACGCGGAGCCGTCGGATCTCGTCGAATGCGACGGCCTGCTGCTCGGCAGCCCGACGCGCTTCGGGACGATGGCCGCGCCGCTCAAGGCCTTCCTCGACTCGACCACCGAGCTTTGGCTCGCGGGCCGTCTCGCGGACAAGCCGGCCGGCGTGTTCACTTCGACGTCGACGCTGCACGGCGGCCAGGAGAGCACGCTGCTCGGCATGGCGCTGCCGCTCGTGCACCACGGCATGCTCTGGGTGGGGCTGCCGTACACGCGTCCGGCGCTCTTCGAGACCCGGACGGGCGGCTCGCCTTACGGCGCGACGCATGTCGCGGCCGGCTGGAACCCCGCGCTTTCGGACGACGAAAGCGAGCTTGCGAAAGCGCTCGGCGAGCGCGTCGCGCGCATCGCGCAGCGGTTGAAGCGCACGACCGATGCGGCGGCGCAATGAGCGGCCGAAGCCTCCTGCGCGCCGCGTGGGCCTGTCACGCGACGCTCTTCGCCGCCGTCGTGCTCGGCGTCGCGGGCTCGTCCCTCCCCGCCGCCGGCCGGATCGCGCTCGCGATCGGCGCGGCCGCGCCGCTTGTCCTCGCCGTTCCCGGTCTGTATCGCGCAAGACGCTACACGTTCCAGTGGCTCGCGCTCGCGCTCGTCGTCTACGCCGGCGCCGCGATCGTCGAGGTCGTCGCGAGTCTCGGCCGCTCGGTGCTTGCGAGCGTCGCGCTCCTCGCCGCGCTGCTCGAGATCGCGCTCCTCTACCTGCTCAATCGCTCGGCTCGGGCGGCGCCTCGAGCGACGCGCGAATGAACGGAATCGTGATGCGCCGCTGCGCCGCGAGCGCCGCGGTGTCGAGGCGATGCAGCCACGCGCAGAGCGCGGCCATGTCGCGCGTCACGCGCGACTGGAGAAAGCGCGCCGCGGCCGGATCGAGCTCGAGCCCGCGGCCGCGCGCGTGCCGCCGCAGCGCCTCGACCTGATCGTCGTCGTCGAGCGCGTGTAGTCGATAGACGGCGGCCGCCGCCGCACGCGATTCGAGATCCGGCATCCGGAAGCCGACCGCGCCGGGCGGCGCGGACGCGGCCATCACGAGCGAGCGCCCTCCGACGAGATACGCGTTCAGCACGTCGAAGAGCGCATGCTCCCATTCCGGCCGTCCGGCACGGTGCTCGAGGTCGTCGAGCGCGAGGAAATCGAGCGCGTCGAGCCCGGCGAGCGCTTCCGGCACGATATCCGTGCGCGCAAGCGGCAGGTACATCGTGCGCTTTCCGGCGGCATCGGCCGCGCGGCAGGCCGCCTGCAGCAGGTGGCTCTTGCCGCAGCCGTGCCCGCCCCAGACCCAGACGAGACCGGCCCGCGAGTCGGCGAGCGAGCGCACGTGCGCGATCGCCGCGGCGTTCTGCCCGTCGACGAGCGTATCGAACGCGGCGTGCGCTTCGAGCGTGAGCGGTAAAGCGAGCTGCGCCGGAAGACGGTCCCGGCCCCGTTCCTCACGCGGCGGCATGCGCGGCACGCCACGCGCGGCGGCCCCAACGCAGCACGTACGTCAGGCCGCTCGTGATGCTCGTGAATACGACGGCCGCGCCGAGCGGCACGAGCACCGCGCCGCCCGGCAAACCGTACGCCGCGGTCGTCAACGTGAACAGCACGAAGGCGAGCTGGCACGCCGTGTTCGCCTTGCTGATCGCCGCCGGCTCGCCGCGGATCGGCTCGATCAGCACGTGATACGCGAGCGAGCCGAGCACGATGACGGCGTCGCGCAGGATCACGATCGCGGCGAGCGCGAGCGGCACGTGCCCGAGGCACGTCAGCGTCACGAAGACGCTGCCGATCAGCAGCTTGTCGGCGGCAGGATCGAGCAGGCCGCCCACGCGCGTGCGCCAGTCGAAGTGTTTCGCGAGGAAGCCGTCGAGACCGTCCGAGCCGCCGGCGATCACGAGCAGCACGACGGCGAGCTCGTAGCGCTCCGCCACGAGCGCGAGCACGAGCGGCACGACCAATACGATGCGCAGCACGCAGATTGCGTTCGGCAACCAGCGCAGGCTCATCGTTCCGATCCGCGCGCGATTCGGAGCACCAGTGTGTTGTCGGTCCTCTGGGACCCCGATCGATCGAGCTCGAGGACGCGCCCGAGCCCGAGCACGCGCTCGAGCACGTCGACGTCGCCGCGCGCGGACGCGCGCAGGCTCAACAAGCCGTTCTCGTACGCCTCGACGTCGACCGACTGAAGCGCGCTCAAGCTCTCGAGATAGCTCATCACCCGCCCGTAATCGGCGAAGCTCGTCACGCCGCGAACGACGAGACGCACCGTGCTCGCTCCGCCGATCACGCTGAAGTCCCGTGCGAACGTGTCGGCAACCCAATGCAGGCCCTCGGCGACGTCGGTGCCGGCGAACGAGCGCCGCTCGTCGCCGCGTAAAAGAGTCCACTGCACGCTGTTGCCGAACGGGTTGAGCCGCACGCGCCCGATCAGAATCGCGTCCGCGCCGTAGCGGCTGGACGCCGCGCGCACGGGCTCGACGAACCCTCCCCAGACATCCGCGAACGTGACGCCGGCAAGATCCTCGAGATCGAGCAGCGGCAGCGCGAGCGGCAAGCCCCGCTCGTCCGCGACTCGGTCGATCTCGGCGCGAATCGCCGCGGCCTCCTCGGCGAGCCCGATCGCCGGCCCGAAATCGCCGTGCGCGCCGTCCGCGCCCAGCAACGCGCGCTCGCCGTCGCCGCCGTCGACGGCGATCCAGAGCAGCGTCAGCGGCCGCTCCGGCCCCCAGACCGGACGCTGCAGCGCGCCGAGCGCCCGCTCGACTTGCGCGGGATAGAACTCGACGCGCGCGCGCTCGCGGTCGATGCCTAGAGCGACCGACGCGACGTAGCGCGACGCGTCCTCGATCAGCGTTCTGAGCGCCGGATCGCTGTCCGGATCCCGCACGCCGGTGATGCGCACGAGCAATCGACGCATCGCGAGATCGATCGCCGCTTGCCTCGTGTCCGTCGCCTCGGGATCGGGCGTGACGGTCAACGTGTAGAGGTCGGGAAAGACGGCGCCTCGCGCCGTTCCGGCTCCGACGAGCGCAAGCGCGACGAGCCACGCGAGCGCGGCGCCCTCGAGAATACGTCGTGCGGCACGGGCGCGCGCCGCGCGCGCCGTAGTCGATCCCGTCATCGATTCGCTCTGTCGCCCCCCGGGCGCGTCGCTTATTATACCGGCCCGCACACGAGGCCCACGTCATGCCCTCCGAGCCCAAGTTCACGTACAAGGATGCCGGCGTCGATATCGACGCGGGCGCCGCGCTCGTCGAGCGCATCAAAGCTCCGATCAAACGCACGCTGCGGCCCGAGGTCATCGGGGGAATCGGCGGCTTCGGCGGACTGTTCCGCGTGCCGTCCGGCTACAAGGAGCCCGTGCTCGTCGCCGGAACCGACGGCGTCGGCACGAAGCTCAAGCTCGCGATCGAGCACGACGCGCACGACGGCGTCGGGATCGATCTCGTCGCGATGTGCGTGAACGACGTCATCGTGCAGGGCGCGGAGCCGCTGTTCTTCCTCGACTACTTCGTCACCCCGAAGCTCGACGTCGACGTCGCCGAGCGCGTGATCGCAGGTATAGCGCGAGGCTGCGAGCTCGCCGGCGCGACCCTTCTCGGCGGCGAGACGGCGGAGCATCCCGGCATGCACAAGGCCGGCGAATACGACCTGGCGGGGTTCTGCGTCGGCATCGTCGAGAAAGACCGGATCATCGACGGCAGCAGAATCGTCGAGGGCGACGCAGTGATCGGCCTCGCGTCGTCCGGTCCGCACTCGAACGGCTTCTCGCTGATCCGCCGCGTGCTCCAGCGCTACCCGGCCGATGCGTCCGCGCCGTGCGGCGACGTGAAGCTGATCGACGCGCTGCTCGCGCCGACGCGAATCTACGTGCGGCCGTTGCTCGATCTTTTCGCGAAAGTCGAGGTCCGCGGGCTCGCGCACATCACCGGCGGCGGGCTCATCGAGAACATCCCGCGGGTCCTGCCCGACGGGCTCGGCGTGCGCCTCGACGCGTCGCGCTGGCCGCGGCCGCCGGTCTTCGACTGGCTCGAGCGGCGCGGCGTCGAGCCGCACGAGCTCCACCGCACGTTCAACTGCGGCATCGGGATGATCGTGATCGTCGCGCCCGGGGCCGCGGACGAGACGGTCCGAGCTCTTCGCGACACCGGCGAGCAAGCGTGGATCGTCGGCGAGGTTGTGCCCGCCTCCGCCGGCCGGGTCGAGATTCGTTGAACGTGCCCTCCGAGCGCCCCGCCGTCGTCGTCCTCGTTTCCGGCGAAGGCACGAATCTTCAAGCGCTGATCGACGCCGCTCGAGACGGCGCGCTCGACGCGCGCGTCGCGGCGGTCGTCAGCGACCGCGCCGAAGCGCGCGGGCTCGAGCGCGCACGCCGCGCGGGTATCGCCGCTCTGCACATCCCGCGCGAGGGCTATCCGAGCCGCGAGGCTTACGAGCGCGCGCTCGCCGAGGCGATCGACGCGCATGCGCCGAGCGCGGTCATCCTCGCCGGTTTCATGCGCATTCTGGGACCTTCGATGGTCCGGCACTACGCGGGGCGCATGCTGAACCTCCACCCGTCGCTGCTGCCCCGTTTTCGCGGCCTCGACACGCACCGCCGCGTGCTCGAGGCGGGCGATTCGCATCACGGCGCGACCGTGCATTTCGTCACCGAAGACCTCGATGCCGGACCGCGCGTGCTGCAATACCGGCTGAAGGTCCGCCCGGACGACACCGTCGAGACGCTCGCCGCGCGCGTCCGCCGCGGCGAGCACGTCATCCTGCCGCGCGCGACGTCGTGGCTCGCGACCGGCCGATTGAGACTCGTCGGCGACGAGGTCACTCTGGACGGAGAAACGCTCCGAGAGCCGATCGTCATCGAGGAGGGGTCATGAGCCGAGCGATTCCGCCTGCGCTTGCGACGCTGCTCGCCGCCCTTTTCGCCGCCGCGGCCGCCGCCAACGAGATCGGGCCCGTGCCGATCTACGAGGCCCGCTACGACGTCGCCTACAAAGGCCGCCGAGTGGGCGAATCCGTGCAGAGAGTCGTGCACGAGGCGGGCACGACCTACCGCTTCGAGGCGACGACCTCGACGCGCGGCCTCGCCCGGCTGCTTCGCCCGCATCCCGTCGTCGAGGAGAGCCGCTTCGAGCTCCGCTCGGGAGCCCTTCGGCCGCTGTCGTTTCGCGTCGACGACGGCACGCGCAAGGGCGAGGACGATTTCGCCGTCGATTTCGACTGGGCCGCGAGCCGAGCCCGGATCACGACGAGCGAGAACAGCGTCGACGTGCCGCTCGAGCCGGGCGTGCACGACCGGGCGACGCTGCAGATCACGCTGATGCTCGAGCTTCAGTCCGGCCGCGGGCCGGTCGAGCACGACCTGGTCGACAACGAGTCGGTGAAACGCTACACGTACGAGGTGGGCGGCACCGAGACGCTCGAGACGCCGGTCGGCACGCTCGAAGCGGTTCGCGTCGTTCAGCGACGCGAAGGATCTTCCCGTTACACGGTTTTCTGGGCCGCCCCCGCCCTACGCCACCTGCCTGTGAGAATCGAGCAGCGCCGCGACGGCGAGACACTGACGACACTCACGCTGACGTCCATCGAAGGGCTGTGACGGCCGCACGCATCGACGAGGCGACGAGGGATGACGATCAAATCGGACCGCTGGATCAAACGAATGGCGCTCGAGCACGGCATGATCGAGCCGTTCGAGCCCGCGCAGGTCAGAGCCCACGGCGACGCGCGCGTCGTTTCCTACGGCGTGTCGAGCTACGGCTACGATGTCCGCTGCGCGGACGAGTTCAAGATCTTCACGAACATCAACACGACGATCGTCGACCCGAAGCGTTTCGACGAGAAGAGCTTCGTCGACTTTCGCGGCGACTGCTGCATCATCCCGCCGAACTCGTTCGCGCTCGCGCGCACGGTCGAGTACTTCCGGATCCCGGAGAACGTGCTCGTGCTGTGCGTCGGCAAGAGCACGTACGCGCGCTGCGGCGTGATCGTCAACGTCACGCCGCTCGAGCCCGGCTGGGAGGGTCAGGTCACGCTCGAGTTCTCGAACACGACGCCGCTGCCGGCGAAGATCTACGCGAACGAAGGCGTCGCGCAGATGATCTTCCTCGAGTCCGACGAGCGGTGCGAGGTGTCTTACAAGGACCGCGCCGGCAAGTACATGGGGCAACGCGGCGTCACGCTGCCGAAGACCTGACCGTGAGCCGCAGGCTCAAGCGTCCTCGACGGTGATCTTCGGGAACAGCCGACTGTAGTCCTTCCCGCTCGCGGCGAGCTCGCCCGCGGCGCGCAACGCGACCTGGCGGAACCGCGCGCCGAGCGGCCCGTCGGGGTCGGCGACGACGCTCGGCGTTCCCGAATCGGTCTCCTCGCGCACGCGCCGATCGAGCGGCAGCGCGCCGAGAAGTGGCACGTCGTACTCGACGGAGAGCCGCTCGCCGCCCCGCTCGCCGAAGATCGGCTCCTCGTGCCCGCAGCTCGAGCAGATATGTATGCTCATGTTCTCGACGATGCCAAGGACCGGGACATTCACCTTCTGGAACATTTCCAGACCCTTGCGGGCGTCGGAAAGCGCGATGTCCTGCGGCGTCGTGACGATGACCGCCCCGCTGACCGGAACGCGTTGCGCGAGGGTCAGCTGGATGTCGCCGGTGCCCGGCGGCATGTCGACGATCAGGTAGTCGAGCTCCGGCCAGTTCGTCTGCATCAGGAGCTGGTTGAGCGCCGAGGTGACCATCGGGCCGCGCCAGGCCACGGGCTGGCGCTCATCGACGAGGAAGCCGATCGACATCGCGTGGACGCCGTGCGCCACGAGCGGCTCGAGCGTCTTGCCGTCGCGGGACTCGGGCCTGCGGCCGACGAGCCCGAGCATCCGCGGTTGGCTCGGGCCGTAGATATCCGCATCGAGGATGCCCACCTTCGCCCCTTCGACGGCCAGAGCGAGCGCGAGGTTGACCGCGATCGTCGACTTGCCGACGCCGCCCTTGCCGGACGCGACGGCGATCACGTTTTTCACGCCCGCGATCGGCTTCAGGCCGTGCTGCACCGCGTGCGTCTCGACGGCCCACTCGACCACGAAACGAACCGGTGCGTCGGCCGCGCCGCCGCAGTGCGCCTCGAGCTGCTCGACGAGCGCCGAGCGACTTCGCTCGATCGGAAAGCCGAGCTTCACGGCGACGGTAAGCTTTTCACCCGCGCGTTCGACGGTGAACCGGCTTCCGTGCCGACCGAGCGTCCTGCCCGTTTGCGGTAAAACGAACTCCTCGAGACGTTCCTTCAATCGCTGTTCGACCGTGTCCGCCATCGCCCGCCGTCCTTTGACGTAATGTCCGATTGTAACCCAACGCCGCGACTCGAATTCGCTGCGCGAGAACCTTCCGCAGGCCGCGCTCAACCTGTGATCCGCGTTACATTTCTTGCGATTCCGTGTGGCATAATCCGAGGCGTCCGGCAGCTCGTTATGTCGGGTCCCGATGCCGGCCGGGACCGGGGCAAGCCGGTGTCGGAGCTTCTGGCAAATCACAATTATTACGGCCGATCCCTGGATCGCACTCCCAGGTCCGAATGAATTTCATCGTTGCATTCCAAGCGGATAGGCTGATCTCGCAAATCCAGAACGCGGACCCGGGCTCCCCTGAGGAACGCAAGGCGTTCGAGAAGCTCGGTAAGCTCGGCACGGGCGCGATTCCGAAGATCCTCGAGGCGCTCGCGTCCGCGGATCGCAGGCAGACCGCCGAATACGTCGACGTGCTGACCTCGCTGACGAACGACAAGACGCTCAACGTCGTCGTTCGCGGCCTCGCCGATTCGGATCCGCGCACCGTCGCCGGCACGGTCGCGGCGCTCTCCGCGAGCCAGCGCTACAACGTGAACCGGCTCGTCGACCTCCTGGCCGAGGACCAGTACTCGAAACCGGCGCTCATCGAGGTCCTGACCGCTCACAAGGAGCGTCTGAACGTTCGCCAGCTGCTCGGGCAGATCTACTACCTGCAGCCGAACGAGAAGACGGCGGTCTTCCGTCTCATCGACGAGGTCGCGACGATCGAGCTCGTCCCCGACCTGATCGACCGGATGGACGGCAAGGATCCGGTCGTGAAGATGCATCTCATCAACGTCGTCACGCGCTTCGATCATCCCGACGTGCCGCGCGTCGTCCTCGAGCAGCTCAGGGACTCGAACAAGCTGGTTCGGCAGGCGGCGCTCGCGGCCGCGCCGAAGCTTGGACAGAAGCTCGATACGGCGCTCATCTGCTCGCTCCTGCTCGATCCCGACATCGACGTCATGAACAAGGCGATCGACGTCATCATCGAGATCAACGATCCCGAGACCGTCAAGCACCTGCTGCCGGCGCTCAAGGCGGAGAACGAGTTCTCGCGCCGCGCCGCCGTCGAGGTGCTGAACGTCATCGGGACGACGAGCAGCGTGAAGTACTTGCTCGAGGCGATCGCCGACGAGGACTGGTGGGTGCGTTCGCGCGCGTCGGACGCGCTGGCGCGCATCGGCGGACCGCGCGTCGTGGACGCAGTGCTCGAGCTCATCAAGGACAAGGACGAGAACATTCGTCGCGCGGCGATCGAGATTCTGAACACGTGCAAGGACAAGCGCGCCGTGGATCAGCTGATCCAAGCGACCCAGGACGAGGACTGGTGGGTCAGCGAGCGCGCGGCGGACGCGCTCGCCGAGATCGGCGACGCGAGGGCCATTCCGGCGATCCTGAAGATGCTCGCGCGAAACGACCGCTCCGTTCCGGTCGCGCTGCGCGCCCTCGGCAAGCTCGGCGACGTCAACGTGCTCGGCAAGATCGTCCCGTATCTCAGGCGCCCCGAGCGGGAGATCAAGCTCGCGGCGATCGAGGCGGTCGGCGAGCTGACCACCGAGAAACACGCCGAGGCGGTGCGCACCTATCTCCACCAGGTCGTCGCCGGCGCCGACGAGACGATCACGCGCGCGGTCGAGCGGGCGCTGCAGCGTATCGAAGGGCGCATCGCTTCGAGCGGGCAATTCACCGCGACCGGAACGCTCGGCATGACCGCCCATCGCGCGAGCTCGTCCGCGTCGATCGCGCAGTCCGCGACCCGCCCCACCGCGACGACGACGAGCGCGCGCACGCTACTCCTCGACGACGCCGACGCCAAGGCGCCGCCGCTCGAGCCGATGACGCTCGACATCAACGCGCTCAAGCCCGGCGACATCATCGAGGGCCGATATCGCTTCATCCAGAAGATCGGCAAGGGCGCGTTCGGCACCGTGCTCCTCGTCGAAGACACCGTCGTCGAGGAGCGGCTGATCCTGAAGTTCCTCAATCCGAACGTCGCGTCGGACGAGGAAATGATGAAGCGTTTCGTGCACGAGCTGCGTTACTCGCGCCGCATCACGCACAAGAACGTCATCCGCATCTACGATTTTCTCTACATCGGCGGCGGCTACGCGATCTCGATGGAGTACTTCCCGTCGCACACGCTGAGCCAGGAGATCGCGAACGAGAAGCCGATGAATCCGAAGAAGGCGGTGCGTTACGCGATGGACATCTGCGTCGGCATGATGCACGCGCACCAGCAGGGCATCATCCATCGCGACCTGAAGCCGGCGAATATCCTGATCAACGACGAGGGGCTGCTGAAGATCGTCGACTTCGGCGTCGCGGCCGCGGCGAAAAGCGGCGACACGCAGCTCACGAAGACCGGCTACGTCATCGGCTCGCCGAAATACATGGCGCCCGAGCAGATCCTCGGCAAGAAGGTCGACGAGCGCGCGGATATCTACAGCCTCGGAGTGATCATGTACGAGATGCTCGCCGGCACGCCGCCCTATACCCGCGGCGACCACATGTCGGTGATGTACCAGCACGTGCAGGGCAAGGCCCCGCCCCTGACGCAGGTCAACCCGAACGTTCCCGCTCCGCTCGCGGAGATCGTCGCGAAGGCGATGGCCGTCGACAAGTCGAAGCGCTACGCGTCGATGGAGGAGCTGCGCAACGCGCTCGCCTTGGTGGGCAGCAAGCTGCCGTGATGCGAGGATCGTAAGGCTCGAGATGGCACGAATCGATGCGTTCCTGAAGCTCGGCCTGGCGCAAGGCTGCTCCGACGTGCACCTCGCGGTCGGCGTTCCGCCGATGCTGCGTCTGCACGGCGACCTGATGCCGATCAAGTTCCGCGACCTCGGCGAAGCGGAGCTCGAAGGCTACATCGACGAGATCCTGACCGAAAGCCAACGGGAGCGCTTCCGCGCGGGCCACGATCTCGACTTCTCGTACGTCTCGCAGGACGGCGGACGGTTCCGCGTGAACCTGTATCGCAAGGCGACCGGGATCGGCGCGACGTTCCGCAGCATCCCGACGCAGATCCCGACGCTCGAGAGCCTGAACCTCCCGCCCGTGATCACCCGCTTCTGCGATCTGCACCAGGGCATGGTGCTCGTCACGGGCTCGACCGGCACCGGCAAGTCGACGACGCTCGCGGCGATGATCGATCACATCAACACGCATCGGGCCCTGAACATCATCAGCCTCGAGGACCCGATCGAGTTCGTGCACCAGAGCAAGCGCTCGCAGATCATTCAGCGCGAGCTCGGCACGCATATCCGCAGCTTCGCGGACGGCGTGCGCGCGGCCCTTCGCGAGGATCCGGACGTGATCCTGGTCGGCGAGCTCCGAGACGGCGAGACGATCAGCATGGCGATGACGGCGGCCGAGACCGGCCACCTCGTCCTCGGCACGCTGCATACGACGAGCGCGGTCAAGTCGGTCGACCGTATCATCGACGCGCTGCCGACCGAGCAACGCGAGCAGACGAAGAGCTTCCTCGCGCACAGCCTGCACGCCGTCGTCACGCAGAATCTCGTGAAGACTCCGGACGGGCGCGGCCGGCGGCCGATCGTCGAGATCATGATCATGAACCGCGCGATCGCGAAGCTCATCATGACCGAGCAGACGCATCAGATCCCGGCGCAGCTGCAGACGGGCCGCGACGTCGGCATGCAGCTCATGGATCAGGCGCTGCTCGACGCGATCGCCCGCAAGGAGATCGACCCGGACGACGCGTATCGTTACGCGACCGACCGCAAAAAGTTCGAGCGCTTCGTGACCGACACGACGGTGCTTCCCGCGAGCACGAAGATCGTGTGACGAGGGTCCGCCGATGTCCATGATCGACGACCTTCTCCGCAGCGTGCACCTTCGCAAAGGCTCGGACCTGCACCTGATCGCGGGCGATCCGCCTCGCATGCGCGTCCACGGCGACCTGATCACCGTCGAGAACCAGAAGCTCGATCCGCAGGTGCTCCACGCCGAGCTCTTCAAGCTGATGAGCCGCCCCGCGATCGAGCAATTCGAGAGGCAGGACGCCGCCGATTTCGCCTACACGATCCCGGACGTCGCGCGCTTTCGCGTGAACGTCTTCCGTCACTTGCACGGGATCGGCGCCGTGTTCCGGGCGATCCCGACCACCGCGCTGACGCTCGAGCAGCTCGGCATGCCGCCGGTCGTGCACAGCCTGAGCCGCGCGAACCGCGGCCTGATTCTCGTGACCGGCAAGACCGGCTCGGGCAAGTCGACGACGCTCGCGGCAATGATCGACGCGATCAACAGCCGCCTCAAGGGACACATCATCACGATCGAGGATCCGATCGAGTTCGTGCATCAGCGCAAGATGTGTCTGATCAGCCAGCGCGAGGTCGGCGTGCACAGCCCGTCGTTCTCCGCCGCGCTCCATTCCGCCCTTCGCGAAGATCCCGACGCGATCCTCGTCGGCGAGCTGCGCGATCTCGAGACGATGAGCATCGCGATGACCGCCGCCGAGATGGGCATCCTCGTGATGGGCACGCTGCACACGAACGGCGCGGCGGCGACGGTCGACCGGGTCGTGAACATCTTTCCCGCGGACAAGCAGGATCACGTCCGCAACATGCTGTCGACGTCGTTGCGGGGCGTGATCTCGCAGCAGCTCGTCAAGAAGAAGGACGGCTCGGGCCGAGTGGCCGCGCTCGAGATCATGGTCAATACGCCCGCGGTCGCGAACCTGATCCGCCAGGGCAAGCTCGAGCAGCTCGAGAACGTGCTGCAATCGAGCGCCGCGGAAGGCATGTGCACGATGGACTCGTCGCTGAAGCGGCTCCTCGACGCGGGCGTGATCTCGGGTCACGAGGCCTATCTGCAGGCCTTCGACAAGTCGAAATTCGAGCAGTACAAGGACCTCAGCTGATCGGTCCCCCGGGCCGACCGCTCGGCGGCGCCCCGCCCCGCCGTCCGCCGCTCCGGTGTATCCTATGGCGTTCCCGCGAAAACGCTCAGCCGAGAGATTCCATGACCGCGAAGTCGTTCTCCGCCGTCGATCCGGGCGGGCTCGCCGAGTTTTCGGTCGTCTATACCGACCGCTCGCTGAACCACATGTCGGCCGCCTTCCAGGCGGTCATGCGCGACCTCTCCGCGACGCTCAAGGAAGTCTACGGCGCTCGCTCCGTCGCGATCGTGCCGGGAGGCGGCACGTACGGCATGGAATCGGTCGCGCGACAGTTCGCGACCGGGAAGCGCTGCCTCGTGCTCCGCAACGGCTGGTTCAGCTACCGCTGGGCGCAGATCTTCGAGACCGGCGGCATCCCCGCCGAGAGCGACGCGCTCACGGCGCGCCGCGTCGCCGATCGGCCGCAGGCTCCGTTCGTGCCCGCGCCGATCGACGAGGTCGAGGCGCGCATCCGCGACACGCGGCCCGATCTCGTCTTCGCGCCGCACGTCGAGACGGCGTCGGGCATCCTGCTGCCGGACGAGTATTTGAAACGGGTCGCCGCCGCGGCGCATGCCGTCGGCGCGATGTTCGTGCTCGACTGCATCGCTTCGGGAACGCTGTGGGTCGACATGCGCGAGATCGGCGTCGACGTGCTGATCAGCGCGCCGCAGAAAGGCTGGTCCGGGACGCCGTGCGCGGCGCTCGTGATGCTCGGCGACGAGGCGCGCCGGCGCATCGACGAGACGCAAAGCACGAGCTTCGCGATGGATCTGCGCAAGTGGCTCGAGATCATGGAGACGTACGAGCGGGGCGGCCACGCGTACCATGCGACGATGCCGACGGACGGCCTCCGAACGCTCCGCGACGTGATGAGCGAGACGCGGGCTTTCGGCTTCGAGCGGGCCCGAGAGCGGCAGATCGAGCTCGGCCGCCGGGTCCGGAAGCTCCTCGCCGAGCGCGGCTGCCCGAGCGTCGCGGGCGAAGGCTTCGAGGCCCCGTGCGTCGTCGTCTCGTATACCGAGCACGCCGACATGGTCGCGCGCTTCGCGAAGGCCGGGGTGCAGGTCGCGGCCGGAGTCCCGCTCCGATGCGGCGAGCCCGACGACTATCGGGCATTTCGCATCGGGCTTTTCGGCCTGGACAAGCTCGCCGACGTCGATCGCACGGTGGCGCGGCTGACCGACGCCCTCGATCGGGTGCTCGCCTGACGGACGACATCGCCGCAATGGCATAATCGAGAAGCCCCGCCCGGAGTCCCGTCGAGTGACCAAGAGAAAAATCCTCGTCACGAGCGCGTTGCCGTACGCGAACGATTCGCTGCACCTGGGCCACGTCGTCGAATACGTGCAGACGGACGTCTGGGTCCGCTTCCAGCGCATGCGCGGGCACACGGTCTGGTACGTCTGCGCGAGCGACGCGCACGGCACGCCGACGATGCTGCGCGCCGAGCGCGAGGGCGTCTCGCCGGAATCGCTGATCGAGCGCATCAGCGCCGAGCATCGCCGCGACTTCGAGACGTTCCGCATCAGCGTCGACAACTACATCACGACGCATGCTCCCGAGAACGAGGAGCTGACGCGCCGGATCTACGAGCGCCTGAACGCCGCGGGGCACATCCGGCGCCGCACGATCGAGCAGGCCTACGACGACGTCAAGCAGATGTTCCTGCCCGATCGCTACGTGCGCGGCACGTGCCCGGTCTGCGGCATGCCGGATCAGTACGGCGACTCGTGCGAGCGGTGCGGCTCGACGTACACGCCGATGGATCTCAAGGATCCGGTCTCGGTCGTCTCCGGCACGCGTCCGAGCGTGAAACAGTCCGAGCACCTGTTCTTCAAGCTCGGCGACTTCGAGCGGGATCTCAAGGAATGGGTGCGCGACCGCGTCGACGAGGCCATGGTCCACAAGCTCGACGAATGGTTCCGCGCCGGCCTCAAGGACTGGGACATCTCGCGCGATGCGCCCTATTTCGGCTTCGAGATTCCGGGCGAGCCGGGCAAGTTCTTCTACGTCTGGTTCGATGCGCCGATCGGCTACATGGCGAGCTTCCTGAACCTCTGCCGGCGCATCGGGCTCGACTTCGACGAGTACTGGGGCCCGGACAGCGACGCCGAGCTCTATCACTTCATCGGGAAGGACATCGTGTACTTCCACACGCTGTTCTGGCCCGCCGTGCTCGGCGGCGCGGGCTTCCGCCGGCCCACCGCGGTCTTCGCGCACGGTTTCCTGACCGTCAACGGCCAGAAGATGTCGAAGAGCCGCGGCACGTTCATCAACGCCGCGACCTTCGCGAAGCGCGTCGACCCGGACTACCTGCGCTACTACTTCGCGTCGAAGCTCGGTCCGAACGTCGACGACCTCGATTTGAGCTTCCCGGATTTCGTCGCGAAGGTGAACTCCGATCTGGTCGGCAAGGTCGTGAACATCGCCAGCCGCTGCGCGGGTTTCGTGCATCGCTTGGGCGCTGGCCGCCTCGCGGACGCGCTGCCGAGCCCCGCGCTGTTCGACGAGTTCGCGGCAAGCGCGGACGAGATCGCCGCCGACTACGAGGGACGAAACTACGCACGCGCGATGCGGCGCATCATGGCGCTCGCCGACCGCGCGAACCAGTACATCGACGAGCAGAAGCCGTGGATCGCCGCGAAAGACGACGCGAACCGCGATTCGGTCGTCGGCGTCTGCACGTTGGGCCTCAACCTTTTCAAGCAGCTCGTGCTGTACTTGAAGCCTGTCGTGCCGGAGCTCGCCGCGCGCGCCGAGGCGTTCCTCGGCGTCGAGCCGCTGTCGTGGGCCGACGCCGCCCGCCCGCTGCTCGGACGGCCGATCGAGAAGTTCCGTCCGTTGCTCGAGCGCGTGGATCCCAAGGCCGTCGACGCCGTCATCGACGAGACGCGCTCGCTCGCCGAAGCTCGAAGCCAAGGAGGCCGAATGACCACCGAACCGAAAGCACAGCCCGAAGAGCAGGCCGAGATCGATATCGAGCTCTTCTCGAGGATCGATCTCCGCGTCGCGAAGGTCGTCAAAGCCGAGCACGTCGAAGGTGCCGACAAGCTGCTGAAGCTGACGCTCGATACGGGCGGCGCGCAGCGCACGGTCTTCGCCGGCATTCGCAAGGCGTACGACCCGGCCCAGCTCGAGGGCCGCCTCGTCGTGCTCGTCGCGAACTTGAAACCCCGCAAGATGCGCTTCGGCGTGTCGGAAGGCATGGTGCTCGCGGCGAGCGGCGACGGGCCGGGCGTGTTTCTGCTCCGGCCGGACGACGGCGCCGAGCCCGGCATGAAGGTGAGCTGATTCTCCCGGCGGCGCGCCGACCCGAGTCGACGCGCCGCGCGATCGCCGATATCGGTGCGAGACTCGGATGATGGAGCTCTTGCTGATCATCATCGCCGCGGCGCTGGTCAACAACTTCGTCCTCGTCCAGTTCCTCGGCCTGTGCCCTTTCATGGGTGCCTCGCGCCGCGTCGAAGGCGCCGTCGGAATGGCGCTCGCCACCGGGCTCGTGCTGACCACGGCATCGGGCCTCGCCTATCTCGTCGACCGCTTCCTGCTCATTCCGCTCGATCTCGAGTATTTGCGCCTGATCGCGTTCATCCTCGTGATCGGCGCCGCGGTGCAGCTCACCGAGCTCCTCATCCGGCGGCTCTCGCCGATGCTCTATCGGGTGCTCGGCCTCTACATTCCGCTGATCGCGAGCAACTGCGCGGTGCTCGGCGTCGCGCTGCTGAACTCGTCGGCGAGCCGAAGCCTCGTCGCGGCGCTCTTCTACGGCGCGGGCGCCGCGCTCGGGTTCGGCCTCGTGCTCGCGATGCTCGGCGGCCTGCGCGAGCGCATCGAGCGGGCCGACGTGCCGAGACCGTTCCGCGGGCACGCGATCGCCTTCGTGACCGCGGGTATCATGTCGCTCGCGTTTCTCGGATTCACCGGCTTCGCGCGGCTATGACGAGGGCCGCGCCGCCTCGACCGGATCCGGCCCGATGCTGACCGCCGTCACCGTGCTCACCGGCCTCTCGCTCGCGCTCGCCGCGGCGCTGATCGCGGCGTCGCGGTGGCTGCCGGAGCGCGGCGACGATGCGGTCGAGCGTATCGAACGCCTGCTGCCCCGGATCCAGTGCGCGCAGTGCGGCTATCCGGGCTGCCGGCCTTACGCCGAGGCGATCTTGGCCGGCGAAGCCGAGATCAATCGCTGTCCTCCGGGCGGCGAGAGCACGATTCGCGCGCTCGCGGAGCTGCTCGGGCGCGAGCCGACGCCGCTCGACACCAGCTTGGGTAGCGCGAGCATGGACCGCGTCGCGCGAATCGACGAGACGCTCTGCATCGGCTGCAACCTGTGCGCGCGCGCGTGCCCCGTCGACGCGATCGTCGGCCTGCCGCAGCGCATGCATACCGTGATCGCGCGTCTTTGCACCGGATGCGAGCTCTGCGTGCCGCCCTGCCCGGTCGATTGCATCCAGCTGGTGCCGCGTCATGGTTGACGTCACGTTCGAGCGCTACCTGACGGGCGGGATACGCCTCGCGGCGAACAAGACCGCGTCGACCGAGGAGCCGATCCTGCGCGGTTTCATCCCGCCGCTGCTCGTGATCGGGCTGCATCAGCACGGCGGCACGAGCGCCGTTCCGATCGTCGCGGTCGGTCAGAAGGTCGCGAAGGGCGAGCCGATCGCGCTTCCGGGAACGCCGCCGTCCACCGCCGTGCACGCCTCGAGCTCGGGACGCGTGCGGGCGATCGAGGAGCGGCTGATCCCGACCGGCACGAAGCTGCGCGCCTCGCTGTGCATCGTCATCGAGACGGACGGCGACGATCGGCGCTTCGAGGGGGGGCCGCACGATCCGTGGCCCGAATCTCGCGAGGTCCGCATCGAGCGCGTGCGTCTCGCCGGTATCGCGGGTCTCGGCGGCGCGGCCTTCCCGACCGCGACGAAGCTCGAAGCCGTGGCCGGGACGTGCAAGGTGCTGATCGTCAACGGTGCCGAATGCGAGCCGTATATCAGCTGCGACGACATGCTGATGCGCGAAGCGCCGGCCGAGATCGTCGCGGGCGTGATCAGGATGGCCGATCTCGTCGCCGCGCCGCGCGTCATCATCGCGATCGAGCGCGACAAGCCGCGTGCGCTCGAGGCGATGCGAAAGGCGGTGACCGCCGCCGGCGATCCGCGCCTCGCGATCTGCGAGATTCCGACGGTCTACCCCGCGGGCGGCGAGCGCCAGCTCATCGAGCTCTTGACCGGCGAAGAGGTGCCGAGCGGCGCCTATCCCAGCTCGATCGGCTACGTCTGCCAGAACGTCGGGACGGCATATGCGATCGAGCGGCTCGCCGCACGCGGAGAGCCGCTCACCTCGCGGATCGTCACGGTGACCGGCGGCGGCGTCGCGCGGCCGCGTAACGTCGAGGTGCCGATCGGCACGCCGATCCACTATCTCATCGAGCAGTGCGGAGGCTACCGAAGGAACGTCGTGCGGCTGATTCACGGCGGCAGCATGATGGGATACGCGCTGCCGGCCGACGATCTGCCGACGACGAAGGCGACGAGTTGCATCATCGCGGCCGCGGAAGGCGAAGTGCGGGAGAGTTTCGAGGAGTGGGCTTGCATTCGCTGCGGCGATTGCGCGTCGGTCTGCCCCGCGCGGCTTCAGCCGCAGGAGCTCCTGACAGCGGCCGCCGCGCGCGATTTCGACGACCTCGAGGCGCTCGGGCTCGACGACTGCATCGAGTGCGGCTGCTGCGACGTCGTTTGCCCGAGCCATATCGTGCTGACCGAGCGCTTCCGCGGCGCGAAACGCGCCTTCGCCGAGCACGCACGCCGGCTCGCGCTGTCCGCCGAGGCGGAGGAGCGCCACAAACGCCGGGAGCGCCGCCTCAAGCAGATCGAAGAGGACCGCAGGGCCGCGCAGGAAGCGTTGAAAGCGAAGCTTCGCGCGGACGAGGAAGCCCGACGCCGGGCGGTCGCGGCCGCGGTCGAGCGCGCCAGACAACGTAAACGTCGCGACGCCGAGCCGTGAACGAGCCCGAGCCTCGTCCGTCCACCGCCCCGCGGCGCTTCGAGACGGCCGCGCCGCCGCATGCGATTCCGACGCGGAGCGTCCCCGCGATCATGCGGCGCGTGCTCTACGCGTTGATCCCCGCGGCGGCGGCGTACACGTGGTTCTTCGGCATCGGGCTCGTCATCAATTTCGCGATAGCGGCCCCAGCGGCGCTCGCGACCGAGGCGGCGATCCTGAGCCTGCGGCGCCGCCCGGTGCGACGCGCGCTGCGCGACGGCAGCGCGCTCGTCACGGCCGCGCTGCTCGCTTTCGCGCTGCCGCCGCTCTTGCCTTGGTGGATTCCGGCGCTCGGCGGCTTCGTCGCGATCGCCGCGAAGCAGCTCTACGGCGGGCTCGGCAAGAATCCGTTCAACCCGGCGATGGTCGCGTACGCGCTCTTGCTCCTGTCGTTCCCGATCCACATGACGCAATGGCTGCCGCCGCGGATGGGCGATATCGACTACACGCCGCTCACCGCGATCGAGCAGGTCCGCTACAGCCTGTTCGACGAATTGCCGCCGAAGCGCACGGTCGACGCGTATACGCGAGCGACGCCGCTCGACGCGGTCAAGGAAGGGCTCCGCGAGCAGCGCTCGTTCCAGGAGATGTCCGCGACGTCGCTGATCGGCACGTTCGGCGGCCTCGGCTGGGAATGGGTCAGCTCGTTCGTCGCGTTCGGCGGGCTGTACCTGCTGTACGCCGGCATCATTCGCTGGCAGATCCCGGTCGCGACGCTCGCGGGCATCGCGGTGCCCGCAATGCTGCTTCATATGGTCGATCCCGAGCGCTTCGCGTCGGCCGCTTTTCACCTGTTCAGCGGCGCGGCGATGCTGGGTGCGTTCTTCATCGCGACGGATCCGGTGTCGGCCTCCACGACCGATCGCGGACGGCTGATCTTCGGCGCCGGCGTGGGCCTCTTGACCTACGCGATCCGCACCTGGGGAGGCTATCCCGACGGCGTCGCTTTCGCCGTGCTGCTGATGAACGCGGCCGTGCCGTTGATCGACCGCTTCACTCGCCCGCGCATCCATGGACATGCCGAACGCTAGCGTCGTGAAAACGCTCGTCTGCGTCGGGCTCGTCGCCGCCGGGGCGGCGTTGCTCGTGACCGGCAGCTACGAGGCGAGCCGCGAGCGCATCGCGGCGAACGAGCGGGAACGGCTGCTCGAGAGCCTCGCGAGCGTGCTCGACCCGAAGCTGCGGGAGCGCGACCTCGAGCCGACGCACCTCACGGTCACGGACCGCGAGCTGCTCGGAACGGACGACCCGGTCGACGTCTTCGTGATCACGGACGCGAACGGGCATCCCGAGGCCGTGATCCTCGTGCCGACGGCACCCGACGGTTACAACGCGCCCATTCGGCTCCTCGTCGGCTTGTCGCCGGACGGCGTGCTGACCGGCGTCCGCGTGCTGAGCCACCGCGAGACGCCGGGCTTGGGCGACGCGATAGAGCTGCGCAAGTCGCGCTGGATCCTGCAGTTCGACGGCAAGTCGATCGACGATCCGCCCGCGGAGCGCTGGGCCGTCGAGAAAGACGGCGGGGCCTTCCAGGGGCTCACCGGCGCGACGATCACGCCGCGCGCGATCGTCAGAGCCGTGCGCAACGCGCTGGTATACTTCGAGCGCCATCGCGACGAGCTATACGATGCGGCCGCGCGCGCCGCGGCCGCGACGACCGACTGAGCGCCTGACGAGCGGGCATGGACGAACTCAAGCACACGGTGCGAGCGGGCCTCTGGACGAGCAACCCCGCGCTCGTCCAGGTGCTCGGCCTGTGTCCCCTGCTCGCGATCACGACGACCGCCGTCAACGGCTTCGCGCTCGGCGTCGCGACGACGGCGGTGCTCGTCGTCACGAACACGGTGATCTCGCTCGTGCGCCGGACGCTCGTCCCGGTCGTCAGGATCCCGTTGTTCGTGCTGGTCATCGCATCCCTCGTCACGTGCATCGATCTCCTGACGAACGCGTTCCTGCACGAGCTCCATCAGGTGCTCGGGCTGTTCATTCCGCTGATCGTCACGAACTGCGCGATCCTCGCGCAGGCGGAAACGGTCGCGAGCCGGCAAAGGGTGTCGATCTCGGCGGCGAGCGGGCTCGCTGCGGGGCTCGGTTTCTGCATCGTGCTCGTCGCGCTCGGCGCGATGCGCGAGCTCGCGGGCCAAGGCACGTTGCTCGCGGGCACGGGGCTCTTGCTCGACGCAGAAGAAGACCCATTCCGCATCGAGCTGCCGTTCGGCGGCGTTCTCGCCGCGGTGCTTCCGCCCGGCGCGTTCTTCGGGCTCGCCGTGCTGCTCGCGATTCGTAACCTGCTCGTGCGCGACGAAGCGAGCGCGGAGCGCTTTCCGATAGCCCAGGAGCCGGCCGGCGCGGCCGAGCGGTCGAGTTGAACGCCGCAAAGCGCCGCAAGATCTTCGAGCGGCTCGCGAAACACAATCCGAATCCGACGACCGAGCTCGTCTACTCGACGCCGTTCGAGCTCCTCGTCGCGGTCGTGCTTTCCGCGCAGGCGACGGACGTCGGCGTCAACAAGGCGACCGCGAAGCTCTTCCCCGTCGCGAACACGCCGGAGAAGATGCTCGAGCTCGGCGAAGAGGGATTGAAGCGCTACATCAACTCGCTGAACTACTACAACACGAAGGCGAAGAATCTCATCAGGACGTGCCAGGCGCTCGTCGAGCGGCACGGAGGCGAAGTCCCGCAAGACCGGGAGGCGTTGGAGGCGCTGCCCGGCGTCGGCAGAAAGACGGCAAACGTGATCCTCAACACGGCATTCGGCGAGCCGACGATCGCCGTGGACACGCACATCTTCCGCGTCGCGAACCGCACGGGCCTCGCGCCCGGCGCCACGCCGCGCGAGGTCGAGGATCATCTCACTCGCGTGACGCCGGACGAGTTCAAGAAGAACGCGCATCACTGGCTGATCCTGCACGGCCGCTACGTCTGCAAGGCGCGCAAGCCCAACTGCGCGGAATGCGTGATCGCGGATCTCTGCGAGTATCCGGAGAAGACGACTCTCGTGTGAGAGGCCCTTCCGCGCTACCGCTCAAATCCCACCCGTTGTTGGATTCGATCGGCTGGAAAAACCCACGACGAGGTCAGCCGGTACGTGATCGCCGACGCGCAAAGCGTCGCGGCCGCGAACGCGGAAGACGCAGCCCAGCGCCCGAGCAGCCGATCGAGATTGAGCCCGTAGCGGAACGCGATAGAGAGGAGCGCGGTCGTCACGAGACCCACGCACGCGACCCCGACGAAGGCCGGGAGACGCGTCCACCTCGCCCCTTCGCGATCGCCGAAAGTGAAGCGGCGGTTGAGCTCGAATCCAAGCACGATGCCGATCGAGTAGGCGGCGATCACCGAGAGCGCGTACCCGGCGACGGAATCGCCGGTCAGCGTCGACGCGAAGAGCTCGCGGCAAGCGATCGTCGCGAGAGCGGCGACGCTGCCGGCAACGAAGAAGCGACCGTATCTGCCGAAGCGCATCGCCCCGCTGCTGCAAACGTCATGCCACGCGTATCCCGCCTTTCGAGCCCGGCCGATCCGGCCGGCGACGCGCGTGGCGGGTCCTTCAGCGCTTCGGAACGTACAGATCCGTCACCGTTCCCGCGGCGACCTCGGCGGCGAACGCGATCGTCTCGGACAGCGTCGGGTGCGGATGGATCGTGAGGCCGATATCCTCCGCGTCGCACCCCATCTCGATCGCGAGCGCGGCCTCTGCGATCAGGTCGCCGGCATTCGGGCCGACGATGCCCGCGCCGATCACGCGTTTCGTCTCGCGATCGAAGAGCAGCTTCGTCATCCCGTCCGAGCGCCCGAGCGACAGCGAGCGGCCGCTCGCCGCCCACGGGAAGACGCCTTTGTCGTACGCGATGCCGGCCGCCTTCGCCTCGTCCTCGGTGAGCCCGACCCACGCGACCTCGGGATCGGTGTAGGCGACCGACGGGATCACGGTGGTGTCGAAGGCCGCGGGCAGGCCCGCGATCACCTCGGCGGCCACCTTGCCTTCGTGGCTCGCCTTGTGCGCGAGCAGCGGCGGGCGCGCCACGTCGCCGATCGCGTAGACGTGCTCGCGCGTCGTCTGCATGTGCTCGTTCACGACCTTCACGAAGCCGCGCTCGTCGACCTCGACGCCGATCTCCTCCAGGCCCAGGCCGTGGCCGTTGGGGCGGCGGCCGACGGCCACCAGCACCTTGTCGGCGACGACGGTCGCGGGGGCCCCCTCGCCCTCGAGGGCCACCTCGACCCCCTTCTTCGTCGTCTTCTGCCCGGCGACCTTGGTGCCGGTGTGGACCTCGATGCCGCGCTTCTCGAGCGCCTTGCGCAGCTCCTTCGAGG
>PKRJ01000105.1 GCA_017577365.1 Gammaproteobacteria bacterium | reverse complement strand
CGACTGCACGGCGCAGACCGAGGCCGCCGATGCCTTCCAGTGCCAACGAGATTGTCACCATGCCGATGGCGATCATCAGGTAGCCCGCCACATCGAATCGCGTGCCGCCGCGCGGTGCGCTATCTGGCATGTAGCACAGCGTGGCCACGGCGCCGATCGCGCCGATCGGGATATTGATCAAGAAGATCCAGTGCCACGAGACGGCTTCGGACAGCCAACCACCCAGCGTCGGCCCCAGCAATGGTCCGATCAAGCCCGGCACGGCGACGAAGCTCATCGCTCTGAGGAATTGATCGCGCGGATACGCGCGCAGCACGAACGGCTTGCGTGCGGCCCAAACGAGACTGCGCCAGAAGAGGTCGTCGACCCCCATGAGGAAACCGAAACGGTCGGCGCGCAGATACTCGAGCGTGCCGAAGTGCACGGCGCGGCCGGCGCCGTACGTCGTCGCGACGATCAGCGGATCCGATCCGAGGCGGGCGATGACCGTGCCGCTCGCGCCGTTCAGAACGGTGCTCGCGACGGGCTGCACGACGCCGTTCGCGTCGGCGTGGAACGTATAGACGATGTCGCCCGGCGGATCGCCCGCGAAACGGCGCTGCAACGCGGCGATGAAGTGCGGCTCGGTTCCGTCGAGCAGCACCTCTTCCGGAACGCGGATCGTCGTGGCCGACGCGCCGATCGTCGAGCCGGTCGCGCCGAAGATCGCCTGCATATGAGCATCGAAACCGATGCTCGCGGCGGCATCGAGATTGACGAAGCCGACGCCGGACTGCACCGCGCTCGCGATCGCCGCTTGCCACGCCGGCGAAAGCGAAAGGCCGCTGTGGCCCGCGATGATCAGCTGGCGGTCCGAAAGATCGATCGGCGACTCGACGCCGACGTCGATCGTCTCGTAAGGCACCTGAAGGTGCTCGAGGTAGCGCTCGGCGAAGCGCTGGAACTCGCCCGGGGAACTCGGATTCGTATCGTATCCGGAAGAGTTCAGCGAGTTCACGAGGACGGCGGCGGTGAGCACACGATCCTGCGCGAACGCGGCCGGCGCGGCGAGAACACCGAAAGCCACCGCGAAGCACAGCAACAGAAAAGAGTGAAGCGGCAGCCTGATGCGTGCTTGCCACCGATTGATCGCCATGCCGATTGCTCTTTCCATTCTCGTTGTGCCGTTCCCCGGTAAAACCAACCGCGACGTCGAGCTACCCGTCGACGACGGGCAGGCGACGGTCGCGGATGATCGAACGCGCGACGGATCGACTTACTGCGCGAACCTCACGAACCAGCGGTCGACGCGTCCGTCCCTGAACTCCACGCGCACGTCGAAACCTTGATACCCCCATATCTCGACGCTGCCGTGCTCGGTATCGCGGCGCTGCACGCGCTCCGGCTCGCCCATCACCGCCCTGACCGCGGCCATCGTCCAGCCTTTCGCGATCGTGTCGCTCAACACGCGAGCGCGTTCCGCGAACGTCTGCGCTTCGTAGCGCGCCGCGGCGTCCTGGTCGGCGAGCACGTGCTCGACGCCCGCCTTCTGCGCATGAGCAGCCGATGCAGCCAAGACCCACATCACCGATACGGCCAGTTTCGTCGTCCCTCTCGAAGCCATCGCATTCACCGTGAGCGCCATCTTTCGCTCGCTTGCGCGAGCGATAGTCGTTTTGCGTCAGAGAACTCGCCGGTGCGGGGAAAAGGTGCTTCCGTTGTCCCTTCTTTTTCGCCCCGCCCGACCGGGTGAATGCAAGAAGCGCGCCGAGCGCTCCGGCAACGAGAAATGGCCCAGACTCAATACGTTATGTTGCCCTCAAAAGCCCCGAAAATCAGAGGGTTCACGCGCGTCGCCCGGTCGCCTCCGCCGCCCCCGCCCGCTCGCCGCGGTTCGCGGCAACCGGGCGAGACGGCGGCGATGTAAAGAAACTCGACGCTCGCTTCGGGCGACGGCGGGCCGGCCGCGTTGCTTCTTCGTTTACGCCTCGACGGCCGCTTCGCGCGCAATGCCCGAGCGGGCCTCCCCGCCGTGCAGCAGCTCGCTCAACCGGGGCACGCGCTTCTCGTCCCAGACGACGTAGTCTTGGATCGTCAGCACGTCGAGATCCGAGCGCACGTACGTCTCGATCGCGTCCTTCGGCGTGCAGACGACCGGTTCTCCGTGGAGGTTGAAGCTCGTGTTCAACACGCCGCCGAAACCGGTCAGCCGCTCGTAATGCCGCAGCATGCGGTAGTACTCGGGGTTCCAGTCCTGCTCGACGAGCTGCGGTCGGCAAGTCAGGTCCGACGCGTGCAGACCCGCGATGAGCTCGTCGACGGCGCGCGGTGTCGTGCGGAAGCCGAGGATCATGTACGGCGCGCGCGTCCCCTTTCCGGGATCGATCACGTAGTCGTGACGCCGCTCGTACAGCAACGACGGCGCGAAAGGCATCCAGAAATCCCGCATCTTGATCGCGGAATTGATCTTTCTCACCGTGTTCAGCGAGTCCGCGCGCGCGAGGATCGAGCGGTTGCCGAGCGCGCGTGCACCGAACTCCATGCGCCCGTACATCCGTCCGACGACGTATCCGGCGGCGAGAATCCGCGCGGTCGTCTCGGCCAGGTCATCGCACTTGTGCCAGTTGAGACGTCCGGAGTATTCCCGAAGCGCGGCGGCGGCATCCTCGTTCGTGAAGCCGGGCCCGAGATACAGCGGTCCGAGCGGCTTCGGATCGAAGCGCTCGCCGAGCACGTCCCACGCCGTCTTCAGCGCCGCGCCGGCGGCGATGCTGTCGTCGCCGCACGATGGCAGATAGAAGACCTCGTCGAACTCCTCCGCCTCCTCGATCAGCATGTTGAGCTTGACGTTCATGAACACGCCGCCGCCGAGCGCGAGCTTGCGGATACCGGTCTTCTTCGACCAAGCCTTGAGGTAGCCGAGCACGAGGTCCTCGATCAGCCGCTGCACGCCGGCGGCGACGTGATCGAAGCGGTAAGGCGCGAGCTCCTTGCGGAAACGCGCGATGTACGCGTCTTCCCACAGACCGCTCTTGTTGACGATCTCGAGCCCGTCCGGCGAAAGATCCATGTGACCGCGCAAGATCCTGTAGACCGCATCGACCTTGCTGCCCTTCGCGTAGGGCGCGAGCCCCATTACCTTGTACTCGTCCTCGACCGGCTTCATGCCCAGATAACGGGTGACGGCCGTGTACATCATGCCGATCGAGTGCAGGCTCTGATACGACTTGATGCGCTCGAAATGCTTCGGGCCGCGCGCAATGCTGACGCTGCCGCAACGCCCGTCGCCGGTGTTGTCGAGAGTGATGACGAGAGTCGGCTCGTCGCTGCGGCGGTCGTCGAGCCAATACGCGGCGTGCGCGTGGCACGTGTGATGCTCGACGAGCTTGATCTTCGATTCCGGCACGCCGAGGAAATCGAGTTTCGCGGCGATGTCCGCGGTGCGCGATTTGCCGAAGTTGCGCAGCGCGAGATACGGCTTCACGAGGGCTTCGGACATCACGAGCCGCGACGGCAAGAGGCCCGTAACGGCCGAGGCGATTCGATACCACGGACCGATCTGCTGACCGAACTCCTGCATCGGCGTGACCAGGCCGGCAACGGCGACGTAGTCCAGGTTCTCGGCCGTAAGACCGTACTCGCGCGCCAGCCATTCGATCGCGAGGCGCGGGAAGCCGCTGTGATTCTTTCGTCTCGAGAAACGCTCCTCCGAGACCATCGCGACGATCTTTCCGTCGTCGTACAGGCAAGCCGTGCAGTTGTGTCCGTCGTGTATGCCAAGAATTTTCATTGGGCTTCCTCAACCGTTGCCGTGCGGCGATCGGAGGTCTGTGCGTCCTCGTCCGCGCTCCAGGTCAGCTCGACCGCGGGCACGCGCCAGCCGGGCAAGTCCTTTCCCGTGAGCCTCCAGCCGAGACCCCTGTAGAAAAGCTGAGCCTCGCGGTTGTCGCGATGCACGGCCGCACGGATCTCTCGAACGCCGAAAGCGCGGAGCTGATCCACTCCGACCCGCAGCAAATCTAGCCCAAGCCGCAACCCCGTTCTGCGAACGAATCGGAACTCTCGGTAAGCGGGCAGCACCCCGAACGACAGAATTTGGCCGCCGTCCCGTTCGTCGGCTTTCGACGCGCTCATCAATCGGAGCGCCTCGAGGACGTAGGCGATCCGTCGCGGCGAACGCAGCAGCGACGTCGCGATCAGCCAGCCGATACGCGCCCAGTGCCGGCGAACGGCCGAGCGCATGAACCCCCGAGGATCGTGCGTGACCGCAATGAAGCCGGCCGGCTCCCCGTCACAGTAGGCGACGGCTCCGCGAACCGATCCCTCGGCCGGCAGCACCGAATAATAGAAGCGCTCCATGAACGCCTCGCCGAGCAGCGGCACCGGGCTCTCCGGCAAGAGCGCCGCGTGAAGACGCGCGAGGTCCCGAGCCGGAGCCGGCGAGCGCTCGTCGAACGTGACGAGCTCGTATCGAGGGCTTTCCGTTCGAGTCATGGACCGACGCGCCCTTGCGT
>PKRJ01000104.1 GCA_017577365.1 Gammaproteobacteria bacterium | reverse complement strand
GAGGCGACTTTGCCTCGCGTCTGATTATGTAGTATTAGGCGAACTCTCCCAGCTGATCATCGATCGCTATGACGATTCCGCTCAGGGCCCTCGCGCTCGTCGCCGTCGCCGTTCCCGCGGTCGGCATCGCGCAGGGCGAGTTCGACGAGTGTCTCGGCCGCCTGCGCGAGGCGGCCGTCGCGCAGGGCGTGTCCGCGGCGACCGCGGATCGAGTGCTGCCGACCGTGCGGCAATTGCCCCGCGTCGTCGAGGCCGACCGCTCGCAGCCTGAGTTCGTCGAGACGTTCGCGACGTATCTTTCGCGTCGCGTCACGTCGCAGCGTGTCGCGACGGGGCGTGAGCGGCTCGAGCGGCATCGAGCGTTGCTTTCCCGCGTGAGCGCCGAGCACGGCGTTCCGCCGCAGGTGCTCGTCGCGCTCTGGGGCCTCGAGACGAATTTCGGCACCGTGCTCGGCAACGTGCCGGTCTTCGACTCGCTCGCGACGCTCGCCTGCGACGGCCGCCGCGGCGCGTACTTCACGACCGAATTCGTCAACGCGCTGCACATCGTCGAGCGCGGGATCGACGAGCGGCGCATGATCGGCTCGTGGGCCGGAGCGATGGGGCAGACGCAATTCATGCCGTCCGTCTACCTCGAGCACGCCGTCGACGCGGACGGCGACGGTGTCGCCGATCTTTGGGGAAGCGTCGCGGATGCGTTCGCGTCGGCCGCGAGCTTTCTGCGCAGTCTCGGCTGGGAGCGCGGGTGGCGGTGGGGACGCGAGGTGCTGTTGCCGGAGGGCTTCGACTACGCGCTCGCGGGGCGCGACAGAGCGCGTCCGCTCGAGGAGTGGCACCGGCTCGGCGTGACGACGACCGACGGACGGCCTATCGCCGCGCTGCCGGAAAAGGCTGCCTTGCTCGTGCCCGCGGGCCGGCGCGGACCGGCGTTCCTCGTCTACGAGAACTTCGAGGTCCTGATGCGCTGGAACCGTTCCGAGCATTTCGCGCTCGCGATTGGTATCCTTTCGGACCAGATCGCGGGAGGGAACGGTCTGCGCGTTCCGCCGCCGAACGATCCGCCGCTGACGCGCGAGCAAGTCGCGGCGTTGCAGAAAAAGCTCAACGAGCTCGGTTTCGACAGCGGCGAGCCGGACGGCGTCCTAGGCTCCGCGACGCGACGAGCCGTGCGGGAATGGCAGATTCGCAACGGTCTCGTTGCAGATGGTTACGTCGACGTGGAGTTGTTGCGCTCTCTGGACATTTCTTTGCGTTAGTCGAGCGCGCAACCCCTTTCTGCAACTTTCAGCAGCGACGATACTCCAACCTCGCGAATGCCCCTCGGCGTCTGCCGAGTGTACCGGACGGTCCGGTTTTTGAGATCGATTTCCGTCCAGGTATGATTCGCAGCCTTCTTATGGTCGAGAAGACATGGAGTTACCGTGACTAGGGAAAACGTAGCTGCAGGAGGTTCGTCGCAGGCGCGACGGTCGTCGTCGAAGGCTGGGTTCGATTCGAACGGGGTGCGCAAGGCGGCGATCGCGCTGCTCAACGTCTTTCACAAGTCGGGTCGGCATGGAACGCTGGCGGAGGTTCTCGTGGCGCTGGAAGTCATCGATGCGGCGATCGACGGCAAGCCGCACTCGATGAAGTCGCTGTCGCAGAAGCTCGGCATTCCTTATACATCCGTATCGCGAATCGTGTTCTCGCTGACGTCCGAGGCGGCACCGGGTGGGCTTTTGAAGCTCGTGCCGGACACGAAGGACCGTCGGCGGAAGCACATCGAGGTCGACTTCGACGTCTTCAAGCAGTCGTCGCCGCACCTGCGGGCGATGGAGAAGGCGATGGTCGACTACTACGGCAATTCGGTCTTCAAGCTCAAGAAGGCGAAGAAGTAGTCGCACCGGAGCGAGGCCTCCCCGGAGGTCTTCGCTCCGCCGTCCCAAGACGTTCGGGCCGGCTGCCGCACCGCGGCGCCGGCCCGAATGCTGTCTCGACCGTTTCCTTCGGTCCTCGACATCCGGCGGCGTCGCCGCCGACGTCCAGATCTCGTCGCGCGCCCGCCGGCGGCAAGGGCCCGCGCTTGCTCGACGCGTCGAGCGCGGTCTATCTTCGGCCGGGTGAAGCTCCGATCGCGCACAATCGGGCTCGTTCTCGTCCCGATGCTGCTCTTCGGCATCGCGTACGTCGACAAGACGGAGAACGCGGCCGGCTGCGATTTTCGCACCGCGAGCCGGGAGCCGGTCGGGCTCGCGCCCGATCCTCGCGTCCACCGGGACGCGATCGTTCAAGTCTACGCGGCGCGCGCCGTCCGCTGGCGCGGCTATTTCGGCGTGCATACGTGGATCGCCGTGAAGCCGCGCGACGCGGAGCGCTATACGGTCTACGAGGTGAACGGCTGGCGGCTGCGGCGCGCCGGCACGGCGATCAGCATCAGCGATAGGCCGCCGGATTCGCGCTGGTTCGGCAATGCCCCTACGCTCGTTGCCGAGATTCGCGGAGAAGCGGCGGCTCGCGCGATCCCGAAGATCGAGGAGGCGGTGCAGCGCTACCCGTACGCGGATCGCTACCGCGTCTGGCCCGGACCGAACTCGAATACCTTCGTCGCGTTCGTGCTCCGCGACGTGCCCGAGGTCAAAGCCGATCTCCCGCCGACGGCCATAGGCAAGGACTATCTGGGCGGGGACTTTCTCGCGCCGAGCCCGAGCGGCACGGGCTATCAGCTCAGCGCGGCCGGCGTCCTCGGCGTGCTCGTCGCCATCGAGGAAGGTCTCGAGCTGAACCTCCTCGGCCTCACGTTCGGGGTCGACGTGAAGGATCTCGCGTTGAAGCTGCCGCTCGCGGGCCGCATCGGCTGGCCCCAAACCTTTCGCCGTGACGACGACACTCTCGAGGAGGGCTAGGATGGCTACGAGCAACGCGCGCACGCTTTCATGCGCCGTCGTCACCGCCGCCGCGACGTTCGTGGCCGCGACGATCGCGACGTCGCCCGCACGTTCGGACGAGAACCTTCGCTATACGTTCAGCTGGCCTTTCGCGAAGGACGACGCGATGCGGCCGCGCGGCGGCACGACCAGCGGGCCGCCGGTCGAGGTGGTCGAAGAGCCGAGCGAAGCGTGGCAGGCGCTGACCGAGCCCGGGCTCGACGCGTTCGAACGCGATCGCCGCGCGATCCTCGCGATGGCGGGCGAGTTCCGCACGACGTTCGACTTCATCGAGACCGTCGGCTTCACGCCGGATTTCGAGCCGTCGCGTCCTTACCAATCGTGGGCGACCGAGGTCGTCTTCCCGCTCGAGGATCGCGGCGACTTCATCAGCCTTCAGCACGTCATCGTGATGCGCTACGTCGACGAGTCGGGCGACGTGCACGGCCCGGTCGTGCAGAAGCATTGGCGTCAGGACTGGCAGTACGAGGATCCGACGATCAACGTGTACGCGGGCCACGGACGCTTCGACCGCGTCGCGCTCTCGGAACAGGACGTCCGCGGGACCTGGTCGCAAACGGTCTACCAGGTCGACGACTCGCCTCGATACGCCGCCGTCGGCAAGTGGGCACACGGCGCGGGCTACTCGGCGTGGACGAGCGACGAGACTTGGCGGCCGCTGCCGCGGCGCGAGTCGACGGTGCGCGACGACTACGACGTGCTGATCGGCACGAACCGCCATACCATCACGCCGACCGGCTGGGTCCAGGAGGAGGACAACCTCAAGGTCACGCTCGACGCGCAAGGGCGGCCGGCGCAGGCGCTCGCGCGCGAGATCGGCTTGAATCGCTACGAGCGGATCACCGGGTTCGACTTCTCGGCGGCGGACGGGTATTGGACGCGAACGGCGGATTTCTGGTCGGACGTGCGCGAGGCTTGGGCCGAGATCCTCGAGCACGAGACCGTCCTGCTGAAGGACGAGGTCGACGGACAGGAGCTTTTCGTCCCGATGTTCGAGTATGCTGCGGCGCTCGACGCGGGCGAGCCTTACGACCCGCAAGCGTCGCGCCGCTTCGTGCGCGCGACGCTCGACCGCTACGTGGAGCCGCGCTGATCGCAGCTCGCGGCTCGATAACGAGAACGAAAGCGGCAATACCAACGACAAGGGAGAAGTAGGGGATGAGATCGAAGCTCAAGCTGCTTGCGGCCGCCGTTTCGCTGGGCGCCGCGGTGTCCGGTTCGGCCTGGGGGCAGGCGTGCGACAGGGCCTGCCTGGAAGGCTTCGTCGAGCGTTATCTCGACGCGATGATCGACGACGACCCGAGCAAGGTGCCGTTCGCGCCGAACGCGCGCTTCACCGAGAACGGTCAGCGCCTCGAGATCGGCGACGGGCTGTGGAACACGATGAAGTCGAAGGGCAACTATCGCCTCTTCGTCAGCGACGTCGAGGCGGGGCAGGTCGCCGTCATCGGAACGATCAACGAGGACCATCGCGATCCCGAGCAGGAATCGCCGGCGCTGATCGCGTTGAGGCTCAAGATTCGCGACGGACGCATCGTCGAGGCCGAGCAGCAGGTCGTGCGCAACGAGGAAGCGGCGCGGCGCGTCGAGGCGCGCGGCGCTCCGCATCCGATCTGGCTGGAGACCGTCCCCGAGGCCGAGCGCATGTCGCGCCGCGAGC
>PKRJ01000014.1 GCA_017577365.1 Gammaproteobacteria bacterium | reverse complement strand
CTGGTGGTTACGTAGATGTGAAAAATAAGCAGCCCAGCTCCCCCTGCCGGGCGCGGTAATGTCCTCCCTCGCCAACCTCCCGGTGCGCCTCGCGCACTGTCTGGAAATCCGGTACAGGTGACTACCGGATGGGGGCGGCATCCCGAGCCGAACGAGCGGCGCCGCCACGAGGTGGAACGGCAGCTCGATCTCGTCGCGAGCGTCGGGTGGCGCGCACCGGACGCTCGGCTGCGGCTCGAGGTGCCCGAGGCCGCGAAGGCGAGCGTGCGCCGCGCGATGCGGGAGCTCGGTCTTTCGGTCGGAACGCCGTGGGCGGTCATCCATCCGGGTGCGACCGCGCCGTCGCGGCGTTATCCGGCGAAACACTTCGCACGCGTCGTGCACGCGCTCGCTGCGGAGCACGGATGGCGACTCGTGCTGACGGGCTCCTCGGCCGAGCGGGATCTTGCCGAACGGCTAGCCCGGGAGGGCTACGGCGCCGCGGTATCGCTCGCAGGCAGGTTGTCCTTGGCCGAGCTCGCCGCGTTGATCGCGGAGGCGCCGCTGTTGATCTCGAACAATACCGGTCCCGTGCACATCGCCGCAGCGGTCGGCACGCCGGTGGTCGATCTTTATGCGTTGACGAATCTTCAGCACACGCCTTGGCGCGTGCCGAGCCGCGTGCTCTATCGCGACGTTCCTTGTCGGTGCTGCTATCGCAGCGTCTGCCCGGAAGGCCACCACGCGTGCCTGGAGGGCGTTTCGCCCGAGCGCGTCGTCGAAGCCGCGTGCGAGCTGCTCGCGGCGTCGAAAGAAGGGAGCGTGCGGACGACCGTGGACGCGGTTGCAGCGCGGCGCGTTTGCGCGCAAAGGCACGACATCCGCGATCGGCGCGGCGATTCGGACGACGCCGACGAAGTCGCGGCGGAGGGCGGACCGTGAAGCTCGACGTGCTGATCCCGACGTACCCCCGCCCGGCCGCGCTGGCCGTGACGCTGACGGGGCTATGCGCCCAGAGTTTTCGCTCGTTTCGCGTGATCGTGTCCGATCAGAGCGACGGCGGCGCTTCGATCCGATCCGGCGAGGTTCGAGCCGTCGCGCGCGTGCTCGAGCAGCACGGCTGCGAGATGCGTTTGCACGAGCATCTGCCGCGGCGCGGCATCGCGGAGCAGCGGCAGTTCCTGCTCGAGTGCTCGAGCGCTCCGTACGTGCTGTATCTCGACGACGACGTGCTGCTCGAGCCGTTCGTGCTCGGCTTGATGCTCGACGTGATCGAGCGCGAAGGATGCGCGTTCGTCGGATCGTCGGTGATCGGGCTCAGCTTCGCGAACGAGGCGAGACCCGAGCAGGAACGCGTCGAGCTCTGGGAGGGTCCCGTTCGTCCCGAGGTCGTCGTGCCCGGCAGCCGTGAATGGGAGCGATGGAAGCTGCACAGCGCGGCGAACCTCTATCACGTGCAAAACCGCTTGGGCGCGACGCCGGATGCGCCGCTGCGCTACAGGATTGCCTGGGCGTCCGCGTGCGTGCTTTACGAGGCGGCGAAGCTGCGCGAGGTCGGGGGATTCTCGTTCTGGGAACGTTTGCCTCCGGAGCACTGCGGCGAGGATATCGTGCCGCAGCTCGAGCTGATGAGGCGTTACGGCGGGTGCGGGATCATGCCGTCGGGCGCCTATCACCTCGAGCTGCCGACGACGATTCCGCGCCGTGAGGTCGGCGCGGAGCGCGTGCTCGGCTGGCACCGTCACGAGGCTCGAAGCGTATGAACGTGTCTGGCATCGAGTCTTGGCATAGAGTGCGCCGGCTGCTCGTGATCCGTGCGGACAACATCGGCGACGTGGTCATGACCGGCCCGGCGCTGCGCGCCGTGAAGCGAACGTTGCCTGCGGCGAGGCTGGACCTGCTCGCGAGTCCCGCGGGCGCGGCGGCGGCGCCGTTGCTGCCTTGGATCGACGACGTATTGATCCGCAGGGTCCTATGGCAGGACATGGGACGCCTTTCGCTCGATCCCGGGCGCGAGCGAAGACTCGTGGACGATCTTCGCGCACGGCGATACGACGCGGCGCTGATTCTCACGAGCTTCTCGCAGTCGCCGCATCCGGCCGCATTCGTCGCGTGGCTCGCCGGCATACCGCTCCGCGCAGGCACATCGCGCGAGCGCGGATCGATGCTGACGCACGCGGCGCCTCACGGGGATTTCACACGGCATCAAGCGGAACGAAACCTCGCGCTCGTCCATGCGCTCGGTTTTCGGGTCGACGACGATGCGCTCGAGATTCGCGTGCCTCGCGACGCTGCGGCGAGCGCGGCGGCGCTGCTCGCGGAGCGCGGGATTCGCCGCGGCGAACCGTACCTCCTGTGGAATCCCTGGGCGAGCGCCGAGGCGCGCACGTATCCGCCGGAGCGCGGGGCCGAGGCCGTTCGCATGGCCTCCGAGGGCGTAGGCCTTCGGGTCGTCGTCACGGGTCACGAGCGCGACGCCGACCGGGCGGCGGCACTCGCGGAGCGGATCGGTGCGCGCGCGGTAAGCCTCGTCGGCCGGACGTCGATTCCCGAGCTCGCCGCGCTCGTGGCGCGCGCGAGCATCGCCGTCACGAGCCATACGTGCGTCATGCATCTTGCGGACGCGCTCCGCGTGCCGGTGGTCGTGCCTTTCTCGGGCACGGACCTGCCGTCGCAGTGGACTCCGAGGCATGCGCCGCACGTGCTCCTCGAGCGGCAAGTGCCGTGCGCGCCTTGCTACGAGATCAGGTGCCCGCGCGTGCTCGAATGCCTCGACATCGAACCGGTCGAGCTCGCGAGCGCGATATCGACGCTGCTCGCGCGCTCGCTCGTCGCGGAGGAGAAGCGTGCTTGAGCGTACGCAAAGCGGCTCGCGGCCCGTCATACGCGCGCTCGGCAAGCCGACGCTCGAGGAGACGATCGCGGCCTTCTGGCGCCACCATTCGCGCCGGCGATCGCCGCTTCGCAGCAGCGTTGCGCGGCTCGCGGAGCTTGCGCTTGCGCCGGAGCCCGAGATCGCCGCCGAGAGCACGCGCGTGCTGTTCGAGCGCATCATCGAGCCGCTTTGCGACGGCTTCACGCGCCGCGGCGCGGAAACCTATCGGCGGATATTCGCGCAGATCATCATGGCCGCACGCAAGCGGCCGGAGTGCCGCGCTCTCGACGAGGCGTTGAGCGCGGCAGGTTTCGTCACGGAGCGCGACTTGCTGCGAGCTCCGAATCCGCGGCCGGTGACGGAGCTCGAACGTTGCCGGATCCGCAAGGCCATCGTGCTTTCGCGGATGACGCTCGGTGCCGACGTCGCAATTTCCCTGCCGATCCTGCTGCGGGCGGAGGCGCTCTTCCCGAACGCCCGGATCGCTTTCGTCGGCAACGACGCCGCTCGCGTGCTCGCGCGAGGCCTCGAGCGGGTCGACCACGTCGAAGTGCCGTACGGTCGAGCGGACTTGCTCGCGGATCGCTTGAATGCATGGCCGGCGTTGATGAGCGCCGTGCGCGCCGAATGCGCCGATCTTGCGGCCGACGAGTACCTGCTGATCGACCCGGATTCGCGTCTGACGCAGCTCGGTCTGCTGCGGCCGGTGCCGGACGAGCGTTGCTTCCATTTCCCGAGCCGCAGCTACGGCGCACATCTCACCGATTCGTTGCGAACGCTGGCGGCGAAGTGGATGAGCGAGACATTCGGTGTGGTGCCGACGAGGGACGCGTCGCTGTCGCCCGAGAGCGTCGACGCGAGCTGGATCGATCGGGTCCGCGCGAGCTGCGCCGAGCGCCTCCTCGCGAGCGTGAGCTTCGGCGTCGGCGGCAACGAGCGGAAGCGCGCCGGGCTTGCGTTCGAAGCCGATCTCGTCGGATGCCTCGTCGCGCAAGGCTACACTGTGCTGCTCGCTCGCGGCGTCGGACAGCACGAGTCCGACGAATGTCAGAAGCTGTGCGCATTGCTCGCGGGACGCGGCCTTCGGGTCGTGAATTTGCCTTCGGGCGGGACGCTGCCGCCTGCGGTCGGCGAGGCGGACGTCCTGACGTGGCAGGGGAGCGTCGATACGTTCGTCGCGTCGATCGGGCGCGCGGACCTCTACGTCGGCTACGACTCGGCGGGGCAGCACATCGCGGCCGCGCTCGAGGTGCCGGTGCTGTCTATTTTCGTCGAGGCCGCTGGGCGCCGCCATGCGCTGCGCTGGATGCCGGAGGGACGCGGAATCGTGCGCGTCGTCCGATCGCCTTGGCCCCCGGATCGACGCGAGCTGTTCGAACGCGCGAGCGCGGAGCTGACCGAGCTCGCGTGGGAGATCAATGCGCGCAGGCGCGGATTGCGGCTCGGCGCGCCGCAACCGCGATGACGACTGTCGTCCGAGTCGCACATCGGGAATAGCTCGATCGGTCGCGGCATGGATCTTGCTGCCCGGCGTCTCTACAGCGACATGGAGGTCGAGGCGATGAGCGAATCGAAGCAGACGACGGACCACGACGAGATTCGCCGTTGGGTCGAGGAACGAGGCGGCCGGCCGGCCCACGTCAAGGGCACGGGCGGTAAGGACGATGCGGGTCTCTTGAGGATCGAGTTTCCGGGCTACGACGACGAGGACGATAGCGACGTCGAGCCGATCGAGTGGGACGAGTTCTTCCATAAGTTCGACGAGAGCCGGTTGGCGTTCCTGTATCAAGAGAAGAAGGCGGACGGGAAGCCCAGCACGTTCAACAAGTTCGTGCGCCGGAGCTGAGCGCGAGTTTCCGCGGCGGGATGTCGCGAAGGCAGGCGCGAATGAAAGACGACGGCAAAGCGCGGAAGGAGCGGGACGGCGAGCGATCCGCGGTTGCCGCGCCGACCTCGGAGCGGATGAGACGCGCTCGAGCGAGCGGGCGCACCCCTGGCTCGAGCACGGCCTTCGAGCCGGCTGCGGTGCCGCTCGGCACCGATGACGAAGCGGCCGGCACGCCGGCGAGCGTCGCGGCGTTTCGTCACGAGATCGAACGCGCCCAGCGCGGCGAGGGATTGCGAGGCTTGACCGCCGAGCAGGCGATGAGCGGTCGGCCCGGGATAGCGGACGCTCCGCACGGGCTCGTCGGTGCGTTCGCGGCGCTCGGCGTAGCCGTGATGATCCTCATGCTGCTCGCCGTGCTGTTGTTCTGATCGTTGAGATCCGACTTCGGCGCGAGCACGGCGGGGCCGTTTCATCGACTCAGCGTCGGAGGACGCCGATGAAAGCGATGGTGTGGCACGGTAGACGGGACGTGCGCTGCGACGCAGTGCCGGACCCGACGTTGCGCGAGCCGACCGATGCGATCGTTCGCATCACGACGACGGCGATCTGCGGATCCGATCTGCATCTTTACGAGGTGCTCGAGCCGTTCATGGAGCCCGGCGATATCCTCGGGCACGAGCCGATGGGCATCGTCGAGGAAGTGGGCGCCGACGTGACGCACGTGCGTGCGGGCGATCGAGTCGTCGTGCCGTTCAACATCGCGTGCGGTAGATGCTTCATGTGCGACCGCGGGCTCTACTCTCAGTGCGAGACGACCCAAGTCCGCGAGCACGGATGCGGCGCGGCGCTGCTCGGCTACTCGAAGCTTTACGGTCAAGTGCCGGGCGGGCAGGCCGAATATCTTCGCGTGCCCCAGGCGCATTTCGGGCTGATCAAGGTTCCGAAGGGTCCGCCCGACGAGCGCTTCATCTACCTTGCCGACGTGCTGCCCACGGCCTGGCAGGCGGTCGAATACGCGGCGATCCCGGACGGCGGCAGCGTTGCGGTGTATGGTCTCGGCCCGATCGGCCAGATGGCGGCGCGCATCGCACGGTACCGCGGGGCACGCGTGATCGGCGTCGACATCGTGCCGGAGCGTCTCGCGATGGCGCGCCGCCACGGCGTCGAGACGATCGACGCGAACGAGCACGACGACGTGCCGGCGGTGATTCGCGACATGACCGACGGCCGAGGCACGGATTCGGTCATCGATGCCGTCGGCATGGAGGCGCACGGCGCTCCGACGGTGAAGGCCATGCAGACGTTGACCGGAATGCTGCCCGACTCGATCGCGCAAACGCTGTTTCAAAAGGCGGGCGTGGATCGATTGACGGTGCTGCTGGAGGCGATCGATACGGTTCGTCGAGGCGGCACGATCTCGATCAGCGGCGTCTACGGCGGCGCAATGGATCCGCTGCCGATGCTGAAGCTGTTCGACAAGCAGATTCAGATTCGCATGGGGCAGGCGAACGTGAAGCGTTGGGTCGACGACATCATGCCGCTCGTTTCCGGCGAGTCCGATCCCCTCGGCGTCGACGATCTCGCGACGCATCATTTGCCCCTCGAGCAGGGGCCGCACGGCTACGAGATCTTTCAGAGAAAGCAGGACGGCGCGATCAAGGTGCTGCTTCACCCTTGATCGACGCAAGCCGTAGCATGCCGTGACCGCGGCGCGAGAAACCGGCTGAAACGTGGTGCGTGACAGCGCGCCTGATGCGAGCCCGTCGCGAGATAGCGACAGGAAAAACCTCCGTCACTACTTGCCCTGCCGCCGCGGCTCGTTTCGAGCTTCTAATCCGTGTCGACACCTATTAGGGTACCCGCGGCGCGGCGCCGACCGCGCTCGCCACAGGGGATACGGAGGAGTTTCAATGCGAGCCGTAACGAAGATCGCCGCGGCGCTCGCGCTTTCGTCGGTATGGACGGCGGGCGCGATGGCCGCTAACCCGATGCTTGCCGAGGTCGAGATCAAAGCGGCGAGCCGCGCGGAGCGCGACGCGGGTGTATGGGTCGACGGGCAGTATATCGGTCACGTGCGCCAGCTACGCGGCAAGTCGCGATTGACGCTGCTGCCCGGAACCCACGAGCTCGTCTTCAAGCTGGCGGGCTACGAGGACGTGCGCCGCACGATCACGCTCGAGCCCGGCGAGCGCTACGCGTATCGGCTGGCGATGACGACGCCGTCGGAGCTCAAGTTCCCGAGCGCCGACGAGACGGCGCAGGTCGTGCTGTCGGTGGCGCCGAAAGACGCCGCGGTTTTCATCGACGACCGCTACGCCGGGCACGTCGATCGTTTCGCCAAGGGGTTGAGACTGAAAGCCGGGACGTATCGCATCAAGATCGCGTTGCCGGGCTATCAGCCGTTCGAAAGCGAGATGACGCTTCGTCCCGGTCAGCGCTACGAGATCAAGACGCAGCTCGCGAAGGGCTCGATCTCCGAGCAGGACGGAGAGCTCCTCGTCGTCGATCGGTGAGCCGCACGGTTCGCGGCGAGGGCGGCACGAGACGCGCTCGGCGCGGAAAGCTTGCCGACGGCAGACGGCGAAAAGAGAAAGGCCCCTGACTCGATCGAGAGCCAGGGGCCTTCCACTCGGTCAACGGCGTCAGATTAACCCGTCACTCCGTCGACGGCGGAACGATCGGCAGGAGCACGATGTCGGGCGCAACCTGGTTGCGCGCCATTCGCATCGTCTGACGGATCTGGTTGCGGTGCTCGCTGCCGAGCATGACCCATTCCCGCGACCGATGATCCCATGCGCCGATCTCTTCGCCGTCCGGCGTCATGTAGAAGTACGCGACTCGACCTAAGCGCAGAAACTCCACCTCGGGATAGAGCTGGCCGTTGACCTCGAGCGGACCGACGTCCGCCACGTACTCTCGGCCATACTCCGTCTCGACCGTCCAGGCTTCCATGATACGCCGCAGCTTCTCGGCGTCCGTGACGTCGCTGCGCTCGACGAGCGCTTTCAGCTCGTTCACTCGATTCGTGCGCTCCTCGAGGTTGAACGGAATGTCGAGCGCGACGAACTGCTCGAGGGCATCGACCATGCGGATCAGCAGCGCCGGAATCTGTCGCTCGAGCTCCGGCACCTGCTCCATGGCAGCGCGGATCTGCTCGACTTGCTGCTGCTGATCCTGAATCTGGCGCTCCAGCAACGCGTTGTAAACTTGCAGGCCGGCGATGTCCCGCAGCAGGACATCGTATTGCTCGACCGCGGACTGTCCTGTCTGGTTGTTCCCCCCCTGCTGCCCCTGTTCCTGTTCCTGAGCGACACCGTACGCGACGGGTAGGCAGGTCAGAATGGCCGCAACGAGGCCCGTTTTGATCTGTCGCATGCTTTCCTCCAGGATGGGGCGCCCAAGCTAGCTCTTGAATGCCAATACGTCAAGCGGGAACGCGTTCTTGGGGCAGGAACGCGCCGTACGGAATCAGCGGCCGACGCCGAGATGCGCGCGAGGATTCGACGTGACGAGCTGCGAGAGCCGACGGTAGAGCTCCTCGATCTCAGGCGTGTCGGCGGGCGGCGCGACGATCTGGAGCGTGACGAGCTGGTCGCCCGGCGGCGATCCAGGTAATCCTCTGCCGCGCAAGCGCAATTTCTGGCCGGCCTGAGAGTTTTTCGGGATCTTGAGCTCCACGGGGCCGCCGAGCGTCGGCACGGTGACCGTCGCGCCGAGCGCCGCTTCCCAAGGGGTGATCGGCAAGTCGAGATGGATATCTTTGCCGCTCGGACGAAAGAACGGATGGGGTGCGAGTCGGACGATCGCGTAGAGATCGCCGCGTCCGCCCGGCCCCGCGGCGCCCTGGCGAGGGAGCCGAATGCGGCGTCCGTCCGTGACACCCGGCGGAATGCGCACGTTGATCGTGCGCGTTTGCTCGACGATCTCCCCGCTCGGACCGACCTCCGGCACCGAGACGGTAAGCGTCTTCGTCACGCCGCGATACGCTTCGTCGAGCGACAGGGTGATCGTCGTCTGGTAGTCGTCGCCGCGCGTCGAGAAGGTGAACGAGCGCGATCGGCCGGTTCCGAAACCGGCGCGTCCGAATAACGCCTCGAAGAAATCGCTGAAATCGCGCGCTCCGGCGCTCGTCCGCGTGCCGTCGCCGAAGCCGCCGAAATGGAAGTGCTCCTCCCAGTCGGGAGGAGGCCGGAACTGCTGGCCGGCCCGCCAATGCGGTCCGAGCGAGTCGTAGGCCGCACGCTTCTCGGGGTCGCTCAGCACCTCGTACGCTTCGCCGAGCTCTTTGAAGCGCTCTTCGGCATCCGGCTCCTTGCTGACGTCCGGATGGTATTTGCGGGCGAGGCGGCGGTACGCGCGCTTGATCTCCTCCTGCGTCGCGTTTCGCTCGACGCCCATGATCTTGTAGTAGTCCTTGTACTCCATCCTGCGCTTCCTCGAGCCCGGGAACCCGACACGGGCACGACGTCGGCCGGGTGGATCCTTTACGGAACGGTGGGGGCTCGGCGGGCCGGAATCAAGCCGATGCGGGCGCGTTCTCCCAAATGTTGGGATACAATGGCCGCGCGATGTTGGACGGCGCCGACCGATTTCTGCTCCGGCGACTGGCCGTGGCGGCACTGGCCGCGCTGCTCCTTGGGAGCGCCGCGACGGCGGCACTTGGCCACGGCATCGAAGGCGAGGATCAGGCATTCCTGTTGCGCGCGGCCGGCGTTCACGTCGGGCCGTACCTCTACCTCGGCGCGAAGCACATGGTCACGGGCTACGACCATCTGCTCTTTCTCGCCGGCGTGATCTTCTTTCTATACCGCCTGAAGGACGTCGCGCTCTACGTCACGCTGTTCGCGATCGGGCACAGCGCGACGCTGCTGCTCGGAGTCCTCGGCGGTCTGCACGTCAATCCGTACCTGATCGACGCCGTCATCGGCCTGTCGGTCGTCTACAAGGCGTTCGAGAATCTCGGCGGGTTTCGTCGCCTCGGTTTCGAGCCGAGCACGAAAGCCGCCGTCATGGTTTTCGGGCTGTTTCACGGCTTCGGCCTCGCGACGAAACTGCAGGAACTCGCGATCTCCCGGGACGGACTCGTCGCGAACATGATCTCGTTCAATATCGGCGTCGAGCTCGGACAGCTTCTCGCGCTCAGCGTGATGCTGGTCGGCTTCACGCTGTGGCGGAGCATGGGGACGAGCTTTATGCGGCACGCCTTTGCCGCGAACGTCGTGCTGATGGCCGCGGGAATGGTGCTGATCGGCTATCAGCTGACCGGCTACTTCGTGACCACTTGAGTGCGTCGAGACCTTTAAGAAAGGGGGACGAATGCGGATCAACGTTGTCTGGGCTTCGCTTTGCGGCCTTTGGTTCGCCGCCGCTGCAGCGCTCGCTCAACCGGACGGCTCATCCACCGATCCACGGGTGCTCGAGCGCCGCCGGGAGATCGATACTCGGGCGCAGCAGACGCTCGACAAGCTGCTCCAGTCGCAGCCGGCTGTGAAGAGCCTCTACGACCGTGCAGCCGGCTACGCGGCCTTCACGGCCACGAAGGCCGGCTTCATCGTGACGGGCGGCGGCGGCACGGGAGTCGCGGTCGACAAGGCTTCGGGACGCCGCACGTACATGCGAATGGGCACGGGAGGCGTCGGGCTCGGCATCGGCGCGCAACGGTACGACGTCGTGATCCTGTTCGAGACGCCGGCGCACCTCGATCGGTTCATCCGCGGCGGCTGGGACGCGAGCACGACGGCGCAGGCGGCAGCGGGCTCCGACGGCGTGAACGTCACGTCGAGCTTCATCGACGGCGTGGCGTTTTACCAGATGACCGACAAGGGGCTGATGGCGCAGGCCGACGTCTCCGGCACGCGGTTCTGGCCGATCGACGAGCTCAATTGAGGGGAGGGGCCGGCGTTCCGCCGCAGGCTGTGGTAAATTTGCCTGCGGCCGGTCTTCCCGGCCTCTCGATCCGGAAGGCTAGGTGGCAGAGTGGTGATGCAGCGGCCTGCAAAGCCGCGTACACCGGTTCGATTCCGGTCCTAGCCTCCATCCTGCCGAATTTGCCACCCGTTCTAAGCCACTGCCTCCCAGCGGGTTTCTGCGCGGACGTGCCGTTGCGCGCAGCGGCTGAAACCGGCGCGTTCGGAGCTGGGTGAGAAGTACCGCCCCAGCGATGGCGGCGAGGCCTTCGGCGACCTCCGCGTGCGGTCAGTAATAGCTCTCTTCGAGTAGCCGCCAAAGCGAAGGCGTAGCGAGATGCCGCAGCCGAGCATCCGCTTGCCGTGGCTGCAGTTCCCTGGACGTATAAGCCAGGCCGAAGAGAGCGGAATCAGAGCGTACTGCGCACCCAGCTCGTTTCGCACCGGCGGCCCTCTGTTTCGCTTCTCTGAGCGACAGAAGGAAGCCCTCCGGGTCGGCGACGCTCACGATCAAGATGTAGTCATCCTGCGTCGGCACAACGACCACGTCCGGCGTAGTGATTGCAACGAGTGCCCGCTCTCCACCCCTGGTGCGAAACCAACCCAGGTTGAGGCCTGGAAGCCCGAGACCGTTCGTTCGCACGCTCGGGCGGCGGCTGTCGTCTCCGATGAGTGAGATTCTTTCCGCCTCGTCCGCTCGAATTCGCTGAATCGGCACTGCTCGGGCGTACAGCGGGATATTCAAGACAAGCTGTTCCGCGCCTATCTCGACGCTCGCGCGGATTTGCCCGATGTAGAACCAGGCCATCAGCGCGGCCGTCCCAACGCTCGTGAGGATCCCGATGCACATTGCGACGGCGACAACGACGCCGCCGCTTTCACGCATGTGCCAGAGGATTGCGGCGATCACCAAGCAGAACGCCACCAGCTATCACGCTACTGCTCGAGCCGTTCGGCACTGATCGCTACGATGGCCCGTGGCGTACGATCAAGATAATCGGCTACGGCTTCTGCATCGCGCTCCCATTCTTGGCTCTTCACGGGCTCGTCTACGCGTGGCGGGGCGGACGGTGGAGCCTCTATAACGAGGTTCTGTCCCGCACGTTACTTCTCGGAGCGATCTTCACTTGCTGCTGGTACTACAACGTGCGCGTCATCAACGACGCCGAACCGAGTTGGCGGCACTGGGTTGATTACGTGGTCTATATCGCGTTGCCCCATGCGGCCGTGCTGGCGCCGCTGCTCGTGCTGCTCGCAATGCTGCTCATCAGCAAGTATCCGGAGCCGGCGCCGGGAACGCGACGGCCGCTGGTGATACGCGGGCGGAATCGGGGAGAGGTGTTGCGGCCCCGTCCCGACGAGTTCGTCTTCGCCGAGGCACAGCCGAACTACGTGTCGATTTGTCGCCGCACCGACGGATCGATGGACCGCGTTTTGATCCGCGCGCCGCTGACGGATGTCGCCCGTCAGGTTCCGGGCGCGATCCGAATCCACCGATCGTTCCTGGTCAATCCGGCCTATGTCGCGCAGGTGCAGGGGAATGCCCGCAAGCGGGAAGTCGTCCTAACCGGGCTCGAACGGCGCTTGCCGGTCTCGACCGGCTTCGACGTCAACGCGCTTCGACGATAGCTCGCTTCCGTTTTCGTCCCCGAGCCTTTCACGTTCGTCCTTCAAACCGGGGGAATCATCGTCGAGACGTCAATCTGCCCGGAACGCGACAAACGCCTGTGATAAGCATCCCGTCGCTTTGCATTCTCGACGGGAGGAAAGGCATGAGGCCTAGGCATCGACTTCTGCGAGCGGTCAGTCTGCTCGCTCTAGCGGGGGCAGCGTGTGGAGCCGCGGCCGAGGGCAATGAGCGCGGGGCGCTGCTCGAGCGAATCATCGAGATCAGCCAGAGGTTCATTGCGAACCTCGCCGAGTCGCCGGAGTGGCGGGAGTTCGTCGCGTACGTGGGCTGACCGGAGATCAAAGCGTTGGACGACGAGGCCTTTCGCGCCGAGTTCAACCGGGCTGCGCGGCAGTTGCCGTTCACGCATAACTGGCTCCAGCGGCCAGCGCCCGCAGGAGCTTTTGCCGTGGCGGCGCTCGGCGGTACCTGACCCGTGAAGCGATCGACACCGGCGTGTATCTGACGCGGCGCTGGTTCGTGCAGAACGCGGGTTATCCGCGCCGGATCAGATCTCGAGCATTGCCGCCCTGGAGGAGCTCGACCTCGAACTTTTCCGGCAGCGTCTTCTCGAGACCGGCGCTGTGCGGCTGGTCCTGCCCGAGCACGACCGGCCGATTTTCGAAGGCAACGTTTACGTGCTGACGAGCAGCCAGACGGCCAGCGCCGCCGAGCCGTTCGTCGATCTCATTCGCCGGCGCGCCGACGTCACGGTGATCGGTGAAGCCACCGCCGGGGCAATGCTGAGCGGGGAACGTTTCCCGGATGGCGAAGGCAGGCTGCTGTTCGCTCCGGTTGCCGATTACGTGACGGCCGACGGTCGGCGCATCGACCGGGTCGGGGTCGCGCCGGATATCGAGGCTCCGGCCGACCAAGCTCCAAGAGCGGCTCTCGAGCTGATCGAGAGTAAAAGAGCGGCCGTCACGTTCGCGCTGCGGCCGTGTTGCCTCGGCACACCTCCAATCCTGACGAATCGCCATTCGGCTCTCGTCTCTTCTTCGTCAGCGCTCGGGTAGGAATCCCTATGCAGCGCGTTTCGAGTGCTGGCATAGGGCTTGCACAAGCAGGGCCTTCCGGCACTTTGCCGTGCGCGGAGTCGGTGTGACGACTACTGGCCGAAAACCGTAGGCATTCGAGGAGACCTATCAATGAAGCAAGGAATGATTGACCGCCGGCATGTAAGGCACGTGCTTGCGGCGGCTGTGATGGCGGCGCTCAGTTCGACCGCCGCCGCACAGCAACCGGGTGACGAGCTGAGTCAAGATCAACCGGGTGTGCAGTCGCAGCAGGAGCAGCAAGATCTCCAGTCGGAGCCGAGCAGCGAGTCGCTGACGTCCTCTACCGAGAGCGAATCGGGCGGGTCAGGCATGCTCGACCAGATCGCTCAGGAACATGACGATCTCAGCACCTTCGTCGAAGCGGTGAAGGCTGCGGGGATGGAAGACGCCTTGACCGGCAGCACCGAATACACGGTGTTCGCGCCCACGAATGACGCGTGGGAGCAGATGTCCGGCTTGAGCAAAGACGAGCTGATGCAGCCGGAGAATCGCGAACAGCTGATCAGCTTGCTGCGCGCGCATATCGTCGCGGACGACGTCGACGAGGAAATGGCACGCAGCTTGCCGGCGGCGCAGACGATCGATGGAGGCACGGTCGAGCTCAGCGCGAGCGGCGATACGATCCAGGTCGGCGATGCCGAGGTCGTGCAGTCCGGGATCCAGCAGGGCAGCTTGCGGATTTATGCGATCGACAGCGTTCTCGAGCCGACGGCACTTGCGCGCGCGGACGATATCGGGAGCGAGCAGGAGCAAGGCAGCAGCGAATTCGAAACCGAACGCGAAAGCGGTCTCGGCTCCGACCAAGAGAGCGGTCTCGGGTCGGAGCGGGAAAGCGGCCTCGGCTCCGAGAGCGAGCCGCCGCTTGGCTCGGAGAGCGAGTCTCCTTTCGGCTCCGATCGGGAATCGCCGTTCGGGTCCGAAACGGAAGAGGAGAGCTCGACCGAGTCGGACCGTTCCGCGGATCCGTTCGGCAACTGACGCTTCCGGCGTCCGCAGTGGGGCGGCCGAGCCGCCGCGTACCACAGCCGCAGCGCGGGGCAGTTATCCAGACTGCCCCGCTTCGTTTTGGGGGATAAGGGGATCGTCGGCATTCGTCTTGTTCCGGCCCCGATTAAGGGTAGCCATGAGGCGTGCGGTAGAATTCGCCGGCATTGGCCGAGCTTGAAGCCGCGGGCGGAGTGCCCCGGCGTTGACACGCGGAAGCCATGTGCCCGGGTGGCGGAACGGTAGACGCAGCGGACTTAAAATCCGCTGGCCGAAAGGCCGTGCCGGTTCGAGTCCGGCCTCGGGCACCAGATCGAGCGCGGGCCCGTATTGCCGCGCCGTGCGGTGGCGGTGGAGCGCCCGGCCACCGCTCTCCTCGGGCGCTCCGTGATGCGCCGCGACGTCGGAGATGGGGGCGGGTGCCGGGGCGCTCGACGCGCCGAAGCGCCCTCATCCGTGCGCGTCGAGGCGTTTGGGGGGCGTATGAGCGAGCGTATATAGAGCTGTAACCCGCCTTGCGAGCGGTCCGGTGTGCGGCGGTCAGTCGTCTTTCTTCTTGCGCCGCAACCGTCTCAAGAACGAGCGCTTTTTCGGTTGCGGTTGCGGACGCTCCGAATGCGATTCCTCGAGGCGCGGCAAAAGCACGCGCGTACGCCACACTTCGATAGGATCCCAACCACCCGAGGACTGGTTCTCGGAGTCGACGCTTTGCGCGTCACGGTCGCGAATGCGAATGACTTTCGCTGCCATAGTATCGCTCCGAGCTCAAGCGGCCGTGCGCCGAGCTGGTGCAGAGCTCGAATGGGAAGGTTCGCCGTCCGTGTCCCGGCGGTCTGTCGTCTTCTTGGTGCTCGGCCCGCCGGGGTGAGCAATAGTACACCGTTCGCACGTCGCCGTTAATAGGTGATCGCACCTCACGGGATTCTTTGGTCCTCGCCGGCGCCGGTAGTGCCGTAACACAACCGCAATCGAGCCGTCACGGCGCGTCAACGGATCTCTTCTAACGTGACCGATGTCGAGCAGGTGCTCGACATTACGTTAAGTGGTTACGCGCGGAGGAGAGAATGCGCATCGACCGGCTTCTGACCCTGGCGTCGCTCGCGGCCGCGATGACCGCCTGCGAGAGCGGGGACATCAATCTGGCGCCGACGAACATCGATAACTCCACCGGAGGAGGAGGGGGCAACGGCGGCAGCTCGAACCCCTGCGGGGCTTATACGACTCCCTCCGGGCAGGTTCGCCGGGGAAGCTTCGACGGAGAGAACTGTCGCTACGACTCGACCTTCTCGAGCGCCTCGAATCCCGTGACCGGCGACCTCGATATCCCCCTCATCGACGGCGTTCACATCTTCGAAGACGTCCTGATGATCGGCCGGGACGTGTCGTCGGGGACCGCGCCGGCCGAGGGCGAAGGACCGGTCCTGACGATCGCCGCAGGCGCGACGCTCGCGTTCAACGACGAGTCGGACTATCTCGTCATCAACCGCGGCTCGAGGATCATCGCGGAAGGTCGCCCCGATGCGCCGATCACCTTTACGAGCGTGACGGATGCAGTGCTCGGCACGGTCGGGCCCGAGGACGTCCAGCAGTGGGGCGGCATCGTAATCAACGGCAACGGCATCACGAACAACTGCACGGACGAGCAGCGCGCCTCGAACGACTGCCACGTCCTCTCCGAGGGCCGGCCGGTTCACTACGGCGGCAACGACAACGAGGAGAGCTCCGGCATCCTGCGCTACGTCGTCGTCAAGCACACGGGATCGGAGGTCGCGCCGGACGACGAGCTGAACGGCATCACGTTCAACGCCGTGGGGTCCGGAACCGTCGTCAGCCACCTGCAGGTCTACAGCACCTACGACGACGGGATCGAGTTCTTCGGCGGCGCCGTCAACGTCGATCATTTCGTCGCGCTCTACGTCAAGGACGATTCGATCGACTTCTCGGACGGCTACGTCGGAACGATCGACACGGCGCTGATCATCCAGCCGGAGCTCGACGGCAACCGATGCATCGAGGGCGATAACATCGGCGATACCCGCGCGGCCAGCGGCGTGCCGCTCGATACGGAGCCGATGACGAAGCCCACGATCCGCAACATGACGTGCATCATCGGCAACGGCGACATGAACACGCACGATCCTGCCGAAGGCCCGACGCTGCGGCGCGGACCGCAGATGACGTTGGTCGACAGCATCATCTACGGCGCGTACGCGGACGACATCGACTCGAACAACGAGTGCTTCGAGATCGACGAGGACGGCGTCACCGATCTATTCGCGCAGCAAGGGCTGACCAGCGTACGAAACACGTTGATCGTCTGCGAGCTCGCCGTCCAGACGAACCACCTGCCGAACGGGGATACGCTCGAGGAATGGTTCCTCGGAGCCAATCCGAGCACGAACGGCGCCGACTACAGCTTCAACGTCGGCAACGTGATCATCCAGCGGCCCGACGTCTCGGCGAACGCGAATCTCGCGATTCTCGACCTGTTCTACACGCGCCCCGACCTCGTCGATGCGGACGGCAATCCGTTGACGATGACCCCCGAAAGCGATCGGCTCGGCGCGGTCACCCGGGAGAACGACTGGACGATCGGCTGGACCTACGGTCTGCACGAGGAGAACCGGGGACAACCCCTCTGGTTCGAGGCGCCCTGATGCCTCCGAGTCGAGGCCGTCGCGACCGATACCCGATCGCCCACGCTGGAGAAGGGAAATGAAAAGTAAAGCAGCCGATTCTCCGTCGCTGATCGCCGCCGCCGTCGCGAGCGTGCTCGCCGGGCCGGCGATCGCGCAGGAGGGCGACTCCGATCCGTTCACGCCTAATCTGTCGGTGCTCGAGGAAGTCGTCGCCGTCGGCCGTTTGCGGTCGAGCGCGACCGACGTCGTGCAGGAGCGTCTGGAGCAGCAGGTTCCCGCGGATCTCCTGGGCAGCGCGCAGATCGCGCGCACCGGAGACAGCTCGGTTTCGCTCGCGCTCCGACGAATGCCGGGCCTCACGCTCGTGAACGACAAGTTCATCTACGTCCGCGGACTCGGTGAGCGCTACTCGAGCACGCTTCTCAATCACGCTCACGTTCCGTCGCCGGATCTGACGCGCAACGTGCTGCCGCTCGACATCTTCCCGGCGGAAATCATCGATGCGCTCGTCGTGCAGAAGGGCTACACGCCCGATATGCCCGCGGCGTTCGGCGGCGGGAACGTGAACATTCTGACCCGCGGCATTCCGATGGGACCCGTCGCGTCGGTCGAGATCGCGTCGGGCTACAACTCGGAGAGCGACGGCGAGGGGCTCGCGTACCGAGGAGGGGACGACGACTCGCTCGGCAAGGACGACGGCACGCGTGCGCTGCCGCCCGAGATCGCGCAGGCAATCCAGACTTATCGCGGCAACATCAGCGCGGTCGGCATCTACGACACGCTGAGGGCTGCGGGCGAGGCGGTCTCGTTCGCGGACGCGGAGGCGATGAACCGCGAGCTCGCAACGAGCCTTTATCGCGACATCGACCTCGAGCGACGGTCGCTCGGCCCGGACTTGGGATTGGAGGCCGCGCTCGGCAATCGCTGGTTCCTCGGGGAGACGGAGCGATGGGAAATCGGCGCACTCGGTCTCTTGTCGTACGACAACACGTGGAGGAACCGCGAGCGGACGGTCCGCAACGTGCTGAATCCCGCGGAGGAGTATTTCGAGCAGCAACGCACGACGAACGAGATCGCGCTGACCGGCGTCGCGAATTTCGGCCTCACCTATGGGGCCGAGCACGAGATCACGACGAGCAGCTTGTTCTTGCGAAATACCGAGGACGAGGGCTCGATCGCGACGGGGCACACCTTCAACTTCCAGCGCGAGACAGGCCGAGGCTTCCGCGATTATCGAATCCGCTTCGAGCAACGCGAGCTGCGCTCGAACCAGGTCCGCGGCAAGCACGTGCTCCGCCGCGAGACCGCCGAGCTCGTGCCCTTCCTCGATCGCCCGTTCCTCGAGGGGTTGGCCTTCGAGTGGTACTACTCCGATTCGAGCGCCGAGACCGAGATCCCGAGCGAGATCCTCGTCTCGGCCGAGGACGTCGTCGACCGCGATACGGGCGAGGTGCTGCGAACGTCGTTGCGCCGCACCGGCTCGGCGGCAAATTACCGCTTCACGGATCTCCGCGACGACGTCGAGAGCTACGGCTGGGACTTGCTGAAACCGTTCGCGGCGGGCCGCTTCGACGTCGAGGTCAGCGGCGGATGGGATTACTCGCGGAAGGCGCGGAGCTACGTGCAGACGGAGCTCACGCTCGGCACGACGGCCGCGGCCGCCGCGCCGATACTCGTCGGCACGCCGGGGAGCGTGCTGACGGACGAGCACATCCTCGATCCCGCGAACGGCTTCCGTCTCGGCATCGGCGGCATCGGCACCGAAAGCTATCTCGCGGCTCAGACCGTCGAGGCCGCTTACGTCAAGGCCGACGCGATGCTCGGCGGCCGCTGGCGGCTGACCGGCGGGCTGCGTTGGGAGCAGTTCAATCAGGCCTCGCTGCCGATCGATCCCCTCGAGTTCAGCGTGCGCGCGGGGCAGAGCGTGATCCCGACGACGGGGCCGGACCCGGAGCAGAACGCCCGCAACCTGCTCGGCGCGGTCTATCAGGAGGACGACGTCCACCCGGCCTTCGCGGCGACGTACATGCGCCCGGGTTTCTGGGCCGAATCGTTCCAGCTCCGCTTCGGCGCGAGCCGGACGGTCGCGCGGCCGGACCTGCGCGAAATCTCCGAGGCGACCTATATCGATCCGCTGACCGAGGCGCGCGTGCGCGGCCGGCCGGGGCTTGCGACGTCGCCGATCACCAACCTCGACGTGCGCGCGGAATGGTTCTTCGATAGCGGCGACAACTTCACGGTCTCGCTGTTCCGCAAGGATATCGACAGGCCGATCGAGACCGCGGAGGGCGCGGGCAGCGACAACGACGTCTTCGTCACGTTCGTCAACGCGCAAGAGGCGGAGATCGTCGGTCTCGAGATCGAGTGGCTGAAACATCTCGAGCCGCTCGCGAGGCGCCTCGGGCGCTGGATCGAGCCGTTCTTCTTCTCCGGGAATCTGACGGTGAGCGACTCGGAGCTCGAGGTCGGCAACGTCGGCCTCGACCTCACGAGCCCGAAGAGACCGATGACGGGCCATTCCGACTACGTCGCCAACCTGCAGATCGGCTTCGACGCGCCGAGCGGGGCGCACAGCTGGTCGGTCGTCTACAACACGTTCGGCGAGCGCATCTTCTTCGCCGGCCGCAACGGCGCGCCCGACACCTACGAGCGGCCGTTCGATTCGCTCGACCTCGTCTACTCGTTCCACCCGACCGACCGCGTCAGCCTGAGATTGAGGCTGCAGAATCTCCTCGACGAGAAGGTGACGCTCGAGCAGCGCGGGGTGACGATTCTCGAGCAGCGGCTCGGCAGGACGGCGAAGCTCGACGTGAAGTGGGATCTGGGCCGCTGACCCGTCGCTCGCCCCTCCCGGCTGTCGCTATGCGGCGCCAGTTTGACGTCCACCGATCGCTTCCGAAAATGAGCGTTCGCGGAATTGGGAGATTCCCGGATGAGCAGCTTCCCGAGGCTTTCGGCTTGGACGGCGATCGTGCTGTGGCCGGTCGCGCTGCCGGCATCGCCCGTCTCCCCCGGCACCTTCGAGGTTTTCGCGACGCGGCACTCCATCGGTATCGAGTGGTCCGTCGACGGCGACTCCGATCACGACGCCTCGGCCAGTGTCGAGTTCCGCGTCGCCGGAGCGGCGTCATGGAGCCCCGCGATGAACCTCGTGCGCGTGGATTCGGACGAGGCCAACGCCCTTGCCGGCAGCATCATGTTCCTGCAGCCTGGCACCGAGTACGAGGTGCGGGTCCGGTTGACCGATCCGGACGGCGGCGAGGCCGAGCGCACCGCCGTCGTCTCCACGCTGCCGATCCCTTCGCGGCCGCAGCCTTCGAGAACGTTGCACGTCGTGCCGGGTAACGGCGGCGGCGCCGGCACGGCCGCCGACCCGTTTCGAGGCCTCGAGACCGCGTGGGCGCAGGCGCAGCCCGGGGACGAGCTGTTGCTGCATGCCGGTCACTACGGCGGGGTCGTCGACGACAATGCACGCTCCGGGACGCAAGACCGACCGATCGTTTTCCGACCCGCGGGCGACGGCGAAGTCGTCTTCTCGTACATCCAGGTGTTTCGTCGCAGCCACCTGTGGTTCGAAGGGTTGACGTTTCGCTACGACGGCTCGAGCGACACGGCGTTCTACAGCTCGCTGCTCAACGACGGTTACGACACGGGCTTTCAGCCGATGCGCGCCGACGTGACGAACATCGTGCTCAGCCGCAATCGCTTCGAGGGATTCAAGCATTCGATCCGCGCGGGCCCGCGGACGCGCGGCTGGTACATTGCGGACAACACGATCGTCGGCGACATGCGGCTCGGAATGGATGGGACGGAGAGCTTCGTCGGCGAGGGGATCGAGCTCGGCCACGGCAACGATCACGAGGTGGCCTATAACACCATCACGCGGGTCGCGGACGGCATCTCGTACCCGAACCACAACTGCGACATCTACGGCAACGACATCTTCGACGTCACCGACGACGGCATCGAGCTCGATCACGGCGAGGCGAACACGCGCGTCTGGCAGAATCGGATTCACAACGCCGGACACAACGGCATCACGTTCCAGCCGCAGGGCGGCGCGCCTTGGTATATCGTCCGCAACCAGATCGTCAACGCGGAGGAGAGCGTCTTCAAGTTTCGCGAAGCCGATCGCTTCGTCGCCGTGCACAACACCTTCGTGAACTGGAACGAGGTCCTCGATCATTGGTCGCACCAGCTCTTGCGCGGCATCACGCGTAACAACCTGTGGATCTCGGTCAACGGCGGCCCGATCTGGCAACGCAGCGACGGCGGCATCGACTGGCGAACCGATCTCGACTACGACGGATTCGATTGGGGTTCGAATCGCGAGCCTTTCGACGTCGCCGGTCGCAAGTACTCGAGCCTCGACGCGTTGCGCACGGCGACGGGGCTGGAAGCCCACGGCATCAGGATCGACGCCCGAAGCTGCCTCGAGACGTTCGATGTGCCGGGCCCGCCGCCGCTCACGAGCGTTCCGCCGCAGGCGATGACGTTGCGCGCGGACTGCACCGCCGTCGATGCAGGCGAGCCGATTCCGAATCTTTCCGGTGCCTATATCGGAGACGCCCCGGATCTCGGTGCCTACGAGCACGGCGCGCCAGTGCCGCACTACGGAGTGCGTGACGCCGCGACCACCGCGCCCCCGGCGGCGCCGACGGGGCTCGTGGCCGAGTAGTCGTCGCGCCAGGACGCTGCCGCTCCCGAGCTCGCGGGGCCATGACGTCGGCGTCGCGTGGCCGATGGGCACGCGTCGCCGGCGACCGACTCGCTCCGTCGTTATACCTTCGCGCTTGCCGGCTCATCTTCTATCATTCGCCCGGCCGCGCTGACGCCCGCACCTCGAAACGGGGTAGAGAACGCACGTCGAGCGCAATCAGCGGCCGCAACATGTGCAATCAGTTCTCAGCTATGTGCTTCAACTTACGGATTTTGCGAAAGTTGCGCGTCGCCGAAATCCCCGGCGAGAGCGTCCGATGACGCAGACGGCGCCGGCCTCCGTGCCGGGGCTCGCCGTGCGCGGCGTCGCGATGTGGCGCGGCGAGCAGTGCCTGTTCGAATCGCTCGACTTCACCGCGCAAGCCGGCAGCACCGTGCTCGTCGTCGGCGCGAACGGCGCGGGAAAGACGACGTTGCTGCGCGCGATCGCCGGCCTCGCGGTCCCGACGGCCGGGCGCATCGAATGGCGCGGTATCGACGTCCGCGCGCTGCCGCCGGAGCGCCGCGGCGAGATCGCCTACCGCGGACACACGGAGGGCGTGAAACGCGACCTCACGGTCCGCGAGAACCTGCTGTTCGCTCGCCGTATCGCAGGCAGCGCCGCCGATATCGAGCGCATCGCGCGCGAGCTGGGTCTCGAGCGAAAGCTCGACGTTCGTACGCGGTACCTGTCCGCGGGCCAACGGCGGCGCGTAGGGCTTGCCGCGCTGCGGCTCGCGAAGGCTCGCCTGTGGGTCCTCGATGAGCCGATGACCCACCTCGATGCCGCCGGGCGCCGTCTCGTCGCGGAATGGATCGGGCGGCACGTCGATGACGGCGGCGTCGCGGTCGTCGCGACGCATCAGCCGGACGAGCTCGCGCGCTCCGGCGCGCTGGTCGTCGAGCTATAGGGGCTCCGTGCGTTGGACGCCTTCGGCGCAATCGTCATTCGCGACTTGAAGCTGGCCTTCAGGCGTTGGAGCGAGCTCGCGAATCCGCTGATCTTTTTCGTCATCGTGACGTCGCTCTTTCCGCTCGCGCTGTCGCCCGACGAAACGGAGCTTCGCACGATCGGCGTCGGCGTGCTTTGGGTGTCCGCGCTGCTTTCGTCCTTGCTCGCGCTCGACGGGCTGTTTCGTAACGACGCGGACGACGGCAGCCTCGAGCAGCTCTTGCTGTCGCCCGTGCCGGTCGGCATCACGGCCGTCGCGAAAATCCTTGCGCATTGGCTCGTGACGAGCGTGCCGCTGATCGTGCTCGCGCCGGTCGTCGCGCTCGCGTTTCGTCTGCCGACCGGTGCGCTGCCCGTGCTCGTCGGAGCGCTCTTGCTCGCGACCCCGACGCTGAGCGTGCTTGCGGCGATCGGCGCCGCGCTGACGCTCGGGATCCGGCACAGCGGACCGATCATCGGGCTGCTCGTGCTGCCGCTCGCGAGCCCGCTGCTGATCTTCGGCGCTCGCGCGACCGATCTCGCGGCGTTCGGCGAGGCGACCGCCGGGCCGCTTTATTTGCTCGCGGCCCTTGCGGTGCTCGCGGTTTCAGTCGGGCCGATCGCGGTGGCCGCGGCGCTTCGGGTCGGCGTGGAGTAACGCGGTTCGCACGCGACGCGCCGTCACGGATTGCGACAAACCGTAATGCCGCGACGGTCGTATCGCCGGCGACTTTTTTCTACAATGTAGGCGAAATGAGCCGCATTCCTCACCTCGGCGAGTTCGAGCAAATCGTTCTGCTCGCGATCCTGCGCCTCGGAGACGACGCGTATGCCGTGGCGATCCGGGACGAGATCCGTTCTCGAACCGGGCGGAGCACCGCGCCCGGCGCGCTCTACACGACGCTCGATCGGCTCGAGCAGAAAGGGCTCGTGTCGTCTCGACTCGGTGAGCCGACCCACGAGCGCGGCGGACGTGCGAAGCGTTATTACACGGTCAGCGCCGCCGGCACCGCCGCGCTGGAGCGTGCGCAGCGCTCGTTTCAAAGCCTTCTCGAGGGGCTTAGAATCTTCGAGAAGAAGCATGCGTAAGTTATGGAGTGCAAAGGACTCATGCTCTTCATGCCCGCGGCGGCCCCTTGGGCTCGACGATCGTGCGCAGCGTTTTCGCGGCGAATGCCGCTGAACCTCGGCCGCCGATGCTCGTCTGAGTGAGCGATCATGCTCGGATTACCTCGCTGGTTTCATCGCTGGGCGTCGCCGCCGCACGTTTACGAGCTGGCGGAACGCTGGCGGCCATGGCTCGGAGGGCTCGCGCTGCTCACGATCCTCGGCGGCGCGTACGGCGGCCTCGTGCTGGCGCCGCCGGATTACCTGCAAGGCGACAGCTTCCGAATCATTTACGTCCATGTCCCGAGCGCGTATCTCAGCATGATGGGATATACGCTGATGGCCGTCGCGGCGGCGATCGGCTTCGTATGGCGGATCAAGCTCGCGCACGCCGTGGCCGTCAGCATCGCGCCGATTGGCGCGTCGTTCACGTTCCTCGCGCTCGTGACGGGCGGGATCTGGGGGCGGCCGACGTGGGGCACTTACTGGGAATGGGGCGACGCGCGGCTGATGTTCGAGCTGTTGCTGCTGTTCCTCTATCTCGGTTACATGGCGCTGCGCGCGTCGTTCGAGGATCGCGACAAGGCGGACCGCGTCAGCGCGATCCTCGCCGTCGTCGGCGTCGTGAACGTGCCGATCATCCACTACTCGGTCGAGTGGTGGAGCACGTTGCATCAGGGGCCGACGATCGCGAAGCTCGATACCCCGTCGATCACGTTCGATATGCTTGCGCCGCTGCTCGTGATGATCGCGGGCTTCACGCTGTGTTTCGCGTGGCTCGTGCTGAACCGGCTGCAGGGTGAGATCGTCGAACGGGAGCACGACGCGCGTTGGCTGCGTCGCTTCGCGGAGGCGGTGCGATGAGCGAATTCCTGGCGATGGGCGGCTACGCGCCCTATGTGTGGTCGGCGTACGGCATTACACTGGTCGTCGTCCTGCTGAATATCTGGACGGCCCGCCGAGCACGAATCCGGCCGCTCGAGCGCCTCGCGAGAACCGCGGACGAGGCGCGTCCGCGACGTCAACCTACGGTCAGGCAAGTGCAATGACGGCGAGACAAAGACGCATGCTGTTCGTCGGGGTCGTGCTCTGCGGCGTGGCCGTTTCGGCCGCGTTCGCGCTGCGCGCTTTCAACGAGAATTTGCTCTATTTCTTCAGCCCGACGCAGGTCGTGGCCGGTGAAGCGCCGACGGAGCGCGTCTTCCGGCTCGGCGGCGTCGTCGTCGAAGGCAGCGTGGTGCGCGAGCCCGGCAGCCTGACGGTCGAGTTCCTCGTGACCGACTACGCGAACACGGTACCGGTCCGATATACGGGCGTGCTTCCGGATCTCTTTCGCGAGGGCCAGGTCGCCGTTGCCCGCGGGCGGGTCGACTCGAGCGGCGTCTTCACCGCCGAGGAGGTCCTCGCGAAGCACGACGAGAACTATCGGCCGCCTGCGGTGGCGGAAGCGCTCGAGAAGGGCCGCGCGGCGAGCGGGCAATGATTCCGGAGTTCGGTCACTTCGCGCTGATCCTCGCGTTCTGCCTGAGCCTCGCTCAGGCGGTGTTTCCGCTCGTCGGCGCAGCGACGGGCAACCGCCAATTCATGGCCCTTGCGCGGCCTGCCGCTGCCGGACAGTTCGTGTTCTGCGCCGTCGCGTACGCGGCGCTGGCGTACGCGTTCCTCACGGACGACTTCAGCGTCCGTTTCGTCGCGTTGCATTCGAACTCGGAGCTCCCGACGTTCTACAAGTTCGCCGCGGTTTGGGGCGGGCACGAGGGGTCGCTCCTGTTCTGGACCACGGTTCTCGCGATCTGGACGCTCGCGGTCGCGGTGACCGGCCGCGCGCAGCCCGAGGCGTTCTCGAGCCGCGTGATCGGGGTGCTCGGCATCGTGAGCGCAGGCATGCTCGCGTTCACGCTCTTGACGTCGAATCCGTTCGACCGCCTCGGGCTCGAGATGCCGGTCGACGGCAACGACCTGAACCCGCTGCTGCAGGACCCGGCGATGGTCCTGCATCCGCCGATGCTCTACATCGGCTATGTCGGTCTCTCGGTGCCGTTCGCGTTTGCCGTTGCGGCGCTCTTGACGGGCCGGCTCGACCGCGAGATGGCGCGATGGACCCGGCCGTGGGTCCTGGGGCCGTGGATCTTCCTCACGCTAGGCATCGCGCTCGGAAGCTGGTGGGCTTACTACGAGCTGGGATGGGGCGGCTGGTGGTTCTGGGACCCGGTCGAGAACGCGTCGTTCATGCCGTGGCTCGTCGCAACGGCGCTGATTCACTCGCTCGTGGTCACGGAGAAGCGCGGTCTCTTCAAGAGCTGGACGGTCCTCCTCGCGATCACCGCGTTCTCGCTGAGCTTCTTCGGGACGTTCCTGACCCGCTCCGGCATTCTGATCTCGGTGCATGCGTTCGCATCGGATCCGGCTCGAGGGCTGTTCCTCCTGATGCTGCTCGCGTTGATCACCGGCGGAGCGCTAATGCTTTACGCGTTCCGCGCGAAGGATCTCGCGGGCGAGGGCGGCTTTACGTTGCTTTCGCGCGATGCGTTCCTGCTCGCGAACAACATTCTGCTGACCATCGCAGCGGCGTTCGTGCTGTTCGGCACGCTGTATCCGTTGTTCCTCGATGCGCTCGGCTTCAGGGAGATTTCCGCGGGTCCGCCGTACTTCAACGTCGTATTCCTGATTCCGATGCTGCCGATGGCCGTGCTGCTCGGCATCGGCATGCACGCCGCGTGGCGGAAGACCCCGCCCGATCTCTTGCGCCGCAAGCTGAAGTGGCCGGCTGTTTTCGCCGTAGCGGCGGGCGCGACCTTGCCGTGGATCGTGTTCGGCCGCGCTTCGGTGCTGTCGACGATCGGGCTCGCGATCGGCCTCTGGGTCGTCGCGACGTCGCTCGTCGACCCCATCATGCGGCGTTTGGGACGCGGCGCGACGGGTGCGCCGATCACGCGCGCGCAGTGGGGGATGTACGTGGCACACCTCGGCCTCGGCTTGTTCATCCTCGGCGTGACCGTCACGGAGAGCTACGACACTGAGCTAGATCGGGCGGTGAGGCCCGGCGAGACGTGGCATACCGGAGGGTACGACTTCGAGTTCGTCGGGCTTCGCGACGTCCAGGGTCCGAACTATACGGCCGTCGAGGGCGAGTTCGAGGTACGGCGCGGCGAGAAGCTCGTAACCGTGCTGCGGCCGCAGAAGAGGGTCTACCGCGTGCGGCAGGATCCGATGACGGAAGCGGCGATCGACGCCGCGCTGCACCGTGACATTTTCATCGCCCTCGGCCAATCGCTCGGCGGCGACGCGTGGAGCGTACGGGTTCGCGTCAAACCCCTGATCAGTTTTCTGTGGATCGGCGCGGTCGTGATCGCGCTCGGCGGGCTGATCGCGGTGACCGACAGACGCCATCGGGTGCAGCCGGCCGAGCAGGCGGAGCGCGTGCGCGTCGCGCCCGTGCCGAGGCCGGCGTCGCGGCCGGCGGAGGGACATTAGAGATGTGGCGTTACGCGATGCCGATCGTGCTGTTCGCGGTGCTGGGCGTCTTTCTGTACCGCGGCCTGTACCTGAATCCCGGAAGTCTCGAGTCGCCGCTCGTCGGACGGCCCGCACCCGAGTTCAGCTTGCCGAGCCTCGAGGATCCCCTTCGCGAGGTCGGCAGCGACGATTTCGCGGGACAAGTCGCATTGCTGAACGTGTGGGCGACGTGGTGCGTCGGGTGCCGCCAAGAGCATCCGTACTTGCTCGAGCTCGCGCGCACGAGCGGCATCCCGATTTACGGTCTCAACTGGAAGGACGACCGCGCCGCCGCGCTCGAATGGCTCGCTCGGCTGGGTGATCCGTACGTTGCATCGGCGTTCGATTCGGAAGGGGACGTCGCGATCGACTGGGGTGTGTATGGCGCACCCGAAACGTTCCTGATCGGCCGGGACGGCACGGTATTGCACAAGCATATCGGGCCGCTGATGCCCGAGATCTGGCGCCGCGATTTTCTGCCGAAGATCGCGAAGGAATGCGGCAGCCTGCCGTGTCCGCTCGTCGACGGGGAGGAGTGATATGGTCCGCATCCTCGTCGCGTGCCTGATGCTCGTGCTCGCGACGCCGCTCGCTTTCGCGATCGAGGGCGAGCTCGGTTTCGACGATCCGGCGATGAACGAGCGCTATCGAAGCCTGCTGCGTGAGATACGCTGCCCGAAGTGCCTCAACACGAGCATCGCGGATTCGGATGCCTTGATCGCCGCGGATCTCCGTCGCGAGGTCCATCAGAAGATGGCCGAAGGCCATACGGACAAAGAGATCGTCGACTATCTCGTCTCGCGCTACGGCGAGTTCGTCGTCTACCGGCCGCCGTTGCAGCCGAGCACCTGGGCGCTGTGGGGCGCACCGCCCGTGCTGTTGCTGATCGGCGTGATCGTCTTCGCGAGAATACTCAGAGATCGCGCCCGCCAGCCGCTCGACGAGGATCCGATCTCGTGACCGCATTCTGGATTGGCGCGGGAGCGCTTGCAGCGGCCGCGCTCGCGTTTCTGCTCGTCCCGTTGTGGCGCGAACGCAAGGCGAGCGGGCGATGGTCGCTCGCGGCGCTGGTCGCCGCGGTGGCGATGGTGCCGCTTGCGTTCGCGCTGTACGCGCACGTGCGCACGTGGCAGCCGGAGCTCGTCGCGCAGCGCGCGCAAGAGATCGAGCAGCGCCGCCGGGAGCTCGCGCTCGTCGAGCAGCTTGCGAAGAAGATGGCGGAGCGCCCGGACGATGTCCAGGGTTGGCGCCTGCTCGGACGGAGTTACGTGGCGCTCGGCGAGTACACCGACGCACGGCGCGCATTCGAAGAGGCTTGGCGTCGTACGCCGAATCCCGACAACGACCTCAAGCTGTCGCTCGCCGAGGCGTACGTGCTCGAGGATCAGTCGGCGCTCACGGGCCCCGCGGGGCGTCTCATCGACGAGGTACTGCAAGAAGAACCGTCGAATCCGAAAGCGCTTTGGTACGGCGGGCAGCGCGCCGTTTGGCTCGGCGATCATGCCGCCGCGCGCGATCGCCTGACGAGATTGCTCGCGCTCGGCAACGTCCCCGAGCCGCTAGCGCGGGTGATCGAAGCGCAGCTTGCGGAGCTTCCGCCGGCGAGCGAGGCCGGCGCAGGTGAGTCCGGAGCGGAGCGCGCCGCGACGGCCGGCGGACCCTTGATCGAGGTCTCGGTCGAGCTCGCGGAAGGTTTGTCGACGGAGCGGGTCGGTCCGAATGCCACGCTTTTCATTTTCGCACGCGCGCCCGGCGGCGGCCCGCCGCTCGCCGCGATCAGGGCTTCCGTCGAATCGATTCCCGGCAAGTTCGTGCTGAGCGATCGCGCCGCGATGCTGCCCGGACGATCTCTGGCGGATTTTCCCGAGATCGAGCTGATCGCACGGGTATCGTTGACCGGTCAAGCCACGGAATCGGCGGGAGACCTCTTCGGCGTACGCGTCTTGCGTCCGGGGGAGGAGTCGCAAGTCGACATCGTGATCGATCGCGTCGTCGAGTAATCGAAATAGTGCCGCACGGCCGCGCTTGCTTCGCCGTGCGCGTCAAACAGCTCTCCCATCGAGCGTCGCGGTCGCTGCTCCTGCAGTCTACCGTCTTCCGTCGCAGCGCAGCTCGGAGCAGCCGAGCAAGCCTTTCTCCGCTGCGGACCCTGCCGCCAAGCCTTTGCGCTCAAGCAGCTCGCATGGGACCTCCTCGCCGTGATCACTTCGCCGCCGCAAGTGCGTCATGACTTGTTTTCATAAAGTATACGAGATGTTTCCGGATCGTGGTGGACATTCTCGCTCAGGGCGATAGCATTGCACCATTCGGCCCCTGCTGTCTCTCGTACGTCATCTTCTTGGGGCCGATCTTTTTCCACCCCATGAAATCCGGAGGACGATGAAAGCTACAAGCGCAAACTTACAAGGCTTTGGAGAAGATCCACTCAGCGTGCGGGAGTCCGATCATTATCAAATGGAATACGCGCACGCATTCGTCGAGAAGTGGGACGAGCTGATCGATTGGGAACGTCGTGCGGAGTCGGAAGGCGGGTTTTTCATCGAGCTGCTGCGCGCTCACGGCTGCAGGAAAGTGCTCGATGTCGCGACGGGAACCGGTTACCACTCGGTGCAACTGCTGCGGGCAGGATTCGAGGTGACGAGCGTCGACGGCAGCGCAACGATGCTCGCGAAGGCCTTCGAGAACGCGCACAGGCACGGTTACATCCTGCGCACGGTTCAAGCCGATTGGCGTTGGCTCAGGCGAGACGTCCACGATTTCTACGACGCCGTGATTTGCCTCGGCAACTCCTTCACGCATCTCCACAACGAGAATGATCGTCGTAAGGCGTTGGCGGAATACTACGCGGTGCTGCGTCACGACGGGATCCTGATCCTGGACCAGCGCAATTACGACGCCATTCTCGACAAGCAGATCGAGCCTTCGCACAAGTACTACTACTGCGGGGAGCATGTGTCGGCGACGCCCGAGTACGTCGACGAGACACTCGCGCGCTTCCGCTACAGCTTCTCGGACGGCTCGGTCTTTCATCTCAACATGTTCCCGCTGCGGAAAGCATACGTGCAGCGGTTGATGAAGGAGGTCGGTTTCCAACGAGTGACGACATACGGTGATTTCCAGGAAACGTACCGAGACACGGAGCCCGACTTCTTCATTCACGTGGCCGAGAAGAAGTACGTCAGCACGCACGGGGAGGAATCGTCATGAGCGCCAGGTACTCCGCGGTCGTGCAGACGGCACGGGATTACTACAACAGCGACGACGCCGACAACTTCTACTTCCACGTTTGGGGCGGCGAAGACATTCACATCGGACTTTACGAGTCCGAGGACGAACCGATCGCTCGTGCGTCTCGACGCACGGTGGAGACGATCGCCAGCCGTCTTCACGGGCTCGGTCCGCGTAGCCGCATGATCGACGCGGGAGCCGGGTACGGCGGCGCGGCCCGCTGGCTCGCGGCGAACAAAGGCTGCCATGTCGCGTGCATAAACCTCAGCGAGACGCAGAACGAACGCAATCGCGAGCTCACGCGAGCCGCCGGTCTCGAAGACCGAATCACGGTTCACGATGGCAGTTTCGAGGAGATTCCGTTCCGCGCGGCGTGCTTCGACTACGCGTGGTCTCAGGACGCTTTCCTGCATTCGGGGGATCGGGCCCGCGTCTTCGAGGAGATCGATCGCGTGCTCAAGCCCGGCGGTGAGCTGATCTTCACCGACCCGATGCAAGCGGACGATTGCCCGCCCGGTGTGCTTCGACCGGTCCTCGATCGAATTCACCTCGACTCGCTCGGTTCGATGGCGTTCTATCGGGAACAAGCCGAGCGGCTGGGCTGGGAGGAGGTCGGGTTCATCGAGTTGACGGGGCACCTCGTGCGGCACTACGGCAGGGTTAGAGAGGAGCTCGAACGGCGCCGCAGCGAGCTTCGCGAGATCGTTTCCGAAGCCTACATGGATCGGATGATCCAAGGCCTCGGTCATTGGATCGACGCGGGGCGAAACGGCTATCTCACCTGGGGCATCGCGCACTTCCGTAAGCCGCGCTGAGGAAGGTCGAAAGGGAATGCTCCGCCCGGCGGCGGACAGCCGGGCGGAGCGGCGGACAGCTCATAGTGCCCGGGGGGATCAGAAGCTCATCTGCATCGTCAGGCGATACGTCCGGCCCATACCGTCGAAGAACCGCGTGTTGACGCCGGCGATGAAGCCGCCGGACCAGAAGTTCGGCTGCTTGTCGAACACGTTGTTGATCGTCAGCGCGACGTTGAGCTCCGAGAACCGTCCCGTCGCGAGCTGCGATCGGCTGAAGTCGTAGCTCACCGTCGTGTTCCACGTGGTCCAGCTCGGCATCGTATTGTCCGAGATCGTGAACCAGCGGTCCGGTGCCCACTTCGGATCTTCGGGACCGACCCAGAACACCGACCCTTTACCCTCGCCGGTGTAGCGCGCCTGAGCCGTCACGGTCCACGCGTCTCGGCGATACGTGCCGAACAGGTTGCCGGACCACTTCGGCGTCGGCGTGTAGTTCGAGAACAAGCCGCCGCCGTAAAGCCCGCCGGTCTGACCGACGACGTTCACGCGCCGCTCGCACGTCGTGGTATCGGCGTCGATACGGATCGGCGTCTCGCAGATGCTTTGCTCGATCGAGCGCGTCGCGAGCAGCCGTACCGAGAATCCGCCTCGTGCGAGCCGGCGGTTGTAGCTCGCGGAAATATCCAAGCCTCTCGACCAGTAAGGCTCGGTATTTTCCGGCGTCGTTTGCACGGTGAGGATGTTGCTCCGCGGATTGTTCGGCTCTTCGATGGTCGGCGGACCGAACTCGATCAGGCCGCAGTAGAACGGATTGTCGTACTGATAGCACTGCCACACCGTGTAGGGCAGGTTGTCCTCGTTCGCGGGATCGCTGCCGGTCGCGTAGGAGATGCCGTCCTTGATGTGGAGCTTGTAGTAATCGATCGAGAACTGCAGCCCTCTGGCCCACTCTTGCGGCGTGATGACGAGGCCGATCGTCTCGGTCGTCGACTCCTCGTTGCGAAGGTTCGGATTGCCGCCGATGATCGTCGTCCACGTATCGGCCGTGAAGTAGGAGACGTTCGGGTCGCGCCAAGGGTTCGGCGGTTGGAAGAATCCGCCGAACCCCCCGCCACGCACCGTCTGCCGGTAGAACAGCTCGCGCGTCGACGGCACGCGGATGTCGAGCGAGCGAGTCGTCCGTAAACGCAGCCACGGCACCGGATCCCAGACGAACGACGTCTTGTACGTATTCGAGTACCGCGTCGCTTTCTGCCTGTCGATCGGATCGTCGCGGTAGGTCTCGTTACGGGAACGACGGCCCGAGAAGTTGACCATCAAGTACTCCGCCGCCGGCTTGCCGGCGAGCAGCGGGAACTCGAGCTCGGCGAAAACGTCGGCGACTTCGGTGCCGCCGGCCCACGGATCGCCGTACTGAGCCTCGAAGTCGGTGCGACGCACTGGATCGGGATCGCCGCCGGTGCCGTTGTCGATCGTGTCCTCCCGGTAGTCGATGCCGGTCGCCATGCGCGCTCCTCCGGCCGGCAGCGCCTTCCAGAACGAGCCCGAGAACGTGATCGACGCCATTCTCTGTTCCGTATCGGTGAACTCGATCAGATCGTCGAAGGCGTATTCGAGCGCCTCTTGCGAGGCGACGAGACCGAACGGATTGAGCGGCTCGCAACCTTGTCGGAGCGAATCCACGATCGCCTGGGCTTCCGCAGCGGTCGGTTGGAAAGCACCGAACGCACCTTGGAAGTAGTCTCGCCACTGGTCCCGACGCATCTGGCCGAGCAGCCCTTCGGCGTTCACGCGGCAGACGATCCGGTTCTGGATCGGATCGAACACCGCGTCGAGGGCCATGTTGTAGCGGTGGTCCGTTCTCAAGTTGTGCAGGTGTTGCAGGCGGTCGGTCTTGCCGTACTGCAGGTAGGCGTCGTAGGTCCAGACGTTCCGGCCGAAGAGCGCACCATTCGCACTGAGCAGCACGCGCCCGACCTCCGTCTCGGTCTTCGTCCACGACGTGATCTGCTCGGACCAATCCTTGATGATGTTCGTTGCGCCGGGCGTCGGCAGCACGACCGAGCTGTCGAAGCTGCACCCCCCGGGATTGAAGATGTCCGGAACCTCGGGGACCGGAGACCGCGCCGCGAGGACCGCCTGTGCCTCGGGATCGAGCGCGAGCCGATACGGGTTGTCGGGATAAATGCAGTTGTTTGTCTCGCGGAGCGCGCCGACGGAGCTGCGCGGTGCTTCGCCGTCGTTGCGCGCGTAGGAGACCTCGGCGCTGAACGACGTGCGCTCGTCCAACGCGTAGACGAAGCGGGTGTACAAGTTGTTCCGCACGGAGCCTTGGTACAGCAATGCGCCGTGCGAAAGCAGCTTGCCTTCGCCGCCCACGACGCGCCGGTTCTCGCCGCCGTATGCGTACTCGCGCATCGCGCCGCTCAGGCTCGTTTGATACGGCATCAGCCCGCTGCCGTCGGGCGTGAACTGGAGGAACTCGCCGTTGCGAGGATCGGCGGGATTGTTGTTGGTCGTGTGGACCGAGCCGTACGGGCTACTATGCAGGTAACGCACGTTCTCGTAGATCTGGTACTGCGGTCCGCCCGGCAGCTGCGGATCGTCGATCGGCGGCAGCTCGTCGTACGCGCGCGGGTCCGCGGGGAACGGCGGAAATCCCGATGCGCTATCGAGGTAATTGAAGCTCCGAGCGCACCAATCGCGGGCGATATGACAGTTGATGATCGGGTCGATCGTCTGATGCTCGACGCCGAACGTCACGTGGCCGCGGCCGTTGAGCACTTTGGTGCCGTTGGCGACGCTGATGTTGTATTGCGTGCCGTCGCCTTCCGCGCTCTGGTGATAGCCGGCGCTCAGCCGCGTGCCTTCGAGCTGCTGCTCGAGGACGATATTGATCACTCCAGCGACGGCGTCGGAGCCGTAAGTCGCGCCCGCGCCGCCCGTCATCGTCTCCATGCGCCCGACGAGCACCGACGGAATCATGCTGAGGTCGAACGCGCCGCCGTTGGTCGTCGGCGGCATTCGCCGGCCGTTCACCAGCGTCAGGGTGCGGGTGCCCCACGCCGTGTTCAGGCCTCGAAGGTCGGGCAACGTGGCACCGACGAAGAACGACGATTCTCCGCTGGTGTTCAACGCGGCGCTCGCGACGTTCGACGTCATCTGCGCGAGCATATCGGGCACGCTGACGAGGCCGAGCGCAGCGATGTCTTCCGACGTCAGCGTCGCAACGGCATTCGGCGACGTGAAGTCGCTGCGTTGAATGCGAGAGCCCGTCACGATGACTTCCTCGTCGACCGAGGAGTCGTCCTCTTGGGCGAAGGACGGAGCGGTTGCGCTGCCCGCGCACAGGCCGGAAACGGCAGACGCGAGCAGGGTCATTCTCAGTCGATTGCGGCGCGGCCGCGTGTCGGCGGGCCTGAAAACGCTCGTCATGATTCCCCCTCCCATGTCGGCATGCTGTCGGCGCGATCGCATGCCTGCGTCCCCCCGTGGCCGCGGACGATCTCGCCGAAGGGCGCACGTTTCGGCTCCGGTTCGGTCGGCCGAGGGCGCCCTGCCAAGACCATAGTAGCGGACGCACGGCGTCGCATGAAGATCACATGACGGCTGCTTGCCGTTTTCGTGAAGAATTCGTTGAAGGTCTGCAGACGCCGGAAATTCTTAGAGCCTCAACGAGGTTTTCCGGTCGGCGGGGTGAGGGTAGTATTACCGGTACAACAACACCGAAGCGGCTCAGGTGTCGGAAGCGGGGGATCCGAGCCAGGGGGGACGGCAAATGGCTGCGTCGGGATCAGCGACGCCCGTGGGGCGCTATCAGTTCGCCGATCTGATCTTGGATCTCGGGCGTCGTCGCTTGGCGCGAGGCGACGATCCGATTCCACTGAGCAAGCTGACGTTCGAGCTCCTCCGCGTGCTGGTCGAGCAGGCACCCAACGTCGTCGCGCACGAGGATCTCGCGAGGAGAACGTGGGGGGCGCGCCGCATCGTCACGCCCGAGTGCCTCGCAAAGCGTGTGATGCTGCTCCGCCAGGCGCTCGGCGACGATGCCGAGCGTCCACGCTACGTCGAGCGCGTCCGGGGGCAGGGATATCGGCTCGTTCCCGAGGTGCGGAGAATCGATGCCTCGCCGGAGGTAGCCGGCGCCGAGCCGCACGCTTCCGTGACACTCGCTCAGGACGTGGTGGTTGACGAGGCTTCCGCATCGACCCCATCGGCCGCGTCCGCTGCGCCGAGCATGGTCGGGTCTCATCGCCCCGGTGCGCGGTGGCTGGGCCGGCTAGGGCTGGCTGGCCGGGTCGCCATGGGCGCAGCCGTATTGCTCGTTGGCGCCGCGGGCTGGATCGGGGCTCGATACATCGGGCCGGACCGCGACGGCGCGCGCGCGCTCGCGGTGCTGCCGTTCGAGAACCGCAGCGCCGCCGAGGAGGATGCCGGCTTCTTCGCCGAAGGAATCCACGACGAGCTGATCAGCCGCCTCGCTTCGATCGAGGATTTGAAAGTCGCACCGCGAGCATCCGTCATGGATTATCGCGACCCGTCGATGAGCCGGCGGCGCGTGGGCGAAGAGCTCGGCGTCGACGTCGTTCTCGACGGCAGCGTGCAGCGCGCGGGGGACATGGTCAGGGTCACCGTTCACCTCGTCGACACCCACACGGACAAGACGCTTTGGGGCGAGAGCTACGACGAGGCGCTCACCGCTGGGAACGTCTTCGCGATTCAGCGGCGCATCGCAACGACGATCGCGCAGGAGCTCAAGGCGAAGCTGACGCTAGAGGAAGAGACACGGCTCGGCGAGACGCCGACGCAGAACATGCGCGCGCTCGACCTGTACCTGAGCGGGCGGGACTACGAGCGGCCGCCGTTCGCGTATTGGGGCATGGCCGCGCGCCAGTACGAGAGGGCCGTGGCCGAGGACCCCGCGTTCGCGCTCGCGCACGCGCGGCTGTCCATCGCGAGCCTGCTCGCTTTCTACAACATCGATTGGAAACGCGAGCGAATCGAGACGGCGCGACGCGCCGCCGAAGAAGCCGTGCGACTGCAGCCGAACTTGCCCGTTGCAAGAGTCGCGATGGCGTTCTACCTGCTCTCCGTCGGAGGCAGCGTCGAACGGGCCGCCGAGGAGCTCGCCATTGCGCAGCCGCATGCGCGCAACGAGCCGCAGTTTTTCCTCGTGCGATCGATGCTGAACGAGCGCCTAGGCAAGCGCGAAGAGGCCATGGCGGACCGGGCCGCGGCGCTCGCGTTGAGCCCGCGAGACCCGGTGCTGATGCTCGACGTGGCGCAGTGGCACGCCCGAGTGCGGGAGCACGACGAAGCTGCGCGTCTCGTCGAGCGGGCGCTCGATATTCGCCCCGATTTCAAGGCGGCCGAGATGTTCAAGGCGGAGCTCGCGCTGCTCCGCGACGGGAACCCGGCGCCGATACGCGCGCTTTCAATGGACGATTTTCGGAACGATCCCGGCCGCTTCGGCAGGTTACGGCACCTTCAGTGGCTCGGCGCGCTGTACGAGCGCGATTTCGATCGCGCGATCGGCATTCTCAACGAGCTCGATCGCGCAATGGTTCGCGGCGACGACCAGAACGGCGGCGACGGTGGGCCGCGGCCGCCGGCATTGCCGTACGTTGCGGCAATGGCGGGCACGCTGCTTGCCGCCGGCGAAAGCGACGCGGCCCGGGAAATTTCACGGAGCGGCCTCGAACGCATCGGCACGGGCCCCGAGTGGCGCGTGTGGCGGGCGGCGTTCCTCGCGGGCGCCGGTGAGACGGACGAGGCAGTGAAACTCGCGCTCGACGTGCTCGCCGAGAGCCCGCCGGACGAACCTTTCACGAACGACTTGAGGCTTTGGATCCTCTTCGACGTGCTCGCAGCGAGCCGTGCGAGCACCGAGGCGATCGACGTGCTCGAGCAGTATCTGTCGCGGCCGGGCAATTGGTCGATCGAGGGACTCTTGCCCGACCCGCGTCTCGACGTGATCCGCAGAGATGCTCGGTTCGGCGCGCTCGTCGCGAAACACCGGCGGCGCGACGTCGTGCAAGTCGCGGAGAGAACGGAGCCCGCATCGTCCGCCATACGACCGTCGATCGATCTCCGTCGAGCCTCGACCGCGTCCGGGCCGAGCGCGTCGCCGGCCCACCCCTAAAGGGTACACGGAAGCAGATTGTTGCCATGACATCTGTTTCCATGTTTACTATACGGCGTGGACAAGAACGAGCCGACGACGGGATCGTTGGTGTGGCACCTCGCGATACGGTGGCGCACCGAGGTGGATCGCGCGGTCGCGAGGTTCGGGATCACGCACGCGCAGTACTCGTTGCTCGCCTCCCTTCACGCGCTGCAGGAGCGGGGGATTTCTCCCACACAGCGCGAGCTCGCCGAGTACACGGGACTTCAGCCCATTTACGTCTCCAAGCTCGTCCGTAGCGCCGAGGAGGCCGGCCACGTTGTGCGCAAGACCGATCGCGACGATTCCCGCGCGCTTCGGCTCACGCTCACGAAGCCCGGCTCGGCGTTGATCGTCCAGGCGCGATCGGTCGTCAAGGCGCTCGATGAAAGGCTCACGGCTTGCCTCGGAGGACCGAACGGAGCCGAGACGAAACGCTTCAAACGGACTTTGCGGCTCTTGCTTGATCAATCGCAGTCGAAAGGAGGGTGACATGCCTCCCACGTCGCCGCTGACCCGCTACGTCGGTCGGGCCGAGCGCACGCTGCAGGCGCTGTTGGAACGACAGATCGAGCCGGCGGGTTTGAGCTTCCCCGAATGGACGATCCTGACGTTTCTCGGCGGCGGAACGCTTCCCCGCGCCTACGTCATAGCGCTCGTGACGAGCGGCAGGATCGCGACGAAAGAAGATGCCGAGCTCGTGCTCGACGGGCTCGTCGAGAAAGGAATGGTCGCGATCGACGCGGAGAACGTCGAAATGACCGAGCTCGGCTCACGCGTCTATTCGCCGGTACGGCAGAAAGTGGACGAGATCGTCCAGAGACTGTTGGACGGGTTGCCCGCGGCCGACATGGACGTCACCCGTCGCACACTGGACGCGATCGCCGCACGCGCCGAGAAGTTGCTGTCGCAAGCGGCGGCCTAGAGCAGGCGACCGCGAGCGCCTTCGGCCCCCATGCGTGCCGGGATCGGCCCCGGCGCAGGGGAGTCTGTCCCGCGGGCGAACCGCAAGGCCGATTGCTCACGGGCGGCCGAACGCGCGGACTTCCTTCCGCGTGTTTCAGAATTTATATTCTGTTTCCGGGCTGCTCGCGAAGGTCTCGACATCACGGCCGTCGCTCCACCCGTTCACGTTCGCGAAAGCCCGCCGAGCGACGCCGATAACGATCAGGAAGAGTCCAATGGCTGGTGCCGTGCTGGTCCGTTCGTCTCGAGTCGTTACAGCCTGCGCAGCGCTCATCGCCTTCGGCGCTCACGCGCAGGCCGCCTCGACGGTCGAAGGGAGGGTCATGGACGTCAACGGCCGGCCCGTCGCCGGCGCACAGGTGATCTTCGACCGAGACGACGGCGCGCCGGGCGCGAGCGCCGTGACGGTCTTCAGCGGCGACGACGGCCGATTCGCTATTCCAGGGCGGTATCCGGAGATCACGCCGGAATCGGTACCGCTCGTCGTGCGCTCGCTCGATCACGAGCAGGTCGGCGTGCAATGGACCGTCGAGGACAAGGGCGAGTCTCGATCTCTGCGCGCGACATTGATCGTGCGCCCGCGCACGAACCAGGCGGACGTCGCACCGGCGTCCGCGTGGCTCGCCCGCATCGGAGATCGTGCTCGGCAGTCCAAGCTCATCATGGATTGCATCGACTGCCATCAGGTGCCGTCGTCGGAGGTGCGCAATTTCGCCCGGCTGATCGCGGATCAGCACGCACCGAACCCGCGGCTCGCGCGCGAGCAGAGCTGGAACGCGATCGTCAAATACATGAACTACCTCTCGCGGTGGGAGTTCTCCCGCGGCAGGCGCGATCCGGGCGAGAAGATCGATACCGACGCCGTCTATGCCGTCGATAACGGCGCGGAAACGGCGGCGTTGCTCGTGGACATCTTCGACGATCGACTCGATTCGATCTCGGGTTACTCGTGGGGTGCGCCGCTGATCGCGACGCGCGACACGACGATCTGGGAATTCGAGATTCCGCACCCGAACGCCGTGCGCGAGGCGCTGCTCCTCGGCGATCCGCCGAAGCTCTGGGTTGCGGACGTCTCGGCGAATCGCGTGTTCGCCGTCGATATCGCGAGCGGGGACGCGGAAGCGCACGACGTGCCTTCGGACGTGCTGATGGGCCCGCACTCGCTGCACCGCGGCAACGACGGCTCGCTGTGGATCACGCCGCTCTTCAACGGCATCGTCGCGCACCTCGACGTCGAGAGCATGACGTGGCGCACGTGGCATCTCGTGACGAACGATGGCCGCGTTCCCGGCATTCACGATCTGAGCTTCGGCTACGAGCACGAGCTTGTGACGGATCGGGAGGGCCGGGTTTGGTTCTCCGACATCGGCAACACCGCGGTCGGATATTTCGATCCCGCACGCGGCAAGACGGAGATCTGGAACGCACCGCCGTCGCCGGGACGGCCGGGGCGCGCCGCGCTCTATGGGCTCATCATGACTCGCGACCTCGGCGAGGTCTGGTACAGCCAGCTCGCCAACGGTACGGTCGGCGGGTTCGACATCGAGAAGCAGTCTTTCATCGGACCGATCCAGTTTGCGGATCCGAACGCCGGCCCGCGCCGCATCACGATCAGCGACGACGACGTCATTTACTTCGCGCTCTACGGCAGCGGGCAAATCGCGGAGCTCGACGCGAAGACTCGCGAGCTGATCGGCGTTTACGACTTGCCCGACAGGGCCAGCGCTCCCTACGCGACGACGTGGGACCCGCTCCGGCGGGTCGTATGGATCGCGACCGCGAACGGCGACGTGATCTATCGATTCGATCCGAAGACGAAGTCTTTCGGCGTTCTGCCGCTGCCGCGGGAGCAGGCGTTCCTGCGCATGATCGACGTCGATCCGAGGACCGGCGTGTTGATCACGTCGTACGCGAATATCGTCGACATCGTGCAGGGGCCGAGAATGGCGCTGATCATCGATCCGGGTGACGGCGCGTATCCCGAGCGATTCACGCTTCCGGAAGCGCCCGTGCAGACGAAACGGGCGACGCCTCGGGGCAACCCGCTGCGCACGAGTCCCGCTGCCGATGCGCGAGACGGCGCGCGCCTCGTCGACGAGGCGCGCTGCGATGCCTGTCATCGGATCGACGAGCCGTCGCTCGGTCCGCCGTATGTGGCGATTGCCGCCCGGCACGCGCCGAGCAAGGACGTGATGATCGATGTGCTTGCGCACAAGATCGTGCACGGCGGCGGGGGGAACTGGGGGCTCGTGCCCATGGTCCCGAATCAGTGGGTGTCTTTGGACGACGCGCGAGTGATGGCAGAGTGGATCCTCGGTCTCGCCGAGGGCTCCGGCCCGACACGGTAATCCGCGAAGGCCGGCTCCTGACCTGGTGCTAATATGGGGCTCGGCCGCGAGCGCGGACGCGAGCCCGCGCATTGCATTGGAGGGGAGCACCATGAGCACAGCCGAACAGAGCGTCCGAAGCGTTTCCTCGGAGATCGAGCGGGTCTTCGCGCTACAGCGCGCGCATCGGTGGGAGATGGCCGCCACCACGCCCGAGCAGCGCAGGGAGAAGCTCAGGAAGCTGAAGGCGGCGGTCGAAGCCCATCAGGACGAGATCGTCGCGGCGGTCAGGAAGGATATCCGCAAGCCCGAGAACGAGATCCGCGTCACCGAGGTCCTGAACGTCCTCGCGAATATCCAGCGCAACATCGACAACGTCGAGGAGTGGATGAAGCCGGTCGACGTGCAGCCGTCGCTGAACGAGAAGGACCGCGCGAGAATCGTCTACGAGCCGAGGGGCGTATGCCTGATCCTCGGCCCGTGGAATTTCCCGCTCGGGCTCGTGCTCGGCCCGCTCGCGGCCGCGATCGCGGCCGGAAATTGCTGCATCGTGAAGCTTTCGGACTACTGTCCCAACACCGCTAGCGTCGCGGCCAGGATCATCCGCGAGGCGTTCGATGAGAAGGAAGTCGCGTTGTTCGAGGGCGGCGTCGACGTCGCCTCGGCGCTGCTCGAGCTTCCGTTCGACCATATCTTCTTCACCGGCAGCACGCGCGTCGGCAAGATCGTCATGCAGGCCGCGGCGAAGCATCTCGCGACCGTGACGCTCGAGCTCGGCGGCAAGTCGCCGGTGATCGTGGACGAGGATGCGGACGTCAAGAAGCTCGCGGCGGATCTCGCGGCGGCGAAGCAGTTCAACGGCGGCCAGGCCTGCATCTGCCCGGATTACGTCTTGATCAATGAGGGGCAAAAAGGCGTGCTGATCGAGGAGTTCCGGGCGAAGGTCGCTCAGAACCTCTACGGCGACGACGGTCGCATTCAGAAGGAAAAGATCGCGCAGGTCATCAACGAGCAGAACTTCGCGAGAGTGAAGCGGCTCTTCGACGACGCCGTCGCGAAGGGCGCTCGCGTCGCGGTCGGGGGCATCCTCGAGGAGGCCGATCGCACGATTCATCCGACCCTGCTGACCGAAGTCACGCCCGACATGCAGATCATGCAGGAAGAGATTTTCGCGCCGATCGTGCCGGTGATGACCTACGAGCGGCTCGATGACGCGATCTCGTTCGTCGCGGGCCGCGACAAGCCGCTCGCGCTCTATATCTACAGCAACGACCCGAAGACGATCGACAAGGTGCTGAGCCGCACGTCATCGGGCGGCGTGACGATCAACGGCTTCTTCTCTCACTACTTGGAGAACAAGCTGCCGTTCGGCGGGATCAACCAGAGCGGGATGGGCAGCTACCACGGCGTCTTCGGTTTCAGGGCCTTCTCGCACGAGCGAGCGGTATATATCCACCAGCCGCATTAGCGCGCCGCGCCGTGCGCTCGTGATGCGTGTCTTGCCGGAGCGTGCGCGGCATGGACGCCGCGCCCGCAGCCTCCATGGATGGACTTGCGGCGGTCCGGCAAGACATGCATTACGAGCGCACGGCGCGGCGCCGCCCGACCCGATGGCAACGAGGGCTCGCGCCTACGCGACGTCCGCATTCGAGCGATAGACGGTACGCGCCTTCTCGACGATCGGCGCAGGCATGACCGTCGCGCGGATCTCGAACGGCACGTGCTCCTCGACCTGAACTTTCTTCGAAGGCCGATCCTCGCCCCAGACGAGCGTCACCTCCGTGCCCGGCTCGGCGTATTCGGCATCGATCGTGCCGAGCGAGAGGATCCGACGGAAATTGGCCGAGTAGCCGGTCCAGGTCGATATGCCGACGACCTTGCCGTCCGCTTCGATGCGGTCGGCATGGAACGTGTCGTAGAGCGACATCGGCAGGTTGATGAACTTCGCGCCGACCCCGTCCTGGAACATCGAGCCGTAGGCGGCCGCGGTATCGTCGCCGTTCCAGACGAACGTGACTTTCTTTCGGCGTTCGCTTCGGCCGTCCGCGGCCATGGCCTCCAGCGCCTCGCGGCCGATGAAATCGTGATCGAAGCCGATCAAACGGCCGTAATCGAGGTCGTAAGGCGTGAAGTAGTAGTCCTCGATGTTGTCCGAGTAGAAGCTGCCGCCGAGCGGGGCCGTCGCCTCGTAGGAGTTCTCGGAGAGCCACTCGCGGTAGGGCTTCATCTTCTCGCCGGTGTAGATCGCCGGCAGCGGCCGCGGCAGCCAGCCGGACTCGAGCGCGTTCGTGTGGTAAGCGCGTCCACCGACCTGGACGAGGCCGTGCTTCTTGCCCGCTTCGAGCAGCGCCGCGTGGACGACCTCGTTGTCCTCCCATGGGCCCCAGATCTCGAACCCGGGCTCGCCGGCCATGCCGTGGCGCAGCGCCCGGACGGTCTTGCCGGCGATCTCGAGTCGCGTCATGTGGAAGAAACGCACCTTCGGCGGCTCTTTCCCCGTCGCCTCGCGGATGACCTCCATCGCGCCCGGGCCTTGGATCTGATAACGGTACAGGACCGGATCGCCTTTCCTGTAATAGGAGTTGTCGTCGCGCCAGACGCGGACGTCGTAGCCCCCCGTGACGGCGTGATAGTGCAGCCAGTTGATCGAAGGCGGTATGCCGACGGCGTGATATTCGTCGTCGTCGAGGTGAAAGAGGATATTGTCGCCGATGACGTAGCCGTCGTAGTTGACCGCAACGAACTGCTTCGCCATGTCGACCGGGAAATGCTTCACGCTGTTGATCGCGAGCCGGCCGATCAGCGCAAGCGCATCCTTGCCCTTGATGTTCAGGTCGGCCATGTGGTGCGACTGGTCGTAGAGCACCGCGGTGCGGCGCCACGCGAGCTGCTCGTCGCGCCAGTTCGTGAACTCGGGCACGACCCGCGGCACGATCGCGGGCGGCGTCGTCGAGTTCCACAAGAGCTTCACCGGGCTTCCGGCTTCCTTGATCGCTTCTTCGAGGTTCTTGGCCATGCTCGTCGATCCCCCCAATTTGCCGTTGTCGATCGTCCGGCCCGGTCGGGCACAGCGGTCCGCAAATAGTAACGGACAATACGGTTTTTCGTCCGGCGTTCGTTTCCCGGGACGGCTGAGGCCCCAGCGGCCGGCAATTGCGCGGCTCGCTAACCGCTATACTAGGCTCTGAGAACCCGTACTTCCCGGTATCGGCGCTGCGGCCCGCGGCCGGGCATTTCGACTCGCTAGATCAGGAAGATTCGATGCCAGCACTCCGCTCTCGTGTCAGCACGTCCGGACGCAACATGGCCGGGGCACGCGCGCTGTGGCGCGCGACCGGCATGAAGGACGGCGATTTCGGCAAGCCGATCATTGCCGTCGCGAACTCGTTCACGCAGTTCGTGCCGGGGCACGTGCATCTCAAAGATCTGGGGCAGCTCGTGATCTCCGAGATCGAGCGCGCGGGCGGCGTCGGGAAGGAGTTCAACACGATCGCCGTCGACGACGGTATCGCGATGGGCCACGACGGCATGCTCTACAGCCTCCCGTCGCGCGAGCTCATCGCGGACAGCGTCGAGTACATGTGCAACGCGCACATGGCCGATGCGCTCGTCTGCATCTCGAACTGCGACAAGATCACGCCGGGCATGCTGATGGCGGCGCTGCGGCTCAACATCCCGACGATCTTCGTGTCGGGCGGGCCGATGGAGGCGGGCAAGACGCGGCTCGCGGAGAAGTCCGTGAAGCTCGACCTGATCGACGCGATGGTCGCCGCGGCGGACAAGCGCGTCCCCGATGCCGACGTGCAGCGCATCGAGCGGTCGGCCTGTCCGACGTGCGGCTCGTGCTCGGGCATGTTCACGGCGAACTCGATGAACTGCCTGACCGAAGCGCTGGGCCTCTCGCTCCCGGGCAACGGCTCGCTGCTCGCGACGCACGCGGACCGCGAGAAGCTTTTCCGCAGGGCCGGGGAGCTCATCGTCGAGCTCGCGAAGCGTTACTACGAGGAAGGCGACGAGCGCGTGCTGCCGCGGTCGATCGCGAACAAGACGGCGTTCGAGAATGCGATGTCGCTCGACATCGCGATGGGCGGCTCGACGAACACCGTGCTGCATCTCCTTGCGGCCGCGCAGGAAGCCGAGGTCGATTTCACGATGCGCGACGTCGACCGCCTGTCGCGTCGCGTGCCGACGCTCTGCAAGGTCGCGCCGTCGAGCCACTACCACATGGAGGACGTGCATCGGGCAGGCGGCGTGATGGCGATCCTCGGCGAGCTCGACCGCGCGGGACTGATCGATACGTCGGTGTCGACGGTGCACAGCGCGACGCTCGCCGACGCGCTCGAGAAGTGGGACGTGATGCGTAACCGGAGCCCGGAAGTCGCGGAGTTTTTCCGCGCCGGGCCGGCCGGCATCCCGACGCAGCAGGCGTTCTCGCAGAGCTACCGGTACGATGAGCTGGATACGGACCGTGAGAAGGGCTGCATTCGCTCGGTGTTGTCCGCGTACAGCCGGGACGGCGGCCTCGCGGTGCTGTACGGCAATCTCGCCGAGCGCGGCTGCATCGTGAAGACGGCGGGCGTCGACGAAAGGCTGCTGAAGTTTCGCGGACCCGCGGTGATCTTCGAAAGTCAAGAGGCGGCGGTCGAGGGCATCCTCGGCGGCGCGGTGAAGCCCGGCGACGTCGTGATCGTCCGCTACGAAGGTCCGCGGGGCGGTCCCGGCATGCAGGAGATGCTCTATCCGACGAGCTATCTCAAATCGCGGGGGCTCGCGACGAGCTGCGCCTTGATCACGGACGGACGCTTCTCGGGCGGCAGCTCCGGGCTCTCGATCGGCCACGTCTCGCCCGAGGCAGCCGAAGGCGGCACGATCGGGCTCGTCGAGCCCGGCGACATGATCACGATCGATATCCCGAATCGCATCATCCGGCTCGAGGTGTCCGATGACGAGCTCGCGCGGCGGCGCGCCGCTCAGGACAAGAAAGGCTGGAAGCCGGCCGCGCCTCGCCCGCGCAAGGTCAGCGCCGCGCTCAAGGCCTACGCGGCGCTCACGACGAGCGCCGATCGCGGGGCGGTCAGGAACAGGGAGCTGCTCGAGGGCTGAGTCAGGCTCGAGCCGGAGGGCTCCAGCGGCGTCGATCAGGACGATCTCGTGCTCGGGGCCGAGTCGAGCCCGAGCTCGACCGGCTCTGCGGCCTCGAGCTTCCAGAGCAGCGCGATACCGATCGCCGCCGAAACCGATGACGCCGCGAAGACGGCGATCTTCGCGGCGGCGAACTCGGTCTCGAGCGCGTAGGCCTGCCCGGCGATGAAGAGCGCCATCGTGAAGCCGATGCCGGCGAGGGCACCGGCGCCTGCGAGCTGCCGCCACGAGTAGCCCTCCGGCTTCTCGGCGACGCCGAGGCGCACGGCGAGCGCGGCTGCCGCGAGGAACCCGAGCGGCTTGCCGACGACGAGGCCCAGTGAGATCGCGAGTATCAGCGCTCCATGCCCCGCGAGGACTTCGCTCGTCATCTCGACGCCCGCGTTCGCGAGCGCGAATATCGGCAGCACGATGAAGCTCGACTGCGGAAAGACGGTCCTGAGGAGCCGCTCGTTCGGGCTCATCAGGCGATCGTTGATCGCGTCGAGCGCACGCAGCGCCGGCTCCGAAGGACCGTGGCGAAGCTGCTCCTCCTGACGTCGGGCCTCGTCCGTCAGAATCGCGTCGGCCTGACGCGCGAGCGTCGCGTAGTCGGCCGGCGGCCGGGCGGGGATGCACGCCGCGAGAATCACGCCGGCAAGCGTCGCGTGCAGGCCCGCGGCGTGCACGCTCGCCCAGAGGGCGATACCGACCGCGAAATAGGGAAAGACTCGATAGACGCCGGAGCGGTTGAGCATCACGAGCAGGACCGTGAACAGCGCGGCCGCCACCAGCCACCGGAGCTCGACGCCTTCGGCATAGAAGAGCGCGACGACGAGGATCGCGCCGATATCGTCGACGATCGCCGCCGCGGTCAGAAAGATGCGAAGCTCGACCGGCACTCGATGGCCGAGCATCGCGATCAACGCGATCGCGAACGCGGTGTCCGTCGACATCGGCACGGCCCATCCGTGCGTCCACGGCCCGGACGGCACGACGAGCACGTAGAGCAGGGCGGGGAGCGCCATCCCGCCGATCGCGGCGGCGATCGGCAATGCGGCCGACGCGCGACTCGCGAGGTGTCCTACCGTGAGCTCGCGTTTGATCTCGAGCCCGACGACGAGAAAGAACACGGAAAGGAGCGCGTCGTCTATCCACTCGCGGAGCGTCAGCTCGAAGGCCGCATTGCCGAATGCGAGCTGAAACGGGGTCCTCCACAACGCTTCGAACGACGACGCGAAAGGCGAGTTCGAGATCACGACCGCGAGCAGGGTCGCGACGAGGAGCAGGATGCCGGTCGAAGGCGCCCACGCCGCGAAGCTGAGCGCGGCGACGCGCACTTTGTAGCCGAGCGTGCCGAGCATCGCATCGGCGAACGAGCTTTCGTCCCATGCGCCGTCGTAACGTCGGCCGTTGATGAAGAAGGTCGGCGTGAACTTCACGCCGCTCGCCGTCGCGCTTTCGACGTCGCGCGCCACGCGCGCTTTCGCGGCCGCCCGCATCTCGGAGTGTCCGGTTGCGGCGTCGACACCGAGTTGCGCCGCGACGTAATGCAGGTCGTCTTCCGTGAGCGATTCCGAGCGCGTCATCAACGCGACGTGCGCCTTCCAGAACTGTTCCGGAGTGGGGGCCATCTCGACGAGCTCGGCCGCGCGCTGGGCGAGGTCGCTGCCCGGAATGGGGCGATGCCTGAAGACGTAGCGCAGCCGGTTGCCGAGCCTCGTGCGAACGGCGGCGATGCGCTCGTGCGCGGCTCGGCAGTGCGGACAGTCGTAGCTCCCGTACTCGACGAGCGTGATCGGCGCGCGTTTCGGTCCGAGAATATGGTCTTCGTGCTCGTTCACCGGTCGGGCGAGGCGGGTGTTGTCGGCGTGCACGTCCTTGTCCTTTCAGGTAGCCCACTGGCAGGTTTGTCCGGCGCGCCCGGCGCGGGTTCACGCCAAGCGGCCGGTGGAGCGTTGTTCTGCAGGTCGTTCCATGAGCCAGTATCATGGCGAACGGCCGATCCAGGAATCCGAACGGCTCGCGATGTCCTCGACGTTACCGACCTATTTCCTCTCCCACGGCGGCGGCCCGTGGCCGTTCATGCACGACGAGTACGGCGCGGCTCACGCGCGGCTCGCCGCGGCGCTCGCGGCGATTCCGGCCGCTCTGCCAGAGGTGCCGCGAGCGATGCTCGTCGTGTCGGGCCATTGGGAGGAGTCGGAGCTGGCGGTCATGGCCCATCCGGCACCGCCGATGCTCTACGACTACTACGGTTTCCCGCGGCACACGTACGAGATCGTCTATCCTGCGCCCGGCGATCCGACGCTCGCGCGCCGCGTGCAGGAGCTCTTACGGCGTGCGGGCTTCGAGGCGCGGCTCGACGCCGAGCGCGGTTACGATCACGGTGCATTCGTGCCGCTTGCCGTGATGTATCCTCGAGCCGAGGTTCCCGTGGTCCAGCTCTCTTTGCACTCGAGCCTTGACGCGGAGCTTCACTTGCGTATCGGCGCAGCGCTCGCCCCGCTTCGCGCGGAGGGCGTGCTGATTGCGGGCAGCGGCATGACGTACCACAACCTGAGATTGATGGGCCCCGAGGCCCGCGTGCCTTCCCGACTTTTCGATGCGTGGCTTGCGGAGACGCTCGCCTCGGCGCCGGAGGAACGGCGCCGACGTCTCATCGAGTGGGAGGAGGCGCCGGCCGCGCGCATCGCGCATCCGCGAGAGGAGCATTTGCTGCCGCTCCACGTGGTCGTCGGCGCTGCGGGAGAGGACACCGCGTCGAGGATCTACTACGAGGAAAACCTGCTCGGCACGATGGCAGTGTCGAGCTACCGCTTCGGGTAGCTTGCACGAAGCCGCCGTTATTCGCCGTTCTCGGTAGCCGTCACGAGCGGCATCGTCGTGCCGTCGAACGACGGAATCGGGGGCTCCGCGGCATGAGAGTACCCGACGTGAAGGATCGCCTTGGCCTCCGGATCGCGCGCGAAGATGCGCACGAGGTTGTTCGCCTGGGCTTCTTCGCGGTAGGCGACGCTTTCCGCCAAAGATTCGATGTCATCGGGCGGCGGCTCGGCCTCGTAAGGGACGAGGTTATAGCCTAGACGTTTCGCGGTGCGAACGAGCCGGCCGAACGTCCGTTCAGCCAAGTACGGACTCCCGGCTTCGTATCGGACGAACGCCTCGTCCGGGCGTCCGGCAGCGGGCAAGGCCTGCGCGTACAGCTGTCCTTCGTCGCTCGAGAAGCCCGTCGAGGGCGTCGTATGCGGGATGCGCTCGAAGAGCTCCGCGGCGGAGCCCGGCCGGATCGTCCGAGCCGCCGGCTGGCTGAACAGGCTGCCTGCAACCGTGGTGCACAGGGCAAGGGCGAGAAACGATCTTCGCAGCATCGACATCGCGGCCGGGCTACGCTTTTCACGACGAGCTATATCTATGGCGCGCGAGAATACCGCGAGTACAGCTCACCGACCTTCGCCGCCACGTCTTGGTCGTCGCGGACGTTCGCGCCCGCGACGTCCCGCCTCGTGCCGAGCGTGAGGGCTAGGGTTTCGCCGCCGGCATCCCGAAACCGCCGTTGTTCTCGACGCAGACGCGCTCGAAGACCTCGACGATGCGCTCGTCGCCGTCGTGCTTCGCGTCGATCACGTCGAAGTGCCAGCCCGTTGCCGGATCCTCCTCGGTCCATTTCCGTGCCGGGATCGTCACGGTGAAGGGACGCGTATAGACCGTCGGATCGTCGAACGTCGCGACGTAGTTGTAGCGCTTGCCGTCCGGAGAAAAGATGTAGCGCTCGAGGATCCTGGCGTTCTCGCTGATGAACTCCCCGGAGCGGCCGAACAGCGCCTTGCCGTTGACGTTGCGCACCTCGACGATCAGGGTGTTGCCCTCCCAACGTCCTCGTGAGTCGCCGTTCCACAGCTTGATGTTCTCGGGAAGATGCGGTTTGTCGTCCAGGTGGATGATCCGCGTTCCGTTGTCGAAGAAGAACACGACATAGCCTGGATACTGCGCGATCTCGTAGCCGTGCCAGTACAGCGACTTCGGAATGCCTCCGGGCGCGCAGCGCGCGTTCGGCTCGACGTGTCCCGGGTAGACGGGGTTGTGGAAACCGATCCTGAACTCCTCGACCTTTTTCTTGGCCCAAGGCTGTAACGGCAGCTTGCCGTCGGGCGGGTCCGTGACGCGGCTCGGCGCACGTTCTTCGCGCGGACCGAGCGGGCGAGCGTTCGGATCGTTCGGAATCCCGCCTTGCGGATCGGTGAAGTTGTTGTGGTTCGCAATCGTGTTCGACCAATGCCCGGAAATGTCCGGCTGCCCGTCGCGCGTACGCGGCCCGGTCCATTCCCCGGACTCGATGATCGGATAGCTCGTTTCCCAGCGAGATTCCTGGGCCGAGGCATCGTTGGCGGCGAGCGCGGCCACGGCGACCGCGGCGGAGAGCGCAGCGCGCCGGAGCGCGGCTCGCCCTTTGTCGGCATGCGTCATCGATGATCTCCGTGTTCTTTGGTCGTCATTGCCGGACGGTCTTCGTTGCGAGGTGAAGCTCATTCGTCCGGCTTCGGCGGGTAGTAGTCCGCATATTCGAGCGTGTATCGGTAGTCCTCGATCAGCTGGAAGTTCTTCTCCCGATGGCGGTGGAGGATCACGCTCAGCGTCCAAGGGCGCGCGTAGACTTTCGGGTCTTCGAGGGTCGCCGTGTACTCGATCGTGTTCTTGTCGAGGAACCGCCAGCGCTCGACGACGTGGAGCTGATCGCTGTGATAGTTCCCGGAACGATCGAGCCAGGTTCGTCCGTTGAAGCCGATGACGTCGACGACCAGCGTGTCGCCTTCCCACGTTCCGCGCGAATCTCCCATCCACAGGTCGTAGAGGTCGTCCGGATGCTGCGTGCCGTTCGTATGGATCGTACGCGCCGAATGGCCGAACTGTTGGACGATGATGAGATCCCGCTCGCGCTGGAAGATCTGGAAGGGTGCCGGGTAGTAGATCATTCGCGGCACCCCGGGCGTGAACCCTTTGAGCGTCGGATCGTCCGTGTGGCGATTCTCGAAGTTCTCTTTGCGCTGCTCGAGAGCCTCGGGCAGGTACGGAATGAAATGCCCTTCGATCACGCCCGGCCCGGGGGGCGCGTCGTGCCGATGTGCGTGCGGCTCGAGGTCGTAATCCGCGGCGCTCGTCGTCTGCCAGATGCCGGAGAAGTCCGGGCGGCCGTTCGGCAGCCTCGGGATGTCGTCGAGGCAATCCGCGGCGGCGTGACGCGCCGAGGCGAGCGTCGCGCCGAGAAGCAGTGCGACGCCTATTCGCTTGAGATCCCGCAACGGTTGAGATTTCCGGACGGAGTGAGCCAGGTTCATCGTGTTCCTCGTTCTGGTTCCGGGGCCTGCTAGGGCGTGCTGCGAGTGGCGGCCGCCGTCGATGTCGCGGATGCGGAGGGCTCGGAAGAGGGCGCATCTGGCGCCCCGCCGGTCGCGAAACGCCGGCCGTCCTCGAGGACCGTGAGCGTCGCGTATCCGAACGGTTGCCCGTTCCGCGAGCGGTAGCCCTTGATCGTGACTTTCGTTCCCGGCGCGAGCGTCTCCTTCGTGACGCCGCGGCTGCGCAACGCGAAGGGCGTGCCGAACTCGAATCCCCAGTTCGTCACGTTGCCGTTCTCGTCGGCGACGTCGATATAGAGCCAGCTGTGCGGATTCGTCAGCACGAACCGGCTGATCACGCCCGTGATCTCGATCGGTTGATTGATATCGAACTCGGCCGAGAAGGCGTGATGGGCGCTTGCGGGCAGATCGGCGTAGCCGATACCGGACAGAACGAGCACGCCGGCAAGAGTCTTTGAGAAGCGACGAGTCATGGGTGTCTCTCTTTGTGGCATGGCGAGCAGGACACGGTGGCGGAAGATCAAAGAGCGAAGTTCGCGCGGAACGTGAGGCTCAAGAAACGTCTCTGGCCGATGGCCGCGCGGCCGATCGTGCCGATCCCGTAGTCGTTGTAGGACACGAGATAGATCTTGTCGAAGACGTTCCGCGCGTCGAGGCTGATCGAGTACTTGCCGTCGATCGAGCTCAGCCCCACGCCCGCGTTGACGACGGAGAATCCGCCCTGATGTCCTTCGGGAGCGAGGCTCGGGCTCGTATCGAGCGCGGAGCGATAGATGTTCGCGGCGAACGCGTGCCAGTGCCATTGACCGATCGTCCACGGCGATTGGTAATAGGCGCTGAGCGTCAAGCTGCGGTCCGACGAGCCCTGCACGCGCTTGCCGCTGTTGTCGCAGAGGGTCGTGACGAGCTCGAGAACGTCGGCCGGGCAGCGGCCGTTCTGCCAGCTGTCGTAGCGGGACGGGCTCCATGCACCCGTCGCCGAGAGCGACAGACCGTCCGTCACGGCATACTCGACGTCGAGTTCGAGCCCTTTCGACGTGACCCTCTCGGCGTTCGAGAAGACGTTGATGTACTCGCCTGGCGCCGTCGGGTTCTCCTCGCGCAGCGTCACCTGATAGTCACGAACGTCGGTGAAGAACAGATTGGCGTTCACGCGCAGCCGCCCGTCGAGCAGCGTGCTCTTCACGCCGAGCTCGTAATCGGTCGTGCGCTCCGGCCGCGTGAATCTCGGCTGGCGCGTCGCGGTATCGATGCTGACCGTGCCGGAACGTTCCCCGTAGGCGACGGACGCGTAGAGGAGCGCGTTCTGGCCGAGCTCGAAGCTCGGATTGATCAGCCAGGACCACGACGATTCGTCGAGCTCCGCCTCCGCGTACGGACGAGGCCTTCCTCGTATCGCGCGCGCGGCGGCGAGCTGCTCCGCCGTCGCGCCGGGGAAGTTCGCTTCGTCGAGCTCGATGCCGCCCCAGACGAGGGACTCGTCGGAGTTGAAGCGAGACTCCCAGGTGCGGCGCAGCCCCGTCGTCAACGTGAAGCGATCGCCGAAATAGACGTTCGTCTGGCCGTAGACCGCGAAGCTCTCGACCTCGGGCGTCGTGACGTTGTCGGTATAGACGCCATCGCGTGAGGCGACCAGGAGCGCTCTCCCGACCTCGTCGGCATCGAGCAGCGCGAACCGCGCCTCGTTCGCCGCGAGACGGCCGGAATCCGGCCCGCCGACCGTGCCGGGCGTGTTGGCGGTGCGGTGCGCGAGATCGAGGAAGTAGATGCCCGCCTGATAGTCGAAGCGGTCCTTGGCGGGGGAAGCGATGCGCAGCTCCTGCGAGAACTGGCGCGTGCGCACGTAACCGCCCGAGTAGCCGGTGTCGAGGATGTCGTAATCGTTGTGCGCCCTGAAGACATACGAACGGCCGGCCGTGATCGAGGTCAGCGAGTGGCCGGTCGGCAGGTCGTACTCTAGCTGGCCCGACCAGCCTTTCGACTCGCTGAGCAGGCGCCCCATGTCGTTCGCCTGATACTTATCCCAGCTGTTCAGGACCGTGCGGCTCTTTTCTCCTTCGAAGCGGGCGAGCCGCTCCGCGTAGGTCTCGCGGTCCGTGCCGTCGCGGTAGGTCTCCGGGTCGCCGTAATTGAACGGCCACGCCCCGTTGAGCTCGTTCGAGCGGTTCATGTCGACCGAGAAGCGCGCGGTCAGGCGATCGGTGACGTGGGCAAGAAGCTGAAGACGCCCGGAGAATCGATTCCGGTCGTTGAGCGTCTCGCCCGGCTTGTGGACGTTCTCGATCGGGCCGTCGCCGCGCTCATGTGCGAGCGTCACTCGATACGCGACGGAATCGCTCGCGATCGGTCCCGTGACGACGGCGTGCGTGCGCGTCGTGTCGTGATCTCCGTAGCTCAGCTCGAGCTTCGCCTTCGGCTCGAACTCGGGCAGATTGGGCACGATGTTCACGACACCGAGCGTCGTGTTCTTGCCGAGCAGCGTGCCTTGCGGCCCGCGCGCGACCTCGACCCGTTGCAGATCGTAGAAGCTGCCCCAGCTCGCGCCGGGGTGCACGACATAAACGTTGTCCAGGATGACGCCGACCGAGCCTTCGGTGAACTCGTTGGAGTTGTTCTTGCCGATGCCGCGGATCGAGAAGCTCGACTGGCGCGGCTGGTTCTGCACGATGTTCAGGCTCGGAACCTTGTTGGCGAAATCGAGCGCCGTCAGCGAATTGTCGCGCTCGAGCTGCCTGCCGCCGACGACGGACGTGGGAATCGGCACGCTTTGCGCGAGCTCTTCGCGATTGCGCGCGGTAACGACGACTTCCTCGAGCGGGCCGCGGGTCCCGGTGTCGAACGAGGGGACGCTTTGTGCCGCAAGAGTCGTCGGAGCCGTGCCGAGCGCCGCAGCGACTAGCGTGCCGATCGTCTTGCGACTCGACGCGTGCAGCTGCGTCGGAACCGAGCGCGGAGAACGATTGGCGTACCGCACGAGAAGCGAACGTTCCATATTTCGAATCCTTTCGGTCGACGCGTGTCGGTGGAAGTGCACTGCAACCTACGCGCGAGCTCGAAAGGACCGAAATAGTTTGTTGCGATGTAAACAAACGTCTTCGCTATGTGACCGATGCGTGACTGTGTGCTGACCGACTGTTGACCGACAACCCGGTCGGAGCGCCTCGCGGCGAGGCGCGATGTCACCTCGATCTGACCTAGGGGAACGAGAGGCGCGAAGCGCCGTGCGCGGAAATGAACGTCGGTCGGTCGCTTTTTGCGCAAACGGAGAGGAGGCATCGAGCGCGTTACGCGCTCAGGCAATGATCCAGCCGATGAACAATCCGGCGGCGAAGGAAGTACCGAGAAGCATGATGCCGAGCATGAGCTCGGGTCGGCTGTCTGTGTCCGCTCGTCGAGGGATCGGATGTCGTCGTGCAATCATGTTCATGCCCTCATACGCCGCGTTCGTAGCGGTCGGGTAGCGGTCCATTGGTCGATGAGGTGCGCCGCCAATGCTTCCGCGCGCTCGCTGAGCTCGGGCACGGCGGTGGTTTCCCAATCCAGCGGTCGACACGCCGGTCCGATGACATACAGACCCGGAACGACGCCGTCCCCGCCGATCGCCGCGCCGTCGGGCGTCGTGAGATAGCCGAGCCCGAGCGGATCGATGCGAAGTAAACCATGCTCGAGAAGGCGCGCCTCGAGCGGGGAACAGGAAGGCCCGCGGGACCGCGGCCCGGTGCAGTTGACGACCCAGTCGAAGAAGTCGCGGGAGGTCTCATCCGATCCGCGCCACGCGCGGACGACCTCGATGGCGCTCTCGTGCTCGGTCGCGTCGACGATCCGGCCGGCGCGAATGGACAGTCGTCCGCTGTCGACGAGTTTCCCGATCAGCGCATGCGTTCGCGGCGGCACGCGATGTCGATGGACCTCCCAGAAGGGGCGGAGCCGCGAGAGAAAACGTCGCCGCTCGTGATCGTCGAGCGCTCGCCAGACTTGGGGTAAGTGGGGACGCATCGCGTCGACGATGCAGTGCCAGCCGTACCCTCGCGCTTCCGCTTCCGCGATGAGCGCGCGCAGCTCCCGAGTCAGCCGCCGCAGCCGCGTTTGCACGAGGACTCGGGTCAGCAAGCGGTGGCGCAGATCGATCGGCAGCGTCCGCGGCGCGTCGGCATGCGGACGCGGCAGAAGGCCGTTTCGGGACACGGCCTCGACCCTGCCCGTATGGCCGCGAGCGCGGAGCGTCAATACCGTGTCGATCATCGTGAGCCCGGTGCCGATCACGAGCACCGTATCGGCGGGCGCGACCTCGGCGAGAACGTCGGGCCGCCACGGGTCCCGGATATAACGCGGGCTCGGCTCGAGCACTCCCTGCAGCGGATCGCAAGGCCGCGCGTGGCCGAGCGCGAGCACGACCGAATCAGCGTCGAGGATCTCTCCGCTCCCAAGCTCGACGTCGAAGCCCGAGGCGTTCGGCGTCACTCCCGTGACGCGCTCGGACAGACGCAGTGAAAAGGCTCCCACCGCCGGCTTGGCTTCCGCGAGGACATCCCGGAGGGTCTCTTCGACGTATTGCCCGAACAGCCGCCTAGGCACGAACTCGAAGGCCGCGGAAAGGACACCTTGACGCTCGAGCCAGTCGACGAAGTGATGCGGCGCCTCGGGGAGGAGGCTCATCTGGCACGCACGCGTGTTCAGCACGTGGTCGTCGAGCTCCGTGCCGTACGCGATGCCGCGTCCGACTCTCGAGCTCGCCTCGACGAGCGTGATATCGAGCTTCGCGTGACCGAGCCGCAGCAGGTGCACGGCTAGCGCAGTGCCGGCGAATCCTCCGCCGACGATGACGATATGCTGGCGGTCAAGCATGTCAGGCCCTCGTTAACGAGTCGGCCTAACCGTAGCCGCCGCGCGGTTATGCGGTCAGTCGCATCCGGGTTCCGAAGCCTTTACAACCTGCGGGCATGCGGCGACGAACGCGTATGCATTCGGTTCCAAAGCGGTAACCCCGCCGTCCTCGGTCGAGGACGGCGGGGAGTGGAGCGGGGCGAAGGGCGACAGTCTGCTACACGATTCGCCGTTCGACGACGCGGGTGATCGCGACCCGCTCGAGGCCGTCGGAGAGGTCGTGTGTATCCGCGAGGACCCGCCCGGCTTCGCGCGCGTCGTCCGGCGTTGCGAAGCGAAGATGGAAGAAGACGTCCGCCGGCTGCGGGCCGCGTGCCATGTTGGCGCGCGGCACGACCTCGGCAACATCGTTACGCTCGATCTGCGCACCAGCGGCCGTTTGTCGAAGCCGCTCGGCGAGGCGATCGACCGCGGCGCGAAGGCCTTGAGCAACGAGCATGAGCTTCGCGTCCGTCAACGCTCGTCGAGGGTCCCAGTCGCCTTCGATGACGTACGCCGTCGAATGGCCGAGGAAGTTCGGCTCGTCGTCCCACATCGGCTTCGTGTGCGGGCCGGTGAAGGCGTTGACGCGCGCGGCGTCGTCGGGAAAGAAGAGCTCCACGAATCCGTCGATGTCGTAGGCGCCCGGTTCGGCGGCAACGCCCGAGAACTCCTCGACGACGTGGTTCTGAATGTAGCCCGCGATGCCGGGAAGCTGCGCGACCAGACCGCCGTGAACGTCATGCCAGTGCTTGCTGAAGCCCGCGCGGTCGATATGCGGCGCGCGCACGAGAATCGAAATGCGCTTGATCATCGGCTAACGTCCCCCATCGCGGTGTGCCGTGGTCCCTGTGGCGCCGTCCGCGCAGCGAGCGATGCGCGTCCCGCATGCAGTCCGGAGGCGCGATGGAACGCTACTTCGGGGGAACGACCGGGTCATTGGTCCTGTGTGCACGCGGCACCGGTCGAGCGTGCACACGGGGTGGGCTCAATCGGAGCCGAAGGTGTACGTCACGTCGCTGTAGACGTAGAGCGGGTCGCCTTGTCGGTTCGCGTTGGGCGCCGTGCGGAAGAAGTCGCCGCGCGAAAGAAACGTCGCACCGACCTCGAGACGCAGGACGTTTGGCCGCAGCCAATGTCGATAACGCGCATCGACCTGCGCTCCGGCGTCGCGGCCCGATCGGCCCGTCGAGTCTCGGACGCCCGTGCTCGCGAACGCGTCGGCGGCCGCGGCGAGCTTCAAGGTACGAAAGGCGATGAACGTGTCGGCGCGATCGCCGAGTGCGCGAGACGCGCGCACACCCCACGTGACGATGTTCTCGCGTCCCAGGGCGCCGTAGATGCCGGTCGGCGCGAGATCAATACGGCGGTTGCCGTAGAGCGCGTCGAAGCGTTCCCAACGGCCGTCGCCCGGATCCGAATCGCCGCTCCCGCGCTCGTATTCGACGGCGAGACGCGGCGATCCGCGGCCGGCAAACGTGTAGCCGAGCGCGACGTGCGCGAAGTGCGCGTCGATGTCGAGCACGCGCTCGTCGGAAGGCGCTGCGGAAGCGCGCCGCGATCCGGTTTGCCGGACGAGCTCGATCTCGAAGTCCCAATGCGTGGGCCGGCTTTCACGCCGGATCCGCAGGCCGGAAATCGTCAGGCGCCGGTCGGGCGTCTGGCGCTCTCCGGGATCGTCGCTCTCGTCGAACGCATAGAGGTACACCTCGGCCGAAAGCGAAGGGCCGTTCCACGGAAGCTGCCACCATGCACCGAGCAGCGTTGTATCCGTGTCCGCATCGTCACGCCGTCGACGATTCGCAAGCAGCGCGTCGCGGTCATCGGGAAGTGTCGTCATGGGTAAGGTTGCGAACCCGATCAGCTTGCCGCGCTCCGGCGAGACGCTCTCGCCCATGATGCCGACGAAGCCTCGGGCGACGTTTCGGTATTGCTCGGCGGCGATCAGCCGGCCGCTGCCGAGCTCGAGCAGGAACTGGCCGGCCTGCACGCGAGTCCCTCGTTCGTCGTCGATCTTGCCGATCGCGACGTAACCCTGCACGAGCTCGACGGTGTTGACGATCGCCGTCGAGACGCCGCTCTGCTCGTCGGTCAGATACGCGCGTGCGTCCTGAAGATCGCCGACGAGCGTGATTCGTCCAAGTTCGTAGCTCGCGCGCAGGGCCGTACGAAGCTCGAGCACTTGGTCGTCGCCCGCAAGACCGGGCCTGTGCTGGTTCCACAGCCGGGCGTAGCGCGCCCGATGGAGGCCGGACCAGGAAAAGCTCGGACGTCGGGCGCCTTCCGCGTCGCTCGCGTGCACGGCGACGGGCGCCGCGCCGAGGCAGGGCGGAGCGAGCAAGAGAAGGGCGCGCACGCGCTTGAAGAACGATGAGGTGCCGACCAACTGTGCTCTGAAGACCGAACTCGATCGGCGGCCATTATCCTGGAGATCCTAAGCCAGACTAACCAGCCGGCAGTGACGGGGCGGTTAGCGCGCGGTATCCAACCGGTGACAAAAGCGGGCGTGCGATCAAGATGTCGATGCCGACGACAAGCACGCCTTTGTCGCAAGGCCGGACGGCCAATGGAGAGGCGCCTGGGGGCATGCGCCCCCAGGCGGTTCGCGACGACTAGAACAGGTTGCGGCGCAACGTGAGCATCCACGTACGGGGAAGACCGGGCACGCCGTTGTTGTACCCGCTGAGCCCTGATACTCCTTCGCCCTTGTTCGTGTAATACAGCTCGTCCGTCAGGTTGCGGCCCTCGAGGGCGATTACCCACGCGCCGTTCGGATCGCTCCACGTCAGCCGCCCGTTGACGAGGGTGTAGCTCTCGATTCTGCCGCCTTCGTTGTTCACCGGATCGACGAACATGTCGTCCTGATAGACCACGTCGAGACGCGGCGTGAGGCTGCCGCTGCGGATCGACAAGTTGTATTGAGCACCGACGCTCCAGGTCAGCTCGGGCGTGTACTGCGAGGTCGCGTCGAGGCTGATGCCCGTATTCGGGCTGATCCGCTGGTACTCGAAATCGATCAGGCCTATGGACGCGTCGATCTGAAGGGCATCGGTCGGCACGTAATCGAGCTCGAGCTCGACCCCGAATACATCGGCGTCTCCGGCATTCGAATTCAAGAGGCACGGTACGCCGAAGACCGGCCCGAATTGCGCGGTGCAATCGTCGAACGTGGCGGTAATGTCCTGATAGTCGTTGTAGAACGCCGCGCCGTTCAGCCGGAGCCGGTTCTGAAGCAGCTGCACTTTCGTGCCGACCTCGATCGTCTCCATTTCTTCGGGAGCGAACGAGACCGCCTGGACGTTGTAGAACGGCCGAGGATTGACGCCGCCGCCCTTGTAGCCGGTGGCGTACGAGGCGTAGACCATCGCGCTATCGTTCAGGTAGTAGCTCAACGCCGCGCGGATGTCGACGCGGTCGTCCTCGAAGACACCGACGGTTCCGTTCAGCGACGAGATCAGGCAGTTCGGCGGATTGCCCGGCGTGCCCGGAGGCCCGATGCAGGGCTCGATCGGGCTGAAATCCGCATTCCTGCGCGCGTAGCGGTAGACCTTCTTGTCGTCGCTGTAGCGCAGCCCCGCCGCAAGCTCCAGGCGATCGGTGAGGCGGAAGATGCCGTTCGCGAAGACCGCGTAGTGGCGGTCGTCGACCGGGTCCGGACCGTGCAGAAAGTCGAAGTTGACGTATCCGAGATCGACGCGCGCGTCCATCGTCGTATCGGCGTCGAAATAGAACGCCCCGATGGTGATGTCGGCGAAGTCCCCGAACCCTGTGTTGAAGCGAAACTCCTGGCTCACCTGATCGTGGATCAGCCGCTGGAACAGCAGCGCAACCGGGAATGGAGTGCCGTCTTGCGCGCTGACGAATCCGGAATCGTACTCGCGGTATGCCGTGATCGACTGAATCTGCAGGCGATCGCTGACGTCCCAGTCGATCGCGACCGAGGCGCTCTTCGCCTCGACGTACTGACGCCGATCGAGAGCGAGGCCCGTCCTTGGATCCGTGTACGTCTCGTAGTTGACGTACGGGTCGTTCGGGCTCAGCGGATCGCAGGAGCTCGGACCGTAAGCGATGAACATGCATCCGACGTTGCCTTCGAGCGTGGGCGGAATCGCGACGGTTTCCCAAATCATCGGACCGGGAGCCGTCGGCGAGAGGCCGGCGCCGGGCGTCAGGATGATCGGCGCGGTCGTGGGACCGGTTTCGAGCAGGGTATTCGCGACCGGCTCGGATTCGTCGTCGGTCCAATCCCCGGAGAAGTTGATCTCCAGCGAATCGCTGGGAAGCCAGCGCAGGGCGCCGCGCACGGCCGTGTAGTGGATACCCCCTTCTCGGCCCGTCACGCAGTCCGTGCCGGAGACATGGCTGGGGAATACCGAGCCCGGATGCGTGCAAGCGTAGTCGAGAGTCTTGACGTGGCCGTTGCGCGAGCGGGAGACGCCCGAGACGCGCGCATACAGGCGATCCTCGACCAGGGTGAAATTGCTGCCTCCGCGGATATCGACGGCGTCGAAGTCGCCGATCCCGCCTTCGATGTAGGCATCGTTGTCCGCCGAAGGCCGCTTCGAGTAGAGCTTGATCGCACCGCCGATCGAATTCTTGCCGGCCAGCGTGCCTTGCGGGCCGCGCAGGATCTCGACGCGATCGAGATCGAGAAGATCGAGGATCGAAGCCGTCAACGTCGAATAGTAGACGTCGTCGACGTAGAGTCCGATGCCGGGCTCCAACGCCGGATTGAAATCGGTCTGGCCCACGCCACGGATGAAGCCGATGAGCATCGGTCCCGCGAACGAGCCGCCGCGCGTCAAGGTGACGTTCGGCGCTTGGGCGCCGATCTCGTCGATGGTGTTATGCCCGCGAGCATCCAACATCTCGCCGGTCATCGCGGTAATCGCGATCGGTATGTCTTGAACGCTTTGCTCCCTGAACTGTGCAGTAACGACGACTTCTTCCACCACGGCTTGCGCCGAAGCGGTATGCGTAGCGGCGCCGATGAGCGCCATTCCGAACAGTTGCTGATGTATTTTCATCCGCCCGTCCTCTGAGCAGTAACGACGCTGCTTTCACAACCGCTGTCGAAACGACGACCGCGAAAGCTCGATGTCCTTATTCTTGTGAGACGCTCTGCGAAAGCAGGTGACCAAGGGGTGAAGGCCCAGCCCGGTACGACGAGCTGGCTGCGCTCCGATGTATAGAGAATTGTTTGCAGGCGTTCAACCCGGTTGCGCTACCCGCTTCTCGAATGGGCAACAGGACGCGGATCGCTACAAATACGAGGAGTTTCCGCGTCGTTGGCCGATCAACTACGTGAATGATCTCGCGTGCCGTTTCGGAAAGTACGTACACATCCTAGAGCGTAACGCCGACCGGCAAGTAGACGCTCCGGCCATCGGAGGGCCAGATGCCGGGACCGGGATAGAACTCGGGACGCTTGGTGTAGTACCGCTCGTCCGTCAGGTTGTTGATGCTTGCGCGCAGGTGCAAGCGCGAGCTGATCTCGTACGACGCGGATAGATCGAGGATGCCGTAGCTCGGCACTATGCCGACGGCGCCGTTGCTCGACGGGGTGCGCGTATTCAGCGCATCGGCATACGTCTCGCCGGTGTAGCTGTGCACGAGCGTGCCGCTGAATCGCGCGGACCTGAGCGTGAGGCCGTTGCGGGCGATCCAGTAGGGGACGGATTGGACGCGGTTCCCGTCGACTCGGACATTCTCGTGCCGACCCGCACGGTCGCGTTCAGGACGTTCGGCAGCTCGTTCGGGTCGTAGCCGGCCACGAAGCCCTCGAACGAGCTCGATACGCTCGACCGCCTCCATCGGCAAGCTGAAATGGCTCGCGGGATATCCGTACATGTCGGAGTTCGTGATGAAACCGTCCATGCGGATGTTGAACTCTGCGAATCCCTGTATCATCCGCGGCCGACGATGCTCCTCGGATGGCAATGGTCCGAGGCGCCGTCGGAGAATTCAGGGGGAGAGGGACGAATGACCGAAGATAGGAATCGGCTTGCCTTCGCCATCCGCATCGCGCTTGCTTTGACGGTACCTGCCGTCGCGGCTCCGGCCATTGCAGAATCCGTTGTCGTCGGGGAATGCGAGAGCCTCGTGAACCTCGACTTGCCGGGTACGGAAATCACCCTTGCCGAACGCCTTTCGGCCGGCACCTTCACTCCGCCCGACACCGGGGGCGGCAACAGACCGGGAGGCGGGCCCGACCTGCGACGCCCGTTCGAGATTCCGGCGATGTGCCGAGTCGCGGGCGTCGTCGAACCCGCGATCAGGTTCGAGGTTTGGCTGCCGGAAGGCGACGCATGGAACGGCCGCTTCCAGGCGGTCGGCGGTGGCGGGCTGGCCGGCGTCATCAGCTATGCGGCGATGGGAGAAGCCGTCCGCGACGGCTATGCATCCGCCTCGACGGATACCGGGCACGAAGCGTCGGACGATACGTGGCTCGGCGATCGGCAGCGTTTGATCGACTACGGCTACCGAGCGATTCACGAGATGACCGTCAAGGCGAAGGCCGTGATCGACGCGTATTACGGCAGGGGGCCGGAATACTCGTACTTCAACGGCTGCTCGACGGGAGGCCGTCAAGGGCTGATGGAGGCCCAGCGTTTCCCGGACGACTACGACGGCATCGTTTCCGGGGCGCCGGTGAACCGCTTTACGCATTTGCACATCGGCCAGCTGTGGGCCGCGCATGCGACGCTCAAGAAACCGGGCGCGGCTTTGACGTCGGCCGACTTCGAGCTCGTGACGGCCAAGGTGCTCGAGATGTGCGACGCGACTGACGGCGTCGAAGACGGCATCCTGACCGATCCGCGCACTTGCGACTTCGATCCGGCGTTGCTCCAGTGCTCCGCTGGGCAAACCGAAGGCTGCCTGCCCGAGCCGAAGGTCGAAGCGCTGAGGATGATCTACCAGGGCCCGGTGAACCCCCGCACCGGCGAGCAGATCTATCCGGGACTCGAGCCGGGCGGCGAAGCCGCGCAGCCGGGTAATCGCGGCTGGGCGATGATCATGGACGGCGAGAAGCCGTTCACGATCAGCGAGGCCGTGATCGGCGGTATGGCCTTCGAGCGCGAAGATTGGGACTGGCGCACGTTCGACTTCGACCGCGACGTCGAGATCGTCGACGCGAAGCTGTTTGGCGTGCTGAACGCGATCGATCCGGATCTCCGGGATTTCAAGGCGCGTGGCGGCAAGCTCATCATGTATCACGGCTGGAGCGATCCCGGCGTGATGCCGCGGCAGACGATCGCCTACTACGAGAGCCTCATCGACTTCGCGGAGAAGGCAACCGGTCAAGACGGCCGGGCGTTCACCGACGAGTACGTGCGGCTGTACATGATGCCCGGCATGGGCCATTGCCGCGGAGGCCCAGGACCCGACCGTGCCGACTTCATGAAGGCGCTGGTCGCGTGGGTGGAAGAGGGCAAGGCGCCGGAAGAGATCGTCGCGCGCAAAGTCGAGGACGACGAAGTGACGATGACGAGGCTTCTTTGTCCGCATCCGCAAGTCGCGAGGTACTCGGGTCGCGGCGATCCGAACGACGCGCGCAATTTCCATTGCGCGCTGCCGGAGTAGCCCGAGTCCCGTCGAACGGCTCTGCGTCGCCGAAGGTACTCCCGCGGCGACGCAGAGCATCCTCGTGGTCCCGCCGAACCGAAGCTCGACGAGATCCGCATCCGCCGCGCTCGCACACACAAGCAATCCGATCATCTCGTCTCGACGAGCTTTCCCCACGGGTACCGAGCTCTCTTCGGAATCTACTAGCAAGCTTCGCGCGAGCGGACGGATAAGATCGAATCGAGCTGGCTGGCCTCGCAAACGCGTTCTTCGCGTTGCTAGGTGAAAGACACGGTCCAGCTCTAGTAGCCCTGTGTGGTAGGGTTCCTCGACCTGCGTGGGAGAACAGGGATGAGCGCGAAACTTTGCAGGTGCGTCTTCCTCATTCTTGCTATCGCTGCACCGCTTCTCGTCCCTCCCGCCGCATGGTCGATGCCGGAGTTCGCCCGGCGTTACAATCTGAGCTGCTCCGTGTGTCACGATGCGTTCCCCAGGTTGAACGCATTCGGCGAGAACTTCGCCGACGTGAACTACAAGCTGCCCAACTGGCGGAGCTCTAACACCTTGAACCTCGGCGACGAGCGTCTCGCATTGCCGGAGCGTCCGCCCCTCGCAATGCGGATGCAGGCTTACGTGCAGGCTCGGGAAGGCGAAGACATCGACCCCGTCACCGGCTTCACCGGAAACGATTCGGATTTCGATTTCCAGGCGCCGTACCTGATCAAGCTGCTCTCGAGCTCGCCGCTGTCGGAGAACATTACTTACTACTTCTACGGCATCTTCGCGGAGAAGGGCGGAAACGGCGAGACGGTGATCGAGGACGCTTGGTTCCGTCACGGCGACCTGTTCGGTTCCGGCGTCGGCATGCAGCTCGGGCAGTTCCAGGTCTCGGATCTGATGTTCCCTCGCGAGGTTCGGCTCACGTTCCAGGACTTCTATGCGTACCGGGCCGCAGGCCTGACGTACGATCGCGGCGTGATCTTCGACCGCGGTTTCGGCTCGTTCGATGTCGCCATCGGGGCGGTCAACGGTAACGGGATCACTGACAACTTCGACATCGACAGCCCGGGCTATCGGCGCCCGGATGCGCTGTTCGATAACGACAGCCGCAAGAACATGTTCGGGAGGGTGGGCATTCCCGTCGGTCGGGTGGGCCTAGGTGTATTCGCGCTGTTCGGCGAGCAGCGCACCGCGGCTGGAGTCGCCGGCGAATCCCGTGGCACCCGCAATGCGGACAAGAGCGTCTTCGGCCTCGACCTTGCGGGGACCCTCCCGAACGGCCGCATGCATTGGTATGCGCAGGCCTTGTGGAACGATTGGGAGGACTTCCTCGACGCGGCGCCGACGCAAGACTTCGACTGGTTCGGAGGCTTCGCGGGCGTCGACTACATCCGGAACGATCGGTGGAGCTTCTCGTTGCTGTACAACTATGCGGAAGCGGACGACTTCGAGGGTACCGGAACGATCTACGAGGGCATCGCCATCAACTCGCTGACGTTCAACGCTTCGTACTACTTCATGCGCAACCTCAAAGCCGTCTTCGAGATCAATGCGGACCTGCTGGACGAGGAACGCACTGCCGTTCCGCCGTTCGTGGGGCACCAGACGAAAGAGCATTACGTGCTCGTCGGCTTCGACATGGCTCTGTGATGGCGGGCGCACTCTTCACCAGAGCCGCACCACGGAGGCTCATGCGCCGGTGCAGACCTGAGGCACCGGCCGTGGGGCTGGCCATCCGGCCGGCTGCGCAAGCCCCGCGGTAGCGTCCCCCTGCTCGTAGGACAATCGCGAGAGTGCTACGTTCCCGGGTTGGCTTCCGCCGCCGGCTCGAACGGCACGAGCACGGTTCGCTATCAAGCGCATGTACGTGCACCCATCGGCGCGCGGCCGAGGATGGGGTAAGCGACTGCTCGCCTTTCTCGAGGAACGTGGGAAGGAACACGGTTGTAGTCGACTTTTTCTCGAAACGGGATACCTTCAGCACGAGGCTATCGGTCTCTACCTGAGGTGCGGATTCCGCTACTGCCAGCCGTTCGGCTCGTACACGAGCGATCCTCACAGCGTATTCATGTGCAAAGACGCCGTTTGACGACGAGTTCGCCGGAGAACGCATCACGCCGCGAGGTCGCCGGCTCACACGAGCCCTCGCAGAACGAGCGATCCGCATAGCGTTCTTCCTCCAAGAGCACGTCGTGACATATAGAGCTGTTGACAACAGTTCGCGCCGCAAGCAGTATGCGGCACAAACAATCGGCGCTCGAGGAACGGGGCTGCCATTGGGCCGGTAACCTCCGGCGACCGCCGCGGAGGCTAAGGGAGTCACAGCAAACGTCGGCTGTGGGGCATCCGCTGGGGGGATCTGAATGGGGAAGAGCTATTCGATTGTCGGGCTTCTTCTGACCGGCGTCGTCGTACTCGCCGTCGTCCTATACCTACCAACCACAAGCGGCAGCGATTCGCGCGCCCCTTATGCTTACTGGTGGGCCGCGGATAGCGGAAAAACGCTAGCCGGTACTAGTGACTACCCGAATTCGGACGGGAGTTTTCGCCTGATCAACGATGCGGGCGAGCTGGACACGACCGGCCATCCCTTCTTCTCGTCTCTCGGCCCCAACGGGCGCGCGTGCGTGACGTGCCATCAGCCGGCCAACGGGATGTCCTTGTCGGCCGATACGGTGCGCGCCGTTTGGGAAGCTACAAGGGGCGAAGACCCGCTTTTCGCGACGGTCGACGGAGCGAATTGTCCGCATCTGCCGCGGGGAGAGGAAGCTTCGCATTCGCTGCTCCTGGAGCGCGGCTTGATTCGCATCGCCGTGCCTTGGCCCCCGAAGGGGGTGACACCGGATTTCACGATCGAAGTCGTTCGTGATCCGACGGGGTGCAACACGCATCCGGTCTACGGACTCAACGGCGAGAATCCCCACATATCCGTCTACAGGCGGCCGCGCCCGGTCATCAACCTGAGACATCTCACGGCCTTACCGAACGGCGTGGCGCCGCACGACAAGTTTCTCTACAACGACAAGTCGTTGCTGCCCAAGGATCCCGAGACCGGCAAGTTCGTATCGCTCCAGCTGATGTCCGACGGCAGCGGTTTGACGCTGCGAAACCAAGCGAGGGACGCCGCACGGCGACATCTCGAGCTGACGCGGGATCTCACCGAGGACGAGCTCGTCGCCATCGTAGACCTCGAGGAAAGGCTCTATGGAGCCCAAGGGATAGATGTTTTCGGGAACGATCTCGACGCTGCCGGGGCGCCGCCGGGGCTCGGCCCCCGCGTGCTCGTCACGGGGCCTGCCGGCTATCTAGGCAACAACGCGATCAATCGAGTCTTCGGTGATTTCTCCATGTGGGGATCACCGGACGCCCACCCGGAAGGGCTCGGCGAGGAAGAGCGACTTTGGCGCGAATCCGTCGCCCGCGGGGCGAGAGTGTTCTTCGAGCGCCGCTTCCTGATCCAGGACGTCGCCGGCCTCACGGACAAGGGATTGGGCAATCCGTTCCACCGGAGCTGCGCCTCCGGATGCCACAACACGACGCTCATGGGCATGGATCTCGCGCCCGGCTTCATGGATCTCGGGCTCAACAATCTGCCGTGGGCGAACAATCGTCCGGACTTGCCTCTGTTCAGAATCGTCTGCGACAAGGATGCCGCCCCGCATTCGTACCTCGGTCGCGAGATCTACTCGCACGATCCCGGGCGAGCGCTGGTAACCGGCAAGTGTGCCCATGTCGGCTTCACGATGACGCAACAAATGCGCGCCCTTTCGGCAAGAGCGCCTTATTTCGCGAACGGCTCCGCGGCGACGCTTCGCGAGCTGGTGGATTTCTACGACCGTCGTTTCAACATCGGTTACACCGATCAGGAAAAGCAGGACCTGATCAATTTCTTGAGCGTGCTCTGATGAAGCGCTACCGCACGGGCTTTTGGGCGTCGGGTCTGCTGCTGTTCCTCGTGACGGCATCCGGCGAAGAACGCGAGGACGGCTACGTTTCCTTCGTTGCATGCCCCGTAGCTCGACATCAGGGGCCGTGGCGGGACGTTTGCTTCATCGCGAGGCACGAAGGCCGCGAGTACGCGCTACGCAATCCCCCGGATTACGGAGAGCCCCAGCTCAAGCATCGGATACTCGTCGAAGGCCGAATCGTTGAGGGTGAAGAGTATTGCGGCGCGCAGCTGTTGGATGGACGGTTCTCCGTCCTGCGGGAGATCGACCAGAACTGTAACGAGATCATCCCGTACACCGGTCCGATAACGGATACGCCTCCGCCCAGTTCCGGGCGCCAGGGGGCGTACGTGAGCGACGACCCGCAGTGGGCCCATTTGCACCCCTCCGTACGGCCGGTAATGAATCAGCTACCGGACCTGGCGGTGCTGCCGTTACCAGAGGGACCGCCATGGCAGCCGCAACGACAGACCATCTACTACCCGTTCGACAGCGACCGTGCTTCCGGCCCCGACATGGCTCGGCTCGTTCAGCTCGTCGAGTACGCCATCGCCTCGAACGCCCGTTTCGAAATTCGAAGCTATCAAGGACAGTCGCTGCTCGACAGCGGAGAAGTCATGACCGAAAGGCCGGGTATGGCTAGGCAGCGCGCGGAGAAGCTGCGAGACATTCTCATCGGGCTCGGAATCGATGAAAGCCGGCTCACCATCGCTTGGGAGCCGGAGCCGATCGTTGGCACGGGCCGAGAGGATTGGCGCTCGCGCCGCATCGAGGTTCATCTGGAACCTTGATACCGGGATTGCGACGCGGAACGGAGCGGGCTTCGTCATCGAGCGAGCGACGGAGCCAAGGAATTCGGACGGTCGAGCGGCCTCGGCGGCCCGCATGACCCTGCATCCGACCAACAGATCGATACGGAGATAACCAGGGAAGATCGCCATGCATCCGAATGACAAGATTCTCTCTGCAAGACTTCGCCAAGCCGTCGCGAGAGCGCTCACGCTTTCGTCGATGGGCACGTTGTCGTTGCTCGGAGCCGGCAGTGTCGTGGCTCAGGAGACGAGCAGCGGGGCAGGCGAGCTCGAGCACGTCGTCGTCACGGGCACGCGCATCCGCGGCATCGCACCCACCGGTTCGCCGGTAGTCGCTCTCGGCCGGGACACGATCGAAGATATGCCCGGCCCTCAGACCACGGGAGAGATCCTGTCCACGTTGCCTCAGGTATTCAACCTCGGCGCCAACGACAGGAACTACGGCGCGGCGAATAATCAGAGCGCCAACGTCACTCTGGGCACCGGTATCAATCTGCGCGGTCTCGGTACCGAATCGACGCTCACGCTGCTCAACGGCAGGCGGTTGCCGATGGCCGGCACGCAGGCCCAATTCTTCGATCCGTCGATCATCCCCACTTCCGCGATCGATCGCATGGAGGTTCTGGCCGACGGCGGCTCGGGCATCTACGGCTCCGATGCGGTCGGCGGTGTCGTGAACATCATGCTGAGGGAGGGATACGACGGCGCCCAGTTCAGTGCTCAGTACGGTAGCGCGAGCGGACTCGATCAGCGGCGCTTCGGCGGCGCGTTCGGCACCGTATGGGGCTCCGGATCGTTCATGATCGCGGGCGAATACAACGACCGGGACAACCTGCCGGCATCGAAGCGAAGCTTCTACACCGACGATCTGCGGCCATGGGGCGGACCGGATCAACGTGTGACCTTCGCGAGCCCGGGAAATATCGTGGTCGACGGCGTGTCGTACGCCATTCCGGCCGGACAGGACGGGACCTCGCTCACTGCGGACGATCTCGTTGCCGGAACGCAGAACAGGGTGTCGCGATATCTCGGAGCCGACGCGCTCCCCAATCAGGAACGCTACTCGTTCGCCACGACTTTCCAGCAGGATCTCACCGACTCGATCTCGCTCTCGGTCCAGGGCCTGTATGCTCACCGCGAGGGCGCAAACCGTGGAACGGCGCCTTCGGCTACGCTGACGGTGCCTTCCACGAACCCGTTCTTCGTGCACCCGACGGATCCGAACGCCGAAAGCGTCACGGTACAGTATTCCTTCATCAACGAAGTGGGGCCGTCGACGCGTCGAGGCGAGCAGGAGGTCTACTTCATCACGGCCGGGCTGACTTTCGATCTCGATTCCGGCTGGTCGGTGCAGACGTTCGCGAGCCAAGGCGTCGACAAGGAGCGTTCGGGACTCAACAACATCGCCGGACCGGCGCTCAATCAGGCGTTGGCGGATCCCAATCCGGCGACGGCTTTCAATCCCTTCGGCGACGGCTCGGCCAATAATCCGGCCACGATTGCGGCAATACAGGGCGAATTCCGTGTCGATACGAACTACGAAATGAACGAGTTCGGCGTCATCGCCGACGGACCGTTGTTCGATCTCCCTGGAGGCACCGTAAGCGCCGCAATCGGAGCTTCTCGGGTGGAGATCGACTTCATCAACTACAACCCGACGCCGAGTAGTCC
>PKRJ01000103.1 GCA_017577365.1 Gammaproteobacteria bacterium | reverse complement strand
CCTCGCCGCCGGTTGCGCGGGCAATCAGCAGGTCGTTACGTCGAGCATCGAGGAAGCCGAGCAGCGCATCGACGAGGCCGAGCGGGCGGACGCGCAGCGCTACGCCAACCGCGAGCTGAACATGGCGCGCGAGAAACTGATCGCGGCGCGCGAAGCGCAACAGGAAGGCGACGAGGAGCGCGCCGCACGTCTTGCGGAAAGGGCCGAGCTCGATGCCGCGCTCGCGATCGCGACGGCCGACAACGAATCGATCCAAGCCGCGGTCGACGAGCTGCGGGCGACCATCGCGACGCTAGAAAGCGAGCTCGATCGTCAGCAGGACGAGTCCGAACTCGACGCGCCGGCGGGATCCGATGACGAAGCGGCGTCCGACCTGCCAAGCGCGGAACCGCTACCCCGCCGGTAAGGAGAACAGACCATGCGAAACGCGATGACAGCCTTCGCTACCGTCGCGCTCGCGACGCTCGGCGCGGCCTGCAACTCTCTGCCCGAGCGCATCGAGACGCTCGATCAGGCCCGGGAGGCCGTCCGCGAGATCGAGGAAGATCCGCTCGCGCGCGAGGTCGCGCAGAGCCGTTACGAGCAAGCGAGAAGCGCGCTCGCGAGGGCCGAGGAAGCCTACGACGAGCGCGAAGACCTCGAGATCATCGAGCACGACGCGTACGTCGCGCTGCGCAACGCGCAGATCGTGCAACAACAGACCGCCGAACGGCGCGGCCGCGAAGAGCTCGAGCAAGGCGAGGCCGCGCGGAGCGAGGTGCTGCTCCAAGCGCGCGAACGCGAAGCGGAACAGGCGACCGAGCTTGCCGAGCGCCGCGCCGAAGCGCTCGAGACCCGCGAAGCGCAGCTCGAGCAGCGGACGCGGGAAGCAGAGGCGGCGACGCAACGAGCCGAAGCGTTGCAGGACGAGGCGGCGGCGCTCGAGCAACAGCTCGCGGATCTCGAGGCGGAGCAGACCGAGCGCGGCTGGGTGCTGACGCTCGACAACGTGCTCTTCGAGACCGACCGCACGGATCTCGCTCCGGGCGCCGACGCGACGCTGGACCGGCTCGCGGAGTTCCTCGCGAGTAACGCGGGCCACCGGATCGTGATCGAGGGCCACACCGATTCTCGCGGCGATGCGAGCTACAACCGCGACCTGTCGCGCGAGCGGGCCAACGCCGTGCGAGACGCACTGGTGCAGCGCGGCGTGGACGGCAGCCGAATCGAGATCCGCGCGCTCGGCGAAGAGTTCCCGGTCGCGACGAACGAGACGACCGCCGGCCGACAGCTCAACCGCCGCGTCGAGATCGTGCTCTCCGACGAGGAAGGGCGTTTCGCAGGCGAGCAGCGCACGGCCGCCGCCGAGCCGACCGAGCAGGAGGAGTGAGGCCCTCGCTTCGCCTCTAAGAGTCGAGCGGCAACTCGATCGCGCCGGCGTCCTCGTCGAGTGTCAGCCGCCCCGAGTGCCGCGCGACGATCTCCCCGGCGACGAGTAGCCGCATCTCCGGACGTTTCCTGCGTGGCGCCTCCTGGCCCTGCCCCGCCCTATCCGTGATCCGGGCCGCGATCCGAAGACCACCGTTCGTGCGGCCGGCCGACACGACGACGCGGTCCCCCGCTCGAGCGGCCGCCGCAACGCTCTCGATCAGCGTCTCGGTCGCCCGAACGAGGCGGTCGCGATCGGCGAAGAATCGCACCGAACCGACCGGTTCTTTCCCCACGCCGACGCCCTCGGGCACCTGAACGCCGCTCGCCGCCATCGACACGATTTCCTCGAGATCGACATTCTCGCGCTCGAGCCGCAATCCCTCTCCCACGATCTGTAGCGCATCGGCAAGATCGTTGATCAGCGTAGCCTGCCGCTCGAGATTGCGGCGGATCACCTCGACCGACTTCAGCACCTCCGCGGGCTCCGACGCCTTGAGCTCCGCGAGGCTCAGCGACATCAAGCAGGCGTTCAAAGGAGCCCGCAGGTCGTGCACGACCGTCGCGATCAATGCGTCTTTGTCAATCGTGCTCACGTGCTGTACCTTAGATGCGGGACTGCTCGGCACCCGTTGCTCGCGGATCCGTGTCCGAGCGACGATTTCAAGGATGATACCTTATCGCTTCCGAGATGCCGATGATGCGGCATTGCAAGATGTTGCCTATTGGTGACACCTTCTCGCCGTTCCGAAGCGGAAGGCGTGAACAGATTCTGGTAGATTCGTACTATCCTCCTGAACGCAAGAACCGCAACGGGTGACGTGAATGGCAAGCGTATTGTTGGTCGATGACGAGCCGGATTTCGTCGCGAGCGCCTCGGAGATGCTGCGGTTGCATGGCCATGAGGTGAGAACGGCCGATACGCTGGCGAATGCTCGAAGAATACTCGACTCGCAGCCCTCCGACGTGCTCTTGCTCGATTTGATGCTGCCCGACGGCAACGGCCTCGAGCTGCTCGACGAGCTCGCGCGAAACAAGCTCGAAGTCGAGCGCGTGGTGCTGATCACCGGCCATCCCGGCATCAAATCGCAAATCAAGAACCTCAGCGGTCCGACCGTCTCCTACCTCACGAAGCCGATCGACAATCGTGAGCTGATGGCGCTGCTGCGGGATCTCGAGCACAGCGGCAACTACGAGGACGAGGACGTCAATCTGCATTTCGGCCTGCTCGTCGGCGAGACGCCGCAAATGCACGAGGTCTACAACCAGATCAAGAAGATCGCGTGCACCGACAGTCCGGTGCTGATCCTCGGCGAGACCGGCACCGGCAAGGAGCTCGTCGCCGAAGCGATTCATCGCGAAAGCCGCAGACGCGGAGACTTCGTCGCCGTGAACTGCGGCTCGTTGTCGCGCGAGCTCGCCGGCAGCGAGCTGTTCGGACACGAGAAAGGCAGCTTCACCGGCGCGACGCGGCAGCACGTCGGCTTCTTCCAACGGGCGCACAACGGCACGCTCTTCCTCGACGAGCTGACCGAGATGCCCCCGGAGCTCCAGCCGCATTTCCTACGCGTGCTCGAGACGCGCAAGGTGCTGCCGGTCGGCAGCGAGAAGGAGATCCCGATCGAGACTCGGGTCATCGCGGCGACGAACCGCGTGCCGAACGAAGCGATCCAGAACAAGGCGCTGCGGAAGGATCTTTACTACCGGCTGAGCGTGTTCCCGATCAACCTTCCTCCGCTGCACCAGCGGCGCGAGGATATTCCGTTGCTCGCGAACCATTTCTTGAACGAGCTCGCGCGGCGCTACGGTCCGCAGCGCTGGCTGTCGGAGAAATCGATGAAGCGGCTTCAGGCCTACCACTGGCCCGGCAACGTTCGCGAGCTCCGGCACGTGATCCACCGCGCGTTCATCCTCTCCGACTCGGAGGACGGCGAAATCGAGCTGCCCGAGCGTTTCGAGAGCCCGTTCGGCCAGCAGAATCGGCTCGAAGGGCTGCAGGTCGGCCGGTCGATCCGCGAGATCGAGCGCGAGCTGATCATGCGCACGCTCGCGCATTTCGACGGCGACAAGCGCGCCGCGGCCGAGATCCTCGGCATCAGCCTGAACACGCTGTACAACCGGCTGCACGTCTACGAGCAGGAGAAGGAGAAGGCGTCCTGATCGGCCGCTGACCCGGAGCGCCGCGCAACGGCACTCCGGGACGCCGAGTCGGCCGCTCCCCGTCGTCGACGGCTGCACGTGCGCATTCGTCTCGCCGCCCGCCTCAATGGGCGGGTCGGCGGCTGCGCCGCCTACCGAGAGCGGACGATGGAGCTCGAGCTCTACGACAGCAACTGGATCGCGCAGCTCGAAGTTGCGCTGAAGGTCGTCATCGCCGGCTTGCTGGGCGGTATCGTCGGCCTCGAACGGGAGCTCGCGAACCGGCCGGCGGGCCTCCGAACCCACGCGCTCCTCGCGTCAGCGGCAGCGCTTCTCGTCGGGCTCGGCGACGTTCTCGTCGATCGCTTCGCCGAAGAGACGCTGCCCGGCGTGCTGCGCGCCGATCCGTTGCGCATCGTCGAAGCGATCGTGACCGGCGTGGCGTTCCTCGGCGCCGGCACGATATTCCGGCACCGCGAGGAGCGCATCGTCGAAGGACTCACCACGGGTGCCTCGCTGCTGCTCGTCGCAGCCGTCGGTATCGCCGTGGGCCTCGGACAGCTCCTCCTCGCCGCCCTCGTGACCGTGGTGAGTCTGCTGCTGCTACGTTTCGTCGGCCGGCTGCTGACGAAGCCGCGTCACTGACCCATCGCATCGTCGCTCGGTGCCTCCGCGGCCGGTGCGGAGGAGGATCGACCCGCGAGCGGCCCGACGAGCTCGGCCGCCCGGCGGATTTCCTCGACGAGCCGCGCTCCCGCTATGGCGGCCGCCGCGAGCTCGGCCAGCCGGCCCGCCCCGGTCGCGGGCTTGCCTTCCTCGTCCTTACGGCGAGGCCGCGATCCGCCGCGCAGCCAGCCGAAACCGAGCCCTGCGGCGAAGATCACGAGCAGCACCTTCGGCCTGCGAAGCTCGGCATGCACCCGATCCGCGATGCGGCGGCCGGCCTCGCCGAGCCCGGCACGATCGGCGCGAACGGCCTGTCCGAGCTGCTCGACTTGCCGCTTCGTTGATTTGAGCCCACCGATCACTTCGGCTCCTCGGCGTCGAGCAGCACGGCCTTACGCAGCTCGGGCAAGGTCAGCGAGTGGCTCAAACGC
>PKRJ01000102.1 GCA_017577365.1 Gammaproteobacteria bacterium | reverse complement strand
CTACTACATCATGACCGGCGAGCAGTTCGACGGCAAAGTGGCCGAACAGCTCGGACTTGTGAACGAAGCGGTGCCGGCCGATCGCCTGCGCGAGCGCACGGTCGAGCTCTGCAAGGTTCTCCTTGCCAAGAACCCGACGGTCCTGCGCCAGGCCCGCATGGCCTACAAATATGTGCGCGAAATGACCTGGGAGGAGTCGGCCGAGTACCTCACCGCCAAGGCTGACCAGACGACCTTCGTCGATCCCGAACGCGGTGGAATGGGAGACTTTGCTCCGCGAGCACTCGGGCGCGGCGTTCGAGCCGCGGCCGTTCCCGTTCTCGCATCCGCTCTACATCCTCTATTCGTCCGGCACGACCGGCGCGCCGAAATGCATCGTGCACGGCGCGGGCGGCACGCTGCTGCAACATCAGAAGGAGCACTTGCTCCACTGCGACATTCGTCCCGGCGACGTCGTGTTCTACTTCACGACGTGCGGATGGATGATGTGGCACTGGCTCGTGTCCGCGCTCGCCGCAGGCGCCACGCTGCTCCTCTACGATGGATCGCCGCTCTACCCCGATGCGACCGCGCTCTGGCGGCTCGCGTCCCGCGAGCGCGTCGCGATCTTCGGCACGAGCGCAAAATACCTCCAAACGATCGAGAAGCGCGGAGCGGCCCCGGGAAACGAGCTCGCCCTCGACTCGCTTCGCGCGGTGCTGTCGACCGGCTCGCCGCTGCCTCCGTCGAGCTTCGACTACGTGTATCGCGCCATCAAGACCGACGTGCAGCTTTCATCGATCTCCGGCGGCACGGATATCATCTCGTGCTTCGCCCTCGGCAATCCGATGGCACCGGTCTATCGGGGCGAGCTGCAATGTCGAGGTCTAGGGATGGACGTCAACGTCTTCGATGACGCCGGGCGGCCGATGGAACGCGGCAAAGGCGAGCTCGTCTGCACGTCGCCGTTCCCGTCCATGCCGATCGGGTTCTGGAACGACCCGGACGGCAAGAAGTTCCGTGCCGCCTATTTCGAGCGCTTCCCAGGCGTCTGGCGTCACGGCGACTACGCCGAGCTCACGCCGCACGGCGGCATGATCATCCACGGGCGCTCCGATGCCGTGCTGAATCCGGGCGGCATACGCATCGGCACGGCGGAGATCTATCGGATCGTCGAGCAGATCGGCGAGATCGCCGAATGCGTCGCGGTCGACCAGCGCTTCGACGGCGACACGCGCGTCGTGCTCTTCGTCCGCATGCATCCCGGCCATCGGCTCGACGAGCGCACCATCGACGAGATCCGGACCCGGCTGCGCCGCGAGGCGAGTCCGCGGCACGTCCCGGCCAAGATCCTCGAGGTCAGCGATATCCCGCGAACCCGCAACGGCAAGATCTCCGAGATCGCGGTCCGCGACGCGATCCACGGCGTCGCGATCGGAAATCTGGACGCGCTCGAGAATCCCGAATCGCTCGACGAGTTCCGCAACCGACCCGAGCTCTCCGTCTGATGGGCCCGCTTGCAGAGTACCGACGCCGCGTCGCGGCGGGAGAGCTCGTGTCGGACGGTGCGCAGGCCGAAGCCGTCGCCGCGTTCGAACGGCTCTATCGCGATCTCCTCGCGGCCGGCCCGCCGCCGAGAGGCTGGCGCCGGCGCGTCGCGCGGAGTCTGAAGCGCCCGATCGAGCCCGTGCGCGGCTTGTATCTCTGGGGCGGCGTCGGCCGCGGCAAGACGCTGATGATGGATCTCTTCTACGCGTCGCTGCCGTTCGAAGACAAGCTGCGGCTGCATTTCCACCGCTTCATGGCCGAGGTGCACGACGGCCTGAAGAAGCTGCGCGACCGCGAGAACCCGCTCGAGATCGTCGCGGATCATTTCGCCGATCGCACGCGGATCGTCTGCTTCGACGAGCTCGCGGTCAACGACATCGCCGACGCGATGATTCTCGGCAATCTCTTCTCGGCGCTCTTCGCTCGCGGCGTGACGCTCGCCGCGACGTCGAACCTCGAGCCCGGCGATCTGTATCGCGATGGGCTGCAACGGCAGCGCTTCGTGCCGACGATCGATCTGATCCGAAAGCACACCGAGATCCTGCGCGTCTCCGACGGCTGCGACTACCGGCTGCAACACCTCGAGAAGGCGAACGTCTATCTCTATCCGGCCGGAGAGAACGCAACGCGCGAGCTCGAGCGCTTCTTCGAGACCCTGGCGCCGGGCAGCTCCGCGACACGCGGCCGCATCGAGATCCTGAGTCGTCCGATCGAATACCGGCGCGCGTCGGACGGCGTGATCTGGTTCGATTTCGCGGCGGTATGCGACGGACCGCGAAGCCAGGACGATTACATCGAGCTTTCGAAGCTCTACCAGACCGTGCTCGTATCCGACGTCCCGCGCTTCGACGTGACGCTCGAGAACCAGGCAAGGCGCTTCATCGCGCTCGTCGACGAGTTCTACGATCGGCGGGTCAAGCTGATCCTTTCCGCGAATGCCCCGATCGAATCGCTCTACGTCGGGCAAAAGCTCATCCACGAGTTCGAACGCACCCGGAGCCGCCTGATCGAGATGCAAAGCCACGACTACCTTGCGGCGGCGCATCGGGCTTGAACGGGTGAACGGCGAGACCCTTCGCGGAAGCTGAATCCAACGGGCGGGCGTCGTCGCCTTCCAAGCCCGACCGCTTCATCCGATGATGCAAATTCACAACGCCTTGTCCTTTCCAAGTACCCGAATAGCCACACCTTGTCTGAGTATTAATTCCTGGTTTTCCCGATACTTGAACGAACTGTCGCGTACACGCGACGACACACTGGTCAAGACATAGACCCGTTGTTACACTCCCGCGACACCGGCGCAACTGCCGGTGTCCTTTACATTGGAAAGAGGGAGCAAGGACAGGGCATGTCTGAGAAAGCTTTGATCAGGCCCCGGTTGTTGGCCGCGTCGATCGCGTCGGCGCTGGGCTTGTCGGGTACCTTCGCGACGTCAGCCTATGCGCAGGCCAGCGACCCCGCGCTCGAGGAGATCGTCGTCACGGGTTCGCTGATCCGCCGACGGGACTTCGAGGCCAACAGCCCGATCGTCACCGTAGACCAGAATCTTTTCGAGCAGACCACGACGTCCGCGATCGAGCAGCAGCTGAACCGCATGCCGCAGTTCACGCCGACGCTGGACAACCCGACGCAGGGCGGTGACATCCAGCCGAACGCGCGGAACACGCCGGGCATGGCGAGCGTCTCGCTGCGCGGCCTCGGCCCGAACCGAAGCCTCGTGCTGATCAACGGCCGCCGTGGCACGCCGGCGAACGCGTCGATGGTCGTCGACATCAACACGATCCCGGCCGCAGCGGTTGCCCGCGTCGAAGCGATCTCCGGCGGTGCATCGGCCGTGTACGGTGCGGACGCCGTTGCCGGCGCGGTCAACTTCATCATGCGCGACAGGTTCGAAGGTTTCGATCTCTCGGTGCAGACCGGCGGCACCGAAGAGGGCGACAACTTCGAGTACCAGGTCTCCGGCATCATGGGCAGCAATATCGCGGACGGCCGCGGTAACGTCAGCATTGCCTTCTCGACGAACAAGCGCGAGGAGGCGTATCAGCGCGACCGCAAGTGGTACCGGGATCTCTGGGCCGATCCGACGATCGGCAGCACGGGGTTCTTCCCCCCCTTCACGGGCATCGCGACCGGCACCGAGCATACCTGGGATCACAACGTGCTGAACCAGGTCATCGACGGAGCGAATTTCATCGAGTCGCCCTCCAACACCGTCATCTACTACGACGGCAACGGTAATCTGTTCACGGGCTTCGACTCGGCGGGCCGTCCCGGTGTTTCGGGCGCGAAGTTCATCGACGGCCAGCGATACGTCCTCCTCGATAACGGCCAGATCGGCGTCAACAACACCGACAACTACCTGATCCTGCCGCTGCGGCGCCACAACATGTTCGCGCAGGGCAATTACCGGATCACCGAGACGATCGGTGCATTCGCGGAGGCGTACTTCAGCAAGACCAGCACGCACACGTCTCAGGAGCCCGTGCCGATCACGACGGGCTGGAGCGTGCTGATCGATCCGGCCGACGTTCGCGATCTGCTTCCTGCCGGGTATCTGGATCTCCTGAATTCGAGAACGCGACGCGTGCGTCCGGGCGAGCCCGGATACGATCCGAACCTGGATCCGGAGGACCTGCCGATCGTTTCCGGCGCGAACGATCCCTTCGAGCTCCGCGCGTTGCTGCCGATCAACCGCACGTCGTCGACGGACGTGTTCACGTACAACCTCACGTTCGGCTTCGAGGGCGATTTCTTCGGCAGCGACTGGACGTGGGAAGTCTTCACGTCGCAAGGCGAGGCCGAAACGACGGTTCTGCAGCAGGGCTTCGCGTCGCTGCAACGGCTGCGACAGGTCATGCAAGCTCCGAACTTCGGCGCCGGCATGAGCTGGACCGGCAATTCCGGTCCTCCCGACTTCGGCTTCGGTGGCGCAACCGCGACGTGCACCTCGGGCCTGAATCCGTTCGCGTGGGACACCGTCACGCAGGACTGCTTCGACGCCGTCATGGCCGATATCTCCACGAAACAGGTCATGAAGCAGACGATCTGGCAGGCGAACTTCCAGGGCCCGGTCGTCAACCTTCCGGCCGGTCAGATGTACGCGGCCGTCGGCGCGAACTACCG
>PKRJ01000013.1 GCA_017577365.1 Gammaproteobacteria bacterium | reverse complement strand
ATCCGGTGCAAGGCGAGCTGACGCGCGTCTCGATGCTCACCTAGCGTCGCGACGAGGTACAGCACGTCCTCCTTCATCACGAGCGCGAGCGGATGGATCCGCCTGCGCTTCGTCTCGCCAGTATTCCGGCTCCGGTAGTCCGCATCGAGCTGACGGCCCTCGAGCAACGCTCGATACACGGCATCCAGCACGTCCGGCGCGACCTTCGGTGCTTTGAGCACCGGGCCGCGCCGGATCATCCGGACTCGTCGTCCCCACTGCTCGAGCTTCGTGCCCTTCAGCACTTCCTTCGCCTTCTCGAAGTACGGCGCGAGCTCGTTGCCGATCGACTTCGGCAGGAGCGGCAGCAGGTAGTCGCGGACCAGGAGCAGCGTGATTGCGGTAGGCGTCTCGAGCCGCGGAATGTCGAGCCCCGGATGGTGACTCGCCCAGCTCCAATGGTTCGTGCGGCCTTCCGTCCGACAGATCAGCGGAAACTTTGCCTCGAGGGTCGTCAGGTCGCGCTGGATCGTTCGAACGTCGGCATCGTAGCCGTGCTCCTCGAGCCGGTTCCTGATCTCGGCGGTCGTGATCGAGCGAGGCTCGCGCGGGACCAGCCGGAGAAGCTCCCACTGGCGCCCGATCGTGTCCGTGCTTCTTCTCATGCTGGCGCTTCGTCGAGTGCGATCGGTACGACGCTTCCTCCGCGGATCGCGCACGGCCGACCGTCTCGGGTCGCGCAGGGCGGCCCGGTCCCTTCGGAATGTGCCTGCACGATACGACTAGTTGCGTCGCATCTCTATGGACCATTTCTCACTCTGGGCGAACGACGTAGTTAGACGTGCTGACGACTAACGTTACGTCCGGACTAGAAGACTTCCTCCCGGTCGCACGCGGAGCAGAAGGCCGGAACGCGATGCAGCTGCTGCCGAACAATCGACAAGATCACATCAAGGTGGACGATAGCGCGGAAGTCGGTGCGATTTCCGCTCTGATGCGCACTATTCGCATCCTTAAGAACGCACATCGTGAACTCGCGCGCCGAATCTCGCCGCGACGTCGATGCAGAATTGAGCGCGGAACGAGGCGCGCCGCTGGGCAGAAGGGCGCCGCGGGAGGGTCCGATCCGTGAGAACGCAAGCATCCGCTGCTCGTCACATTGCCGTCGTCGACGTCGAGACGACGGGACTCTCGCCCTGGCGTCATGACCGTATCGTGGAGATCGCCGTCGTTCTCCTGTCCCCGGACGGCGACATCTGCGACGAGTACGAAAGCCTGGTGAATCCCGGGCGAGACGTCGGACCGACGAGCATCCACGGCATCTCGGCCAGCGACGTGATCGACGCCCCGCCGTTTGCCGCGATTGCCGGAGACGTGGTCGCTCTGCTGAGGCATGCTCACGTGCTCGCTGGCCACAACATCAGCTTCGATCACAACTTCCTGCGCGGAGAGTTCGAGCGGCTGCCGGCGCCGTTCCCCGACGTCCCGCTTTTCTGCACATGCCGGCAACTCGGGCGGCAGAATCTCGCAGCCTGCTGCGAGGAGCTCGGGATCGTCATGGAGGACGAAGGCAGCTATCACAGCGCGCTGTTCGACGCTCGTGCGACTGCGAGGATCGTTGCCCGGCTGCTGGCGGAAGATCCCCGCCTGCTGAGCCTGCCGGAGGGGCCAGTCGAATGGCCTGAATTGCCGGTTGGTCTCGCCCGACCGGTCCCGCGACGGGCGGCGCGCGAACGTCGCGCCTCGCCGCCCAGCTTCCTTCAGCGGATCGCGGCACGCTCCGCGTACGACACGGAGGCTTCGCCCCCGAACGTGCTCACGTATCTCGGGTTGCTCGACCGCGTGCTCGAGGACCGGATCGTGGTTGCCGAAGAGGAAGACGTGCTTCTGACCGCCGTCGAGCATCTTGGGCTGTCGAGGTCGCAAGTGGAAGCAGCGCACGCGAGTTACCTCTGGCACCTGGCAGCTTTGGCACTCGCCGACGGGCACGTCTCGGAGCGGGAGCGTGCGGATCTCGAGGTCGTCGCACGCCTCCTTGGCGTCGACCCCTGTGTGCTCGATAGTCTGCTGTCGCAGACGCGCGGCCAGCTCGGCAGTCTCGGTGCCCAGCTTGCTCCCATCGAGGATTTGCGCGGCAAGAGCGTGTGCTTCACCGGCGAGATGCAGGCGAGGATTGGAGGTGAGCCGATCACGCGTGCGGTCGCGCAGCAGCTGGCCGCGCAGGCCGGGCTCGTGGTCGCGAACAGTGTCACGAAGAAGCTCGACCTGCTGGTTGCGGCGGATCCGAACACGTTGTCGGGGAAGGGCAGGAAGGCGCGTCAGTACGGGATTCGGATCGTGGCGGAGGCTGCGTTCTGGCGGATGCTGGGCGTGGCCGTGGAATAACCGGTGGGCAGGTTACGGCACGGATCAGGGTGACCGTGAAGGTTGACCTCATTCTCGCATCTTGATCTGATTCGAGCCCGAGAAATCTGCGGTTGCACACGAAGCAGTGATTGTCTACTCCGCCACACGCGGTCAGTTTACCGAAGACGTGTTCACTAACGTCATCGAAGGCAAGATTCTCGCTGCCTTCGAGCGAAGGCTGGGGCACGCCACGTCCAAGCGGGAGATCGAGTCCTGGAAGAACTCGATGCAGTACATGAACAACGTCCTCGTGGGTTACGGCATCCCGGAGGACGCAGGTGTGGCCATCGAGTACAAGATTCCCCTCACTTCGAAGCGCGTCGACTTCATCCTCACGGGCTGCGATGCCGACGGAAACGAGAACGCGGTGATCGTCGAGCTCAAGCAATGGTCGGAGGTCGAGGCGACCGGGAAGGATGCCGTCGTCGTGACCGTGATCAACGGCGCGAGGAGAGAGGTCCCGCATCCCTCGTATCAGGCGTGGACCTACGCGGCGCTGATTCGCGATTTCAACGATACGGTCCAGGAGGAGTCGATCCGCCTTCGGCCGTGCGCGTACCTGCACAACCTGAAGTCCGATGCTGCCGTCAACGCGCCCTTCTACGCCGAGCATACGACGCGGGCGCCGGCGTTCGTCCGGGAGGACGTCCAGCAGCTGGGCGAATTCTTGAGGCGCTACGTCCGTTCCGGAGACCGCTCGCGAATCCTCTACAGGATCGACCACGGCAGGCTCAAGCCGTCGAAGAGCCTCATCGATCACCTCGTATCGCTGCTCGAGGGTAACAGGGAATTCGAGCTGATCGACGATCAGAAGATCGTGTACGAGACGGCGCTTGATCTCACGGAGACGGCGCGCACGGGCAGCAAGCAGGTGCTGATCGTCGAAGGCGGCCCGGGCACCGGAAAGTCCGTCGTCGCGATCAATCTGCTCGTCGAGCTCACGCGCCGCGAGATGCTCGCGCACTATGTGACGCGCAACGCCGCGCCCAGGGAAGTCTTCCAGAGCAAGTTGACCGGACGGTTCACGAAGACGCATATCACGAACCTCTTCAAAGGATCCGGCGCTTATACGGAGAGCCCGCCGAACAGCATGGACGCGCTGATCGTCGACGAGGCACACCGGCTGAACGAGAAGTCCGGCCTTTATGGCAATCTCGGCGAGAACCAGATCAAGGAGATCATCGCCACGGCGAAATGCTCGATCTTCTTCATCGACGAGGATCAGCGCGTCACGTTGAGGGACATCGGCAGGAAGGCCGAGATCCGTGCGTGGGCCAAGCGGCTGGGTGCTCGTGTTCACGAGATGAAGCTCGAGTCCCAGTTCCGATGCAACGGCTCGGACGGGTATCTCGCCTGGCTGGATAACACACTGGGGATCTCGAACACGGCGAACGAGACGCTCGATGGGATCGATTACGACTTCCGCGTTTGTGACAGCCCAAACGAGCTCTATGAGCTCATCCGGGAGAGAAACGTTCGGTCGAACAAGGCTCGGCTAGTCGCAGGGTACTGCTGGGATTGGAGGAGCAAGAAGGACCCGAGCGTCCAGGACATCGTGATACCGGAGCACGGCTTCGCCATGCGCTGGAATCTCGACGACGACGGGCCCCTGTGGCTCGTAAAGCCTGGTTCGATAGATCAGGTCGGATGCATACACACCTGCCAGGGGCTGGAGCTCGAGTATGTAGGCGTGATCATCGGACCGGATCTCGTCGTTCGCAACGGACACGTGATCACGGACGCGACGAAGCGCTCGCGCCAAGATCGCTCGGTTCACGGCTTCAAGAAGATGCTGCAGACGGACCCGCAAGCCGCCAAGGCAGCGGTGGATCGTATCATCAAGAATACGGACCGAACGCTGATGACGCGGGGACTGAAGGGGTGCTTTGTCTTCTGTACGGATGCAGAGACGAACGAGTACTTCAGGCAGGCAGCGACCGGAGTGAGGAGTGGTGACACGGCGCCTTCTTTGCCGCGCGTGGCGGACTCGCCGGGCACCTGCGAGCAAGGGATGGGGCGTCCGCAGGGCCGACTGCTCGATTGACGCGACGCGCTGCGCGCTCCCTGCGATTCCCTTCGTTCACAACGGCTGGTGAGCGGACGTCTTCTACCGCCGCTCACCGACCGCGATCAAGTATTCCCGCCTGATGTGCAGTCCAGCCGGCGTCCGGAATTCCTCATGATAGGCGTCGACGTCCGCCTTCAATCTGCGGCGCCCGGCTTCATCGAGACGCTCGTACGGAAGTGGACCCCATTCGTTGGACAGTGCGGCAGCAGACGTGAGGTGGAATCTGCGAGCCAACGTTATGCTGCCAAAGACAGAGACCGAATCCCAGCATAGAACTCGCTCGGCGTGAGATCGTCAAGCGCGGAATGCGGTCTTCGGTCGTTGTAATACTCCATCCAGTCGCCGATCTGCTTTCTTGCCTCCTTGAAGTTCCGAAACGCATTCAGGTAAACGCATTCGTACTTGAGCGAGCGCCACAGCCGCTCGACGAACACGTTGTCCATCCATTGCCCCTTGCCATCCATCGAGATCTGGATGCCGTTCGACTTCAGTACGCCGGTCCACTCGCTGCTGGTGAACTGGCTGCCTTGATCGGTGTTGAAGATTTCAGGGCATCCGTAGCGCTCGAGCGCCTCTTCTAGTGCCTCGATGCAGAACGCCGTATCCTGCGTGGTCGAGAGACGCCAGGAGAGCACTTTGCGCGAGTGCCAGTCCATGATTGCGATCAGGTACAAGAAGCCCTGCTCCATCGGGAGATACGTGATATCAGCGCACCACGCTTGATTCGGCCGCTCCACCGCAATGTCCCGCAGCAGATACGGATAGACCTTGTGCAGCGGCGCCGGTCGCGACGTGCCAGGCTGCGGCGCCAAGGCGCGCAGGCCCATCAGGCGCATGAGCCTGCGAACGCGCTTGCGCCCCACGTCATAGCCGAGCCGCCGCAGATGCCTCGCCATCTGCCTCGAGCCGTACCAGGGCGTGATGAGGTACTGCTCATCGATCTCACGCATCAGGCGCAGGTTTAGATCGCTCTCCCCACAGGGGCGGTAGTACCAGCTCGACCGACTGATGCCCACGAGCTCGCACTGTCGCACGATGCTGAGCCGGGCGTGTTCCGGCTCGATCATCGCTCGCCTTCGATCCACGCTCATCGATCGAAGGCTTTGGCTAAAAAATCCCGCTCGATGACGAGCTCGCCGACCTTCGCCTGGAGCCGCTTGATCTCCTCCTCGTGATTGCGCTGCCCCTGGCCCTTGCCGCTGCTGAACGTCTCCTTCATCCCGTCCAGCGCCTCACGCTTCCACTTGGCGATCATGTTCGGGTGTACCTTGTATCGAGCGGCGAGTTCAGCCACCGTCCCGTCGCCGCGGATCGCCGCCAGCGCTACCTTTGCCTTAAACTCCGGGGAAAAGTTTCTTCTTTTAGCCATCGTTCGTAAGGGTTCCTGATCAAGGCAGATCCCACCTTACAACACTGTCCGAAAATCGGGGGCCACTTCTAAATCGAACGACTCGGGCGCCTGCGCCTGCCACAGGCGCAACGTGTTCGCCGTGTTGTTCCGGTAGCCGAGGATCGGCATGTCGTAGGGCACGCCGTTCACGATCGTGTCGGCGACCCAGCGGACGCGTGTGCGGCCGAGGTCATCGACGTAGCGCTCCGTGTGGCCGCCGAGCTTCACCGCTGCCGCCCACTCCGGGCGCGCGATCTCCCAAGGATTGCCGAACGTGAGCCACTTGTCGGTGCGCTCGACCTGCCAGCCGTCGACGATCTCCTGCTGGAAGATGCCGAACTCGTAGCGTATGCCGTACGCGAGCGTCGGAATCTCGAGCGTCGCGAGCGAATCGATGAAGCACGCGGCGAGCCGTCCGAGGCCGCCATTGCCGAGCCCGGGCTCCGGCTCCTCGGCGAGCAGCCGGTCGAAGTCGAGCCCCAGGTCCTCGATCGCGTGTTTCACCTGATCGTAGATGCCGAGGTTGATCAGGTTGTTGCCGAGCTGGGGGCCGAGCAGATATTCGGCCGAGAAGTACGCGACGGTACGCGCGCGCGTCGCCGTGTACGTCGCCGCCGTGCTGACCCAGCGGCGCAGCATCAGATCGCGAACGGTATAGGCGAGCGCGAGGTAGTAGTCCTTCAGCGTCGCGAGCTTCGGGAACTTGCCCTGCACGTAAAACAGCTTCTCGAGGAACGCCTTCTGGATCGCATCGCAATCGACGCGATCCTCGACGAGGCCGTCGTATGGGGCGGCCGTGGTCGCGATCTCGTTCATGCTGGGCGTCGTTCGCTCCGGGTACGGAATGGTTGCGTCGGACGGAGCAAGAAGCGTGCCTCGCGCGATTTCCTCGGAGATCGCGGCATATAGAACGGGGCGACCGACAGCCCCTGCCGTAATTCGGTGCATCGGGCACGGGCGCTGCGCTGAAATCGAGCGAACGCGGGCGCTCCGGTCGGCGCCTCGAAAGTGCTCCGACCACGCCTTGGCGCTGCGGGCTCACATGAGCGACGTGGTCATTCCGCCATGGAACAGCACGACAGGCGGGGCATCCGATCGACCGCACGCGAGCACGAACGTTTCGCCCTGGGACGTCGGCACGCGGATCTCTTCGTGCGAAACGGGCCAATCGGCGAGCATCGATCGATAGCGATCGTGCACGAGCCGACGGCCTGCGTCCGTCCAGAGTACTCTCGCCGCGGATGGGCCTCTCTAACGATGCAGTCGCCGTTCGAGGTGAAGCGCTTCAATGCAGCGCCTGGCCGAACTTGATGCGGTGTCCTTCCGGCGTCTCCACGAGAAACTCGCGCATTCCCCATGGCTTGTCCGCGATTGGCTCCTTGATGAGCACCCGGCGCGCACGATATCGCGAGTAGAGCTCATCGATGCCCTCGCAGTTGACGTAGGCGAACCATGAATGATTGCCCGTCTCCCGCGCGGGCTTCTCGCCTCGGCAATCGCCGACCATGAGCCAGAAATCTCCGAGATGCAGAAAAGACCAGCCGTCGACGCGGTTGTACTCGGTGAAGCCGAGCTCCTCGACGAAATAGGCGACCTCGGCGTCGAAATCGTCCACCGCCAATACGTGCTGCGTTCTAGTTACCTTGAATACCATGGCTCACCTCTGGACGTAGCGCCGCCGACCGACGACTCGAACGTTTGGTCCGGGGAGTGCCGCGGCAGCGTTCACCGCTCGCGAATACTATCTCGCTTCCAGGAGCTTCTGAAAAGTCCGTTCGGTTATAGCCTCGGCGAGCCAGCGGCGACGCATGCCAGAGGCGCGCGCAGAAATAGCTTCCGCGTCGGTCGAGTCGTCGCATACTGCTCGTGCCGCTAGACAAGGACCGTCACTGGCGCTCGAGGCGATGACGCCTCCTGTGACGATCCGCGCATTCAGTGTGAGCTGCTGTCCAGTGCTCGATGCGGCCTATGTGTCAGCCCGCTCCTGACAACTCGGATGAACGATGCTCTCTTCTCTCACCTCGATCAACGAGGCCGGCCTTCCGGCCTTGCGGCTCGAAAACCGTTCCTCAATACTACCCGCCGCCCGAACGAGTCTACTGCACTTGAGCCGCGTCTCCCGTAGGCCCAGACCTACCGGCCATCGGCGCGTTGGCAAACAGCACGAAGGACATGACGAAAAGCCGCGTTCTCATCGCGAGCCTCGCCGGCACGACGATCGAATTCTTCGACTTCTATATCTACGGCACGGCCGCCGTGCTCGTCTTCCCGCAGCTGTTCTTCCCCGCGGGCAACCCGACGACGGCCACGCTGCAGTCTCTCGCCACGTTTGCGCTCGCCTTTTTCGCGCGGCCCGTCGGCTCGGCGCTGTTCGGCCATTTCGGGGACCGGATCGGACGCAAGGCCACGCTCGTGGCGGCGCTGCTCACGATGGGCATCTCGACCGTCGTGATCGGCCTGCTTCCGACCTACGCAAGCATCGGGATCGCGGCGCCCGCGTTGCTCGCGCTCTGCCGCCTCGGCCAGGGGCTGGGGCTGGGCGGCGAATGGGGCGGGGCCGTGCTGCTCGCGACGGAGAACGCGCCGCGCGGCAAGGAGAGCTGGTACGGCATGTTCCCGCAGCTCGGGGCGCCGCTCGGCTTCGTGCTCTCGACCGGAGTCTTCATGGTGCTCGCGACGGCGCTGAGCGACGAGGACTTCATGGCATGGGGATGGCGCATTCCGTTCCTGGCGAGCGCGATCCTCGTCGCCCTCGGCCTATGGATTCGCCTGCAGCTCACCGAGACGCCGGCGTTCCAACAAGCCCTCGAACGTAACGAACGCGTGCGGGTACCGATCTTCACGGTCGCCCGAGAGCATCCCGGCACGCTTGCGCTCGCGACCATTTCGGCGATCACGACGTTCGTCGTCTTTTATCTGATGACCGTGTTCACGCTGAGCTGGGGCACGAGCGCGCTCGGCTACTCGCGACAGGAGTTCTTGTCGCTGCAGCTGATCGGCGTGCTGTTCTTCGCGCTGACCATTCCGCTTTCGGCTATCGCCGCGGACCGCTTTGGGCGTCAGCCGGTGCTTATGTTCGCGAGCGTGACGGTCGTCGTCTTCGGTCTCGTGTTCGCGCCGCTCTTCAGCTCGGGGAACGCCGTGCAAACGACCGCGTTCCTCGCGCTCGGCCTCGCGATCATGGGGCTCACTTACGGACCGCTCGGCGCGGCGCTCGCCGAGCTCTTCCCGACCGCCGTCCGCTACACGGGCGCATCGGTGACGTTCAACCTCGCGGGAATATTCGGCGGGTCGCTTGCGCCGTATATCGCGACGTACCTCGCGTCCGGATACGGCATCGCGTCGGTCGGTTACTACCTGAGCACTGCGGCGCTGCTGACGCTGGCAGCACAGCTCGCCTTGGTCTATCGAGCGCGGCGTCGCATACCATTGACGGCCGGGGCCGCATCTTCAGGCTAACCTAACCTTCTCGGATCCCAACAACAGCGTCGCCGCTCCGCTATCCGGCCGCACGAAACGATCCTCTTGAACGCCGAGATTGAAGAAACTCTGCTCATAGTACGTTCTGTGATGAGTTAATGCGTACATAGGTGCGGTCACTTCTCGGCGCACGGCCCATGCCTCCCTCACGAGAGGAGACGTTTGAGGCACCAGCTAGTGCCACGCATGGGTTAAGGCTTCCCATTCCTTCGACGGAACGCCGCTCACAACCGCCCCTCCGCCAAGCTCTTGATTAGATCGAGCTCTCGAGCCTCGTTGAAGGCATCGAACCACCGCTTCCCTTCCCGGTCGATGGCCAAATCGCCGAATACGAGCTGAAGCTCCGTTCCCTTCTCTCTCGGGACGAGGGTCAGCGCATACGTTACGCCGCCTCGTGCTGGTTCTCTCGTCCAGCTGATGTCTTGCAGCTCGAGCACGAGCTTACGCGGCGGCTCGAGCTCGACGACCGTCCCGGTGAGATAGGTTTCGCCTTGCTCGTCCTTCCACTGGAGCGGGCTCCCTAGCGTCAGCGGCCTGTCGCTCTCGAACTCCGGCACCACGAGCATCCAACGCTTCATCGCGTCGGGTGTGGTGACGACGCTCCAGACCGTCGCCGTGGGTGCGTCGATAACGATGGATTTCTCGAGGACCAGCTTTTCCATATCGTCCTCCGCCTTGCTCGTTCGCTGTCCGTCACTAGACGAACGGGGATAGCGAGTTTCGACACTGGCCGAGAACGATACGACGCCCTCTGACGCGCAAGTCAGGGGGACGAGCCCGTATCAGAGTCCTCCGTCAGTCCCTTCCGCCGTACGGGACCGGGGAAGCCGGAGAGCCGTTCCCGAGCTGCGGTCCGAGCGGCCGTCCGGTGATCAGCATGTTCCTTCGCTCGAGCTCGGCCCGCCATTCTTCATCGAGCGAGAATTCGATGAACTGCGATGCGACGGTGAGCTCGGCGGCCGGGGCGTAGAAGATCACGGAGTCGGCGAGCAGCGGCCGGTCGCGGTCGACGTTCTCAGTCAGTATCGCGCGCACGCGCTCCTGAATGTCCTCGGGGATCGAAGGCGGAAAGCGCATCTGGCTCGCATCGAACGGCCTGAGGCACGCGCGCATCGCGTCCTCCAGGGTCGTGCCGCGCACCGATACGGCCAATGCCGGCATCGGCCACTCGGCGAACCGCTCCTCGAAACGGCGCGTGCACTCCTCGTCCCTGAAGCCGCGATAAGACATCGCGACGAAGAAGCTGCCCGGGTACTCTGCCTCGACGAGATCGCGCAGCGTGGCGCTCGGCCCCTGCGACATCGGACCGCCCGGATCCGCCTCGGCGATCAGCGCGCTCGCCTCCCGCTCCCACTGATCGGTCCGCTCCAAGTGCCCTCCGCCGTAGATCACGAGCGCCTTGCGATTCTCGGCCAGGATGTTGTGCAGGATGACCCCGGCGGCATGGCTGTCGCGCGTCGCGGCGATCGCGCGATACTCTTCCGTCGTGTCGATCTCGGACCAATCGATCGGCGGCTCGCCGAGCCAGACTTTGATGCGCTGCTCGGGCGGCAGCCCGAGATTCGTCTGGCGCACGTAACCGAAGAAGCGGGCGTAGCCTTCGCTCGGAACGGCCGGCACCCAACCGACGGTCTCGGTCCAGACCTTGCGCAGCTCGGCATAGGGAACCGTCTCGCCGGCGACATAGCGGTCGATGACGTCCTGATACGCCGCGCCTCCGAACTCGACGACCACGTTGCCCACTTCCTGCGCGAAGCGCGGGTCTTGGACGATATCCCGGTAGAAATCGAGAATCTGGGCGACCTGATGCACTTCGCCGATACCGACCAGCGGGTAGGTCTCGAACGCCTCGAAGATGCCGTCGAGAGCGGGACGGATCGTCGGCTCCGGACCGCCCGTGGTCTGTGCGACCGCGGTGCTCGCGAGGATCGTCGCGAGCGCGCCCACGCAAGCGAGCGTGGAGAGCGCAGGCGAACGGACGTCAAGCTCAGGCATAGAGCGCACCTCCCAGTCAGTATCGCCGCCCGCGCGGCTGCACAGGAACAGTCCGAAAGCACCCGTTCCTCGGAACGTTGCCGTATAGCGACTGTCTAGCCTCGCCGGCGACGCGACCTCGCACAGTCGCTTGTCGCGCGGGCCACACGACTCCTAGAACGATGAAAGCTCGGCGAGGTTACATGCGCAAAGTGCGTCTCGTTACGGCGCGGCCCGATCCGTTCACTGCGGTGAAGGCGTGATGGTCTCGGATGCGGCGCGCTACTCGGCGCCCGCCGGCCAGATCCGCACCACGCCTTCCTGCGCGGTCGACGCAACCAGCCGCCCGTCCCTCGTGAAGAACTGCCCGAATGCGAGCCCGCGTGCACCCGAGGCATTCGGGCTCCACATCGAGTAGAGCAGCCATTCGTCGACGCGGAACGGCCGATGGAACCACATCGCGTGGTCGATGCTCGCCAATTGCACGTTGCCGTGCTCGAAGCGGATGCCGTGCGGCAACGTCGACGTCGCGACGAGCTGGTAGTCGGAGACGTACGCGAGCACGCGTCGATGCAGGTCCGGATCGTCCGGCAGCGGATCGATCGTGCGAATCCACACGTGCCGCTGCGGCGGGCTGGGTTGCGGTGAGAAGACATGAATCGGCTCGACGGGGCGGAATTCGAAAGGTCTTTCGCCGATCACGAACCGCCGCATCTTCTCCGGAATCTTCTCGAGCAATTGCGGCGGCACCTCGCGGAGATCCGCGAGACCCTCGGGTCCCGGCACGTCGGGCATGGGCGCTTGATGCTCGAGCCCTTCCTCGGGCGCCTGGAACGACGCCGTCATGTTGAAGATCGGGCGCCCGTGCTGGATCGCGACGACTCGGCGATTGCTGAAGCTCCGACCGTCGCGAGCGCGATCGACGTCGTAGACGATCGGCGCGTTCACGTCGCCGGGCCTAAGAAAATAGGCGTGCAGCGAGTGCACGGGACGCCCTTCGACGGTGCAGCTCATCGCGCGCAGCGCTTGCCCGAGCACTTGCCCGCCGAAGACGCGATTGCTGCCGATATCGCGGCTCTCGCCGCGAAACAGGTTCTCCTCGAGTCGCTCGAGCTCGAGCAGACGAAGCAAGTCGGCAAGCACGGGATGCATGGCGTCCTCAAGCCTCCTCGCGCTCGATACCGCGCATTGCGGCCGCGCCGGCCACGTGCCCGCCCGTCACTTGGCTCGATTGAGCCGCGCGATCAGGCTCGACGTGTCCCAGCGCTTGCCTCCCATGTTCACGATATCGGCATAGAACTGATCGACGAGCGCTGCGACCGGCAGCTCCGCTCCGTTGCGCCGCGCCTCCTCGAGACAGATTCGCAGGTCTTTGCGCATCCACTCGACGGCAAAGCCGAAATCGAAGCGGCCCTCGATCATCGTCTGCCATCGATTGTCCATCTGCCACGATTGCGCGGCGCCCTTCGAGATCACGTCGACGACGGCGGCCACGTCGAGCCCGGCGCGCTTCGCGAAATTGAGCGCCTCGGCCAGGCCCTGCACGACGCCTGCGATCGCGATCTGGTTGACCATCTTCGCAAGCTGTCCCGAGCCCGGCGGACCGATCAGACGCACGTTGTGCGCATACGCCCGGATCACGGGCTCGGCGCGCTCGAACGTGTCGCGGTCGCCGCCGACCATCACCGTGAGCTTGCCCTGCTCCGCGCCGGACTGACCGCCCGAGACCGGCGCATCGAGGCACCCGATGCCGCGCTCGGCGCCCGCGGCCGCGATCTCGCGGGCGAGCGTCGCCGACGCCGTCGTGTGATCGACGAGCACCGCGCCCTTCCTCATGGCCGTGAGCGCGCCGTCGGGTCCGAGCACGACCTCGCGCACGTCGGGATCGTCACCGACGCACGTGAACACGAAATCGGCGTCCTCGACCGCTTCCGCCACGGAAGCCGCCTTGCGACCGCCGTGCTCGGCGGCCCAGCGTTCGGCTTTCTCGGCCGTGCGGTTGTAGACGGACACGCGATGCCCGGCTTTGCTGAGCCAGCCGGCCATCGGATACCCCATCACGCCGAGCCCGAGAAATGCCACGTGCAAAGTCATCGTTCCCTACCGTCTCGCTATGCGTCGAGCGTCGCCGCCGTCTGCCGCGCGAACGCCTCATACGGCGCGCGGTCCGCCGCCGTCGACGCCGAATGCAGTGCCCAGAAATAACCCAACAATCGCACCAGGCGCACGACCCGATCGAACTCGATCAGCGTGAACGGCGCCGGCGCACTGCCGTAATACGCCTCGACGAGCCGTCGGCGAGCACCGGCGTCGAAACCGCTCGACGCCGCGAGCCCGGCAAGATCGAGGATCGGCGCAGCCAGCACAGCATACTCGAAGTCGACGAGACGCAGCCGCCCGTCGTCGAGGATATTCGACGGCACCAGGTCGTTGTGGCAGACGACGATGCTCGGATATCGGCGGCGATACTCCCGCGCGAGTGCACGGAGCTCCCGGGCGAGCCGCCGATGCCGCTCGTCGAGATGCTCCTCGGCGCACGCGCCCGAGAGGTACTGCGCTGCGAAGCGCTCGGGATCGAAAGGACGGATCGCGATCCGGAGACGATGGAGACGTTTGAGCAGCGCGGCGGCCCGCCGGATGCCTTCTGGGCTCTTCAGCGTACGGGCGTCGACCGGCCGCGCGCCGCGCAGATGCTCCGTGACGAGCACGCCTGCGGCTTCGTCGCACGCGACGACGCGCGGCGCGATCTCGAACGAGGCGGCCTCGGCGGTGATCCGCGCTTCGTCGACGAGATCGAGCGCGCCCGCGCGATCCGCGCCCGCGAGGCGAACCACCCATTGATGCTCGCCGCAAGAGGCAAGGAACGCGCGTCGTCCCAGGCCTCCGGCAAGCGGCTGAAAAGCGAATCCATCGGCGGGCGGCTTGTCGGGCGCGTCGGCGAGCCCGACCTTCCGCAACGCGGCGATCAGCGCGGCGCGAGTCGCATCGTCAATAGGCTCCACTGCCCGCCGCAGCCTCAATACGACTGGTGCGCCATTCACGGCTCCATGCCCTAAATCCAATCACGATCAGCACCAGATAGCCGACGAAGAGGCCCGCGAACCAGAAAAGCTCTCGAGCGACATAAAGATAAACCGATATGCCGTCGATCACGAACCAGTAGATCCAGTTCTCGAGCACCTTCTTCGCGACCATGTAGGTCGTGACGAGCGCGGCGATGGTCGTGAACGAGTCGAGGTACGGCAGCGCGGCGTCGGTGCGGGCCTCGAGCAGCGCCCCGAACGCAACGGTACCCACCAGAATTCCGGCGATCGCAACCGCGTGACGACGCCACGACCACACGCAGATCGCCACCCCGGAGGAGCGTTCCCCGCCGCGCACCCATTGCAGCCAGCCGTAGATCGCCATCGCCGCGTAGAAAAGGTGCAGCGCCGCGTCCATGTAGAGCTTTCTATCGAAGACGACGACGAGCGACAGCAGCGAGCCGATCAGCGCGACCGGCCAGCACCAGGTGTTCTCGCGGATCACGAGCACCAGGTACAGCACCGCGCAAACGACGGCGACGACCTGGAGCACTTCGAGCGCAGCCATCGCCGGCGCTCAGCTCGTCGTGAGCACGGGCGTGTCGGCGATCGGCAGCCCCTTGCTCAGGAACTTCGCGACGAGCACCTTCGTGCTGCCGGTGCCGAACGACGACCGCATCGCATCGGTCACGACGGCCATGACGTCGTCGAGCTCGCCCGTGATCTGCGTGCTCATCTGATTCACGACGACGCGAACGCGCGGGTCGGCGCGCAAGCCGTTGATGAGCTCTACGATCTCGGCGATCGGGTGATCGCTCCCGAGCGGATACAACGACAGCTCCGCGGTGATTTCCATGTCGGCCTCCGTGCGCATTACATCCGGTATTTGAACGTCACGCCGAAGTGCCGCGGATCGCCGAGGCGGATATAGCGCTTGTTCGGAAAGTCGGGCGGCTCGTTGCCGAAGAAGAAGCCGCGCACCGCGTACTCCTCGTCGAGCAGGTTGCGCGCCCACAGCGAGACGCTGAACGCCCCCATATCGCGGCCGATGCGCAGGTTCACGAGCCGGTAGCTCTCGGACTTCTCGTCGTGCGAGTAGTCGAAGTAGAAGCCTTCGCGCCCGCCGATCTCGAGACGGCCGAACCAGCCGTCGCCGTTGCGATACTCCGCGCCGAGCGAGTAGCTCATGCGCGGCGCGTGCGCCTGCTCGCGGCCCTCGAGATCCGAAAACACGCTGAACTCGACGATCTCCGTATCGAGCCAGCCGAGCGAGCCGAACAGGCGGACGCTCTCGGTCGCGAGCCAGTCGACGGTCGCCTCGGCGCCGCGGTGACGGCCCTCCTCGGCGTTCTCGGTGAGGAACAGAAACGACGAAGGATCGCCGAGACGCAGCTGCAGCGGAATCTTGATCTGCTGATCGTCGCGGCGCGCCTCGAAGACCCCGATATCGGCACGCAGCCGGCCGTCGAGCCAGGCCCCTTTGACGCCGGCTTCGAGGCTCACCAGCGACTCGGCGTCGAACTCGATCTGATCCGGCGTGACGTTGTCGACCTCGTCGAAGTCGACGCCGGCGAACGAGACGTTGAAGCCGCCCGCCTTGTAGCCGCGCGCGAGCCGCGCGTAGGTCGTCCAGCCGTCCGCGACGTGCCACGCGAGCGAAAGCTCGCCGCCGAGCATGCGATCCTCGGGAGAGAATGCGTTGCCGAAGCTGTCGGTATAGCTCGCGTCGCGGCGCTCCCAGCGAAGTCCCGCCGTGAGCTCGAGGCGCTCGGTCAGCGCGAAATCGACCTGACCGAACACGGCGAAATTCGTCGCGTCGTACGCGCTCGACGACTGCACGTCGAGGACGAACGGATCGAAGACGCCGTCGTCGAGCACGCCGTTCTCGAAGCGGTCGTTCGTTTCCTCGAGGTCGAGCACGTACACGCCGAAGAGCCAGTCGCCGCGGCCGCCGGCGAGCGCGCCGGGCTTCGACAAGAACCGGACCTCCTGATTCAGCGTGTCGCGCTGCCGATCGTTCGCGAGGAAGAAATCGTAAACGACCGGCGCCCACAGATCGGGATTGCCCCAATCCGCGTCGAAGCTGAAGAGCGCGTCGGTCGAGTTGATGCCGGTGATCGAGACGAGATCGAACCTATCGAGCTCGGCCGTCATGCGCACCGACGCGGCGATCGACTCCTGCTCGTCGCGGCCCGGCCGGTCGGAGTGGACGTCGAAGTCGTTGAAGATCGTCCACGCGTCGTAGCCGTTATCCATGTCGAGGTAGAGCGCGGTCGCCTCGATGCCGACGCGCTCGCCGACGTCGAACTTGAGCTTTCCGCGCAACGCCAGCTCGTCGCGGCCGTATGTGTCGTCCCGGCCGAGATAAACGTTGTCGCGGAAGCCGTTGCTCTCGTAGCGATGCAGCGACACGCGATACCCCGCTCGCCCCCCGAGCGGTCCGCCGAGGGCGGCGCCGTATGCTCTCGTTCCGTCGTTACCGCCGGTCAGCTCGAAGTCCGCGGACAGCGTCTCGGGCGGCTCGGCGGAGCGCACGTAGACGAGCCCGCCGAGCGCGTTCGCGCCGTAGCGCGTCCCTTGCGGACCGCGCAGCACCTCGATGCGCTCGACGTCGAACAGCGTCGCGACGGCGCCGATCGCCGAGAAGTCGATGTCGTCGATCAGGAAACCGACCGACGGATTCGGCGCGCCCTCGTACTGCTCGAGCTCGCCGATGCCGCGCAGCTGAAAGTACCGCGCTCTGGACCCTTCGCCGGACCAATTGAGGTTCGGCACGAGCAGCGTCGTCTCCTCGAAGTGCTGAACCGTCGCGGCTTCGAGCAGATCGGCATCGAGCACGGTCACGCTGCGCGCGAGCGATTGCGCATCGGCCTCGCGAAACTCGGCGGTGACGACGACTTCTTCGATGCCGAGCTGCGCATGAGATGGGAAAGCCACGAGCCCGAGCGGCACCGCGAGCAGCGCTGCCGGAAGGCTGCGTAATGCCCGGTCGGAACGGGCGGCGGCCCCGCCAGACGGCTGAATAGGCTTTGCGGCGAGCCGCGCTCGCGCGCGGCGAGCGGCGAACGAATGACGCATGCGGATCTCCTTTCATCAAGCGAGATCCGGTGCGAGCAGCGATCGGGGAAGAGGAAGAGCTCCAGTCCCTACGCCGGCACTAACCGGATCAGGTTCAAAGGGTTAGCTGGCGAACTAGCCAGCCTCTCAGGCCGCTTCGGCGGCCACCCCTCGGACTAATGACTTGCGGGGCGAATGATAGAACGCGGCCGGCGGCAATGCCAACCGGTCGTCCTTGAATCGAGACGATGACGGACAGTTGGACGATCGACGCCCGCGACGCGATCACTCGCGAAGCCGCGGCAAGAGCTCCGCGAAATTGCACGGACGCGTGCGTATGTCGAGCTGCGCGCGGAGGATCTTGTCCCAGCCGGTCGCGCACGCATGCGCCGAGCCCGGCAGGCAGAAGACGAACGTCGAGTTCGCGACGCCGGCGAGACAACGCGACTGCAGGCTCGACGTGCCGATCTCCTCGTACGACAGCATGCGAAACATTTCGCCGAAACCGTCGATCGTCTTGTCGAGCAGCACCGCGACGGCCTCGGGCGTGCCGTCGCGGGCGGTGATGCCGGTGCCGCCGGTCGTGAGCACGACATCGATCTCGGGATCGGCGATCCACGCGGCGACGACGGCGCGAATCGCGTAAACGTCGTCCTTGACGATGCGCTTCTCCGCGAGCCGATGGCCCGCGGCGACGATGCGCTCGGCGAGCAGCGCGCCGGACTTGTCCGTCTCCTCCGTGCGTGTATCCGACACGGTGAGCACGGCGATCGATAGCGGCAGAAACGCGGGCTCGCTCATCGGTTCCTCTCGTGCGCGACGCTCGTCATGCGTTGAAGCTCGAATGCACGCTCAAGTCGCGCGTCATCACGACCGCGTCCTCGCGCGCATCGTAGTAACCGGCTTTACGTCCCGTCTCGCGGTAACCGAGCTTCTCGTAGAACTGCCGTGCGGCGTCGTTGCCCGCACGAAGCTCGAGGCGCACGAGGAAGATGCCGGCCGTCCGCGCCGTCGACTCGAGCCACTCGATGATCCTGCGGCCGATACCGCGGCGCTGATACGCAGGCCGCACGGCGAGCAGGCTCAAGTGCGCGTGCGCGTCGTGAAACTCCATCACGCCGAAGCCCGCGATCCGGCGGCGGTCGCGCGCGACGACGACCGAGCAGTCCGGGTGCCGGATATACCGCGAGACGCGGCTCTCCGTCCACGACCACGGCAAGCCGTGCTCGACCAGGAAGCGCGACATCAGCGAGATTTCCGTCGCGTCGTCGCGCCGCGCGAGGCCCAAGCGTATGTTCATGAGTCGAGTATAGTGCGCGGATGCGCCTCGGAACACGAGATACGGGAAACTCATGCGTCGAGCCTTCGGCCGCCGCGCGATCAAGGGCGGCGCAGCATCCGGACTCGCTACGGTGATCCTCGCCGCCGGCGGCTCGACGCGGCTCGGGCGGCCGAAACAGCTCGTGCGGCTCCGCGGCCGCACGCTGCTAGAGCGTGCCGTGAGCACGGCGCTGCGCGCGACGGCCGGCCCGGTGATCGTCGTCGTCGGCGCCGAAGCGCAACGGCTACGGAGCCTCGTCGCGCGAATGCGCGCGCAGCGAGCCGAAATAGTCCACCACCCGGGCTGGCGCGAAGGGATGGCGACGTCGCTCCGCCGCGGCCTCGATGCGGTGCCGCGCAACGCGCGCGCGGTGCTCTTCATGATCGCCGATCAGCCGCACGTCGATGTGAGGAGCCTCGCGCGGCTCATCGCCGCTTGGCGGCGCCGGCCGTCGCAGCCGGCGGCCGCCGCCCACTCCGGTCGGCTCGGGGCGCCCGCGATCTTGCCGCGCAGAACGTTCGCCGCGCTCCGCGCGCTCTCGGGCGACGAAGGCGCTCGGCGCGTGCTCGCGGCAAGCCGGAGCGTCACGCGCGTCGATCTTCCGGAGGCTGCCGTCGACGTCGATACCGCGGAGGATCTCAGGAGGCTGTCTCTGCGGCCCGCTCGGCGTTTCGGACCGGTGCACCGGTCGCGCAGTTGACCCAGCCGCTCGCGCCGTCCGCGTAGTGTTCCTTCTTCCAGATCGGCACGCGGTGCTTGATCTCGTCGATCACGTAGCGGCACGCGTCGAACGCCGCGCCGCGGTGCGCGGCGCTCACGCCGACCCAGACCGCACAGTCGCCGATCTCGAGCCTGCCGACGCGATGCTCGGCGAGGATCTCGAGCACGTCGAAACGTTGCTTCGCCTCGGCGATGATCTTCTCGCCCTCGGCGACGGCGATCGGCTCGTGCGCCTCGTACTCGAGCAGGGTGACCTCGTGACCGTCCTGGTGATTGCGCACCCAGCCTTCGAACGTCACGCACGCGCCGGCGCGCGCGTCACGAAGGCGCTCTTCGAGCGCGCGCGGATCGATCGGGGTCGAGCGAATCGCGAAGCTCATCGTCAACCGCCCGCGACCGGCGGGAAGAACAGCACCTCGTCGCCGTGCGTGAGCTCGGTCTCCCAGTCGCAGAGCTCGTCGTTGATCGCGACCTTGCAGCGGACCCGCGCGTCCGCGAAACCGTGGCGCTCGGCGAGCTCGCTGAAGAGCTCGGCCGCCGTGCGGGCCGAAGTCGTGATCCGCTCGGACTCGGCACCGACCTGCTCGCGAAAGGCCGCGAAGTAGCGCGCCGTCACATCGATCATCTTCTCTCCCTGCTATCGATGCACGACCACAGTCGCTCTAAGTCTCGCCCCCGGCGGTACCCGCTGCCGCCGGCTCGAGCCGATAGTCGCGCTTGCCGCCGGTCTTCGACAGCAGCGCGACCTCTTTGATCCTTATCCCGTGCGTCAGCGCCTTGCACATGTCGTAGATCGTGAGCGCGGCGACCGTCGCGCCGGTCAGCGCCTCCATCTCGACGCCGGTCTTGTGCGTCGCACGCACGGAGCAGCGCACCGTGATCTCGCGCGGGCCGCTCCAGTCGATCGCGATCTTGCAATCCTCGAGCGCGATCGGATGACAGAACGGCACGAGATCGTGCGTCTTCTTCGCGGCCATCACGCCCGCGATGATCGCCGTATCGAAGACCGGCCCCTTCTTCGTGCGCAGCTCCTCGCCGGCCGAAACGCCCGCCTCTTCCGGAAACTCGACGATCGCGCGCGCCTCGGCGGTGCGCGTCGTCACCGCCTTGTCGCCGACGTCGACCATCGTCGGCCGATCGCGCTCGTCGACATGCGTGAGCATCAGCCGCCGATCCTGTACATCTCGACCCGCTCGCGCCGCGCCCGGAGCTCCGCGCGAAGCTCGCTGTAGCGGTCAGCGCGCGAACGCCACACGTTCTGCAGCAGGCCGATGAGCTCGGCATCGCTCGCGCCGGCCCGAAGCGGGGTTCGAAGATCCGTGCCGTTCGCCGCGAAGAGGCACGTGTAGAGCTTTCCGTCGGCGGACAGCCGCGCGCGATGACAGTCGCCGCAGAACGGATTGCTGACCGACGAGATGAAACCGATCTCGCCCGCGCCGTCGACGAAGCGATAGCGCTCCGCGACCTCGCCGCGATAGTTCTTGTCGAGCGGCTCGAGCGGCCAGCGCGCGCCGATCTTCTCGACGAGCTCCTTCGACGGCACGACGTCCTCGCGGCGCCAGCCGTTCAGCGTGCCGACATCCATGTACTCGATGAACCGCACGATCACGCCGGTGCCGCGGAAGCGCTCGACGAGATCGAGGACCCCTTCCTCGTTCTTGCCGCGCTGCACCATCACGTTGACCTTGACCGGCGAGAAGCCCACCTCGCGCGCCGTCTCGATCGCCCCGAGCACCGTCGCGACGTCGCCGCGGCCGCCGCTCATCATCTTGAACGTCGCGTCGTCGAGGCTGTCGAGGCTCACCGTCACGCGCTTCAAGCCTGCGGACTTGAGCTCCTTCGCCCGGCGCGCGAGCAACGAGCCGTTCGTCGTCAGCGCGAGATCGTCGGCGCCCGGCAGCTCGGCGAGCGCCGCGACGATCTCGACGAGATCGCGCCGCAGGAGCGGCTCGCCGCCGGTCAGGCGGAACTTCGTGACGCCGAGCTGCAAGAACAGCGACGCGATGCGCTTGATCTCGCCCGCCGTGAGCCACTCGGAGCGCGGCATGAACGCGTGCTCGTCGCCGTAGACGTCCTCGGGCATACAGTACGGGCAGCGGAAATTGCAGCGATCGATCACCGAGATCCGGAGATCGCGCACGGGCCGATTCAGGCGGTCCCGGACCGCCCCCTCGCCCTGCCATCGCTTCACGCTGCCGTTCGTCATCGATCCACCCTCGCCGCCTATGTTACCACCCCATGCATTCGTCGATCGGCGCGCGCGGAAATCGACCGAGAAACGATCCTTGCCCGAACAAGCACCTACAAAAAACGTTGAAGTTCAAGTCGCTGGCGCCGCATGGCACAATACCGTGGAGCCGGTCGACCCGGATATGGAAATTCACGAGGGCCTTTCCGTCGGCCGGCGGCCGAAGCCGCGGCCGGCGCGCGTCCCGGCAGGCCGACAGGAGGCCTGCGGCGAGGACGCCTCCCCTCGTTCCATGGCTCGCAAGCCGCCCTATCCCGGCGGCGGTGCTCGCAGCGGAGAATAACGAGATGAATAGAAGTCGCCTGGAGCCTCTCGGCGTGCCCACCTCGGGCTATCCGGCCGATTCGGCGCCCGAGCGCGCCGCGCTCGGCGTCCCGACGGCAGCGGATCGCTGGATCGTGCGTCAGCTCACGAGCCGTCTCGGCGATGCGCCGATCGACGTCGTGCTGTGGGACGTCCCGCCCGAGAAGGCCCAACCGGCCGAGGGCCGCGTGACGGTGCGCATCGGCGACCGGCGCGCGCTGTTCCAGGTCCTCGTGAACCCGGAGCTGCATTTCGGCGACCTCTACAGCGCCGGACGCATCCAGGTGAACGGCGATCTGCTGACGCTGCTCGATGCCGCGTACCGATATCTCGATGCCCGCGGCGTGCCCGGCTGGCTGCGGCGCGGCAGCCGGCTCGCGCCCGATCTCGCCGATTCGAAGCGCAACATCCACCATCACTACGACATCGGCAACGAGTTCTACGAGCTGTGGCTCGACCGCGAGGCGCTGCAGTACACGTGCGCGTACTACGCCGACCCTTCGATGACGCTCGAGCAGGCGCAGCAGGCGAAGATGCACCACGTTAGCCGGAAGCTCCGGCTCCAGCCCGGCGAGCGCGTCATCGAGGCCGGCAGCGGCTGGGGCGGCTTCGCGCTCTTCATGGCGAAGAACTACGGCGTGAACGTGCGCAGCTTCAACATCTCGCACGAGCAGGTCGAGCACGCGCGCGAATGGGCGAAGCGCGAAGGGCTCACGGACAAGGTCGAGTTCGTCGAGGACGACTACCGTAACGCGGCGGGCGCCAAGTCGCCGCGCTACGACGCGTTCGTCTCGATCGGCATGCTCGAGCACGTCGGGCCCGGCAACTACCGTGCGCTCGGCAACCTCATCGATCGGCTGATCACGCCGGAAGGACGCGGCTTGATCCACACCATCGGGCGCGACTGGCCGGAGCCGCTGAACGCGTGGATCGACAAGCGCATCTTCCCGGGCGCCTATCCTCCGACCCTGCGGCAGATGATGGACATCTTCGAGCCGAACGGACTGTCCGTGCTCGATGTCGAGAACATCCGCCTGCATTACGCGGAGACGCTCCGAGCGTGGCTCGACCGCTTCGAGGAGAACGTTGACGCGGTGCGCAAGATGTTCGACGAGACGTTCGTCCGCGCGTGGCGGCTCTACCTCGCGGGCTCGATCATGGCGTTCGTGCACGGCAAGCTGCAGCTGTTCCAGGTGCTGTTCGCCCGGACCGGCTACAACGGCGTGCCGTGGACGCGCGCGCACGTCTACGAGAAAGCGTGAGCGCGAACGCGGCGGCCGCCGCCGAGTACGAGCGGAAAAAGGCGCGGCTCGAGAGCGAGTGGACCGAAGGCCCGGGACACCTTCAGCTCTCGAAGTCGACGATCTCGAATCTGTTTCGTTACCAGCCGCGCGAGACCGGCACGAAGCGCCTTTCGCTCGGCGACTTCAACCAGCCGATCTCGCTCGACGCCGAAAGCCTCACGATGGACGTCGAGGGGCTCACGACGTTCGAGACGATTGCGGACTACGCGATCGCGCGCGGCCACGTGCCGCTCGTCGTGCCGGAGCTGAAGCACATCACGGTCGGCGGCGCCACGGTCGGCATCGGCATCGAGTCGACGTGCTTTCGTAACGGGTTCGTGCACGACGGTCTCGTCGAGGCCGACGTGCTGCTGCCGACCGGGCGCGTCGTCACCGCGTCGGCGACGAACGAGTACGCGGATCTCTTCAACGCGCTGCCGAACTCCTACGGCACGCTCGGCTATATCCTGCGCGCGCGCATCAAGATCGAGCCGGTCCAGCCGTACGTGCACCTGCACATGGAGACGTACGGCACGGCCGCGTCGTACCTCGACGCGATGCGCGCGGCGGCGGATTCGGGCGAGCACCACTTCGTCGAAGGGCTCGTGTTCGAGGACGGCCGCTTCATTTTGATGACCGGCCGCTACGCGCAGAGCGTCCCGCACGTCGACGACATCTTGCGGCGCAACATTTTCTATCGGCTCGTGCAGGCGCGCAGCGACATCTATCTGACGACGCGCGACTACCTCTTCCGCTACGATCCGGAATGGTTCTGGAATATCCCGGACGGCCTCCTCTACGCGCTCTTTCGCCGCTACGCGCCCGCGCGCTTCCGCAACTCGGCGTTCTACACGCACTACGTCGCGTGGAAGGACAGGCTCGCGCAGAAGCTCCCCGGCGCCCGTGAGCCCGACACCGAGCCGCTCATTCAGGACTGGGAAGTGCCGTGGGAGCACGCGGAGGAGCTGCTCGAGTTCGCGCTCCGGGAAGTGCGGCTCGACGGCCGGCCGTGGGCCGCGGTGCCGATTCGCACGCCGCGTCAGCCGACGCTCTACCCGATCCGCCCGAACACGCTGTACTTCAATCTCGGCTGCTACCTCCAGGTCCGCAAGCCCGAAGGCAAGCCGCCGTACTACTACACGAAGATCCTCGACGAGAAGACCTTCGCGCTCGGCGGAATCAAGATGCTCTATTCCTCGTCGTTCATGACCGAGGAGGAATTCGACGCGCGCTACAACGGCGAGGCGTATCGCGAGCTGAAGGCGAAGTACGACCCGCAGGGGCGCGCGAAGACGCTGTATCAGAAGGTCGTGCTGCCGCCCTGACGCCGAGCCGGTCGCGGCGCTCGAGGCTGCCGCGACCAGTTGGCCTCTCGTATCAGCCTTGCGCGGCGCCGCTCAGGGCTTCCTTCTCGAGCTTCGCCCAGCTGTCGCGCAGCGTCACGGTCCGGTTGAAGACCGGCTTGCCGGGACGCGACAGCACGGGATCGACGAAGAAGTAGCCGTTCCGCTCGAACTGAAAGTGCGACTCGGGCGGCGCGTCGGCGAGCGCGGGCTCCACGGCGGCCTCGACGATCTCGAGCGAGCTCGGGTTGAGCTCGTCCTCGAGCGACTCGCCGGTCGGGAACGGCACCTTGAACAGCCGGTCGTAGAGCCGCACCTCGGCGCGCGCGGCGTGCCGCGCCGACACCCAATGGATCGTGCCCTTGACCTTGCGCCCCTCGTCGCCCGACCCGCTGCGGGTCGTCGGATCGTAGCTGCACTTGAGCTCGACCACGTTCCCCGCGGCGTCCTTCACGACTTCCTCGCACTTGATGATGTACGCGTAGCGCAGCCGCACCTCGCCGCCGGGCTTCAGCCGGTGGAATTGCTTCGGCGGATCCTCCATGAAATCCGAGCGCTCGATCAGGATCTCACGCGAGAACGGCACGGTGCGCGTGCCGAGCTCGGAGCGGCTCGGATGATTCGCGGCCTCGAGCCACTCGACCTCGTCGTCCGGGAAGTTCACGATCGTGATCTTCAGCGGATCGAGCACCGCGAAGCGCCGCTCGGCGCGCACGTTCAGGTCGTCGCGGATGCAGCTCTCGAGCAGGCCGAGCTCGATCATGTGCTCCTTCTTCGTCACGCCGATCCGGCGAATGAAATCGCGGATCGATTCGGGCGTGTAGCCGCGGCGCCGGAACCCCGAAAGCGTCGGCATCCTCGGATCGTCCCAGCCCTCGACGTGCTTCTCCTCGACGAGCTGCCGCAGCCGCCGCTTGCTCATCTGCGTATACATCAGATTGAGCCGCGAGAACTCGATCTGCCTGGGCCGGTGCGGCACGGGCAGGTTGTCGAGGAACCATTCGTAGAGCGGTCGGTGATCCTCGAACTCGAGGGTGCAGAGCGAGTGCGTGGTGCCCTCGAGCGCATCGGAAAGCGTGTGCGCGAAGTCGTACAACGGGTAGATGCACCACGTCGTGCCGGTGCGCTGGTGCGGCACCTTGCGGATGCGATACAGCGGCGGGTCGCGCAGATTGATGTTCGGCGACGCCATGTCGATCTTCGCGCGAAGCACGCACTCGCCTTCTTCGAACTCGCCTCGGCGCATCCGCTCGAACAGCTCGAGGTTCTCCTCGACCGAGCGGTTGCGATACGGGCTCTCGCGTCCCGGCTCGGTCAGCGTGCCGCGGTATTCGCGGATCTCCTCGGTCGAGAGGTGATCCACATACGCCTTGCCGGCGCGAATCAGATGCACGGCGAGCTCGTACATCTGCGGGAAATAGTCCGACGCGTGCGTCAGCCGGTCGCCCCAGTCGAAGCCGAGCCAGCGGACGTCGCGCTTGATCGCCTCGACGTACTCCTCGTCTTCCTTGGTCGGATTCGTGTCGTCGAAGCGCAAATAGCACGTGCCGCCGAATTCCTCGGCGATGCCGAAGTCGACGCAGATCGCCTTCGCGTGGCCGATGTGGAGATACCCGTTCGGCTCCGGCGGGAAACGAGTCTGCACGCGGCCGCCGTTCTTGCCGGCCGCGACGTCCGCAGCAACGATCTGACGGATGAAATCCGTCGGCGTACCTTCCTTGTCCATGGCGAAGCATTGTAGTCCAAGGGCGCGGCGCTTGGGCCGCCGGAACCCGGGGCTACGCTGCGGGTCCGAAGACTCGACTCCTATTATCGTTTTCGGCGAAGCTTTCGGCACCCGGAGCGCCTCGACGAACCGCCCGGGAGGATCGCAAAGAATGGAAAAGAAGACGATTCGACGCATCCGTCACGCGGCGTGTGCGGTCGCCGCGGGTGCCGCCCTTCTGGCCTCCGCCGGCTGCGTGATCAATCCGGTCACCGGCGACCGGGAGCTCGCGCTCGTCTCCGCGGATCAGGAAATCGCGATCGGCGAGCAGCAGTACTTCCCGATGCGGCAGGCGCAGGGCGGCGACTACGTCGTCGATCCCGAGCTCACGGCCTATGTCTCGAGCGTCGGACAGCGGCTCGCCGCGGTGAGCGACCGCGCGCTGCCGTACGAGTTCGTCGTGCTGAACAACTCGGTGCCGAATGCCTGGGCGCTCCCCGGCGGGAAGATCGCGGTGAACCGGGGGCTCTTGCTCGAGCTCGACAACGAGGCGGAGCTCGCGGCCGTGCTCGGGCACGAGATCGTGCACGCCGCGGCGCGGCACGGCGCGCTCGCGATGCAGCGCGGGATGCTGCTTCAGGGTGCGGTGCTCGCCGCCGCGATCGGCGCGCGGGACAACGACTATTCGAATCTCGTCGTCGGCGCCGCGAATCTCGGCGCGCAGCTCGTCAATCAGCGTTACAGCCGCGGCGCCGAGCTCGAATCGGATCTCTACGGCACGCAGTACATGGCCAAGGCGGGCTACGATCCGATGGCGGCCGTCACGCTTCAGGAGACATTCGTGCGCCTCTCCGAGGGCAGCGGCAACGAAGGCTGGCTCGCCGGGCTGTTCGCGAGCCATCCGCCGTCGACCGAGCGCGTCGAGCGGAATCGGCAGACGGCCGCGTCGCTCCCGCCCGGAGGCGAGCTCGGACGCGAGCGCTATCAAGCGGCCATCGCGCGGCTCAAAGAGGCGAAACCCGCTTACGACGCCTACGATGCGGGCCTCAAGGCGCTTTCCGAGGGACGCCTCGACGAGGCGGAACGGCACGCCCGTGAGGCCCTCCGGCTGCTGCCCGCGGAGGGACACTTCCATGCGCTCATGGGCGATATCGAGCTCGAGCGAGGGCGGAACGCCGAGGCGGTCGAGCACTATCGCGCCGCGATCGCGCGCAACGACCGCTACTTCTATTACCCGCTCAAGAAAGGCATCGCGCACCAGCGACTCCGCCAGTGGGACGCCGCCGAGGCCGATCTCGAGACGAGCGTTTCGCTCCTGCCGACCGCGGAGGCCTACTACGTGCTTGGGCTGATCGCCGAGCAGCGCGGCAACCGCGCTGCGGCGCTCGAGCGCTACGCGGCGGCGGCGCAATCGAGCAGCGAGGTCGGGCAGGCGGCGCGCGATCGGGCCGTGCGGCTCGACCTGCCGCAGAACCCCGGTCAATACCTGCAGGTGCGGACGGGGCTCGACGCCCAAGGACGGCTCGTCGTCGAGGTCGGCAATCCGACCGGGGTCAACGTCGCGGACGTCGCGCTCGCCATTCGCTATGCGGTCGACGGCGGCATCCGGCAGGCCGGTCAGCGGATCTCTCGCCTCCCGGCCGGCGCGGCGCAGCGCATCGCTACGGGGCTCGGCCCGTTTGCCTCGGCGAACGCGTACGAGGTTGCGATCGTGTCGGCGCGCGTGGCGGACTGAACGAAGAAGCCGCGCGAGTCCCTACTTCTTGCTGCCGAGCAAGGAGCCGAGTAATCCGCGCATCAGCGAGCGGCCGACCTGAGTGCCCATCGAGCGCACGGCGCTCTTCGCCATCGCCTCGATCAAGCCCTGCGACTGCCGCCCGCCGCGCGGCCCGCGTCGACCGAACAAGATGTCCGACGCGAGACTGCCCGTGTCGTTGCTCGCGGATCGGCCTTGCCCCGCCGGGCCGCGTCGAGCCGAGCCGCCGGCCGCTCGACCGGGTTTCCGACCCTGGGAGCCGTCGCTTTCGGCACGCGCGCGCAGCTTTTCGTAAGCCGATTCTCGGTCGACCGCCGTGTCGTAGTGACCAGCCAAGCTCGACGATGCGATCAGCTGCGCGCGCACGGCGGGCTCGATCGGCCCGAGCCTGCTCATCGGGGGCACGATCAGCGCACGTTGCGTCACGCCCGGACGGCCCTTCTCGTCGAGCAGCGATACGAGCGCCTCGCCGACGCCGAGCTCCGTGATCGCCGTTTCGATGTCGAGCGCGGGATTCGCGCGCATCGTCTGCGCCGCCGCCTTCACGGCTTTCTGGTCGCGCGGCGTGAACGCACGCAGCGCATGCTGCACGCGGTTGCCGAGCTGCCCGAGCACGGCATCCGGAATGTCGAGCGGATTCTGCGTGACGAAGTACACGCCGACGCCCTTCGAGCGGATGAGCCGCACGACCTGCTCGATCTTGTCGACGAGCGCCTTGGGTGCGTCGTCGAAGAGCAGATGCGCTTCGTCGAAAAAGAACACGAGCTTCGGCTTCTCGAGATCGCCGACCTCGGGCAAGTGCTCGAAGAGCTCCGCGAGAAGCCACAGCAGGAACATGCTGTAGACCTTCGGCGAGTGGAGCAGCTTGTCCGCCGCGAGAATGTTCACGACGCCGCGGCCCCGGTCGGTTTGCAGCAAATCGTCGACATTGAGCATCGGCTCGCCGAAGAACCGATCGGCGCCCTGCGACTCGAGGGCGAGCAGCCCGCGCTGAATCGCGCCGACCGAGGCCGCCGAGACGTTGCCGTACTCCGTGCGCAGCTCCGCCGCGTTCTCCGCGACGAGCTGCAGCATCGCGCGCAGGTCCTTGAGATCGAGGAGCAACAACCCGGCGTCGTCGGCGACCTTGAAGACGAGGTTCAGCACGCCCTCTTGCGTGTCGTTGAGCTCGAGCATGCGCGCGAGCAAGAGCGGCCCCATGTCGGATATCGTTGCGCGCACGGGATGCCCGCTCGCGCCGAACACGTCCCAGAAGACCACCGGGCAGCCCGCATAGTCGGGCTCGATGCCGAGCTGCGTCAGGCGCTCCTCGACCTTGGGATTGCCGCCGCCCGGCATGGACATCCCGGCGAGATCGCCCTTCACGTCGGCCATGAATACCGGCACACCGATCGACGAGAAGCGCTCGGCCAACGTTTGCAGCGTGACGGTTTTACCGGTGCCGGTAGCGCCCGCAATGAGACCGTGACGGTTCGCGAGCGCCGGCAAGAGCTCGAGGCTCGTGTCGCCGGCTTTGGCGATGAGTAATGGCGCCGTGCTCATGGGCTCAGGCACTCCCCAGGCTAGCCTGCGAACGAGAACGCAGGTCGTTCCCCTATGCCGGGAGTGTGCCACGCGTCGCACCGTCTGCGCAGGTGGCGCGAGCCCACGAGGAGCCCGCGCACGCCGTTCGTTTACTGCCCCGTCGGCATGTTGTGCCAGCCGCCGCGGCCGGGGCCGTACCAAAGCGTGTCCCAGCCAGTGGGCTCGGCATCGTCCCGATTGACCAGGATGGCCTGAACCTCCTGGATCTTGCCGGACTTGATCGTGAAGAACTCGGCGACGATACGGTCGAACGCGGTCACCGGGCTCGCGTTTTCGATCGGGCCGTCGAGCCGGCCGAAACGCAGAATCGTGAGCACGATGCCGCGCTCCTCGTCGACGACCGCATAGCGGCGGTCCCAGAGATTGCGCCCGATGAAGCGGCCGCGGTGGAAACCTTCCGCGGCGACCGCATAGACGCCGTTGCGATAGTTGCCGGTGAACTGCGCGCCGTTCTCGAAACGCCGCGTATCCGGCAAGAGGTCCGCGCGGTGGTAATCCGGTGTGCCGTTGGTCTGGAACGCTCTGAAATACCCGTCCGCGACGGCGACGAGCTCGTAATAGGAATCGCGCTCGGACGGTGGGATCGGGAGCTTCAAAAAGTCGGAAGGCTCCGGGTCGAGCTGCTCCGGTCCCCACCACGCCTCGCCGGCATCACCGCGGAACGCGCGGATGATCTCCATCTCGGTGATCGCGCCCTGCACGACCTTGAGGCGCACGGTCTCCATCGTGTCGGAGCCGTCCTCGTTGACGACCACGACCTGAGTGCCCGTGTCGCCGAGCCGCTCGTTCACGATATCGAACCGCCAGCGGACTTTCTCTGCTTCCTCCCAGAAGGCATCGGCCAATGTGACTTCATCTCCGTTCAGCGTGACGCGCGCGTTTGCCGCCTCGGGAAGGGCCGATGGATCGTTCGCGAGGAGCGCCGCGTAGTAAGCATCGATAAAACGCGTAAGGCATGCGCGGTCGCAAGTGATCGGCGGCCAACCGCCCCGCGTCGGACCGTAATCCGGCGGCCACGCGCTCGGCAGCGCTTCGGCGCGGTTCACCATCACGCCCTGCATGTCCCAAATCAGGCCCTTGCGAATCGCGAAGAACATCGCGGCCAGCCGCTCGGCCGCGTGCTCCGGCCGCAACGGTCGAGCGTCCGCCTTGAGACCCAGCCGAGCCACGCTCATGACGACGCCGTACTCCTCGTCGACGACCGGATAGCGCAGGTCCCACGCGTTGCGCCCGGCATGAAGACCGCGGTCGAACTGCTCCGCGGCGGTCATTGTGCCCTCGCCGCCGCTCGCGGCGTTCGCCGTGCTCACGCCGTTCACGACGCGCGGAACATTGGGCCACAGCGGGGCGGGATGATATTCATCGGTGCCGTTGGTGTTGAACGCGCGCCAATAGCCTTCGGCCGCGGCGATCAGGTCGTAATAGGAATCCTGCTCCGCGGGGCGAATCCGAATGTTGAAGTTCGCGTTCGGGGTCTCAAGCGTCGAAACGTCGAACAGTCCGCCTTCTTCGGCGTTTCGAACCACGATCGACTCGGCTTCGGTGATCGCGCCGCCTTTGACCTTCAGACGAAGCACATAGAGGTATCGAGTACCGTCGTCGTTGTTGATGACTGCCTGGGTTGCAGTATCTCCCCAACGCGGATTCGCGATATCGATACGCGCTTGCACGGAGGCCGCACTGCGCCAGAAAGCATCCTTCACGTCGACGAAATCATCGTTCAACGTAACCTTCGCATCGGGCGCAAGCGGGATCGCCGAAGCATCGCTCGCGATGAGCGCACCTAGCCACGCATCGACGAATCCTTTCAGGCAAGCGCGATCGCACTCATAAACCACATCGCTCTGGTTCTGCGGAAAAGCCGGCGCGGCGATCAGGCCGCAACTTGCCGCCAGCAAGAGCCCTGCAAGCTTCCGCATCGTCTCCCCCCGTTCGTTTCGTTCTCGAGCATCCGTATTGCACGGGGCGCCGCCGTGCGCAGGTCGATAGTCGGCGGAAGTGTGCGGTGATACCGCGGGCAACACAAGGCGCGCTGACGCAACGGGCGGCCCGAGTCGCTATGCGGCCCGCCGCTCGACCTCGTCGAACGTCCGCTTCACCCAGATGGACGCGACGATCCCGAATAGCACATGCACGATCGCGTTCGCCCAGAAGATGCCGAGCAACCCGACGGCACGAGAGAAGAGCCACGCGAGGGGGATATATGCGAGAAAGAGCTTCGCGAACGTCAGCGTCGTCGCCGGCATCGGCTTGCCGAGCGCGTTGAACGCTGCGGCGCAAACGAGCATGACGCCGAAGGCGCCGAGCGTCACCGGCACGATCGAAAGATAGGCCGCCGCCGTCGAGACGACCCCGGGCGCGTCGTTGAAGAGTGCCGCGAGCGGCGCGCCGGCGAACCAGAGCACCACGGCAACCGCGACGCCGTACGCGACGCAGAAGAGCCCCGAGATCCGTGTCATGCTCCGCACGCGGTCGATCCTGCCCGCGCCGTAGTTCTGGCCGACGAACGGCGTCACGGACGACGACACGGCGAAGATCACGATCATGACGAGCGATTCGACGCGCGACGCCACGCCGAACCCCGCGACGGCTTCGGGACCATGGGACGCGACGAGTGCCGTGATCGCGCCGACGGTCAGCGGGTTCAGCAGGTTCGCCGCGGTCGCGGGCACGCCGACGTGGGCGAGACGGCGGAACGAGTCCCAGTAACCGGACGGCCGCAGATAGCGTGCCCGCACGAGGTGCTCGCGGCGATGAAGGATCCACACCGACGCGAGCACGGTCACGCCGTTCGCGATCACCGTCGCGATCGCCGCGCCGCGCATCTCGAGGCGGGGAAAGCCGAACCATCCGAAGATCAGGATGGGGTCGAGCACGATGTTCACGACGGACGAAATTCCCATGATCACCGCCGGGATGCGCGCATCGCCGACCGAGCGCATCGCGAAGTTCCCGACGAGGGGAAGAATCAACAGAAAGCCGCCGAAGTAATAGATCTCCATGTACTCGCGCACGAGCGGCAACGTGCGCTCGTCGGCGCCGAGCCATCCGAAGACCCGGTCGATGCTCGCAAGCCCGGCGACCATCACGACCAAGCCGAGCAGCACGGCGAGCACGAGCGAATGCGTCGTGATCCGCTGCGCCGATTCGAGGTCGCCGGCGCCGTACGAACGCGACAGCACCGACGAGCAGCCGACGCCGACGCCGAGCGCGACGGCGACCAGCGAGAATGCGACGGGGAACGTGAATCCGAGCGCGGCGAGCGGCAGCGTGCCGAGCTGACCGACGAAGTAGGTATCGACGATGCTGTACGAGCTGACCGCGACGAGGCCGACGAACATCGGCGCCGCGAGCTGCCACAGGTGTCGCCCGACCGGGCCCTCGACGAGCCGGGGGCGCGACGGCCCTCCGCGTCCGGCCTCAACGCCGCTCATCGTCGTGGGGCTAGCCGTGGTCAACCGGCGATGCGCAGCTCGTACTTGAAGCTGCGACAGGCAGGCATCGGTGCACTGTCATCGCCGCGACTCCGAAAGCGCGACCGGGCGACGGCACCGAGCGTCGCCTCGCGGAAAACTTCGTCCGTCAGCTCGATAATGCCGGGCCGACTGATCTCCCCCCGACCGTCGACGATGAAGCAACTGACTGCCCGTCCTTCCTTGGCTTCCCTTACTGCCTGCCGCGGATAATTCGGCCCCGCAATAATGGCGGGTACGAGCGCTTCCATCAATCCGCGTGCGGGCGGCGGCTTCTCGTCGTGCGGCGCGACGCCGTCGACCGGCGCGCACCACCAGCCGCCTTCGTAGATCGTTGCCATCCAGCGGCCGCCGAGCGTCTCGGCACGAAGGTCGGCAATGAACCGGCGCGCGTTCGCACGATCCTCGAGCTCGAAGCGCCCGTACACGCGGCGCCATTCACCGACCGCGGTCCAACGGCCCTCGAGCGCCTCGGTGACCCGGGCGATCCGGGCGCCTCCGTCGGAGTCGAGCGCGAGATAGAAACGTTGCTCCCCATCCCGACCGAACATCAGGCAATGCCAGACGCCGATCGGATCGACGCGGCCCCTCCGGCTGCGCGCTTCCCCCTGTGCCTTCGCGCGCTCGCCGCCCGCAGCGAATGTCGCCGCGACCACTGCATGCGGCAATAAGCGAAGGGTCGAGCTCGAGGCTACCGCCTTCGGCGTCACGTGGAACGCGAACGCGGCAAGCATGGCGGCCGGCACGGCCATGGCGCGCGCGGCACGCAACAGACGTCCCACGCCCCCGGCACGACGATCGATGCTGCTGCGGCCCACGGTTATCTTCGATCCTCGATCGTGACGTTCGGCGCGAGTCGGCGCTAGTTGATCATGCCGCGGATCTGCGCGACCTGTCTTGCCTCGGGCGCCAGCTGCGCCGCGACCTCGATGTCTCGAGCGGCTTCGTCGTACATACCTTTGAGCCAGTACGCATACGCACGGTTGCTGTACGCACGCCAGTTTCGGCCGCCAAGCTCGATCGAAGCGTTGCAATGCTCGATCGCCTTGTCGGCGTCGCCTTTCCCGGCATAGGCGGCGCACAGGTTGGAAAGGGCGGCGGCGCGATCCGAGCTCGTGACGGACTCGGTCTCGAGGCCGAGCGTCGTAAGGCGGATGCCTTCATCGTACGAGCCGGCACGGATGGCGTCGGCGCCGTCGGCGAGTAGAGGATGGCGTTGGCCCACGACCGTGCGGCTTTCGGATTGAGCCCAGGTCGAAGCGGCGATGAGCGCGGCAATGATGCCGAGAAGCAAGCGCCCCATTGCGGGTTGCCTCCTGCGGCCGATTATAGCATCGTCGCCTGTTTCACGAACGTAGCGTTACCGGAAAGAAGCACGGGAATGACCGAGATCGCCGATGCGGAACGTCTGATCCTCGCGCGCATGGCGCAGGCTCCCGTCGTGCGCGAGCCGCTCGTCCGCACGAGCGGAAGGGTCCTCGCCGAGGACGTGCACGCGGAGCGCGACCAGCCGCCGTTCGACCGCGTGACGATGGACGGTATCGCGATCGCCTATCGCGATTTCGCGAGCGGGATCCGGCGATTCAAGGTCCGCGGCACGCAAGCTGCGGGGGCGCCGGCGCTCGATCGGCAGGCGCCGGGCGAGTGCATCGAGGTCATGACCGGCGCGATGCTGCCGCGCGGCTGCGATACCGTGATCCCCGTCGAGCGGATCCAGCGCCGCGGCGACGAGGCGGAAGTCTCGGAGAGCGCCGAGGTCGCGGAGCGTCAGTTCGTGCACCCGCAAGGCAGCGACCGCCGCGCGGGCAGCGTCGTGCTCCGCCGCGGGACGGTGATCGGCGGCCCCGAGATGGCGGTGCTCGCAAGTGCGGGCAAAGCGGAAGTCGCCGTCGCCGCGTTGCCGCGCGTCGCGGTGATCTCGACCGGCGACGAGCTCGTCGACGTCGACGAGCCGATCGCTCCGCATCAGATTCGCTCCTGCAACGATCGTGCGATCGAGACGGCACTGACACGGCACCGGCTCGGCACGGTCACGCGAGCCCGGCTGCCCGACGACGAGCGTGTGCTGCTCGACGAGATCGGCCGCCTGCACGAGGAGCACGACATGCTGATCCTTTCCGGCGGCGTGTCGATGGGCCAGTTCGATTTCGTTCCCGCGGTGCTCGAGCGGCTCGCCGTCGAGCTCGTGTTCCATAAGATCGAGCAGCGGCCGGGCCGGCCGATGTGGTTCGGCATCGCACGCGAGGGGAAGCCGGTCTTCGCGCTGCCCGGGAACCCGGTCTCGGCGCTCGTCTGCACGACCCGCTACGTGCTGCCGGCGCTTCGGAAGTCGCTCGGGCTCGCGCCCTATCGCGTCGAGCACGCGGTATTGACCGCCGACGTCCGCATGCCGGCGCGCCTCGGCCTCTTCATGCCCGTCGTGCTCGAATCGCGGCCGGACGGCGTGCTCGCCGCGGAGCCGCGGCCGACGAACACCTCCGGCGACTTCATCACGCTCGCGGGCACGGACGGCTTCGTCGAGCTGCCGCGCGGTCCCGAGGTCTACGAGCGCGGGACCGCGGTGCGCCTCTTCCGCTGGTAGGCTTCAGAACCAGAACGACACGAACACCTGCACGACGTTCGCGTCGAAGCCGTAGAGCGGCTCCTGGCCCGGCGGCACGCCCGTCACGCGAAGATCGCGGAAATCCTTGTAGTCGAACCGGATGCGGTCGTACGCGATGTTGACCGTGCCCCGATCGACGAATTTCCAACCGCCGCGCAGCACGTCGTAGCTCGCGCCGATCCTAATCGTGCGGCTGTCGAAGGTGCTGAGCTCCTTGTCGCGCGCCATGAAGTTCTGGAACCGCGAGCGCGGGAAGAGATCCTCGTAGAACGAGGCCGCGGTCTGCGAATAGAGCCTGACCTTCGCCTCGAGGATCCAGCCGCCGTCGAGCGGATGCGTGTAGCCGAGCTCGAAGGTATCGGCGCCGATATCCCAGCTATCCGTGTACCAGCGGTACTCGCCGTGCAACGCCGCGCGATACGGCAGGTGATAACGCAACCGGAACGCGGCCGCATCGCTCGTCCTTGTGCGCGGATAAACCTCCGGCTCGTACGCGTAGCCGAGCGGGCTCGTCTCGTCGATATAGCGGACCTGACGGTACGGATTGTTGAGAAAGCCTTCGTCGGTGATCGTCTCGAACGACAACCCGACGATCAGATTCCGTGTCAGGATCTGCGAGAGCCCGATGCGGTACTGCTGACGCTCGACGGTATCCTTGAAGATCGAATCGCCGCGGCGCCCCACCTCGTCCTTGCCGAGGCTGTAGCCGAGCGACAGCGTCGTGAGGTCGCCAAAAAAGTCCTGGCTCACGCCGACGCTGAAGGTCGACGCCGAATAGTCGTTCTCCTCGCTCGACGTGTAGCCCAGGTTCAGCAGCCACCGATCGTGCAGGTAGTCGAGCCCGAGCGAGTACTGCGTGCGCTCCTCGGTATACGGGCTCGCGGTCGTCACGACGTCGATCGAGGCGCTCGTCACGCGGTCGACGTAATAGTTCGCCGACGCCGAAAACTTGTCCGCGAACTGTTTGCGCACGAGGAGCGACGGGCCGTCGATCGTCACGCCGCCGCCATCGTACGAGTGATAAAGGAGATCCGCACGATCCTCGGGAAGCACACCGGCGCGCACCGCGCACGACAGCGCCGCCGCGCACGCCGCGAGCACAGCGGCTGCACGACGCGGTAGCGATCCGCGGCTAATTGCAGCCACAGCCGCCTCCGGCGCTACCCGTCGCGCCTCGCGCGCCTTCACGCGCTTCGTAGACGTGATGGAGATAGGCGCTCGAGACCGGATCGCGATCCCACGACATGATCGGATCGGCGATGCGGTCGCGCTCGTAAGGTTTCACCCACGGCTCGACCGCGCAACCGCCGAGCAGCAACGTCGCGAGCACCGCGAGCACGGCCGCGGCGGCCGTTGGGCCGCGCCGTGCCGATTGCAGCGAACGGCTCGTCATTCTCGCAACAGCTCCCTGATCTGAGCCTGATACTGATGCTCGTAGCCGGACTGGTAGCCGTGATGGATATAGCGCATCTGGCCGTTGCGATCGATGATCACGGTCGTCGGCATCGCGACGACTCGATACAGACCGCTGACCTCGTTCGCCGGATCGAGCAGCACGGGGAAGCTGACCGGCGTTTCTTTCAGAAACTTCTCGACGCCTCTCGTGTCGTCCTCGACGTTGATGCCGAGCAGCGTGAAGCCGAGATTCTTGTAGCGCTGATGAAGCGCCTCGAGATGCGGCATCTCCTTGCGGCAAGGCCCGCACCATGTCGCCCAGAAGTTGATCAGCACGACGTCGCCCGCGAAATCCTCGAGCGATACCGTGCCGCCGTCGCGAGACTTCAGCGTGAAATTCGGCGCGGGCCCCGAGACATCATCGGCATGCGCGCCGATCGCGAGCAGCACGCTCGCCGCCGCCCCGATGATCTTCCCCAGCATCGTCGTTTTCCGCATGGCTCACCTCGCTAGAAGAAGAACGTCACGCCGACGTGCGCCTCGAGGTTGTGCACCGTCTTCTGGCTGCCGAGCACGTCGAGATCCATGATGTGATCGCGAACGTCCGCGTGCACGGCGAGCCAGTCGAGCGGCAGCAGCCGCATCCCCATGCCGAAGTTCAGCGTGAACCGATCGTCGCCCGCGAACTTCGTGCTACCCACGCCGCCTATGACATAAAGCGCCATGTTCATCGCACGGTTGCGCCCGATGAACGTCTCGCCCGGCAAGATGTTGTAGCCGAGCGAAACGTTATAGTAGGTGTACTCTCTCTCCGAATCCGTGAGCAGTTGCGCAGCGCCGCTCAGCCGCTCGAAGCTCGTCGGCTCGGTGTCGGCGCGCCCGGCCGCCGCCTCGACGAAGAAACCTTCGGTCACGTGGTACGCGAATCGCACGCCGCCCACGGTGTTCACGCCGAAATCCTCGACGCTGATCTGGCCCGCGAAGACGCCGAGCTCGAAGTTCTCGGTGTCGATGTCGGCGACGTCGACCTCGCGCCGTTCCACTCTCGGCTCGATCACGGGCGGCTCGTCCGCGTCGACCGCGGCGACGCGATGTCTCCCGCAGCCCGCGAGCCCGAGCGCGAGCGGCACCGTCAGAAGAAGAACGAGAAGCCTGCTTTCCATTCTCTGATTTCCTCGTTGTCGTCGCGGCTCGTGAACACGACGTAGGTCTTGTACTCGGCGCGAAACACGAAGCGCCGGGCCAAATACGCGCGGAGTCCCGCCCCCGCGTGCGCGGCGTTGTCGCTGCGGTCGGTCGCGGCGACGAGCGTCGCTTTCGGATCCGTTTCGACGACCCCCGCGCCGAGCGCGATATACGGCGAGAAGCGGCGGTCGGGGAACATCGTGTGCACGATGTCGAGGCTCGCGATCTTGCTGTCGGAGAAGCGCCCGAGGGCCTGCGAGAGCCAAAGCTCGATCGACAGATTCGGCGTCATGCCGAACGCGCCGTAGACCGAGATCACGTTCGCGCCGCCGAAGTCGCCGTAAAGCACCCCCGTTTCCCAGCGCCGCTCGGCGAGATCCGCGACGTCGAAGGTCGGCACGTCGAACGGCTCGCCGTCGAGGCCGAGCGTCCTGCGCATCTGCTCGAGGGGCACCCAGCCCTCCTGCCCACGCGGAATGCGAATGCGGAACCAGTCGGTGCGCCGCTTCAGCACCTCGACCGTCTCGCCCCGCTCGGCGACGTAGAAGATCGGATAACCGCGTCCCGGTCCGGTATGAAGCTCGAGATAGGGATCCTCGACGACGACCTCGACGGCGCCCCGCTTGGCCAGCGCGCTCGGTGCGAAGCCCGCTCCGCACAGCAACACGGCCGCGACGAGCGCTCTTGCCGCCCTTCGAAGCCGTCGCCGTCCGATCTCGTACCGCACGTCGTCAGTCCTGCGGCACGGCGAACGGATCGTTGTAGTACTGCGCGCCGAGGTCGAGCCATTCGGCGATCAAGCGCAGCTCGGCATCCGTGAGAAAACCTTCGTGCGTGCCGCCCGCATCGAATCGCGAGAAGAAGCGCGCCGAGGCGCGCGCGCCCGCCGCGCTCATCGACGGCTGCACCGGCACGGTCGCGAAGATCGGAATACCGTTCTCGTCGATTCCGACCTCGATCCGAATATCCTGCAGCGCGCCGTCCACGACCTCCTGCGCGTTGTCGCCGAAGAGCAGCTCCCGATACGCGTTGAAATGCGCGGCCTGATCCGGCGACTGGCCGTCGGAAAGGTCGAGCTGCGCGGCCGGGACCGCCGTCTGGCCCATGTCGTCGAGCGGGACGTGACAGCCGCCCCGCGTGCAGGTGTGATCCGCGAGCACCGTGACGCCGTCCGCGTCGAGGATCTGTCGCGGGACGCTCCAAAGCGGATGGATGTGCGTCTCGTAGTGAATGACGATGCGGCAATTCGGCGTCCACGCGTTCATGCAGGCGAGGGTCGTGGGAGGTTCGGTCGTCAGGTCACCGTAACGGAGTGAAATAGGCTCGTCCGGCTCGCGTGCCGCCGGATCGGTCCAGACGTCCTCGTAGACCAGGTCGACCGACGGCCTGAGCGCCGCGGCGCAGTCGATCTGGCACCCCACGCGGGTCCTCGCCTCGGCCATCGTCTCGCCGAGATCGGGACTGATCGAAGCGACGGTTCCGGGGAACGGCACGCCGGTCGACTCGGCGCCGGCGTAGACAGATTCGAACGCGTCCGCGCGTCCGTGCGAAAGCGCGCTATTCGGGTTATGGCAGCCATTGCACTTCCGCTCCTCGCCCGGCATGACCTGGAGCCAGTTGTGATGGGGCGCCGAGATGCGTCGCCCGAAGCGGTCGAGAACCTCGATCGCGAGCGGCACCTGCGCGGGCACCTTGATGCGCACCGAGCCGTCCGGCTCGATCGGCGCGTACGCGACGATCTCGCGCATCCCGAGACGGGCGTTCGGGCCGAACGCCGTGCCGTCGAGATCGACGATGTCATCGTCGGGGAGCGAGACGGCTTTGACGACGCGCAGGAAGCGCGCCGGCCTGTCGTCGGCGCTCGTCTGCGACGGATCCGCGAGCGTCGCGATATCCGGATTCGCGGTATCGACGCCGTCGACGTCGTAGACGCTGCGGATATTCAGAATGCCGGCGTTCTCGGCCACCAGGTCCGCATCACCGATCAGATCCGGGATATAGCGCGGATTGCCGCGCGGCTGCGCGGCGACCACCTCGCCGACCATCACGCCTTCCTCGCCGACGACGACCGGCTGATGCGTATCGTCGCGCGGGTCGTAGATCCATACGCCGTAGAGCGGCGGCGCCGGCGTCGCTTCCGGGTCGGCGAGCGCTTCCTCGGTGCACGGGCCGATGCGTCCCTCGCCGTCGACGAGACGGCACATCGTCCACGTCGTGAGGATGCGTCCCGTGCCGTCCCATAGCGGAAACGCCGACGCGAATCGGCCGCCGGGCGAAGGACCGATATCAGTGCGCACGATGTGTGACGTCGCCTGCGTCTGAGCGGGTCCCGCGAGCCCGGCGTTCGGCGCCGTGGGCTGCTCGTTCTCGACGAAATAACGCACGTCGATCACGACGATGTCGCCGCCGTGATCGGGATGCTCGAACGGCCGCGCGATCGCCATCACGCGCCCGTCCGGCATTTCGCGCGCGCCGACGAACTGGATCTGGGCGCCGTTCGTTCCGGTCGCGTGACTCCGCGCGCCGTAGAGCAGCTCGAGCTCCGTGCCGTCGGGATTCATTCTGTAAAGATGGATCCCGTTGCGCGGACCCGCGCGATCCCAGCGGCTGAATAGAATCCTGCCGTCGTCGAGCACGGTCGGCTCGAGGTCATGGCTCTGATTGAACGAAATCTGACGAATGTCCGTGCCATCCGCGTTCATCACGTGCAGCACGAACGCGGGCTCGTTACGGTCCTCGTCGAGCGCATCGAACTGCGGCTTGCCCTCGTCGATCAGGATAGCCTTCGCCTGCCGCTGGCGCGTCGACGAGAAGATGATTCGGCCGTCCGGCAGATAGTGCGGAAAAAGGTCGTGGCCGGCCTCGGCGACGAGATCCGATTCGATCAGGCGGCGCAGCGTCCCGGTCGGGATGTCGTATTCCCAGATGTTCCACGTCGGCTGCTCGTCCTCGTCGAGATTCGGATCGAACGGACCGCGCATCGAGAACAGCACTTTCGTCCCGTCCGCCGAGATCTCGAGGCCCTGCACGTCGCCCAGGCCCTGGGTGAACTCGAACGTCACGTTCCGGTCCTCGGAGCTCGGCGATGCCCGGTCGCGGACATAAAGATCGGTGCCCACGTTGAACCGCAGCAGCTCGCGGAGATCGCTGGAGAACGGCTGCATGTTCTCGTCGAGCAGCGGCCCCTTCGTGTAAGCGATCGGGAAATCCAGCACGACGGGATCGGGCTGCTGCCCGGAGCCGACGCCGACGCTGCCGTCGCTGCCCCCGCCGCACGCGCCGAGGACGCCCGCGAGCGCAACGAGAAGTAGACGGGCCGTCGGCATCGAGGCCGAGCGGCGCGCACCGTCACGACTCGCCGCCCGACGATTCAACGTAATCATGGCGTCCGCGAATAATGAGCACGTCAAGAAAGGTCTACCGTTAACGCGATCACACGGCGGCACGAAGAGGCGAATGTCGAACATGAGGGGCGTCTCGATTCGCGGCCTGTAGTGCGCACCGCGCGTTGTCCGCCGGCACGCCGCCGCTTCCCTCCCCGAGAACCGCTGCGAGAAACCGGTACCAGATCACCGTCGCGGAGCTTACCCGCGGGCTACTCTTCGCCGAACCTGTCGCGAAACCGAGACGTCGCGAAAGCTCTACAGTGGAAGGAAATTTCTCGAAGCGGTAGCGTGCCGCGTATCGAATGACTTCTCATCGCATCCAGGAAGCACAGATGAACAGCCGAGCGCGATCGCGATCGAGATCGGGCACCGTGTGGGGGAAGGGTGTGTCGAAAACGCTCGCCGCGGCCGCGGCATTGAGCCTCGCGGCCGGCGCGTTGGCAGGCCCGCGAGAGCAGGCGCAGCGCATGCACGACCGAATCGCGGGCGTGCCGGCGGACGAGACAGTACTCCGTCAGATGACGCAGATGATCGAGAACAAGAACCCGCTCGGCGCCGCGCTCCTCGCGACACACAACCGTCATTTCTATACGGTGACGCTGAAGAACTTCGCGGCACCGTGGACGAACCGCGACCAGTCGCCGTTCGTCCCGTTGAACGATTACACGACGCTCGTGATCGGGCTCGTGAAAGACGATCTTCCGTTCGATCAGATTCTCTACGGGGACCTGCTCTATTACGCGCCGAGCGTATCGCCGTTGCCGTCCGCGTCGAGCAACGCGCATTACGAGGCGCTCGAGCGACGGATGAACGACCCGAGCTTCGATCCGGAAACGGACATCGTTCAAACGGCGCAGTCCGCGTTCTATCCGTTGCCGCCGAACGCGACCGCGGGCGCGATCACGACGCGCGCGGCGGCAGAAGCTTTCTTCATCGCCGGCACGAACCGCGCGATGTTCCGCTTCACGCTGCTCAATCACTTGTGCGTCGACATGGAGCAGGTGCTCGACACGAGCACGATTCCGGATCGTATCCGTCAGGACGTCTCGCGCAGCCCGGGCGGAGACAGCCGCGTCTTCATGAACAACTGCATCGGCTGTCACGCGGGCATGGATCCGCTCGCGCAGGCGTTCGCGTACTACAACTTCAATCCGGCCACCGGCAGCATCGAGTACACGCAAGGCATCGTGCAGCCGAAGTATTTCAACAACGCGGACACGTTCCCCGACGGTTACGTCACACCCGACGACGCGTGGGAGAACTACTGGAGGGTCGGCCGCAACGCGCTGCTCGGCTGGGATCCGACGCTGCCCGGGCACGGTAACGGCGCGAAATCGATGGGCATGGAGCTCGCGAGAAGCGAGGCGTTCGCGCAGTGCCAGGTCAAGAAGGTGTTCAAGAACGTCTGCCTGCGCGATCCGGATGCGAACGACCACGAGTTCATCACGGACCTGACCCAGAGCTTCAAGGGCGGCTACGACCTGCGGAACGTCTTCGCGCAGTCCGCGGTGTACTGCCGCGGCGAATGAGATTCACGGGCGGAGGCACGACGATGCAGCGGAGAGCGAGAGCCGTTGCGATCGCGCTCGCGACGATGCTCGGTGCGGCGCTCGCGGGATGCAGCGGCGGCAGCGGCGCCGACGTGGAGGAGATTCCCGGTCAGGGAGGCAGCGGCGGAGGCGGAAACTACAACGGCCCGCCGCCCGCGACGGCGGATGTGCAGGCGTTCAAGATTCATTTCTACGACAACGTTCGCCCGGTGAACCGCTGCGGCGGCTGCCACGACGTCGACGTCGGCCAGGCACCGATGTTCGCGCGCGGGGACGACGTCAACCTCGCGTATGCTGCGGCGAACACCGTCGTCGATCTGACGTCGCCCGGCGATTCGCTGATCGTGACGAAGGTCGCGAGCGGCCACAATTGCTGGCTCGCGAGCGATAGCGCGTGCGCGGATATTCTCGAGACGTGGATCCGCAACTGGGCCGGCGATCAGGCGGTCGGCGGCCGGGAGATCGTGCTCGAGCCGCCGCCGCTTCGCGATCCCGGCCAGAGCAAGAGTTTCCCGGCGGACGTCTCGGGATTCCAGACGACCGTCTATCCGCTACTGGCCGAGCACTGCTCGAGCTGCCACGCGTCGAACGCGAAGACCCCGCAGTCGCCGTTCTTCGCGGAAGGGCCTGCAACCAACCCGGCGGCCGTGCAAGCCGCGTACGAGTCGGCGAAGGCGAGGATCGATCTCGACGACCCCGCCCGCTCGCGCTTCGTCGTGCGGCTCGGAGTCGAAGCACATAACTGCTGGACGAACAACTGCGCCGCCGATGCCGACGAGATGGAGGCTGCGATCCGCGCCTTCGCGAACGGCATCGAGCCGACCCCCGTCGACCCCAGCCTGCTCGCGAGCAAGGCGTTGACGCTCCACGAAGGCACGATCGCCTCCGGCGGCAACCGCTACGAGGCGCACGTGATCGCGCTGTACGAGTTCAAGACGGGCGTAGGCAATATCGCGTTCGATACGAGCGGCGTCGAGCCGGCGATGGACCTCACGCTATCCGGCGCTTACGAGTGGTACGGCGGCTGGGGCGTCAGCTTCTCGGGCGGCAAGGCGCAGGCGACGACCGCCGCGAGCCGCAAGCTGCGCGATCTGATCGGCGCGACCGGCGAGTTCTCGATCGAGGCGTGGGTCGCGCCGGCCAACGTCGTGCAGGAGGACGCGCGGATCGTCAGCTATTCGGCCGGACCGATGCTGCGCAACTTCAATCTCGGGCAGACGATGTACGACTACGACTTCTTCGTCCGCTCGAGCTTCACCGACGAGAACGGCAGCCCCGCGCTGTCGACGCCGTCGGCCGCCGAGGTGCTGCAGGCGACGCTGCAGCACGTCGTCGCGACGTTCGACCCGGTCGAGGGGCGCAAGATCTACGTCAACGGCGTGCTCGTGACGGGGCCGGATCCGGTGCCTCCCGGGCTGCTCGGCGACTGGGACGACACGTACGCGTTCGTGCTCGCGAACGAGGTGTCCGGCAACCGGCCGTGGGCGGGCGTGATCCGGCTCGTCGCGATCCACAACCGCGCGCTGTCGGAAGAGCAGATCGTGCAGAACTACGAGGCCGGCGTCGGCGAGAAGTTCTTCCTGCTGTTCGGCGTCGAGCATCTGACGAACGTCCCGCAAAGCTACGTCGTCGTCGAAGCCGCGCAGTACGACAGCTATTCGTATCTGTTCCGGCGGCCGTTCTTCATCAGCCTCGACGCGACCGCACAGCCGCAGAACCTCGAGATCGAAGGCATTCGAATCGGCCTGAACGGCAGCGAGGCGCCGGTGGGCCAGGCGTTCGCCAAGGTCGACGCCGTGATCTCGACGAACACGTACGATCCCGCGACGGGCCAGCTCCTCGCCGAGCTCGGAACCGTCGTTCCCTTGGAGAAGGGACCGGAATCCGACGAATTCTTTTTGACGTTCGACGCGATCGGCGGCCATCGCTACAGCCGCAAGCCGCCGCCGGTTCCGCCCGCGCCCGCGCCGGCCGATCTCCCGCCGGCCTCGGACATCGGCGTTCGCATCTTCGACGAGATCAATGCGACGATGGCCGCGGTCACGGGCGTGAGCCCGAACGATCCGAACGTCCGCGCCACGTTCGAGACGGTGCGCGAGTCGCTGCCGGCGGTGCCGACGCTCGAGGCGGTGCTCGCGTCGCATCAGGTCGCGATCGCGCAGCTCGCGATCGAGTATTGCAACGCGATGATCGAGAACGACACGCTGCGCGGAACGATCTTCGAAGATTTCGATTTCGGTGCGCCGCCGGGCACGGCCTTCCAGGGCGCGAGCCTCGACGACCTGGTCGATCCGCTGCTCGCGCGCCTGTACGGCGGCGAGCAGCTCGCGACGCAGCCGGATTACGCGACCATCAAGACCGAGCTCCACCGCATGCTGTACGACCCCTACGAAGGCCGCGTCGGACTGGCGACGATCGACGTCGAAGACGAGGACGAGGACGACGAGACGAACGCGCGCACGATGACGCTCGCGAAAGCCGTCTGCGCGACGGTGCTCGGCAGCGCGGCGATGCTGGTTCAGTGAACGGGCCGCGCATCCGGATCGGAGGTAGAGGGTATGATCATCAAGGTCAAGCGCAAGTTGCGGCATCCGGAAGCGCCGCAGCGGAATCACCGCGCGATGACGCGCCGCGAGCTGATTGCGCAGGGTTTCATCGCCGGGTCCGCGACCGTGTTGTCGGGCGGAATCCTCGGGCTCTTCGCGAACCCGCGTCAGGCGTACGCCGAGCTCGCGGGCGATCTCATCGAGTTGAAGCAGGCCTGCGGCATCACGAACGGCGCGGGCAAGATCCCCTTCATCTGCTTCGATCTCGCCGGGGGCGCGAACATGGCGGGCTCGAACGTTCTCGTCGGCGGCCGCGGGGGGCAGTTCGATACGCTGAGCACCGCGGGTTACCGCAAGCTCGGCTTGCCGGGGAACATGGTCCCGGGCGTGCCGGAAGCCGCGCCGACCGCGACGAGCAATGGCGACCACACCGATACGAGTCTCGGCCTCGCGTTCCACAGCGACAGCGCTTTCCTGCGCGGCATCCAGGCGAGCCTGCGCTCGCCCGGGATCGAATCGATGATCAACGGCGCGGTCATCCCGGCGCGATCGGAGAACGATACGGGCAACAACCCGCACAATCCGCTGTACGGCATCCAGAAGGCCGGGGCCGACGGCTCTATCCTGACGCTCTGCGGCTCGCGCAACACCGAATCCGGCGGAAACTCGGTGGCTCCGCTGTCGATGATCGACCCGCAGTACCGGCCGACGAAGATCGATCGGCCGAGCGACGTGACGAGCCTCATCGACACCGGGCAGCTGGTCGGCCTGCTCGGCCCCGAGGACGCGACCGCGGTGCTCGAGTCGATCTACCGCCTGAGCCGCGACAAGCTCGACCGCGTCTCCACCGGTATCAGCGGCGACGCGGTCATCAAGGACCTCGTGAAATGCGGCTATCTCAAGGCGGCCGATATCGCGGACCGCTTCGGTAAAGAGGTCCTCGATCCCGGTCAGGACCCGCTCATCGTCGGACCGGGCGGGATCTTCAGCGCCGAGGAGTTCTTCGCGAACAACACGGACGGGGCCGAGTTCCGTAAGACCGCGTCTGTGATGAAGCTCGTGATCAAGGGCTACGCCGGGGCCGGCTGCATCACGATGGGCGGCTACGACTATCACGGCGGCGCGCGGCAGGAAGGCGAGATCAAGGATTTCCGCGCCGGCCGCTGCATGGGCGCCTGCCTCGAGTATGCCCATCGTATCGGCGTGCCGCTGATGCTCTACGTGTTCAGCGACGGATCGCTCTCGAGCAACGGCGTGATCGACGACTCGGTGAACGGCCGCGGCAAGGGCGAGTGGACGAGCGACAACCAGGATACCGCCGCGTCGTTCTTCCTCGTCTACAACCCGGGAGGTAGGCCCGCGCTCTACCAGAACGGATTGGACGGGCTGCCCCCCGAGCAGCACCAGCAGATCGGCTGGTTCACGCCGAACGGCGATGTCGATCGCTCGAGCTCCCCGGGCGCGAACAACGTCAATTTGCTCGTCGAGATGGTCGTGCTGAACTACTTGGCGCTTCACAACGAGCAGAACCGCTTCGCCGAGATCTTCGGTAACTCGCTCGGGGGCGCGGCCAGCCTCGACCGGCTCATCGCGTTCGAGAAGATCGTGGACGGCACGATTGCGTAACGCTTCGCCGCCGCGGCCGGCGACGAATTCGGCATCAGTCCCCCCTTTCCGGCCCGGCGGCGAGCGTTCCTTTTGCACACGAACCGCGAATAACCTAAGGTGTCGCCCGACTCCGCGACGGATTCGCCCGCGTGACGACACCGCAACTGACCCCGCTCCTCGCGTGCCCGCGCTGCGACCGCACGCCGCTCGACGAGACCGCGAACGGCTATCGCTGCGCGGGCTGCAAGGTCGACTTCCCGAACGTCGGATCGATCCCGTGGCTGTTCGCCGAGCCGACGGCCGCGCTCGGCGAATGGCGCGCGAGGCTCAACTTCTCGCTCCGCGAGCTCGAACGGCGGCGGCACGAGCTCGATCGCGCGCTCGAGCGCGCGGGACGGCGCGCCGCGACCCGTAAGCGCCTCGAGGCCTTGCGCGCGGCGGTCGAGGATCATGCGAAGCGCATCGCGGCGCTGCTCGCGCCGCTCGGCATCGACGCGCCGGGCGCAAGCATCGAGACCTACCTCGCCCTTCGCACGCGCCTGCCGCCGGACCAGGGGCTCATGACCTATTACGGCAACGTGCATCGCGACTGGGCCTGGGGCGACGAGGAGAACGATGCGTCGATCGAGATCGTGCGCGAAGTCCTCGGCGACGCGAAGCCCGGGCGCGTGCTCGTGCTCGGCGCGGGCGCCGGCCGCCTCGCCTACGACGTGCACCGTCGTCTCGCGCCCGAGGTCACGGTCGTGCTCGATTTCAACCCGTTGCTGATGCTCGTTTCCGAGCGCGTCACGCGCGGCGAGACGGTCGAGCTCCACGAGTTTCCGCTCGCACCGCGGCGCCTCGAGGACCACGCGGTGCTGCGCCGGCTCGCGGCGCCCGAGCCCGCGCGCCCCGGCCTCTTGCACGTGCTCGCCGACGCGCACCGTCCGCCGTTCGCGAAAGGCGCGTTCGATACCGTCGTCACGCCGTGGATCGTCGATATCCTCCCGGAGCCGTTCGATACGCTCGCGGCGCGGATCAACGGGCTCCTCGCCGACGGCGGGCGCTGGATCAGTTTCGGCTCGCTGACTTTCCACGATGCGGACCCCGCGCTCAGGTACTCGCTCGAGGAATGCCTCGACGCCCTCGGCGAGAACGGTTTCGCCCCGGTCGCGACTTGCGAGCGGCGCATACCGTATCTCGCGTCGCCGGCGAGCCGGCACGCGCGTCTCGAGGAGGTCGTCGCGTGGCGCGCCGACAAGGCGCGCGCGGCGAAGGCGCCGTCACGCCATCAGGCGCTGCCCGACTGGATCGTCCGCGGCAACGAGCCGATTCCGCTCTCGCCCGCGTTCCGCTCGCAGATCGTCGCGACGCGCGTGCACGCGTTCATCATGTCGCTGATCGACGGCAAGCGGACGCTGAAAGACATCGCGAAAGTGCTCGCCGAGCAGAGGCTGATGCCGGCCGACGAGGCCGAGGCCGCGCTCAGGACATTCCTCGCGACGATGCACGACGACGCGCAAAGGCCGACGGTCGGCTAGGCGCCGTATAATGGCCGCCCCATGAGCGAGAAATCGAACCGCATCATCGTCACCGTGATCGGCGCCGATCGGGTCGGGATCATCGCAGGCGTCGCGACCGTCCTCGCGGAGGCCAACGCGAATATCGTCGACATCTCGCAGACGACGTTGCGCGAGTTTTTCACGATGATCCTGATGGCCGACCTGAGTCAGGCGACCATCCCGTTCGACGAGCTGAAGCGCCGGCTGACCGAGAAAGGCGAAGAGATGGGCGTGAAGATCGACGCCCAGCACGAGGACGTCTTCAAGTACATGCATCGCGTCTGAGCGACGCGAGGACGCCGCCATGCCGCTGCCGTTCTCACCGCAGGAGATCGTCGAGACCATCCGCATGGTGCAGATGGAGAATCTCGACATCCGCACCATCACGATGGGCATATCCTTGCGTGACTGCGCGCATCCCGATCTCGACGCCGCCGGCCGCAAGGCGTACGAGAAGATCTGCCGCCTCGCCGGCCGCCTCGTCGCGGTCGGCAACGAGATCGAGCGCGAGTACGGCATTCCCGTCGTCAACAAACGGATCTCGGTCACGCCCATATCGCTGATCGCCGAGTGCACCGCCGCGAAAAGCTACGTGCGCTTCGCCGAGCACCTCGACCGCGCCGCAGCCGAGGTCGGCGTCAACTTCATCGGCGGCTTCTCCGCGCTCGTGCACAAGGGCGCAACGCCCGGCGATCGCGCGTTGATCGCCTCGATACCGGAGGCCCTGTCGACCACGGAGCGCGTCTGCGCATCGGTGAACGTCGGCACCACCCGCGCGGGCATCAACATGGATGCCGTCGCCGAGATGGGCCGGATCGTGCACGAGACCGCGCATCGCACCGCCGACCGCGACGGCATCGGCGCGGCGAAGCTCGTGGTGTTCTGCAACGCCGTCGAGGACAATCCGTTCATGGCCGGCGCGTTCCACGGCGTCGGCGAGCCCGATTGCGTGATCAACGTCGGCGTCAGCGGGCCCGGCGTCGTGATGAGCGCGGTGCAGCAGATGCCGGACGCGGATTTCGGCGAGCTCGCGTCCGTGATCAAGCGCACGGCGTTCAAGATCACGAGGATGGGCGAGCTCGTCGGACGTGCGGCATCGGAGAAGCTCGGCGTGCCTTTCGGCATCGTCGATCTGTCGCTCGCGCCGACCCCGGCGCACGGCGACAGCGTCGCGCGCATTCTCGAGGCGATGGGCCTCGAGCGCGTCGGCGCGCACGGCTCGACCGCGGCGCTCGCGCTGTTGAACGACGCGGTGAAGAAAGGCGGCGCGATGGCGTCTGGCTACGTCGGCGGTCTTTCCGGCGCGTTCATTCCGGTCTCCGAGGATATCGGCATGATCGAAGCCGCGGAGATGGGCGCGATCACGTTCGACAAGCTCGAGGCGATGACGGCGGTCTGCTCGGTCGGGCTCGACATGATCGCCGTGCCGGGCTCGACGCCCCCGGAAACGATCGCGGCGATCATCGCGGACGAGGCGGCGATCGGCATGATCAACCGCAAGACGACCGCGGTGCGGCTCGTGCCGGCGCCGGGCAAGGACGTCGGCGACTTCGTCGAGTTCGGCGGGCTCTTGGGCCGTGCGCCGGTCGTCGCGCTCAATGCGTGCTCGAGCGCCGCGTTCATCCGCCGCGGGGGACGCATTCCCGCGCCGCTTCAGGCGCTCAACAACTGACGGGAGCCGGCATGTCGACCGCGTGGATCGTCCTGCTCGCCGCCGGGATACTCGAGATCGCCTGGGCGCTCGGCCTCAAATTCAGCGACGGGCTGACGCGGCCGATGCCCGCCGCGCTCACGATCGCCGCGATGATCGCGAGCATGGCGCTCCTCGCTTTCGCCGCGCGCTCGCTGCCGATCGGCACCGCGTACGCGGTCTGGACCGGCATCGGCGCGGCCGGCACCGTGATCCTCGGCATCCTACTGCTCGGCGAGTCGACGTCGGCCGTGCGGCTCGGCTGCATCGCGCTGATCGTCGTCGGCATCGTCGGTCTCAAGTTGACCGAGCCTGCCTAGCGGCATCGCGATCCGGCACCGCAACGAGGATCCTGCCGTCCTCGATGCGCACGTCGAAACGCCTCGTCGCGCCCTCGTCCGCGCCGGTCGCCTCGCCGCTTTCGAGATCGATGACCCACTCGTGGACGGCGCACGTGACACTGTGGCCGTGCACGATTCCTTGCGACAGCGGCGCCCCGCAATGCGGGCAGCGATCCTCGAGCGCGTAAACGCGGTCGCCGGTGGTACGAAAGAGCGCGATCTCGAGACCGTCGACGCGTAGCACGCGTGCACCGCGCGTCGGAATGTCCGTCATCGGTCCGGCATCGACGATTCTCATACGTCCCTCCAAGTCGAGCTCACGGCCAGCGAGCGGTTATTCGTCCATATGCATCCGGGCGTCGCACTCGCGCGCGTCACTACAAGCGTCGTGCCAGCTTTGCGGCGGCGGAGTAGGTGTTTGATTTCTAGGGAATGGCGTCGGGCGCGTCGCGCGCTCTTCGATGCCGCGAGCTCACGCGTCGCACCAAGTCGACGCGGCGAAAGAACGGAATGCGCGCGGACGGTGCGCCTCGAGAGCCGCTCGAGATGCGCGCGACTTCGCGCGATCAGCTCGACTTACTTGCGCGTGGCGAACTTGACGAGCCGGTCCGGGCTCAACGGTGCGCTGAAGAAATAGCCTTGCACGGTCTTGCAGCCCGTGCCGCGGACGAACGCGAGCTCGGCTTGAGTCTCGACGCCTTCGGCGACGACGTCGAGGCCGAGCTCGCTCGAGATGCCGACGATTCTTTCATACAGCCGCTGACCGCGCTCGTCGTTGCGGCCGGGGAGCAACGAGCGGTCGATCTTGAGCTTGCGGAACGCGAAACGCGTGAGGTTCGCAAGGTTCGCGTATCCCGTGCCGAAGTCGTCGACGGCCAGCTTCACCCCCATCCCGCCGACCTCCTCGAGGGTCTTGACGATCGTCGGCTCCTGTCCGATCGCGGTCGACTCGGTGACCTCGAGCACGAGACGGCAGGCCGGCCATGCGAACCGCTCGAGCACTTCGCCGACCCTGCCGACGAACCCGGGTTCCTTGAGCTCGAGCGCCGAGACGTTGACCGCCACTTCGCCGAACGCGAGCCCTTCGTCTCGCCACGCGGCGAGCTGCGCGACGGCGGACTCGAGCACCCACGCGCCGAGCTCCGGGATCAGGCCGACGCGCTCCGCGACCGGCACGAACTCCTTCGGGCTCACGAAGCCCCGCGACGGGTGCGGCCAGCGCAGCAGCGCCTCGACCCCCGCGATCTTTCCCGTAGCGAGATCGATCTGCGGCTGATAATGAAGGAGAAAGTCTCGCGTGATCGCCGCCTGCCGCAGGTCCGACTCGAGCTCGAGCTGCCCTCTGAACGCGCTCACGAGCTGCGGCAGGAAGATCTGCATCGTCGCCCCGCCGCGCTCGCTGCCCGTCTTCATCGCGGCGTACGTCCGATCGACGAGCTCGTCGAAGCCGATGTCGCCCTCCGCGGCCGCCGCGCCGATGCTGACCGTCGCGACGATGCACCGGCCGTCGATCTCGAGCGGCCGTGCGAAGAGATGGTCGAGCGCCGCATCGAGCGCGTCGATGCGCGCCGAAGGATTCGGGGCGCTCGTCAGCAGCAGGAACGTTCCTGGCGAATCGCACGCGAGAAAGTGCTCGGCCGAGAACTTCTCGCGCAGCATCGTCGCCACTCGACGCAGGAAACGGCGGCCGAACGAGTAGCCGAAGCTGCTGATCACGTGATCGTACTGGTCGATCTTGAGCATCAGCAGGCAAACGCGCCGTCCGCAGCTCCTCGCGTCGGCCATCAGCCTCGGGAACAGGAGCTCGAGCCGACGGCGCCGCGGCAACCCCGTATCCGGATCGACTCCGGCGGCGGCGGCGACGGCCGGCCGCAACGACGCGGCCCGCGAGAAAGCTTCCTTGACGTTCGCGCGAAGCAGCGTGGGCTCGATCGGCTTCGTCAGGAACTTGTAGATCGCGCCGTTCTCCATCGCTCGCGCGACCTCGTCGACGTCCGCGGCGCCGCTCAAGATCATCCTCACGGTGCGCGGATAGAGGCGCGCGACCTCGGCGAGCAGCTCGGTCCCTTTCCGCTTCGGCATTCGCTGATCCGAAACGATGACGTCGACCTGATGGTTCGCCAGGATCTCGAGCGCATCGTCGGGGCCGTTGGCCGTATGAATGCGATAGCCTTCCCGATACAGGATGCGTCGAAGGCCCTCGCAGACGTGCGGCTCGTCGTCGACCAGCAGCAAGCTTCCGCCGACGCGCCCCCCCATCATACGCTTCCCTCCGGCGCGACCGCCCCGACTTCGGCCCCGAGGCGGCCGATGCGCGACGTCACGATCATCCCGCCGCGGCCTCCAGGTAACTCGCTTGCGGCTCGATCGAAGACTCGCGTCGAGCGAGCGGCAGCCGGATGACGAAGCGCGCACCCGGCCGCCCGCGAACGGGCTCGTAGGTCAGCGTGCCGCCGTGCATCTTATGGACGATGCGGTGCGAGATTGCGAGCCCCTGGCCCGTCCCCTTGCCGATTTCCTTCGTAGTGAAGAACGGATCGAAGATCCGGTCCTGGATCTCCGCCGGCACGCCGGGACCGTCGTCCTCGACGGCGATCTCGACGTGGTCGTCGAACGATCGCGACGAGATTCGGATCCGCCCGAGCTCGCCCTCGCGCTTCGACGACTCGATCGCGTGCACCGCGTTGACGACGAGATTGAGCAACGCCTGGTTCACCGCCGACAGATTGCACGGCACGAGCGGCAGGTTCGGATCGAGGTCGACCGTGAGCTCGGCGACATGTTTCCATTGGTTCCGCGCGACGATCACCGTGCTCTCGATCGCTGCGTTCAGGTTACCCTCCTGCAACCCGATTCCGCCGGGATGGGAGAAATTGCGCATCGCGGCCACGATGGCGCCGATCTGCCGGAGGCCCGCCGCGGCCTGCTCCAGCGCGCGCGGGACTTCCTCTCGAACGAAGGAGACGTTCGCCCGCTCGAGGAGCTCCCGGCTGCGCTTGCCCTTCTCGCCCTCCTCGCGCGCGATCCGCTCGTAGTCGTCGAGCACGGGCTCGAGATCGCGCCATACGGAAGAGAGAAAACTGACGTTGTCGCTGACGTACTGCGTCGGCGTATTGATCTCGTGCGCGATGCCGGACGCGAGCTGGCCGATCGCCTCGAGCTTCTGCGCGATCCGGAGCTGCGCTTCGACGTGCTCGCGCTCGGCAATCTCGCTGCGCAGCGCCTCGTTGACGCTCGCGAGCTGCTCTGTGCGCTCGCGCACGCGATCCTCGAGCACGTCGTTGTAGCGCTCCATCATGTGCAGATAACGCCGCACGCGAATCACCATCGCGGCGCTGAACGCGAGCAACAGCACGCCGACGACGAACAAGAGGCTCCGATAAAGGCCGGCCTTGGCCACCGACACGGCGAGCCCTTGAGCGAGCCGTCTGCCCTCTTCGTACAGCACGACCGGAAACTGGTAGAAGACCTCCGACGCGAGCACCGCTCCGAGACGGTTCGTGTAATCGATCAACGTCTCGGCGTGCTCGACGAGCGCGTGCCATTCCTCGAGCTCGGTAAGCGGAACGCGGGCAGACGCGGCGCGCTCGAGCGCCGCGACGAGGCGTTGCGAGCTCTCCGCGTCGCGCCGCCCGACGAAGTCGAGCATGGCTCGCTCGACGTCGAACAGGATGCGATCCGACTCGCCCACGCGTACCTCGGGACGCTGCCACAGCTCGGCGATGAGCTGGCCCGCGATCGCGCGCGAGTTCCGAAAGATCGCCTGATTCGACTTGAACGCCTCGACCGCTTCGAGCTTGCGCTCGATCAGCGGCAATACCGTCTGGCCGCTCTCGGGAAGGACGCTCGCGAGCTCCTCGCCGGCCGTGCGCATCTCCGCCTGCAAGCGAGCGAGCAGATCGAAATCGATCTGGAGCTCGAACAGCGACATGAACAAGGCGCCGTCCATCCGCACGTTCACCGCCTCGACGCTGTCGAGCTGCTGCTTCGCGAGCTCGAACGTGCGCTGCCCGGTGCGGTTCGACATGACGAGCAGAAACACCATCAAGAGGAGCATGCCGATCGCGATCGCGAGCGGTCCCTTGACGGAGCCCATTCGCTTCGCCGCGGACGTCATAGCAGCGCCTCGTCCACCTCGCCGGTCAACGCCTCGAGGAACGCGACGAGCTTGCGAATCTCGTCGTCGCGAACCGGACGCCCGAGCTGCACGTCGACCATCATTCGCACCGCGTCCTCGAGCGTCTCGCCGCTCCCGTCGTGAAAGTACGGCGCCGTCTGCGCCACGTTGCGCAAGCTCGGCACTTTGAACTTGTATCGATCCTCTTCGCGGCCCGTGACATTGAAGCGGCCGAGATCGGCTTCGCTCGGAGCCCTTCCGCGCTTCGCGAAGAAGTCGCCCATGACGCCGATACGCTGAAAGAAGTTGCCGCCGAGGTTCCTGCCTTGATGGCACGAGATGCAGCCGAGCCTCGAGAACAGCTCGTAGCCCTCGACCGCGTCCGCCCCCATGGCACTTCGATCCCCGGCGAGGTACCGGTCGAACGGTGCATCGACCGTGATCAGCGCGCGCAAGTATTCCGCGATCGCGCTCTTGACGGTTTGCGCATCGGGCTCTGTGCCGAATACCGCCTCGAAGCGCTTCCGCATCGCCCGGTCGGCGCGCAGACGTTTCTCGATCGTCGTCCAGTCCGCGCCCAGCTCGAGCGGGCTCTGCACCGTCTGATCGATCTGCTCCTCGAGGCTCGACGCGCGCCCGTCCCAGAACTGCGCCACGTTGAGCGAGCTATTGAATACCGTAGGCGTATTGAGCGGTCCGACGCGGCCGCCGATTCCGATCGCCGTCGGGCGCCCGTCGTCGCCGCCGGCCGCGACATCGTGGCAGCTCGAGCACGCGATGCTGCCGTCCGCCGACAAGCGCGTGTCGTTGAACAGATCCTTGCCGAGCGCGACCTTCTGCCGATCGAGCCCTTCCGGCCGCGTCAGCGGCATCACGCCCGCGAGCGAAGGCGGCCCCGGCAAGGCGAACTCGGGTCCGACGCCAGCGAGATCGGACTCGGAGCAGCCGAGCAAGCAGCAGCCGACCAGAAGGCTCCATGCCTGCGTTTGCAGGTGACGCGCGTCGCAGCGCCTAGTCGGCATATCCCCTCTTTCAGTCCGAGCGCTCGTTCACTCCAAGACCCCCGCGACGACGAGCGCGATCGTCGGCTTCTCCAACGGCACGAACGCCGACGCCGTCCCTAGCGCGTGCATCCCGATGTGGGCCGATAATATGTTGAGAGACAAACATTATTCCGTGAGATCGATCACGCCGACGCGGCGAGCGGGAGATGCTCCCGAGGCGCGGCCGGCCGTCTCGACCGCCACCGGCGGCGGATGGAGAAGAAGAGTCGAGCTGGAGCGCATGGCGGCCGCTCGGAGCGCGGCCGCGGGAAAGATTCGCGTGGGGGAATCGTCTCGGATTCGTCTATTTATTGACCAGGCGACTTCGACGCATTGCCCGCGAGAATGCGACGCTGCGACGATCGACGCGGAGTCGCGCGCGAGCCGCGCTACCGGCCGCGCGCGCCCGGCCCGTCGCCGGCGATGTCGTATGTGACGGTCACGTTCGCGGTGATGGCGATGTCGCCGGGCTGGACCGGTGTCGAGGCCATTTCCGCGACCGCGTAACGCGCGTTCATGTACGGCATCGGCGGGCGGACCTCGTAGCCGCCGCCGACGACCTCGCGGACTCGCCCGAGACGGACGCCGAGCGCGTCCGCGATCGCGCGCGCCTGCAACGCGGCTTCCGCGACGGCCTGACGCATCGCCTGCGCGCGCGCCTCGGCGTCGTCCCGCAAGCCGAACGATATGCCTTGCAACTGATTCGCGCCGGCACCGATGCCCGCATCGATGATCTCGCCGACGCGGGCAAGCTCCGTCACCTCGACGGCGACGACGTTGCTCGCGCGATAGCCGACGATGCGCGGCTCCTGCGGCTCACGATCGGGGACCGGCCGCTGATCGGCATACACCGGCGTCAGCGATAGATCTTCCGTTCTGACCGATCGCTCCGCGACGCCCAGCGCCGTCACTGCCGCGAGGATCCGCTGCATCGTCTCGTTCACGCGTTGCTGCGCGTCGGCGGCTTCGGGCGCCTGCGCGAGCACGCCGAGCCGCACGACGGCTTCGTCCGGCTGCGCGGACACCTCAGCGGAAGCCGATACGGTGATCACCGGCGGCCGTCCGGCGCGCGGGTCGTCCTGCGCGAGCACGAGGCTCGAGGCGAGCAGTGCCCCCGCCGCGACGAGGAAGCTGCCGGGTACCCACTTCGATCTCATGAGAGCTCCTTTCCGCATTCCGCCTCCGTTTTCTCACGGCGCGGGCATCGGCGCAATCGGTGAATCGCCGCCGACCCAGATCGCGGCGACGGCATAGAGCATCAGCACGCCGACCACCAGCCGGAAGTAATCCGCCCAACGCTCGATCGCGAGCGAGCGGCGCAGCGCGGCGCCGACGACGGCCCAGGCGCCGACGCACGGCAAGTTTATCGCGCCGAATACGCCGCAGACCTCGGCGACGGCGAGCCAACGCGGCTCGCGCGGGGGCACGAAGACGGAGACCGCCGTGATCGCCATGAGCCAGGCTTTCGGGTTGACGAACTGGAATAGCGCGGCTTCGACGAACGTCAACGGCTTCGACGGCCGCGATGCGACGTCGGGCGAGAACACGCCGCGCATCGACCAGGCAAGATAGAGCAAATAGCCCGAGCCGATCGCCTTCATCGCGAAGCCGGCCGCGGGGAACGCGCCGACGAGCGCGCCGACGCCGCTCGCGCAGACGACGAGCAGCACCTCGAATCCGGCGACGACGCCCGCGAGATGCGGCAACGTGCGCCGCAAGCCGAACGCGATGCCGGACGCGGACAGCATCAGATTGTTCGGGCCGGGTGTGATCGACGACGCGAACGCGAAGCCGGCGAGCGGCAGCAGCGTCTCCATGGCAAGTCCTCCAGATGTCGGAAGCACCGTAGCGCGCCGCTGGCCGAGTGGTACAGATTCAGGTATCTTGATTTTTCACTGATACAGATGGGTGCTGGATGGCCGCCCGAAACGGCACGCGATACGAGCAGGTCGCCGACATCATCGAACGGCAGATCCTCTCGGGCTCGCTGAAACCGAATGAGCGCGTACCGTCGTTGCGCACGATGAGCCGCAACGTCGGCGTCAGCGTCGGCACCGTCGTTCAGGCTTATCTGCATCTCGAGCGGCGCGGTCTCCTCGACTCTCGGCCGCGATCGGGCTTCTTCGTCGCCGCCCGCTCGCCGGCCGCGGCCTCGCCATCCGCGGCCAGACGGTCGCGTAAGCCGCGCACCGTGTCGTCGAAGGTCGTCGACACGGTGCTCTCGGCACTCAATAGAACGGATCTCGTCGCGCTCAACAGCGCCGTGACCGATCCCGCGTCCAGATTGAACGGGCGTCTGAACGGGCTGACGCGAAGGGTCCTCCGCGAGCTTCCCGAGCTCCCGAACGTGTTCATCCCGCCGCCGGGCCTCGAAACGCTGAGGCGGGAGATCGCGAAACGAATGGCGCTCACCGGCGCGCCCGTCGTTCCGGACGACATCGTCGTCACGAACGGCACGATGGAAGCGCTCGCGCTGTCGCTCGGCGTCTTGTGCAAGCCCGGAGACGCGGTGCTCGTCGAGTCGCCGACGTACTTCGGAATCCTGCAGCTCCTCGAGCACCTGCGTCTCAAGGTCGTCGAAGTGCCGAACCATCCGGAGCACGGCATCGACGCGGACGCGCTCGAGTACGCCGTCTCGGGGAGCGAGATCGCGGCGGCGTTGCTGCAGTCGAGCTTCAACAATCCGACCGGCGCCCAGACGCCGGATGCCGTCAAGGAACGCATCGTCCGCCTCCTCGCCGAGCGCGGCATCCCGCTCATCGAAGACGACATCTACGGCGACCTCCACCTCGGCCCGGAGCGGCCGAAGCCGTTCGCGGCGTTCGACGACTCGGGCTCGGTGATCACGTGCGCGTCGATCTCGAAATCCGTCGCGCTCGGGTTTCGGGTCGGCTGGGTGGCGGCGCCGCGACACACGACGGAGCTCATCCGGGCGAAATTCTGCACGACGGTCGCGACGCCCACGCTGCAGCAGCACGTCGTCGCCCGCTATCTGGCCGAAGGCCTGCACGACCGGCACCTCCGCCGCGTGCGCGAGGAGCTCGCGACGAACTTCGAGCGTTTCAGCGATGCGATCGTCGACGCCTTCCCTCGCGGAACGCGGCTCTCCCGTCCGGGGGGCGGCGTCGTGCTCTGGCTCGAGCTGCCCGGCGAGGTCGACGGGCTTTCCCTGTTTCGGGCCGCGCTCGCCCACCGGATCGGCATCGCGCCGGGCTTGATCTTCTCCGCGTCGGGACGTTACGAGCGGTTCATACGGATCAGCGCCGGCGTGCGGTTCACGCCGGCGGTCCGGCGTGCGATCGAGGTGCTCGGCCGGCTCGCCCGCGGCTGACGCCGCTCGTCCCGTTCACGGCCGGCGCGCCTCCAAACCGGGGAGTTCGCGACTCGGCGAGCGAGGTCGACCCCGCCGCTCGATGCGCGAATCGTCCCCCGAAAAAGGGGGCGCTTCGAACCGGCGCTGCGTAAGTATTGCTACCACGTCGCCGAGCGCGAGAGCTACAAACGCTATAGCGGGCGCTTCGAACCGGCGCTGCGTAAGTATTGCTACGCCTTTACAATCGCGGCTCGAGTTTTTGGCAACAGGGCCAAGGGACATGGCTGAAATCGACGCAAGAATCCGACGCATCATTGCGGACGTCATGCGCCGAAACCCGGGAGAAACCGAGTTCCATCAAGCGGTTACGGAAGTAACCGAGACGCTCGCCCCGGTGCTGCGCAAGTACCCGCAGTATGCGGAGCACAAAATCATCGAGCGAATCTGCGAGCCGGAGCGGCAGATCATCTTCCGCGTCCCTTGGCAGGACGACCGCGGGGAAGTGCACATCAATCGCGGTTTCCGGGTGGGATTCAACAGCGCGCTCGGCCCGTACAAGGGGGGGTTGCGCTTCCATCCGTCCGTCAATCTGGGCATCGTCAAGTTCCTGGGCTTCGAGCAGACGTTCAAGAACGCCATCACCGGAATGCCGATCGGCGGCGCGAAGGGCGGCGCGGACTTCGACCCGAAGGGCAAGTCCGACGACGAGGTCATGCGCTTCTGCCAGAGCTTCATGACGGAGCTTTATCGGCACCTCGGGGAGTTCACGGACGTCCCGGCCGGGGACATCGGCGTCGGCCAGCGCGAGATCGGCTACCTGTTCGGCCAATACAAACGCATCACGAACCGATACGAATCCGGCGTGTTGACCGGCAAGAGCCCGAAGTGGGGCGGCTCGCTCGTGCGCAAGGAGGCGACCGGCTACGGCGTCGTCTACTTCGTCGAGGAGATGCTGAAGGTCCGCGGAGATTCGGTCCAAGGCAAGACCTGCATCGTGTCGGGTTCCGGAAACGTCGCCATCTACGCGATGGAGAAGCTCCAGCAGCTCGGCGCCAAGGTGGTCGCGTGCTCCGACTCGAACGGCGTGATCTACGACCCGCGCGGCATCCGCCTCGAGACCGTCAAGCGCATCAAGGAGGTCGAGAGACGGCGGATCAGCGCATACGCCGAGGAGCATCCCGAGGCGGAATACCGAGCCGGCGGCAACATCTGGACGATCCCCTGCGAGGTCGCGCTGCCGTGCGCGACGCAGAACGAGCTGGACGAGGCGTCGGTCCGGACGCTGCTCGCGAACGGGTGCCTCGCGGTTGCCGAGGGCGCGAACATGCCGACGACGCCGGGCGGCGTGCGCGCGCTGCTCGAAGCCGGTGCCGCGTACGGGCCCGGTAAGGCGGCCAACGCAGGCGGCGTCGCGACGTCCGCGCTCGAGATGCAGCAGAACGCGAGCCGCGATGCGTGGACCTTCGAGTACACTGAACAGCGGCTACGCGAGATCATGCAGAAAATCCACCACGACTGCTACGCGACCGCCGAGGAGTTCGGCTGCCCCGGCAACTACGTCGTCGGCGCGAACATTCTCGGCTTCTTGCGCGTCGCAGAAGCGATGGTCGCTTTCGGGCTCATATGACGCGCGCTGGCCCGGACGAGCGACCCGTATCGCCATCCGAGCCGGCCTTCGCGAGAAGCTACCGGCAACCGCGGCCGAGCCCGGCCGCGGTCTTTGCTGAGGACGCGACAGGATGCTGCTCACGCTGATTGCCGCGCTGCCCTTCGTCGGCAGCATCGCAGCCGCGTTCCTGCCTGCCGGGGCGCGCAACGCCGCGGCGTGGCTCGCCGGCGTCGTCGCGGTCGCGTGTCTCGCGCTGGTGGCGCTCCTCTATCCCGGCGTGCAGGCGGGAGGCGTCGAGACGTTCCGCTTCGAGTGGCTGCCGCAGTTCGGCCTCGACCTGTACTTCCGCATGGACGGCTTCGCGTGGCTGTTCGCGTTGCTCGTCTCGCTGATGGGCGCGCTCGTCGTCCTGTACGCGCGCTACTACATGTCCCCGGAGGACCCGGTCCCGCGCTTCTTCGCGTTCCTGCTCGCGTTCATGGGCGCGATGCTCGGCGTAGTGCTCTCCGGGAATCTCATTCAGATCGTCGTCTTCTGGGAGCTGACGAGCTTCACGTCGTTCATGCTGATCGCGTACTGGTATCACCTGCCGGACGCGCGGCGAGCGGCGAGAATGTCCGTCACGGTCACCGTCGCGGGCGGCCTGTGCCTCCTGATGGGCGTGCTGATGATCGGCGAGATCGTCGGCAGCTACGATCTCGACGACGTGCTGGTCGCGGGCGACGTGCTGCGGGCGCATCCGTGGTACGGCGCGCTGCTGATCCTGATCGCGCTCGGCGTGCTGACGAAGAGCGCGCAGTTCCCGTTCCATTTCTGGCTGCCGCAGGCGATGACCGCGCCGACGCCGGTCTCGGCGTACCTGCATTCGGCGACGATGGTCAAGGCCGGCGTGTTCCTGCTCGCGCGGCTCTGGCCCGCGCTCGCCGGCACGAACCTCTGGTTCTGGATCATCGCGAGCGCAGGCGCGGCGTCGCTGCTCGTCGGAGCGTTCTCCGCGACCTTTCAGCGCGATACGAAAGGCGTGCTCGCGTACTCGACGATCAGCCATCTCGGCCTGATCACGATGCTGCTCGGCATGAACAGCGAGCTCGCCCTCGTCGCCGCCGTCTTCCACATGATGAATCACGCGACATTCAAGGCGTCGCTGTTCATGGCGGCCGGCATCGTGCAGCACGAGACGGGCACGCGCGACATGAAGCGGCTCGGCGGCCTCGCGCGATCGATGCCGATCACCGCCGCTGTCGCGACCGTCGCCGCCGCGGCGATGGCCGGCGTGCCGCTCTTGAACGGATTCCTGTCGAAGGAGATGTTCTTCGCGGAAGCGATCGTCGTCGGCAGGTCGCTCGGCATGTCGATCACGCTGCCGACGATCGCGCTGCTCGCGGGCGTCTTCAGCGTCGCGTACTCGCTGCGCTTCGTGCATCAGGTCTTCTTCACGGAACCGTCACACGACCTTCCCAAGCCCGGGCACGAGCCGACGCGCGGGATGATCGTTCCGGGCGCGCTGCTCGTTGTCGCGTGCCTGCTCGTCGGCGTGCTCCCGGCGGTCACCGTCGGCCCCGTGCTCGAGACGGCGATGATGTCGATCTTGGGCCCCGAGCTGCCCGAGTATCGGCTCGCGATCTGGCATGGATTCACGCTGCCGCTCGTGATGAGCTTCATCGCGCTCGCCGGCGGTATCACGTTCTACGTGCTCCTGCTCGCGCGGGGCGCCGTGATGAGCCCGACGCCGATCTTGTCGCGCCTGAACGCCGCGCGGATGTTCGACGTCGCGAACGTCGTCGTCGTGCGCGGAGCGGCGAAGCTCAGCCATCTCTTCTTCACGCGGCGGCTCCAGTCGCAGCTCCTCGCGATCGTCGGCATCGCGCTCGTCGCCGGCGTCGCCGCCTTCGGCTCGACCGGCTGGTCGGCCGGCGAAAACCCGCTGACGCCGATCGACCCGCTCTTCACGCTGCTCTGGGTCGTCGGCGCCGCGTGCGCGGTCGGCGCGGCGCAGCAAGCGAAGTTCCACCGACTCGCGGCGCTGATCATGCTCGGCGGCGCGGGACTCGTGACGTGCCTCACGTTCGCGTGGTTCTCCGCCCCCGATCTCGCGCTCACGCAGATCGCGGTCGAGGTGGTCACGGTCGTCCTGCTGCTGCTCGGACTTCGCTGGCTGCCGCGCCGGATCGCGTTCGACGACCCGAGGCGGAAGACGCCGCGAGCGCGCGGCCGGCGAGCGCGAGACTTCTTGCTCGCCGTCGCCGCCGGCTGCGGCACCGCGGCGCTCGCGTTCGCGGTGCTGACGAGGCCTCAGGTCTCGGATCTTCCGGGCTATTTCCTGCGTAACTCGCTCGAGGTCGCCGGCGGACGCAACGTCGTGAACGTGATCCTCGTCGACTTCCGCAGCTTCGACACGCTCGGCGAGATCACGGTCGTCGCGATCGTGGCCCTGATCGTGTACGCGCTGCTCCGCCGCTTCCGCCCGGCCCCCGAGAGCATCGACGTGCCGAAGGCGCAGCGTGCCGATCCCGCGCCGCTGACGACGGCGGTCGATGCGCCGTTGCCGCGCGGCTACATGCGCCTGCCGGCCGTGCTCGTGCGCCTGATCGGCCCGATGGCCGGCCTCGTCTCCGTGTACTTCCTGCTCCGCGGCCATCAGGCGCCGGGCGGCGGCTTCGTCGGCGGGCTCGTGATGGCGAGCGCGGTGATCGTGCAGTACATGGTCGGCGGCACGATGTGGGTAGAGTCGCGATTGCGCATCCATCCGCAAGTCTGGATCGCGCTCGGGATGATCGGCGCGGGCACCGCTGGAATCGCGGCGTGGTTCGCCGGAAAGCCTTTCTTGAGCGCGCTCGCCGCGGACCTGCACCTGCCGTTGATCGGCGACGTGCACCTCTCGACGGTGCTCTTGTTCGACCTCGGCGTCTACATGCTCGTGATCGGCGCGGTCGTGCTGATGCTCGTCGCGCTCGCGCATCAATCGCTGCGCAGTCCGCGGCGCGTACCGGTCGAGCCGAGCAGGGAATCGGCGGAAGAAACCGACGAGGCGGAGGCGGTGGTCTGATGGAGCTCGTCTACGCGCTCGCCGTCGGTATTCTCGTGTCCGCAGGCGTCTGGCTGCTTCTTCGGCCGCGCACGTTCCAGGTCATCATGGGGCTGTCGCTGTTGTCGTACGCGACGAATCTTTTCATCTTCGGCATGGGGCGGCTCCACATGCAGCGCCCGCCGATCCTGAACGACGCCGCGCCCGATCCTTCCTTGTATACGGACCCGGTGCCTCAAGCGCTCGTGCTGACCGCGATCGTGATCGGCTTTGCGACCACGGCGCTCTTCCTCGTCGTGCTGCTCGCGCTGCGCGGGCTGTCCGGCACCGATCACGTCGACGGACGGGAGCCCGAGCAATGAGCGTGCTCGATCACCTGCCGGTGCTGCCGATCATCGTGCCGCTCGCGGCGGCGACGGTCATGCTGCTGCTCAGCGAAAGCCGGCGCGGCCTGCGGACCTCGATCGCGCTCGGCTCGCTCCTCGTGCAGCTCGCCGTCGCGCTGACGCTGCTCTATCAGACCACCGACGCGGCGGCGCATATCTGGGACGACGGTATCGGCGTTTATCCGATCGGCGGCTGGCCCGCGCCGTTCGGCATCGTGCTCGTCGTCGACCGGCTGTCCGCGATGATGCTGTCGCTCGTCGCGATCGTGTCGCTGTCGGTGCTCGTTTACTCGCTCGCGCACTGGGACAAGCCCGGTCAGCCGTTCCATTCGCTGTTTCAGCTCCTCGTGATGGGACAGAACGGCGCGTTCCTGACCGGCGACCTGTTCAGCCTGTTCGTGTTCTTCGAGATCCTGCTGGCCGCGTCGTACGGTCTCGTGCTGCGCGGCACCGGGATGGGGCGCGTGCGCACGGGACTGCACTACATCGCCGTGAACCTCGCTGCCTCGTTCCTGTTCCTCATCGGCGTCGCGCTGATGTACGGCACGGTCGGGACGCTGAACATGGCCGATCTGCTCGGCCGCGTCGCCGCGCTCGAGCCGGACGAGCGCGCGCTGTTCGATGCCGGGGCGTGGATCCTCGGTATCGCGTTCCTCGTGAAAGCCGGAAGCTGGCCGCTGAACTCGTGGCTGCCGGGCGCGTACGCCGTCTCCATGGCGCCGATCGCGGCGGGCTTCGCCATCATGACGAAGGTCGGCGTTTACGCCGTGCTTCGGATCGGCACTCTGATGAGCGAGGACGAGGCCGCCGCGACGATCCTCGGCTCGATCCTCTATTACACCGGCCTCGTCACGCTCGTCTCGGGCTCGATCGGCATGCTCGCGACGCAGCACCTGAAGCGGCTCGTCGCGTACTCCGTCATCGTCTCCTCCGGTTTGATGCTCGCCTCGCTCGGTCTCGGCGTCGAGTCCGTGACCGCGCCCGTGCTGTTCTATCTCGTCACGTCGGTGCTGACGACGGCGGCGTTCTTCCTGCTGACCGGAATGACCGATCGCACGAGGCTCCAGGCCCCGGTTACCGATCACATCGAAACGGACCGCGAGATGATGCCGGACTACATGGCGTTCGGCATCCGCGCGCCGGACCCGTACGGCACCGAGGAAGAGGTCGGCGCGGCGATCCCGGCGGCGATGGCGTTCCTCGGCCTGATGTTCGTCTGCTGCGTGCTGCTCGTCACGGGCCTCCCGCCGTTGCCCGGCTTCGTCGCGAAGTTCACGCTGCTCTCTGTCGTGCTCGAGACGACGCCGACCGTCGGCGCGCGTAACGCCGGCTGGGTGCTCGCGGTCGCGGTGCTCGCGACCGGGCTCGTCGGCATCATCGCGTTGACCCGTATCGGTATGCGGCTCTTCTGGTCGTCGACGGAGCGGCGCACGCCGCGCCTGCACGTCACCGAGGCCGCGCCCGTCGCGTTCCTCGTGCTCGTGTGCCTCGTGCTGGCCGCGGCATCCGCGCCCGTGATGCGTTTCCTCGAGGCCACGGCGAACTCGCTGCACGACCCCGACACCTATATCACGACCGTGCTCTCGTCGATTCCGGACACCCACGGCGACGCCGAGAGCTCGAGCGGCGATTTGGGAGGAGGCGCGCCGTGAAGCCGACCCCCGGACGCTGGCCGATCGCATTGACCTGCGTGCTCGTCGTGATGTGGCTGCTGCTCAATCAGACGCTCGCGCTCGGGCATCTCCTGATCGGCATCGTGCTCGCGGTGCTGCTCGCCTGGGCCACGCGTTATCTCCGGCCGTTGCAGCCGCGGATCTCGCGGCCATGGCTGTTCGTTCCGCTTCTCTTCATGGTGCTCGCCGACATCGTTCGCTCGAATATCGGCGTCGCGCGGATCGTGCTGGGCCTCGTCGGCGAGCGCAAGGTACGCTCCGGATTCGTCCGCATCCCGCTCGACATGCGCGACCCGCACGCCCTCGCCGTGCTCGCCGGCATCGTCACGTCGACGCCCGGGACGGTCTGGGTCGGCGTCGATGAAGGGGGTAAGCGCCTGACGCTGCACGTGCTCGACCTGCGCGACGAAAGCGAATGGGTACGCTGGATCAAGCAACGCTACGAGCGCTTGTTGATGAGGATCTTCGAATGAACGCCGTTTTCGATTACGCCGCGTGGTTCGCGTCGCTGTGCTTCGTGCTCGCGATGCTGTGCGCGCTCGTCCGGCTCTTCATCGGCCCGGCGGCTCAGGACCGTGTGCTCGCGCTCGACACGCTGTATATCAACGGCATGCTGACGCTCTTGATGCTCGGCATCCGCTCGAGCTCGACGGTCTACTTCGACATGGCGCTCCTGATCGCGCTGTTCGGCTTCGCCAGCACCATCGCGCTCGCGAAGTTCCTGCTGCGCGGCGAGGTGATCGAGCCGTGAACCACGTGGACCTGCCGCTCTGGGTCACGATACCCGGCACGTTGCTCCTGGTCTTCGGAGGGCTTCTCGTGCTGATCGGGTCGGCCGGCCTCGTCAAGCTGGAGCACTTCTACGCGCGGATGCACCCGCCGACGATGGGCACGACGCTAGGCACCGGCTGCGTGCTGATCACGTCGATGCTCGTGTCGTCCGCGCTCGAGCAGCGTCCCGTGATTCACGAGATTCTGATCACGGTCTTCGTCGTGATGTCCGCACCCGTCTCGGCGATGCTGCTGATGCGGGCCGCGGTGTATCGCGAGCACCGGAAACGGCCGGAGCCGACGCAGCCGCTCGACGACATCGGGGGAACGATTCCGCCTCGCGATTAGCTCACGAGACTCGTCACGCCGCGCGCGAGCATGATCGCGACCGCGACGATCAGCACCGCCACGAGGAGATTCGCCCTCCCCATCCATCCGGCCGCACGCCGCAGCCGGCCCGCTTCCTCCGAGCCCGGTGCTTCACGCAGCTTACGGGTCGCGCGCGGACCGACGACGAAATCGTGCACCGCGGAGAGCGCCAAGGCGACCGCGACGAGGACGAGCTTCGCGGCGAGGATATGTCCCCACGGCGACGTCCAGAGCTCCGCGCTGAAGAGCCGCGAGTGATCGACCCAACGGCCAAGGTTGACGAAACCGGTGATCACGAGCAGCACGAGACAGATCCAGCCGACGTTCCGGAAACGCGTGCCGGTGCGACTGATGAGCTCCGCGTACTCGGGGCTGCCGCGGCGTTGGCGCAGCACGGGGATCAGCACGATACCGAGGAACACCATGCCGCCGATCCATACGACGGCCGCGAGGATGTGCAGCAGAATCGAGATGAAGTGCAAAGTTTGCATCGATCGGTAGCTCTCCGCCCCTCGACCTCGCCAGCGTCGGCGCGAGCATAGCAAACCGCCTCCGCGCCGACATTGCGGCAATGGCGGGTTGTCAACGATCGCGGTTGCGGCTAAGGTGAAAGCGGAGCGGTCTTTCGAGCTTTCCCATGCATCCGACCGGGCTCTATCGTTCTCTTCGAGCCGTGAGCCGACTCGTTCTCGTGCTGATGCTCGCCGCGCTCGCCTGGTCCGTTGCGATGTCGATTCGGTACTGGAGCGGAATAGGCGTGTGACCGGATCAGGATGACGACCCGACAAGCCCGCATGTTCGCGATCGCCTCGACGGCGATCGCAGCGCTCGTCTTCCTGATCCTCACGGTGCACAGCCACACGCGCTTCCCCGCGCTCACGAACGCCGAGGCGATCACGCCGGCGGTCGTTGCCGGGAAGGACGTCTGGCATCGCTACAACTGCATCAACTGCCACACGCTTTTCGGCGAAGGCGCGTACTACGCGCCCGATCTCACGAAGATCGCGCAGCTCCGCGGCGACGCCTATCTGACCGCGTACATGCGCGATCCCGGGCAGTTCTACGACGAGCGGGTTCATCGGCGGCTGATGCCGAAGCAGAATCTGTCCGATCAGGAGATCGCGGATCTGATCGCGTTTCTCAGTTGGGCCAGCAACGTCGACACGCAGGGCTGGCCGCCGAGACCGATTCTCGTCGCGACCGGGCTCGCCGCGCCGGGCGCCGCCGAGCAGCCGGGCGTCACGGCCGTGCCGACGCGCCCGGTCTCGCCGGAGGACGATCCGATCGCGGCCGGCGAGAATGTCTTCAAGAACGCGACGCCGGCCTGTCTCGCGTGCCATTCGACGACGCCGGGCGTCAACCTGGCCGGCCCGAGCCTCGCCGGCATCGCATCGCGTGCCGAGGAATTGATCGCCTCCGGGGAATATACCGGCGAAGCCGAAGATGCGGCCGGATACATTCGCGAGTCGATCGTCGCACCGAGCGCGCACATCATTCCCGGCGCGATGTACTCGGCGGGCGGCATGTCGTTCATGCCGGCCACGTACGCCGAAAGCTTGAGCGACGAGGAAATCGATCAGCTCGTCGCGTACCTCATGAGCTTCCGCTGACACGACCACGGAGGGCGTCATGCGCTACCAATCCCAGTCGGTGGCCTACTGGTACTTCGCGGTCGCGATCGTGCTGTTCGGGCTGCAGATCGTCTTCGGGCTGTTGTCGGCGGCGAAGTATCTCGGGCCGGATCCGCTGCTCGACGTCCTGCCGTTCGACGTCACCAAGGTCATCCACACGAACCTGCTGATCGTCTGGGTGCTCCTCGGCTTCATGGGAGCGACGTACTGGCTCGTGCCCGAGGAGTCGAGAACCGAGCTCCACAGCGTGAAGCTCGCGTACGTGCAGCTCGTGCTGTTCACGGTCACCGGCGTCACCGCGGTGATCGGCTACCTCTTCCGTTACGGAACCGGCAACAAGCTGCTCGAGCAGCCGCTGCCGCACAAGCTCGCGATCGTCGCGACGATGCTGATTTTCCTCTACAACGTCGGCATGACGATCAGGAAGGCCGGCCGCTTCACCGTGACCGAAGGCGTGCTCGTGCTCGGCCTCGCCGCGTCGGCCGTCCTGTATCTGCCGGCGCTGTTCGAGTTCGAGAACTACACGATCTCGATCTTCTACCGCTGGTGGACGATCCATCTGTGGGTCGAAGGCGTGTGGATGATGATCATGGGATCGTTCCTCGCGTACCTCTTGATCCGCCTCTCCGGCGTCGACCGCGAGGTCATGGAGAAGTGGCTGTACGTGATCGTCGGCCTCGTGTTCATCGCCGGCATCCTCGGCACCGCGCATCACTACTATTGGGTCGGCGTGCCATCGTACTGGCTGCCGATCGGCGGCTTCTTCAGCGCGCTCGAGCCGGTCGCCCTCGTCGGCATGGCCGCGTACGCGTATTTCGCGCTCCGCCGCGCGGGCCTCTCGCATCCGAACAAGCTCGCTCTGCACTGGACGATCGGCAGCACGGTGTTCGCGCTGTTCGGCGCGGGGCTTCTCGGGCTCTCGCACACGTGGCCCGCGGTCAACCGGTGGACGCACGGCACGCTCGTCACCGCGATGCACGGGCATTCGGCGTTCTACGGCGCGTACGCGATGATCGTGCTCGCGATGATCACGTACGCGCTGCCGACCATGACCAGATCTCCGCACGAGGGCGAAAGCTACTTGGGCTACGCCGCGTTCTGGCTGCAGATTGCCGGCATGTTCGGCATGACACTGAGCTTCGCGACCGCGGGCGTCGCGCAGGTCTACTTGGAGCGGATCGTCGGGCTCGGCTATCTCGACACGCAGCTCAAGATCCAGGTGCACTTCCTGATGCTGATCCTGACGGCGTCGATCTTCGCGATCGGCGTCGGCCTCTTCATCTATGACTTCTTCCGCCGCGTGCCGCTCACGGAGGTCGCGGCCGACGAGGCGGTCGAGCTGTCGGCAAGCGGCGAGGCACAACCAGCCGGCTGACGAGAAATCGGGGTCAGACCCCGATTTCCGGACCCCGGAAATCGGGGTCTGACCCCGATTTCTCGACCCCGATTTCTCGGACCCTCGATTTCGGTCAGTGGGTCATCGCGTAGATCAGGTAGTTGACGGCGAACTTATACGCGAGCGCCGTCATCGGCTCCGGATACCGCGGATCGTCGGCGTGCTCCCACGCATCGCCCATGTCCATGTTGAAGTTGATCGCGACCATCAGCCGGCCGTCGTCGTCGAGCACGCCGCGCCAGTGCGGCGTCTCGTAGCGCATGCCGCCGATCCCGGAATCTGCGTGCGCTGATCGAGATCGTAGAGGACGTGCAGCAGCTCGTGATTCTCGGGCAGATCGACGACCTGCTTGTCCGGGAAGACGCGCCGCAGCGACTCCATGAACACGGACCACTCGTACTCGCCCCAGAAGTCGTCGACCATCAGGAATCCGCCGCGGTCGAGATACTCGCGAAGCCTGCGCGCCTCGGCCTCGCTGAGCTCCCAGTGCCCGACCTCGACGGCATAGAGCCACGGGTAGTCGAAGACGCGGTCGTCCTCGAGCGTCAGGCGGACGAGGCGACCGTCCTTGAGGCCGCCGATGAAGAGGCTGCCCTGCCACTCCGGAAACGCATCGCCGCTGTAGAACTGCGCGCCCGACGGCGCGATCACCGGATCCCAGTAGTAGACCGGCTGCTCGTAGCCTTCACGCTGCGTCACGGAGCCTTCGATCGGCTCGCCGGAATATTCTTCGCCGTACGTGACGACGGGCCAGCCGTAGTTCCTTCCGGGCTCGATCAGGTTCAGCTCGTCGCCGCCCTGGGG
>PKRJ01000101.1 GCA_017577365.1 Gammaproteobacteria bacterium | reverse complement strand
CGCCATGTTCAGCTCGCGGTTGGCGTAGCGCTGCGCGTCCGCCCGCTCGGCCTCGTCGATGCGCTGCTCGGCTTCCTCGATGCTCGACGTAACGACCTGCTGATTGCCCGCGCAACCGGCGGCGAGGGATGCGGCGAAGATCGCGATTGCCGCTGCCTGCGTTCGTCTCATGAAAGCCACCTCCGATAGGCCGTGCAGCCGCGCTGACTGCAGTTTCCGTGCCACGCCGAGCAGCGCCGACTGTTGCTCTCATCGAACGCCGCGCGTTGATCTGTCGCGGCGAGCGTTTTGCAGCGAAAATGCGCGAATGCTCTATCGTGACGACTCGGCGTTCGCATCGCCCTCGCGGCGTGCGCTCGCCGCCGAATTGCTCGTGCTCGCCGTGCTCGCCGCCGCGTTTCTCGTCTTTTTCGACGCCCGCGCGGGCTACGTGGATCTCGTTCTCGCGCTCGTCGCCGTCGGCATGATCCTCGCGGGCGGCGCGCGAAGCCGGGCGTTGTGGTCGTTACAAGACGGTTTCGCCGCCGCGCCGGGCAACCGGCTGCGCCGCGCGGCCGCCGCGGCCGCGGGTTTCACCGCGGGCTCGCTGCTCGTGCTTGCGGCCATCGGCGGCGCGCTCGCGTTCCGCGACGCGGGGCTCCATGCCGTGCTCGCGCGGCTGGCGAACCCGAACCTGCCGATCGCCGTATTGCTGTACTTGCCTTGGGCGCTGCTGCAGCAGTTCGTATTCCAGTTCTATCTTCTCGGTCGGTTGCTGGCGCTCGTGCCGGTCAACGCGGCGATCGCGCTGACGGCGTCGGCATTCGCCGCCGTCCACTATCCGCGGGCGCCGGTGATGGTCGTCACGCTCGTCGCCGGAGCGGTGTGGGCGGTGCTGTATCGACGTTTCCGTTCGCTCCTCCCGCTCGCCGTTTCCCACGCGCTGCTCGGGGCGGCGCTGCACTACTGGGTGTTCGGCCGGGATCTCGTCGCGGTCTGGCTCGGCGCGCATTAGGGGCTCGCGGCTGTCGAGCCGTCCCAGGGCACGGATATTGCTTGTCGCGTGCCGGGTTCGAAGCCAGAGAGATGAGATGTCCGATTCCGCCGTCGCGCTCGCGATATATGCCGGGATCGGCCTCCTCGTCGCCGTCGTCATTTTCGTAACCGCGCTCAGGCTCGCGAATGCCGCGAAGAGGGGGAACGTGCGCTTCGCACGACGGCAGCGCGCGGAACGCGACGACGCGCGCCGCCGGGAGCACGGCGACGACGGCTCGGGAGCTCTCAACGAGAAGAAAGGATCCGCCGATGAGTGAGCCCGACGTTCTGCACGAAGCGCGCGATGCCCTGAGCACCGAGATCATCGATGGCCATCGAGCGATCCGCTCGCTGATGGAGGAGCTCGAAGCCATCGACTGGTATGCGCAGCGAGTCGACGCGACCGACGACGCAGACCTCAAGGCCGTGCTCGCGCACAATCGCGACGAGGAGAAGGAACACGCCGCGATGGTCCTCGAGTGGCTGCGGCGCCGCGACCCCGTGCTCGACGGCTATCTGCGTCGGTATCTCTTCACGGATGCTCCGATCACCGAGATCGAGGAAACGCTCGAGCACGAGGCCGAGCCGCGGGCGAACGGCGCGGGGCTCGGCATAGGCAGCCTTCGCGGCGAGATCAAGTGACGGGGAGCGGCGAGCGTATGGATCACTTGCTGAGAGATCTCGCTCCGATCACGGACGCCGCATGGCGCGAGATCGATGCCGAGGCCGCGAGAACGTTGCGGCGAACGTTGGCGGCGCGAAGACTCGTCGACTTCACGGGACCGTTGGGCTGGGAAGTCTCGGCGGTCGGACGCGGCCGAGCGCGGGCCGTGGCGCCGCCGAGCGGGGACGTTCAGGCGCGTTTGCGCGAGACGCGGCCGTTGGTCGAGATCGACGTGCCGTTCCGGCTCGAGCGCGTCGAGATCGACGCGATCGCACGCGGGGCGGGCGATGCGGATCTGGGGCCCGTCGTGCGTGCGGCGCGCATCGCCGCGCTCACGGAAGACCGGGCCATATTCGACGGATTCGCCGGCGCGGGTATCGCCGGCATTTTCGAGCTCTGTCGCGAGCACGCGCTCGCGCTCAGCAACGACTACGAGCGCTATCCCCGCGTCGTCGCCTCGGCGCTGACGCGGCTGCGTAACGCGGGCATCGAAGGGCCGTACGCGATCGCGCTCGGGCCGAGGTGCTACCAAGGCTTGACGGAGACGACGAACAAGGGCGGCTATCCGGTCATCAACATGGTTCGGCAACAAGTCGAGGACCGGATCATCTGGGCGCCGGCCGTCGACGGCGCGGTGGTGATGAGCCTGCGCGGCGGAGACTTCGAGCTGACCGTGGGACAGGATTTCGCCGTCGGCTATTCCAGCCACGACGCGACGCACGTCGAGCTGTTCGTTCGCGAGAGCATGACGTTCGCGGTGTACACGCCCGAGGCCGCGGTGCCGTTGCGCTACGAATCGTCGGCCGCGGAATGAACACCTACGGGCTTCGCGTCGCCACGGCACGGCTAGGCTGCGCCCTCGCGAGGCCGCGGTACACTGCGCCGATCGAGAGCAGATTTGCCGTGCCGTCGAGCCGATCCCCGGAGAAGCTTTGGTCCATCGCGCCGTAGCGCGCCGACAGGGCCCAGGCCGGGGAGAGCGACCACTCGATGTCGAAGTCCGCGCGCACGTAGTCGCGATCGACGGAGTCGCCGTCGAGCGCGCCGACTTCGACCGCCCTCAAGCCGAATCCGGCGCGAAGGCGCTCGCTCAGTTGTCTTCGGTAGAGCACCCGGAGCTCGTTACGCTCGGTGAGAAAACCGACCGCGTTCGGCGTCAGCAGACGAAAGATGCCGAGATCGAGCGACGCGAGCTCCGTGCGCTTCGAGAACGAGAGGTCGAACGTGTAGTTCGTCGACGCGTTGTCGACGATCTCGTCGTCGACGTCCAGGAAGACGAAATCGCTGCGCTGCAGCCCCGTCGTGATGCTGAACGACCAGATCTCGCTCAAAGCCCTGTCGAAGCTGCCCTCAACTCCGACCGTATCCGTCTCGTTGCCGGTCGCATCGGCCTCGTAACGCGACGTGATCAGTCTCGCCGAGACGCCGGTGCGGTCGTCGATCGTGCGACGCACGCCGAGGGAAAACATCACGTCCGAGAAATCAGTGCGGACGCGCAGCTCCGGACCGGTATACGAAACGTCGAGGAAGCGCGCGTCGATCAGCAGCGCGCTTCGCTCGGACATCTCGAGCTCCGCGTAAGGGGAGACGTTGATCCGATTGCGGAACTCGTCGAGCAGCACCAGGACGCCGGTTTCGTTATCGGACGGATCGACGGGATCCGACGGTTCCGTCGGATCGAGAACGCCGGTATCGACGAGCTCGGAGCTCAAGATGCTCTCGCGCGCGAAGTCGGCACGCAAACCCACCGTCGAGCGCGGTGACCGATACGACGTGCGAAGATTGAGGTATGCGTCCTGACGCTCGAGATCCGCATCGGCGTCATCCGCATACGTATCGACCCTGATTCGAGGCGTCAACACCACCGTGCCGCGCTGCCCGACGTTGCGCAGCTGGACCCGCCCGTCGAAGAGCATCCGCGTCGCGGTGTGATCCTCGAGCTCCTCGGGGGCGATGCCGATATCGTCCGGGTCCTGACCGAGCCTCGGGTTGTCGTTCGCTTCGACCTCGAGGCGGAGATCCGGAACCGATTCCCAATCGCCCCAGGCGACGAGCGGCGAAAGGCTGACGGCAACGGCGCATGCGCAGCGTACGCCTGCGAGCTGCGCGTGGCGATCGAGTTTCATCGGCTCCCCTTTCAGTAGGCTTTCTCGTCTCGGAACAGCACCATGACCGTCTTCAGCAGGATCTTGAGATCCAGCATCAGCGACCAGTGGCGAAGGTAGTCGAGGTCGTAATCGATACGGCGACGCATCTCGGCGAGATCGGCGGTCTCGCCTCGGCAGCCGTTGACCTGGGCGAGCCCCGTGATGCCCGGCGAGGCTTTGTGGCGCACCATGTAGCCGTCGATGAGCCTGCGATACTGCTCGTTGTGCGCGACGGCGTGGGGCCGCGGGCCGACGAGGCTCATCCGACCCTGCAGCACGTTGATGAGCTGCGGCAGCTCGTCGAGAGAGTAGCGGCGGAGAAAGCGTCCGAAGGGGGTGACGCGCGGATCGTTCCTCGTCACTTGGCGTACCGCGTCGCCGTCCTCGGCGACGCGCATCGTGCGGAACTTGTAGACGACGATCTCCTCGCCGTCGAGCCCGTAGCGCCGTTGCTTGAAGATCACGGGTCCGCCCGGCGACGTGAGCTTGATGACGAGGCCGATCACGAGCATCGCGGGCAATGCCGCGACGAGCATCAAGGACGCGAGGGTGATGTCGAGAGCGCGCTTCTTGATGCCGCTCCAGCCGTGAAAAGGAGACTCGCAGAGCGCGATGACCGGTATTCCGCGAATGTCGTCGACGCGCGCCTGGATCAGGTCGATGAACGAGATGTCGGGAATCAGGTAGACGGAAGCGGTGGTATCGCGCAGCGCGCGCAGCAGCCGCTTGGTCCGCTCGAGGTGATACGGCATCGCGATGAAGATGATGTCGATCCGGTTTCGTTTGACGAATCCGGGTAGCTCCTCGAGCGTGCCGACGACTCGGCTCGGCGCCGTGCAGAGAACGCGGCCCGGCTCCCGGTCCTCGAAGAAGCCGCGATGCTCGAGCCCGAGCTCCGGGCGGTCGGCGATCGTCGCGGCGAGCCGCACGCGCACGTCGTTACCGCGCGCGATCCCGACCGCGCGTGGCTTCTCTGAGGCGGCG
>PKRJ01000100.1 GCA_017577365.1 Gammaproteobacteria bacterium | reverse complement strand
GCCAGGGTGAGCAGCGGTTTCGCGTGCTCGACTACCTGTCCGGCCTGCCGTTCCTGGCCGCCCGCTTCGATCTGATCCCCGAGCGCGAGCAGCGCGACCCCGAGATCGAGGCGCGGGCGACGTATCTGAAGCAGAAGGCGGCGGAGGCGATGGAGCTCCTGCCGCAGGCGCCGCCCGAGCTCGCGGCCGCGTTGCAGCAGGTCGACTCGCCGTCGCAGCTCGCGGACCTGATCGCGGGTCTCGTCGACATCAAGCCCGCGGAGAAGCAGGAGATCCTCGAGACGTTCGACGTCGGCGAGCGGCTGAAGAAGGTCAGCGACTACCTCGCGCATCGCGTCGAGGTGCTGAAGCTGTCGCGCGAGATCGGCGCGCAGACGCAGGAGAAGCTCGAGGAACGCCAGCGCGAGTACTTGCTGCGCGAGCAGATGCGCACGATCAAGCGCGAGCTCGGCGAGGATCCCGAGAGCGCCGAGATCGAGGAGCTGCGCGCGGCGATCGAGAAGGCCGAGATGCCGCCGGAGGCGCACGAGCAGGCGACGAAGGAGCTCCGAAGGCTCGAGCTGATGCCGGAGGCGGCCGCCGAGCGCTCGATGATCCGCACGTATCTCGACTGGCTCGTTTCGTTGCCGTGGTCGAAGCTCGACACGGAGAACATCGATATCGCGAAGGCGCGCGAGATCCTCGACGAGGACCACTACGGGCTCGAGAAGATCAAGCGGCGCATCCTCGAGTATCTCGCGGTGCGTAAGCTGAACCCCGAGGGCAGGAGCCCGATCCTGTGCTTCGTCGGCCCGCCGGGTGTGGGCAAGACGTCGCTCGGTCAGAGCATCGCGAGAGCGATCGGGCTGAAGTTCGTTCGCGCGAGCTTCGGCGGCGTGCACGACGAGGCCGAGATTCGCGGTCACCGGCGCACGTATATCGGCGCCCTGCCCGGCACGATCATTCAGAGCATTCGCAAGGCCGGAACGCGTAATCCGGTCATGATGCTCGACGAGATGGACAAGCTCGGCGTCGGCTTCCACGGCGACCCGTCGTCGGCGCTGCTCGAGGTGCTCGACCCCGAGCAGAACTCGACGTTCCGGGATCACTATCTCGACGTCGCGTTCGACCTGAGCAAGGTATTCTTCATCGGCACCGCGAACGTGCTCGACAACATCCCGCGGCCGCTGCGCGACCGCATGGAGGTCATCGAGCTCGCGGGCTATACGCCGGACGAGAAGCTCGAGATCGCGAAGCGCTATCTGGTCAAGCGCCAGCTCGAGGCGAACGGCTTGAAGCCCGAGCAGGCGACGATCGACGACGATGCGCTGCGGCTCATCATCGACGGCTATACGCGCGAAGCGGGCGTGCGCAATCTCGAGCGCGAGATCGGCGCCGTGCTGCGCAACGTCGCGATGCAGATCACCGAGGGCAAAGCCGAGCGCGTCGAGATCGACGCGAACAAGGTCACCGAGATCCTCGGGCCGCCGCGCTTCGAGAGCGAGACGAAGCTCAGGACGAGCGTGCCCGGCGTCGCGACCGGGCTTGCGTGGACGCCGACCGGCGGCGACATCCTGTTCATCGAAGCCACCAAAGTACCGGGTAAGGGTCAGCTGATTCTGACCGGTCAGCTCGGCGACGTGATGAAAGAGAGCGCGCAGGCCGCGGTGACGCTCGCGAAGGGCCGACTCGCCGAGCTCGGCGCGACGAAGTCCGTGCTCGAGGAGAACGACCTGCACATCCACGTGCCCGCGGGTGCGATTCCGAAGGACGGACCGAGCGCCGGCATCGCTATCTTCGTTGCGGTCGCGTCGCTCTTGTCCGGCCGCAAGGTGCGCGACGACGTCGCGATGACCGGCGAGATCAGCCTGCGCGGCCTCGTGCTTCCGGTCGGCGGTATCAAGGAGAAGGTGCTCGCGGCGCTGCGCGCCGGCATCAAGTGCGTGATGCTGCCCGCGCGCAACCGCAAAGACTTCGAAGACATCCCGCAGCAGGCTCGCGAGCAGCTCGAGTTCGTGTGGCTCGAGAAGGTCGAGGACGCGCTCGACGTCGCGCTCGAGCCGGCCGCCGAAGGCGGCGACGAGCAGAACCGGGACGCGAAGTCGCAGGTCGCGTAGCTCGCGTCGATGCCGCGCCCGCTTTCGCCGGGCGCGGTGTCGCTTCGACGCGCGCGACGCGCTGACGGCACGATCAAAACTCGAACTCGAAACGCACGCCGACGAGATACGACGTCGCACCGAGCTCGATGCCGTCGACGTCCGCGTCGAAATGCTCGGCCTCGAAGAAGGCATAGCTGCGGGTGAACATCTGCCCGCTCGGGGCGCCGCGCCGTCCCGAGCTCGCGAAGCGAAAGCGCATACCGGCGCGCGCGTAGAGCCCCGCGTCGGTCCGCCCGTCGACGTCCTCCTGCATCTCGACTTCCTGCTCGTACAGCGCCCAGCCGAAGCCGAGTCCCGCGTAAGGCGTGAAGCGCCGGCTCCGCCGCGCGAAGATGAAATCCGCGAACGCGTGCACCGGCAGCACCTCGAGGCGCACCGCGTCCTCGATCTCGCCGCCGTCGACCGTGCGGCCGATGCCGTCGTCGCGGCGATAGCCGATCCTCGCGCCGACCTCGAGCCAGTCGCGTAGACGATACGCGCCCGCGACCGCGAAGACGGTATCGCGGTCGTCGCCGTAGAAAATTTCGTAGTCGTCGACGTCCGGATACGCATAGCCGCCCTTGATCTCGTACATCCAGCGGGGGCTCGAGGTCGGCGGCGACGAATCGGGCGCAGCGTCGGCCGAGACCGATTCGCGGGGCACCGCGACGAGCCCGATGCAAACGACGGCCGCGCTCGAGCGAAGCACGGCGCGCTGCGTTCGGCGCCGCATGAACGCGACCGCCGCGACGAGGACGATCGGCGCGGTCGCGAACATCCCGAGCGCGGCGTAGCGGCCTTCGAGCGCCGCGCGCGCGGCGAGCACGAAAGGCTTGAGCATCGCGCGCACGGCCGGCTTCGTGCTCGGGTGGCGCTCGATGAAGCGCGCGGCCCGCGGGCTCGCGGCGTAGTAAGCCCACACGAGCCCGCGGCCGAGCGCATGCGGCAGCAGGAAACGGTCGCGGAACGCGCGGAGCACCTCGACGTCCGCGGCGTGCTTCGACCCGAACGCGGCCGTCGCGATGAAACACTCGTCCTCGTCCGGCAACGGGGGGAAGGCCTCGATCGGATTCGGCGTTGCCGTCAGCTCGGCGGAAAGCTCGCTCTCCGCATCGTCTCCGAGCGCGATCGACGAAGGCGGCGACAGCACGCTCTCGTTGCGCGACGAGCTGTTGTCGACGACCGAGACCGCGACGTGGTACGTCGCGCGCGAGATCGCGCTCGCGGCGAAACGATACGTCGTTCCGTTCGCGAGCGGCGCGACGGTGAGGCTCGTCGCGCCTTCGACGTCGACGCGGTTCTCGGTAACGTCGTTCACGCCGTAATACACCCGATACGCGTCGGCGTCCGCGACCTCCTCCCAGACGACGATCGCGCTCTCGTTGCGTCCTTGCACGTCGATCAGGCGCGGCGCGAGCGGCGGCTCGACGCGCGTATCGAGACCTTCGAGCGTGTACGACGTCACGTCGCCGACGTCGATCGGCGACGGCCCGCCCGCGGCGCCCGTGCCGTCGTAATCCTCCGGCGTTGCGTCCTCGGGCAACGTGCCGCGCTTGTAATACACGCGGTAACCGCCCGGATTCGTCGAGCTCGTGACGCGATGGCTCGTATTCGGCTCCCACGTCACCGCGAGACCGACCCCGCCGTCGACGTCGACGGCTTCGAGCAAAGGCGCTCCGACGGGAAACGGGAACGGATCCGCGAACGCGCCGCCGTACGCGCCGGCGTCGGCCGCCGTGCCGTCGATCACGTCGAGGCCGCGGCCGACGTCGATGCACGCCGAGCCTTCGCGCAGATGAAAGTCGCGTACCTCGGGATCGACGAAGAGCGGGTCGCCGAACGTCGCGGGCGCGCCGCCGCCGTCGCCCTCGCCGCTCGGCGAGGCCTCGTTCCCGAAATAGCAGTTCGAGCGGACGTTCTGGAACGGATCGGCGAGCGGCTCGAGCGTCGCGATCGCGGTGCCGTTCTCGGCGAAGATGTTGCTCGAGATCTCCGTGGAAGCGTCGCCGCGGCTCACGCCGACACCGTTGCGATAGAAGACGTTGTTCGCCACGGTGACCGCGGAGCCGTCGATCTCGATACCGGCTTCCGTGGCTTCATCGATCACGACGTTCGTGATCTCGACGCCGTTGCTGCTCTCGACCGAGATGCCGACCCCGGCGTCGACGATCGTCACATTCGAGAAGCGCGTCCCGGCCGCGCTCGCGATCGTGACGACGGGAAGACTCGCGTCGTCGGGAGCGATCAGCGTTCGTGCCGTCTCGCGGCCCGCGACGTCGATTCCGCTGCGGAGCTCGATGTTCTCGGTATACGTGCCGGGCTCGACGAGAACGAGATCGCCTTCCTCGGCCGCATCGATCGCTTCCTGAATCGTCGAATGATCTTGCGGGACGATCAACGTTTCCGCGAGCGCCGCATCGCAGCACCCGCATGCGATCGACGCCAATGCCTGCCAAGATCGACGAACCCTGCGGCGCAATAGCAGCCCTCGACGACGATGGGGGAAGGCGCCGATCGAGAAGCAAGAAGCACGCCAGCGATCCGACGCGCTCGGCCGCCCGCACGACCGTTCGTCGACGTGGCACGGATCCTGCTGCCCGCGATCCCCTTGGACGGTCGCGGCGCGGCCGCTCGCGAAAGGAGAATCGAGATGGCGAAATCGTTACAGGGAAAGCGGGTCGCGATGCTCGTCGAGAACGGGTTCGAGCAGATCGAGCTCACCGAGCCGCGCAACGCATTGCACGAGGCCGGCGCGAAGGCCGAGGTCGTCTCGCCGGTCGACGGCAAAGTCAAGGGCTGGAACTTCACGGATTGGGGCGAAGAGGTGCCGGTCGACACGCCGCTCGACCAAGCCGA
>PKRJ01000099.1 GCA_017577365.1 Gammaproteobacteria bacterium | reverse complement strand
CTCTCGACGCGATGTACGCCGGCTCTGCAGCCGGCGTTCTGTTGGTCACCGGCGGCTTCTCGTATCTGTTCCGTATCGAAATCGATCGGGCTGTACAAGTCTCGTATTTGCCCGACACCCGAGTCGCCGGGGTGATGCTCAAGCAGCCGTTGGCAGCGGCTCGTTGACCTCCTCAGTGGGAACGATTTCGGGGATCTCGGTAGTGCCAGCGCCTCCATCAACGCCTGAGCCGGTGTGCGACCCTTGAGGCGGTAGCCTTGGTGGCTGCGCTCGAGATTGTAGTAGCGCATGAAGCGATCGAGGTCGCGCTGGATCTCATCGACCTCCAGGTACCACGTCTGCCGGCCCTGCACGCGGAAGCACTCATCGAGCAGCGTGCGGTTCATGCGCTCGACGAAGCCGTTGGTGCGGGGGCTGCGGATCTTCGTCTTCCGATGTTCGATCTCTTCCATGGCGAGCAAGTCTGCGCTCACGGAGAGCAATCGCGCTTTGGCGAGACTGTCGACCGTCGATCCCGTGACGGGCCTCGCGAACCGGTGTGCGATCGACGCGTACCTCTCAGACCAGTGGGCTCGGCTCGAGCGCGAGCGGCTACCCGTGTCGCTGATGCTGATCGACGTGGACTGCTTCAAGTCGTACAACGACCACTACGGGCATCGCGCCGGCGACAGGTGTCTCGAGCGCGTCGCGGGGGCGCTGCGCGCGACGCTGCGGCAGCGCGACGACCTGATCGCGCGCTACGGCGGCGAGGAGTTCGTGATCGTGTTGCCGGCCACGAGCGAGGAAACCGCGGCGGAGATGGCCGAGCACGTGCGTGGTCGATCGAGCAGACCGGAATCCCGCACGATTTCTCGAGCGTCGCACGCGTCGTCACCGTCAGCATCGGCGTCGCCGGCGGCGGCGTCGACGAGGTCACGGACTTCGCGGCGCTGCTGCATCGGGCCGACTCCGCGCTCTACGCCGCGAAGAACGGGGGCCGAAACCGCGTCGTGAGCTGGCAGTCGCTCGGCGACGACGCGACGCTGACCGCGCGGCGTCGCCGCCTCGCCATGGCGCGGGAGTCGGCGTAAGCCCTTCCGATCCGCTACTCCTCCTGTAACCCCGAAAGCGCTGAATCGTTATAAATACCGCGCTCCGCTCGCGGCAACATCGCATCATTGCGAACATCGCGGCACACTGTGACGGAACGCGCCGCTCCGATGGGGAGGGGGACGATATGATCAAGCGCTTCGTGAGAGGCGTGCTCGTCGCCGTGATCTTGCTGGTCGGGATCGGCGCGCTTGCCTTCAAGCTCTTCGAGCCGGTCTTTCACTACGCCTCGGGCTGGACGCCGCTGCCCGACGGCCCGTGGCCGAGCGTGTCGACGTACGCGCCGGGCTGGGACGAGGCGGCGGCCGAGGCCGACGCGTGGCTCGTCGAGACGCGCGCAGCACTCGGCGCGCCGGCGCTTTCGGCCGCGGTCTCGGTCGACGGTGAGCGAGTCTGGGCCGGCGCGATCGGCTACGCGGACCTCGCCACTCGAGCGCCCGCGACGCTCGATACGGCGTTTCGCATCGGCAGCTCTTCGAAAGCGGTGACGTCGATCGCGATGGGTGTGCTGCTCGACGAGCACGCGCTCGATCTCGATGCGCCCGTCTTGCGCTACATCCCCGATCTGTCGCAGCCGCTGGCCTCGATCACGACGCGGCAGGCGATGAGCCACACGGCCGGGGTGCGCCATTACGCGCTTTGTCTCTACTTCCCGGTCTGGGAGTACTACAGCACGAAGCATTACGCCGCGCAGCGAGACGCGCTGCGCACCTTCGAGCGAGCTGACCTGCTGTTCGCGCCGGGCGAGGGCTTCTGGTACTCGAGCCCGGGCTACAACGTGGCGGCCGCGGTGATCGAGGGCGCAACGGGCATGCCGTTCGGCGAGCATCTCCGCACGCGCGTTCTCGAGCCGCTGGGCCTCGGCCGCACGCGCGCCGACGACGGCACCAGGCACGCGGGCGACGCGACGCTCTACGAATTGCGCAACGGCAAGTATCTCGAGGTCTTTCCCGTCGACAACACGAACCGGCTCGCGTCCGGCGGGATCGTGTCGACGCCGTCGGAGATGGTGCGGCTCGGCCATCAGATGATCGCGCCCACTCTGTTCGGCGAGGCGACGCGTGATATGCTCGTGCGCCCGCAGCCGCTCGCGGACGGCCGGCCGAATCCGCAGAGCTACGCGCTCGGCTGGCGCGTGCACGAGCTCGACGTCCTCGACGGCGCTCGGAAGACGCTCGTCTTCCACCATCACGGCGTGGCGTACGGCTCGGTATCGAATTTTGCCGTCTACCCCGAGCACGGCGTCGTCGTCTCCGTGATGATGAGCAAGAATCAGGGAAGCTTCGGAGACGCTCCGGTTCGCCTCGCAAACCTCTTTCTAGCGCGACATGACACTGCCCGCGATCGATCCGAATGACGACCTTCGCTTCATGCGGCGCGCGCTCGAGCTCGCCGAGGCCGCGGCGCGCGCGGGCGAGGTGCCGGTCGGCGCCGTGGTCGTCGGCCCGGACGGCACCGTGCTCGGCGAGGCCGGCAACGCGCCGATCGGCTTGAGCGATCCGAGCGCGCACGCGGAGATGCTCGCGCTGCGCGAGGCGGCGCGGCGCGTGGGAAACTATCGCTTGCCGGGCACGACGCTCTACGTGACGCTCGAGCCTTGCCCGATGTGCGCGGGAGCGATCGTGCACGCGCGCGTCGCGCGGCTCGTCTTCGCCGCGTCCGATCCGAAGACCGGCGCGTGCGGCTCGGTCTTCGATCTCGTGCGCAGCGACCGGCTGAACCACCGCGTGACGGTCGAATCCGGGCTCCTCGAGCCCGAAAGCGCGCGGTTGCTCAGGAGCTTCTTCGAGGCGAGGCGCTGACGCTCAGCTTTTCGTCGGCCGCGGGGCCGGCGCGCGGTACTCGGAGACGAACTCGCGGTCCGCGATCCAGGTCAAGAGCTCGTAGTAGCGGCGCACGTTGTCGGTGTAGGTGACCGCGACGTGGCCGCGTGCGAAGCCGCGCTTGACGCGCGAGTGCCACGCCTCGTCGGCGAGCAGCGGAAGGCGCGCGCGGACGTGGTCCCATCGATCCGGGTTGCCGCCCTGGATCTCGGTGATGATGCGCGCATCCTCGAGATGCCCGAAGCCGATGTTGTACGCGGCGACCGCGAGCCATGTGCGATCGGGCTCCGGGATCCTCTCGGGCAGCTTCTCGAGCACGGTGCGGAAGTAGAGCGCTCCGCCGAACACGCTCTCGCGGGGATCGACGCGGTCCGCGACGTCGACCGCGGACGCCGCCTCTTGCGTGAGCATCATCAGGCCGCGGACGCCCGTGGGCGACACGGCTTGCGGATTCCAGTGCGACTCCTGGTAGCCGATCGCGGCGAGCAGCCGCCAGTCGATGCCGCTCACGCGCTCGGCCTCGCGGAAATGCTCGATGTAGCGAGGCAGGCGCGTCTCGATGTGCCGGAGAAAGGCGCGCGAGCCGACGTAATCGAAATTACGCGCCGCGAAGTAATAGCGTTCGAGGATGCGTTCGAGCTCGCCGGTGGCTTCGATCTCGGCGAAATAGGCGGCGACTTGCTCGCGCAAGGCATCCGCGCCCTTCGGCAGTGCCCACGCGATCCGGAATTCGTCGCCGATGCCGAACGCGACCCGGGTCTCCGGATACGAGTGGCGCAGCAGGCTGAACTTGTGCGAGGGCACGATCGTGTAATCGATGAGCCCTTCCTGGACGCGGCGCACGAGCTCCTCGTAAGACGCGCGCGGATCTTCGCGCCACAAGAGGCGAGGGTGCTCGGCGAGCGCTTCGTCGAGCAGCGCCGCTTGAGCCGATCCAGCCGGCACGTCGATGCGGGCCCCGACGAGATCGGCCAATTCCTTCGGCCGCTTCGTTCCGGCCCGATAGATCACCTGCTGCTGGACGCGCTGGTACGCCGGGCCGAAGGTCACGACGTCCTCGTGAGACGCCCTGGCCAAAGAGCCCGCGGCGAGGTGAGCGCCGCGGCGCGCGACTTCCGGCAGGAGGCTGCCCGGCTTGTCGGAGACGATGAGGCTCAAGTCGACGCCGAGGCGTGCCGCGAATCCTTGCGCGAGCTCGAATTCGATGCCTCGCGGGGCGTCCGATCCGTAGTAGAAGGTAGCCGGACCCTCGGTCGTGATGACCCTGAGCTCGCCGAGCTTGAGAATTTGCTCGAGGAGCGGCGGCGGGCGAGTGCAGCTTCCGAGCAGCGCCGCCAGGGTCACGAGAACGAGTGCTCGCACCGATCCTCTTCCATGACCTTCTTCTTGGAGCGGAAGTATACCGTGAACTGCGTCACGAAAGGCGGGCGCGTTCGTGTGCGCCGCGTCACGCGTCGTCTCCCCATAGAAAAAGCGCGGCCGGAACGAGGTGTCGCTCGGAGGCGACTTGGACTCACGCGTGATTATGTAGTATTAGGCGGACTCTCCCGGTTGGTCATCGATCGCCATGACGATTCCGCTCAAGGTCCTCGCGCTCGTCGTCGCTGTAGTTCCCGCGGTCGGCGTCGCGCAGGCCGAGTTCGACGAGTGTCTCGGCCGCCTGCGCGAGGCGGCCGTCGCGCAGGGCGTGTCCGCGGCGACCGCGGATCGGGTGCTGCCGACCGTGCGGCAATTGCCCCGCGTGGTCGAGGCCGACCGCTCGCAGCCCGAGTTCGTCGAGACGTTCGCGACGTATCTCGCGCGCCGGGTCACGCCGCAGCGCGTCGCGGCGGGGCGCGCGCGTCTCGAGCAGCATCGGGCGTTGCTTTCCCGCGTGAGCACCGAGCACGGCGTGCCGCCGCAGGTGCTCGTGGCGCTCTGGGGCCTCGAGACGAATTTCGGCACGGTGCTCGGCAACGTGCCGGTCTTCGACTCGCTCGCGACGCTCGCCTGCGACGGCCGACGAGGCGCGTACTTCACGTCGGAGTTCGTGAACGCGCTGCACATCGTCGAGCGCGGGATCGACGAGCGGCGCATGATCGGCTCGTGGGCGGGGGCGGTGGGGCAGGCGCAGGTCAAGCCGG
>PKRJ01000012.1 GCA_017577365.1 Gammaproteobacteria bacterium | reverse complement strand
AAGCGCAAGAGGGTTGGGCCGTTCGAGCGCCGACCCTTGCCGAAGCCGACGACCACGAACGAAAGCTGGTCGATGGACTTTGTCTCGGACTGGTTAGCCGATGGGCGTCGGCTGCGCTGCCTGACGATTGTCGACGACTGCAGCCGCGAGTGTCCGGCGATCGAGGTCGACACCTCGATCACGGGAGCTCGCGTGGTCGCTGTGCTCGAGCGGCTCGCCGACTACCGCGGCCTTCCTGCCTCCATTACTGTGGATCACGGCCCGGAGTTTGAGGGCAAAGCGCTGGATGCCTGGGCGTATGCTCGCGGCGTCAAGCTGTCTTTCATCCGCCCGGGCAAGCCGATCGAGAACGCCTATGTCGAGAGCTTCAACGCGCGGTTCCGAGACGAATGCCTGAACGAGCACTGGTTCGAGAGCTTGGCGCATGCCCGGCGGGTGATCGAACAGTGGCGGATCGAGTACAACACGCAACGGCCGCACAGCGCTTTGGGCAATCGCACGCCGGAGCAGTATGCGCGTGAGGTAATGCGTTTCAGAGAATCAGCAACCGCAGACTCTAGTTCTGTTCGGTACTAAATTGGGGAGCAGACCACTTCGTCTCCGACCTCGACTCCGCAGTCAGAATCAGAACCGGCGAGACCGGCGATCAGGCGCTTTGATTTCGTAGGAGGAACAACACAATGAAGGCTCTACTGAGAACGGGCGCCGGCGCTTTCGCGTATCTCGCCGCCGCGACCGGGCTCGCGGACGAGTCCGCGGTCATCGATTCCGGCGACACGGCTTGGATGCTGACGTCGACGGCGCTCGTGCTGTTCATGACGATCCCGGGCCTCTCGCTGTTCTACGCGGGCATGGTCCGAGCCAAGAACGCGCTGTCGGTCATGATGCAGTGCTTCACGATCACGTGCCTCGTGACGGTGATCTGGGCGCTCTACGGCTACAGCCTCGCCTTCGGCACGGACATGGGGAGCTTCATCGGCGACATCAGCACCAAAGCGTTCATGAGCGGCGTATCCACGGCCTCGCTTCAGGGCACGATCCCCGAGACCGTGTTTGCGACGTTCCAGCTCACGTTCGCGATCATCACGCCTGCGCTCATCGTCGGCGCCTTCGCCGAGCGCATGAAATTCTCGGCGCTGCTCTGGTTCATCGGCCTCTGGGTCACGCTCGTCTATGCGCCGATCGCGCACTGGGTCTGGGGCGGAGGCTGGCTCGGCTCGCTCGGCGTCCTGGACTTCGCGGGCGGCACCGTCGTGCACATCAATGCGGGCATCGCGGGCCTCGTCGCCGCGCTCGTCGTGGGCAAGCGCCGCGGTTTTCCGCAGACGCCGATGAAGCCGAGCAACCTCGTGCTGACGCTCGTCGGCGCCGGCATGCTCTGGGTCGGCTGGTTCGGCTTCAACGCGGGCAGCGAGCTCGCCGCGGACGGCACGGCCGGCATGGCGATGCTGGTCACGCAGGTTGCGACGGCCTCGGCGGCCCTCACGTGGATGTTCTCGGAGTGGTGGAAGCACGGCAAGCCGAGCGCGCTCGGCCTCGCGTCGGGCGCCGTCGCGGGTCTCGTCGCGATCACGCCGGCATCGGGCTTCGTCGGCCCGATGGGCGCCCTGGTGATCGGCGTCGCGTCGGGCTTCCTCTGCTACCTCGCCGTCGTCAAGGTCAAGGTCGCGCTCGGCTACGACGATTCGCTCGACGCGTTCGGCGTCCACGGCATCGGCGGCATCGTCGGCGCGATCTTGACGGGCGTCTTCGTCGACGCGGGCCTCGGCGGCGCGGGCCTCGAGGACGGCGTCACGATCCTCCAGCAGGTCGGGCTCCAGGCGCTCGGCGTCGTGGTGACGATCGTCTACTGCGGCGTCGTGAGCTTCGTGATTCTCAAGGTGGTCGATGCCCTGATCGGGCTTCGGGTCGGCGCCGAGAGCGAGGAGGAAGGCCTCGATCTCGCGCTGCACGACGAGAAGGGCTACAACCTGACCTGAGCTTCCACCCGCGTCGAGGGGCCGCCGGTGTATGCCGGCGGCCCCAATGTGCGTTTCGCATTCGCGAGTTTGTTCCCGCTTCGGCGACTGCGTCGCAGAAGGGACGCTGGTTCAGCGCACGCACCATCCTTGCTGCGCCGAACGGCCGGAAGATCATTGCCGTCCCAGGCAACGATCCGGCTCGACTTATCGCCGCACCACGATACTGGTCTGGCTGTCCAACGGTCCGAACTCATCCCTTCCAACGCCCTTCGGCGCGGTCGGAATGACCAGCTTCACCCAGACAGCGTCCGGAGCCTTGTAAAACGAGGTCTCGGTCGCCTTGCGCAGGGCGTCGAGGCTCGCCTGCTGCTTCCCGGAGGTCGCCTCGGTGAAGCCCGGCAGCTCGAACACGACCCATGAGCCTTCGGCCATTTCGCTCAGGCTGATGGTCAGCTCCGGTCGCTCGGTCTTCACGCGGACCTCGGTGCCCGCGCGCACGGTGGTCCCCATGCCCGTGATCTCGTGGTCCGTGCCATTGCGGCTCAGGACGATCGGCGGTTGAGGAGCAGGTCCAGCTCCAGGACCGGTCGCAGGCGCTGGTGCGGCCGCGGCAGCAGGGGCAGGACCGGCCATGCGCGCAAGCGCAGTGGCCCGTCGGGGAATATCGGGAAGCGCAAGACCGGCACCCCTCGTGGCTCCGCGCCTGAAGAGACCGAAAGCTACGCGGCCGATATCACCCGTGCAGACAGCGGCGTTCCAGTCTGGATGAATCTCGCAGGTGTCGTCCGTCGCGACGCTATTGTTCTCCCCGTCGTGAAGCAGGATGTAGGAATCGGGGATACCCGTCGTCGAGCCGTCGAGATCGTGGATCGCGATGCTTCGCCACGAGATGGCATTGCGGTTGTCGCTATCGAACTTCCAGTCGATCTTCGGAAAGTACACGGGCTTGGCGCTCACGAACTTCGCGCCCGAGATCGTGTTCTCGGTGGTCACGCCGGCGCCCGTATACAGCAACCACGAAAGCGCTCCCGATCGGCGCAGCTCGTTGTCCTGATAGTTCACGAACGTCGTGTTGATGACGTCATGTCGGTAGTCGTAGTACTCGTAGGCGCGGATCGGATAGTCAGGAATCAGCGGCTTCGGCAGGCTGCGGCCGTACGCTTTTTCCTCCGGCGTCACGGGATTGCCGATGTTCTCGGTTTCGCCGACGAACAGCGAATCGATCACGCGTGACGTGAACTCGTCGGCGCCGAAGGAGCCGCTCGAGTGCGTGAACCCGATGGCATTGTCCGCCGACTTCAAGTTCCTGAAGACGTGCAGCTCGCCCCGGCCCCAGACGCCGCCATGGCGATTCTTGTAGGTGGTTAGATTCTCGAAGTGCGCCTGCACGCCCTTGCTGCTCGGGTCGGCGGGGTTTTCCTTCGGCATGTACGAGGGTCCGGCCAAGCCGAAGGCGTTCTCCTCGTTGATGTTCCGGTCGAACATGAACCCGTCGTAGTTCGAGTGGGCCACGTTGCCCCGGAACTCGCGCAGCGGCGTGCGGCGCGGCCACACCGTTTGCGCGATCTCCGTGCCCTCGAACGCACCGATCGGATGCTCGGGCAGCGACAGCCAGAAGCCGTTCGCATCGGAACCTGCGGCCACGTTGTCGATGAACGTGTTGTCCGGATTCGTGATCCAGAAGGACGAGACCGTGTTATCCGAGGGCAGCAGGACGTCGCCGCCGAAAAAGCTCGTCTCCCTGTAGGCCATGCGATTCTCGCTCGTGAATCCGGCCTCGCCTTTCGGAGCGAGATTGACGGGCATGCAGGGCTTCGTCGGATGGCACTTGGTCTGGATCGCCAGGTTCCTGACGAACTCGTTGCCGGTCTCGATGCCGTCCTCGAGGAAGAAGCAGTGACCGACGTTGTTGTAGGTCACGTTGTTCTCGATGCGCAGGTTGTGCGTGCCGTGCACCGTCACGCAGCGGTTCCACGTGTCGTGGATCGCCGAGTTCTTGATGTACTGACCCGTCGCATCACCGACGAGGTGCCAGTGAATCGGATAGCGCGCGAGGGTCAGATGCTGCCCCATGCGAGAGAGCTCGACGCCGGAGACGTGCATCGTGCTGCCGGCCATCGCCATGATGTGGCCGCCGAAGTAAGTCTCCTCGGCGTCCTCCGACGCCCGGATCTTGATGTTGCGCGTGAGAAGCCCGACCTCGCCGCGCTCGTCGATCTCGAACGTGATCTTGCCGAAGTGCATCCACTCGAGCGGACGATCGAGCGTGATCCTGTTGCCGCGGATCGCCGTGATCCTGCGAACCTCGGCTTGGCGCGGGTTGTAGTCGGTCGACGCGAGCACGATCTCGTCGCCGACGCGCCAGCCCGAAGCATCGAGAACCTCGATCTGCGTGGCGCCTTTCTCGGCCGTCGCGGCGAGTTTCGTCCACGTGTGCGTCCGATCGCCATGCAGGTTCAGGGTGCCGCCCATGATCATGATGCCGCGGTCACCCATGCCCATGACGTTCTCGTCGGGGACGTCGTTCGTGAACGTGATCGCCGCGTTACGCGTATGCGGCCTGTCCGGTGTGCCGATCTCGAGCTCGCCGTGCAGCACGATCCACTCGGTCGTGAGCTCGAGGTCGACGTCGTTCGAGAACGTGAGCTTGCCTTCGATGGTGAGACCGCCCAGAGCCGGGGGGCTGATATCGAGGATCACGTGCTGGTCTTTGGCGATGACGACCTTGTCGCCGGCGGCCGGAAGCGTGCGATTCGGCCAAGTGGCCGGATCCGACCATTTGGTCGCCTGGACGGCTGGCGCTCCCGCGTTCTGGGCGTGGGCGACGCCGAATCCGCCCGCGAGCAGAAACGCCGGAACCAGGGACGCGAGCAGGACCGCGCGAGACCTTCGACTCATAGCGATACTCCCCCGTTTTTCTCTGATCGAGCCGAATATCAGTGAGGCAGGAGATTAGCGCGGGTGTCCGGCTTTAGGCCAGCCCGGCGAGGGCACTACGGCGCTCCGCGCTCGCTTGCGCCGCTCGGACCGGCGGCGCGAGAATCGGGCCCCGCGTTGGGCCAGCGCCTTGGCCGCCGCAAGGAGACGAATGGATACTTCGAGCATACGCCGCTCGATCGGAAGACTGCGTGGAGGAATCGATGCCGACGATGAAAGGATCTTGCTTGTGCGGCGGCTTGCGGTTCGAAGCCGAGGGGGAACCGCTGTTTCAGGGCTTCTGCCAGTGCCTAGACTGCCGCAAGGTCGGGTGCGGCCACTACGCGGCGATCGGTATGCCGGAGCACGCCGTGACCGTGATCGGCGAATATCGGTCGTACGGCAAGAAGGGCGATAGCGGCATGATGATCTATCGCCATTTCTGCCCGACGTGCGGCGGCATGGTGTTCGACAAGGGCGAAGCGATGCCGGGCGTCGTGATCGTGAACGCGGCCATGCTCGACGATCCCGAGATGTTCAAGCCGGACAGCGTGATCTACGCGAAGAGGGCGCTGTCGTGGGATCACATCGACCCGAGCCTGCCGAGGTTCGAGGCGATGCCGCCGGCCGGCTGAGCGTCGATCTACTAGATAGCGCGCGCCGCCGGATCGACCGTCCTCGTGCGCGCGGCTCGCACAGACGCTGCCTAGCGCGCGCCGCGCGGCCGGATCCACGCGAGGGAGGAGAGGAGCCGCGAGGCCGGCATCGGCTTGCCGAAGTGGTAGCCCTGCAGCTCGTCGCAGCCGTTGCGCCGCAGAAACTCGACCTGCGCTTCGGTCTCGACGCCCTCGGCCACGACCTTGAGCCCGAGGTTGTGTCCGAGCGCGATGATCGTGCTGACGATCGTCGCGTCGTCGGGGTTCGTCGCGAGGTCCTTGACGAACGAGCGGTCGACCTTGAGACGATCGACCGGGAAGCGCTTCAGGTAGCTCAGGCTCGAATAGCCGGTGCCGAAATCGTCGACCGCGATCTGCACGCCCAAGCGTTTGATCGCGTGCAGCATCTGGATCATCTTCTCGGCGTCGTGCATCACCATGCTTTCGGTGAGCTCGATCTCGAGGCACGCGGGATCGAGGCCCGTCTCGTCGAGCACCGCGGCGATCGAGTCGACGAAATCGTCCTGCCGGAACTGCCGCGACGACACGTTCACCGAGACGCAGAAGCGCTTCAACCCCATCTTCTGCCAGAGCACGTTCTGCGCGCACGCGGTCTTCAGCACCCACGCGCCGATGGGAACGATCAGACCCGTTTCCTCCGCGACCGAGATGAAGCGTGCCGGATCGACCGGCCGCTCGTCGTCGACGGGATGCCAGCGAAGCAGGGCTTCGCAGCCGATCACCTTGCCCGTCGCGAGATCGACGCGCGGCTACTCGACGTCGTAGCGCTGTCGATCGTGGATCGCGCGAAGAATCGACTCGTCGACCGCGGTGCGGTCGTCGGGGTGAATCAAGGCGTCGTAGGACGCTCGAGGAGCGAGCAGCAACTCGACGGATGGAACGCCGAGCAGTGAGAGGCAGCCGTCGCTCGCGAACTCGAGCACCCAATCGTCGTCGTGACGGACATAGCGATAGACCATGCCGTCGAGATTCGCGAGCAGCGTGCCGAGCATTCGGCCGATGTCGGCATCCGCGCCGAGACGGTTCTGCAGCAGCGCGGGATGGTGGGCGGGATCGGTGGGCTCCGCGGCGCATGCCGCGCGTGTCGCCTCCTTGATCACTCGCATAGCCCCAAGTCCGTCCTTTGACGAGGAGGCGAGATCAATAGCAGCCGAACGGCCTCGTCGTCTCGTTGCAATTCACAGATCGGAAGGATCGCGCATAGCGGCTAGTACGAATTGTCGCGGCGCACCGATAGGGGGCAGGACGCGAGCGCAGAAGCAGTGCATCGTGCACGGAGACGGTGCAAGTCGAGCGTTTTTCGCGCGGCGAAGCTGTGATAGCCTTGCCGCCCATGTTTCGCTTGCCAATGTTCGCGCTCGTCTTTGCCGCGTCCGCCGTTGCCCGCGCGCAGGTGCTCCCGTTCAACGAAGCCGGCGTGACGATGGGACACCATCACCTGCTGGTTTCGGACGTCGAAGCGCAGAAGAGGATTTGGGTCGACGTGCTCGGCGGCGAGCCTTCCGGCAATCCGCCGCTGCTGTTCGTGAAGTTTCCGGGCGTTCTTCTGATCCTCACGAACGGCAACGGCGTCGGCGGTACGCAAGGATCGGCGCTCGAGCATATCGCGTTCGACGTCCGAGATATCGCCGGCGTGCGCGCCGCGCTCGCCGCGGCAGGCGTTCCGATCTCGAGTTCGAGCGAGTCGCGTTTCGTCGCGACGATGCCGGGCGGAGTCGAAGTGCATTTCCATAGCGCGCCGTCGCTCGAGGCGCCGATCGCGCACCGCTCGGTCGCTTTCGCATCGACCGATCCGGACGCGCAGCGCGAATGGTGGGAGCGGGTGCTGGGCGCGCGCACGAGCGGCGAGGGCGAACGAGCCGTTACGTCCATTCCGGGCGCCCGACTCGAGTTCCGCCGCGCCGAGACTGCCCCGGCGCCGACCCGCGGCCGTGTGCTCGATCATACGGGCATCGGCGTCGAGGACGTCGGCGCGTTCTGCGCGAAGCTCGCCGAGCAAGGCATCGAGTGCGAGCTTCTGTTCGGCGGTGCCGCGGCGATGATCACGGATCCGGCGGGCGTCGCGATCGAGATCAATTCCGGGCTCGAGTCCCGTTAGCGCCCCGCTCGCGTGCGCGCGAGAACGTCGCAGCCGGTCGAGATCCGTCCGTCCCCGAGCGTTCAGCGATTCGAGAAGCGGCGTTTCGCGCGCCGCCACAGCAGCACGCCGATCGCCGCGAGCAACGCCGCGAACAGCGCGATCAAGAGGATCACGACGCCGATCGCTCCGAGGATCCCCTGGACGGTATCCCAGAAGCCGAAGGTCGCGACGAGGGCGGCGAGGATGAGCAGGATGATGATCGGCATGGGCTGACTTTCCGCTGACGGCTCGTCCGCCAAGCGTATCCTATCCTCCCGCGGAGCGGCGATCGCGGCAGCTACGACCCGAACGCCGGAGCATTGGGGAAGCAGGGGGCGGCTCGTCGCAAGAAGGGCGGCGATGCTTCCGATCACGGGAACGATCGGCGTTCGAGGCGGTCTCAAGAGACCCGATGGCGGTGACGATTCGTGTGTCGTCGAAGGGGGCGAAGTATGAGATCGCTCGTGCTTGGTGTGCTCATCGCCGTGAGCGTAAGCGGTTGCGTGTCCTTTGCGGGGCGGAACGTGCACGCCGATCCGCGCACCGTTTTCCCCGAGCTGCGGCCCTTCGACGCTTCACGGGCGCTGCCCGGCAAGCCGCCGACGCGGGAGAATCTCGTCGGCATGTGGTACCGCCGTGAGCTCGGCGTCGCCGATCCGCTGTTCGGTAACAGGCGGCCGTTCTTCGCATCCTGGCTGCTGCTGAAGGCCGACGGAACCTACGACCTCGTGTACCAGGCGGTCCTGGGCTCGCGGGCGAGGAACGATCCGCGTTTCACCGGCATCGACGTGCGCGAGAGCGGAAAATTCTCGATCGCCGCGGGGGTGTTGTCGCTTGATCCCGAGAGCACGCGAGCGGTGGAGGTCCGCGGCGGTCAGCGCTCGCGACGGCAGCTCGCGACCGAGCCGCGAGAGCACGTCGCTCGAGTCGACGGAGGTTACTTGCATCTCGGGGGACCGTGCGCGTCGTATCAGCTCGAGCCGATCTGCAGCGACGCGAACGCGGTATGGGCGGCGCTGAGATGGGGGCCCGCGCGCTCGCTCGACGACATTCCCGAGCTTTGATCCGTGATGAACGCAGCTAGCGCGCGAGGCGGTTCCCCAGTCGAAACGCGCGACGCAGCAGGGCGGTCAGGAGCAGCCAGCCGAACGCGCTGTTCGTGGTCAGATACCGTTTCCAAAGCCGGCGCGGCTCTTGGACGACGCGATAGAGCCATTCCAGGCCGCATCGCTGCCAGACGCGGGGAGCGCGCTGCACGAGCCCGGCGAGCACGTCGAACGAGCCGCCGACGCCGTGCGTGACGAGGGGCAGACGATCCGCCCAGCGTGCCATGAACAGCTCTTTCTTCGGCGACGAGATCGCGACGAAGAGCACATGGGCTCCGGACCGCAAGATATCCTCCACGATCGCGGGCTCGTCGCGCTCGTCGAAGTAGCCGTTGCGGCGGCCCACGATGTGTACGTTCGGAAACCGGTCGGTAATCGCCTTCGCCGCGCGCCGCGACACCTCTTCGGTCGCGCCGAGACAGTACACGCGGTAACCGGCTCGGTTGCCGCGCTCCAGGATACCGAGCATCAGGTCGATGCCGGCGACTCGCTCGGGCAGCGGCGAGCCGAGCAACCGGCTCGCGAGCACGATCGACATCCCGTCGGCATAGATCACGTCGGAAGCGAGCACGGCTCTCGCGAGCGCCGGAGTGCGCCGCATGTTCACGAGCTTGGCGGCGTTGACGACGCCGATATGGCACGGGCGTCCGGCGTCGATGCAGCACGCAACCCGGTCGACCGCGTCCTCGAGCGTCTCGGGGGTGAGCGGAACGCCGAAGATCTCGACGGGCTCCCGGTGCGGCACCGAGGGCGCGGCCCGGGAAGCTCCGCTCTGCACGCGTCGCCGCGCGGCTCGTTCAGGCAGGTCGTCCGTGACGTTCTCGGCAGGCTCGTTCATCGGGGCTCGATCGGTCTTCGTTCTCGTGGGCGAAGCGCGAACCGCGTCCTCGGCACTTGCCGAAACGCGTAGGTTACGAGGATAGGGGCGTTTGCAAGCGCTGTAAGTGGTCAGACTTACCAGTTGATCCGATCGGGTAAAAGGCACAAAGTGGCACGTTCTCCGAACGATCGGCTCCTCTCGTGGCGCGCCGCTCATTCTCGTACGCGTGTTGGACCGAGCGGCCGCGCGTGCCGACGGATGGCCGCTGCGGCGTCGTTATATGGCGACAAAGCCGATCAGGAGCGAGAACATGCCGACGATGAGGCTCGGCTGATCCTTGACCGTGAAGACCAGAGGGTCGTCGTGCATCTCGCCGCGGCTCGTCTTGAGCCAGACGCGGTTGATCCAATAGAGAGCCCCGGGGCAGAGAAGCCACAACGCTTCGGGGTGCCCGTAGAGCTTCGTCACGTCGTCGCTATTGATATAGAGGGCAATGACGAGCACGGCGAGATATCCGCTCGCGATGCCCATGGAACGCAACGGTTCCGCGTCGCTCGTCGCATAGCCGCGGCGCGAAAGATCGTGACCGGTGACGCTCGCGAGCTGGACCTCGGTTGTGCGCTTGACGAGCGCGAGGCTCAAGAAGAGAAACATCGAGAACGCGAGTAGCCAGAACGAAAGCTCGATGCCGGTCGCCACGCCTCCGGCGATCACGCGCAGCGTGTAGAGCACCGCCAACGTCATCACGTCGACGACCGGCCGCCGCTTCAGGTCGAGCGAATAAGCGACGGTGACGGCGAAATATGCGGCGAGACAGACGACGAATGCGCCCCCGATCGGCAGCGCGATGCCGAACCCGACGACGGCGAGGGCCGGCATCAGCCAGGCCGCGGTCGCGAGCGGAAGCGCGCCGGACGCGAGAGGCCGATGACGTTTCGAAGGATGGCTCCGATCCGCGGGCAAGTCGAGCAGATCGTTGAGCAGATACGAGGCGGATGCGACGAGGCAGAACGCGCAGAACGACACCGTGGCCGCAAGGAGCACCGGCGACGTCCAGCGGTGCCCGGCGAGCAACGGCACGAAGACGAGGAGGTTTTTCAGCCACTGGTGAGGCCTCATCGCGCTCAAGGCGGCGCCGAGGCGTCGCGGTGCTTCGCCGAGGACGTTCTCGACGGTCGTCACGGCGCGCGCCGCTCGCTCGGTCCTCGCGCTTGCGCCGGCGATCAGGCCCGTCGCGGCTCTCAGCCACACCGGAACGTCGGCCATGCTGTCGCCGATATACGTGAAGCCTCGTTCGCCGAAACGTCGCGCGAGCGCTTCGGCTTTGACGACGCCTTTGAGATTCGTCGTACCGTTGCTCGCCATCACTTCGTCGAAGCAGCCGAGATAGTCCGCGACCGCTTGGGCGAAGCGCGCCGTCGATGCCGTGACGAGGACCGTGTGTCGGCCCTTCGCACGCTCTTGCCGCACGTAGAGGAGGACCGATTCGTCGTAGGGCAGAGTGGAGGCGTCGAGATCGACGCAGTCCGCGATTGCCGCTTTCAATGCGGCGCGGCCTCGAATCAGGCGGCCGAGCACCGCGAGCGCACGGAGCGGACGGCTGCGAACGAGCGCGAGCGTGGACTCGAGAAGAAGGTCCGTGCGCAGCAGCGTCCCGTCGAGATCGACGCATAGCGGCGGAGAGTCGTCCGGACGCTCGAGCTCGCTTGCAGGGGAAGACATCATCGTTCGATCGAGCTCACTTCCCGGCCCGGCTCCGGGATCTCACGACGCCAAGCGACTCGTCAACCGCCCCACCTCGATACGCGTTCGAAGAAGGCGCCACGCGTCGACGAACGCGGCGATCAGCAACGCTCCGATCGTGCCCTTGAGGGGCACGCTGTAGCGGGGCTCGAAGTGACTGAAGAGCGAATGAAACGCGATGAAGCCCGCGCACAAGAGCGCGACGAGCAAGAGTTCTCTGCGGCGCGTCTTGTACGCGTAGCCGAGCAGGAGCAGCAGCACCGGAAGGTAGACGTGAGCGCCGCGCCACGTCAGCGGTAAGGACATCGCGAGATGGCGGAAGGGCTCGTCGACGATCGCATCGAGCGCACGCCGTGCGAGCTCGCGGTCCGCTTCGAGCTCCGCGGCACGCGGCTCGAGCCGCGCCGAGTATTCCGCGACGAGGCGCACGCGCTCGGCCCTGGCTCGTCGATAGAACGTCAACGCCTTCTCGGGCTCGCCGGCGAGCTCCGCCTCGAGGTCGATTCGCGCGAACTCGCCATCCGCCTTGCGGTTCAGCCGTTGCAGCTTGCCCCCGACGGCAAGATCCGCCTCGTCGTAGCCGGTCAGCGCGCCGAGCAACGGTTTGAGCTCCGGCCGGCTCCACACGTAGAACGCGCCCTTGAACTCGTCCCAGCTCATCTGGTTCTTGGTCGCTCGCAGGAAGAGCACGATGCCGGCACGGCTCGAGATCTGAAAGCTATCGAGCTTCACATAGTTGCGGTGCATCCAAGGCAGCGTGACGACCGCGAAGCCGACCGTGAGCGCCGCGACGGCGACGAAGATGCGTCGCGGCGTCTCGCGATGCCCGTCGTCGGTCGGCATCAGCCACAAGACCGCGGCAAGCGCCGCGAGGAGACCTGCGAAGACGTAAAGAGCCGCGGCCTTCGTCAGCGCCGTGAGCCCGAAAAGGACGCCCGCCAAGACGAGCGGCGCGACGCGCCGCCGGCGTAATCCCGCGACGAGCGCGGCGCTCGCGACGACGAGCAGCGCGCCGGCTTCGAGCTCGGTGGTCAGCGAGTCGATGTCCCGGCGGGTGCCGACCAGCAGCGCGCCGGCGAGCCCGGCGACCGGAGGCGCTCCGAGCGCGACGATCAGCGCGTGAGTGCCGGCGACGGCCAGCGCTTTCCAGAAGACGTGATGATATTTGAGATACTGCGCGCGCTCGCCGCTCAAGTAGGCGTCGGTCGGGGCTTCGCCGAGCTTGGCGTCGGCGAGCCACACGAAGGCGGCGGCCGTCACCGGGGGGACAGGCTCCCGATACATCGTCTCCAGGGGAGACGGTCCGTTGTCGTGGGATATGACGCCGTGGTGCGCGAGGTTGACGGCCATGCGCGCGTTCGCGACCTCGTCGCCGGTCAAGCGATCGGCGGTGATTTGTGTCACCCAAGTCGGAGCGAGGAGGGCGATGACGAGCAGCAGGAGCAGCCGCGACCAGCGTTCGAGGATATCGAGCGCGTCGGCGTACGCGCGAACGAAGAAAACGGCGGCTGCGTGCACGGGCGCGATCCTTTGCCGGTCTTCTCGGTGTCGATCCCGAAATCGAGTCGTTGATGTAGTGCTCGACGGCTACGAAGATCGAAGACCAGGGCTAATCTCGGACTCGTTATGATCAACGGGTCTGCAATTTCTATGCCGCGGCTCGCCGGGCTCGCCCCGCCCGAGCGTCCGGACCAGGGGCGTTTGCAGGTCGGGGAAGGTCATGATCCGGGCACGTGTCCGAGGTGGCGGTCAGGACCTAGCCTCGACCCTCCGCGCCTCGGGGCCCTATACTCTCGGCAGCCGATCGGACACAGATGGGGAGGAGGCGATGAACGAACGGATTCTCGCGCCGTGGCTGCTTGCGGGCGCGGCTTTCGCGGTGTGCGGAGCTTGGGGTACCGCGGTCGCCGACGAGCGGGGCACGGCCTATACCTATCCGGACGGCTCGCCGCATCCGGTCACGCCGTGGGGCGATCCGGACCTGCAGGGCATGTGGCCGATCATGCATCTCTTCTCGACGCCGCTTCAGCGGCCTCCCCAGTACGGGGAGCGGCGCTATCTCACGGACGAGGAGTGGGAAGAAGCGCAGGCTCGGATGCGGGCCCGCGACGAGCGCTACTACCAAGAGATCCAGAACAACCGCATGGGCATGGGCCATTGGGCGGAAGCGACAGTGCGCACGCCGGCCACGCGGCTCACGTCGCTGATCTCCTATCCGCCGGACGGGCGCTTGCCCGCGCTCACGCCGCGCGGCGAGGAGCTCGTCCCGCTGTTCAAGAGCGACGACACGCGCACCGTCTTCGACTCTCCCGAGGACTTCGACGCGTGGGACCGCTGCATCACGCGCGGTCTGCCGTCTTCGATGCTGCCCTACAACTACAACAACGGCATCCGCATCATGCAGGCGCCGGGTTACGTGATCATCTTGCTCGAGATGATCCACGAAGCCCGCATCGTGCCGATCGACGGCCGTCCGGCGCTCGATCCGGAGATCAAGCAGTGGATGGGCGAATCGCGCGGCTATTGGGACGGCGCGACGCTCGTCGTCGAGACGACGAACTTCAACGGCAAGGTCGGCATGGTCATCGTCGGTATCCCCGGCGGGCGCCGAGGGGACACGCCGACCACGCCCGGCTTGAAGATCACCGAGCGCTTCACGCGCGTCAGCGACACCGAGATCGACTACGAGATGACGGTCGAGGATCTCGAGGTCATGACCGACAAGTGGACGGTCAACTATCCGATGTATCTCGATCCCGAGTACAAGTTCTTCGAGTATGCGTGCCACGAGGGCAATACGGCGGTGCGCAACTTCATCGAGACGTCGCGCTACGAGCGCGGCCTGACCCCAGCCGGTCTCCCGAGGGAAGACCGATAAGCTCCTAGCCGATCGCGGTCGGCTCGGCTACGGGAAGCCGAGCCGACCGCGGCGTTTCCGGCCGCGCCGGCGTTTCCACGGCTTCGAGCCCTTCGCGCGCTTGCGGTCCAACCGCGAGCGTAGGCTCGGCTGACGAATCAAGCCGGTCCGGTCATACTGCACTGCTTCGTCATTCGATTGCGTAGGCTCATGACTTCGTACGTCGGTGCCATCGATCAAGGGACGACCAGCACCCGTTTCATCCTGTTCAACCGCTCCGGCCGCATCGTTGCCGTCGCGCAGCGCGAGCACGCGCAGATCTGCCCGAGACCCGGTTGGGTCGAGCACGACCCGATGGAGATCTGGCGGAACGTCCAGGCGGTCGTCGCGACCGCGCTCGAGCGGGCCGGCGCGAAGGCGAAGAACGTCGACGCCGTCGGCATCACGAACCAGCGCGAGACGGTCGTGCTGTGGGACGCAACGACTGGCGAGCCGCTGGCGAACGCGATCGTCTGGCAGGATACGCGCGTCGACGAGGACGTCGCGCGGCTCGCCGCGGACGGCGGCGTGGACCGCTTCCGCGCTAAGACCGGCCTGCCGCTCGCGAGCTATTTCAGCGCGCCGAAGCTGCGCTGGCTCCTCGACCACGTGCCGGGAGCGCGCGAGCGCGTCGAGGCCGGGCAGCTTCGCGCGGGGACGATCGACGCGTGGCTCGCGTGGAACCTGACGGGCGGACCGGAAGGCGGCCGGCACGTCACGGACGTGACGAACGCGAGCCGCACGCAGCTCATGAGCCTCGAGTCGCTCGATTGGGACGACGAGCTGCTCGAAGCGTTCGGGATTCCGCGCGCGCTGCTGCCGCGAATCGTATCGTCGAGCGAGGTCGTGGGGACGATCGTGAAGCCGTCCGTGCTCGACGGCGTGCCTCTCGCCGGAATCCTCGGCGACCAGCAGGCGGCGCTCGTCGGCCACGCGTGCTTCGAGCCGGGGAGCGCGAAGAATACGTACGGGACCGGCTGTTTCCTGCTGATGAACACCGGCGACCGCCCGAAGCCGTCGACCGCGGGGCTCATCACGACCGTCGCGTATCGGTTCGGCGACGAGGCGCCGGCTTACGCGCTCGAGGGCTCGATCGCCGACGCGGGCTCGGTCGTGCAGTGGCTGCGCGACAATCTCGGCCTGATCGAACGCAGCGCGGACGTCGAGGATCTCGCCGCGAGCGTCGACGACAACGGCGGCGTATACTTCGTGCCCGCGTTCTCGGGGCTGTATGCGCCCTACTGGAACGCCGGTGCGCGCGGCACGATCGTGGGACTCACGCGCTACGCGAACGCCGGGCATATCGCTCGCGCCGCGCTCGAGGCCGCGGCCTTCCAGACCGCGGAAGTCGCCGAGGCGATGGCGAAGGATTCCGGTTTCGGGCTCGCCGAGCTTCGTGTCGACGGCGGAATGACGGCGAACGACCTGCTGATGCAGTTCCAGGCCGACGTGCTCGGCGCGCCGGTCTCGCGTACCGAGGTGCTCGAGATGACGGCGCTCGGCGCCGCGTACGCGGCCGGCATCGCGACCGGGTACTGGCCGGATCTCGCGTCGCTCGCCGGGCATCGGCGCATCGACAAGCGCTGGACGCCGAAGCTCTCGGAAGAGGAGCGCCGGCGCCGTTTCGCCGAGTGGCGCAAGGCGGTCGGGCGAGCCCTGGACTGGGTCTGACCGGCGTCGCGAGCGGCTTTTCGCGGGATCGGCCCCGCACATGATTCGAGGTTCGACTCTCTGATGACCGATCTGTCGTCCACCATCGAAGCGCGTTTCAGAGACGCGCTCGCGAAGGCTTTCGGCGACGAGCACCGCGCGACGGATCCGCTCGTGCGGTTGTCGACCGACGAGCGCTTCGGCGATTACCAGGCGAACGTCGCGATGAGCCTGGCGAAGACGCTCGGCGCGAAGCCGCGCGACGTCGCGGCGAGCATCGTCGCGGCGCTAGACGCCGCGGATCTCTTCGAGCGTGTCGAGATCGCCGGTCCCGGGTTCATCAATCTGACGCTCACGAACGACGCGCTCGGGCGGCGCGTCGAGGCCATGCACGAGGACGAGCGGCTCGGCGTGGAGCCCGCGCCCCGCGAGCGGATCGTCGTCGACTATTCCGGCCCGAACGTCGCGAAGGAGATGCACGTCGGGCATCTGCGCTCGACGTGCATCGGCGACGCGATCGCGCGCGTGCTGCGCTTCCTCGGGCACGACGTGATCGGTCAGAACCATCTCGGCGACTGGGGCACGCAGTTCGGGATGCTGATCGAGTATCTGATGGAATCCGGCGGCGCCGTGTCGCGCGAGATCGGCGATCTCAACGCGTTCTACCAGGAAGCCAAGCGGCGCTTCGACGGTGATCCCGAGTTCGCGGAGCGGGCGCGGCTGCGCGTCGTCGCGCTGCAACGCGGCGACGCCGAGACGCTCGAGCTCTGGCGGACGCTCGTCGACGCGTCGAAACGGTATTTCGATACGATCTACGAGCGGCTCGACATCGACCGCTCGCTGCTCGAGTATCGCGGCGAGAGCGCGTACAACGACGATCTCGACGACGTCATCCGCGGGCTCGACGAGGCGGGGCTGCTCCGCGAGAGCGAAGGCGCGCTCGTCGTCTATCCTCAGGGGTTCAAGGGCCGCGACGGCGAGCCGCTGCCGATGATCGTGCGCAAGCGCGATGCCGGCTACCTTTATGCAACGACCGATCTCGCGGCGGCGCGCTATCGCTTGAACGTGCTCGGCGCGACGCGCGTCATCTACGTCACCGACGCGCGCCAGTCGCAGCATTTCGCGATGCTGTTTCAGACGCTGCGCGAGGCGGGCTGGGCCGGGCCGAATATCCGGCTAGACCACGTGCCGTTCGGCACGATCCTGGGACCCGATCGCAAACCCTTCAAGACGCGCAGCGGCGACGTCGTGCGCCTCGGCGAAGTGATCGACGAGGCCGAGGAACGCGCGTACGCGATCGTCGCCGAGAAGAACCCGTCGATGCCGGAGGAGGAGAAGCGCCGCGTCGCGCACGTCGTCGGCGTCGGCGCGCTGAAGTACGCGGACCTCGCGAGCGAGCGGATCAGGGATTACGTCTTCGATTGGAATCGAATGCTCTCGCTCGACGGCAATACCGCGCCGTATCTGCAGAACGCGTACGTGCGGATTCGCTCGATCTTCCGTAAAGCCGACGCGGACGGTATCGCCTATGAAGGCTTCGGCCGGGTGAAGATCGTCGAGGAGGCGGAACGCGCCCTGGCGCTGAAGCTCCTGCAATTGCCCGCGGTCGTGCGCGGCGTCGCGGAGTCGCTCGAGCCGCATCGGCTCTGCAACTATCTCTACGAGCTCGCTTCCGCGTATCACCGTTTCTACGAGCGCTGCCCGGTATTGTCCGCCGACGACGAGACGCGGCGCAGTCGGCTCCGGCTTTGCGACGTCACGGCGCGGACCCTCAAGACCGGGCTCGAGCTGCTCGGGATCGCGACCGTCGAGCAGATGTGAACGGTCTCGGCCCGGCGGACCGAGATCTCTCGGCTGGTTCATTGCCGCTCCGGTAAAACGATCCCGGGGGTCCCGGTATACTCATTCGCGACGACGGCGCTTCGGTCAGGGCGCAAGGAGTCGCGATGGGGGAGAGTGGACGAGTCGGCTTTCGAGCGGCCGCGGCGGCGGCTTGCGCCCTCGCGCTCTGCACGGCGGCCGGCGTCGCGCTCGGCGCGACGTTGCTCGACGCCGTCAAAGCACGCGATGCGGCCGCGGTGCGCGCGATGATCGCCTCCGGCGCCGACCCCGATCAATCGGCCGTCGACGGCTCGACGCCGCTCCTCTACGCCGCGCATCTCGTCGAGCCCGAGCTCGTGGAGGTCTTGCTCGCGGCGGGCGCCGATCCGAACGCGGCGAACCGCTACGGCGTCGCACCGATCCACGAAGCGGCGCGTGCCGCCGACGTCGAGTCGCTTCGAAAGTTGCTCGCGGCCGGCGCGAGCGTCGATCATCCGACGCCGGACGGCGAGACGCCGCTGATGCTCGCCGCGCGCACGACCTCGGTCGAGGCGGTGAGGCTCCTGATCGAGCGCGGCGCGAACGTCAACGCGGTCGAGCGCTGGCAGGGACAGACGGCGCTGATGTACGCGGCGGCCTTCGATCGCGCCGAGATCGCGAAGGCACTCCTCGAGGCGGGCGCGGACCCGAACGCCGCGACTCCGCTGAGCACGCTGCCCGCGCGCATTCCGGCCGCGCGCTTCAACGTCGAGTTTCCGAAAGGCGGAATGACGCCGCTCTTGTTCGCCGCGCGGAACGGATCGACCGCGACCGCGCGCGTCCTGATCGAGCACGGCGCGGATCTCGACAAGCCGACGCCCGAGGGCTTCACGCCGCTCGTCATCGCGCTCCACAACCTTCATTACGACACCGCGCGGTTGCTCATCGAGGCCGGCGCCAATCCGAACGGCGGAGCGCTGTACGCGGTGCTGAATGCGCGCAATCGCGTGCCGCTCGACGGCCCGCAGCCGCAGCCGACAGGCGAGACCGACCCGCTCGAGCTGCTCGCGATGCTGCTCGAGCGCGGCGCGGATCTCCTGGACCGGCCGCCCGAGTCGCTGCCCGATACCGATATCGGCTTCGGCGCGCAGCCGAGCAAGCTCGTCGATGCGCCGATCATCCGCGCCGCGCGCTCGGCGGACCTCGAGGCGCTGAAGCTCCTCGTCGCCGCCGGGGCGAACCCCGCGCACGTCGAGCCCGACGGCTTCAATACCGTCGTCGCGGTGACGGCGGGACCCGAGATTCCGCCGCTCACGGTCGTCGACCGCGAGCGGCCGGCCGAGCCCGATGCGATCGCGGCGCTCGAGTTCTTGCTCGCTCACGGCGCGGACATCGATGCGCCGGGACCGGACGGGGAGACGGCGCTCCACACGGCCGCGAAGCGCGGCTTCACCGAGGTCATCCGATACCTCGTCGAGCGGGGCGCGGAGCTCAACGCGACCGATCGCGCGGGCCGCACGCCGCTCGACTACGCGCTCGGCCGCTCGCCCGTGCTGTTCGGCCGTCCGCCTTCGAGCGAGGCGGCCGCGGTGCTCTTGCGGGAGTTCGGCGCGGTCGAAGGGAGCTTGCTCAATGCGGGGACGCAGCATTGACGTGCGCCGTCGGCGCGCGGAGAGGACGATGACGGCGCGACGGCGCTTGGGGAGAGGGTCGCTCTGCGCGCGACTCGTCGTCGCGGCGGGTCTCGCGCTCGTCGCCGCGGGCTGCGGGCGCACGCCGGATGCGGCGCTCGCGGAGCATCGCGACGTCGTCCGGAAGTACTGCCGAGACTGCCATAACCCGCTCGATCGCGAGGGCGGTCTCGTGCTCGACGTGGAGATGCTCGACGCGCCCGGAGCGGCGCCTGCGGTCTGGGAAGGCGTCGTCCACAAGCTTCGCGTCGGGCTGATGCCGCCTCCGGGCCGGCCGCGTCCCGATCGCGAGAGCGTCGCGAAGCTCGTCGAGTACCTCGAGGCCTCGCTCGACGCGGAGGCCGCCGCAAACCCCAAGCCGGGCCGCATGCCGCTTCACCGTCTGAATCGCACGCAGTACGCGAACGCCGTTCGGGATCTTCTCGGGCTTTCGATCGACATCGAGTCGATGCTGCCGGCCGACAGCTCGACGCACGGCTTCGACAATATCTCCGACGTGCTGAAAACGTCGCCGCTGTTGCTCGAGCGGTATCTGACGGTCGGCATGCGGATCGCGGAGATCGCCGTCGGTAACCCCGACATCGAGCCGCGCGCGACCGAGTACAAGCCGCCGCCCGATCTTTCGCAGAACCAGTGGATCGAAGGTCTGCCGCTCGGCACGCGCGGCGGCCTCGTCGTGAAGCACTATTTTCCGGTCGACGGGGAATACGAGCTCAGGCCCGAGCTGTGGGAGGCGGCCGCGAGCACGGTGCGGGGCCTCGAGGGCTTCGAGACGCCGTTCACGTTCGAGATCCTGCTCGACGGCGTGCCCGTGCACCGCGCGGAGATCGGCGGCCGCGAGGACGACGCGCTGTCGAACCGGGATCAGGGCTCGGCAACCGCTGCGGCGAACGAGCGGATCAAGACGCGGCTTCGGATCGACGCGGGCGAGCACGAGCTCGGCTTCACGTTCGCGATGCGCAGCTTCGCCGTCGATCAGCGGCTGCTTCAGTCGTGGGACAACGACGTGCCGCGCGGCAACGACGCGTACGGCTGGCCGCGCATTCTCCGCGTGCTCGTCACCGGTCCGTTCGACGCGACCGGACCGGGCGAGACGCCGGTGCGGCGAAACATTTTCACGTGCCGGCCGAGCGACACGTTGCCGCATCTCGAGTGTGCAGAGTCGATCCTGACGCGTCTCGCACGGCGTGCGTACGGCCGTCCGTTGACCGACGACGACGTCGCGGCGTTGCTCGAGGTCTATGCCATAGGCAGCGGCGACGGCCGCGATTTCGAGCGGGGCATCGAGCTTGCGCTCGCGCGCATCTTGAGCGGTCCGGAAGTTCTCTTTCGTCCGACGAGCGCGCCTCCGCCGGGGACGGCGCCGGGCGAGCCTTATCCGCTCGACGATGTCACGCTCGCGTCGCGGCTCGCGCTGTTTCTCTGGAGCAGCATTCCCGACGACGAGCTGCTCGACGCGGCGATCGGCGGACGGCTTTCGGATCCGGCGGAGCTCGAGCGGCAGGTGCGGCGGATGCTCGCGGATCCGAAGGCGCGTTCGCTCGTGACGAGCTTCGCCGAGCAGTGGCTGCAGCTCGCGTCGGTCCGCGGCAAGACGCCGGATCTTCTGCTATTCCCGGACTGGGACGCGAACTTGCGGAACGACATGCTGCGCGAGACCGAGCTCACGCTCGAGCACGTGCTGCTCGGCGACCGCAGCGTGCTCGAGCTGATCGATGCCGACTACACGTTCCTGAACGAGCGGCTCGCGCGGCATTACGGCATCGGCGGAGTCTTCGGCGACGCGTTTCGCCGCGTCCCCGTTCCCGACGGGATCCGAGGAGGGTTACTCGGTCAGGGCAGCATCCTGTTCCTGACGTCGGTCGCGACGCGCACGTCGCCGGTGCTGCGCGGCAAATGGGTCATGAGCAATCTGTTCAACGCGCCGCCTTCGCCGCCGCCGCCGAACGTGCCGGCGCTCGAGGAGTCCGCGGCGCCGGGCGAGGCGCTGAGCATCCGCGAGCAGCTCGAGCGTCACAGCTCCGATCCGATCTGCGCCGGTTGTCACGCGACGATCGATCCCGCCGGGTACGCGCTCGAGCCGTTCGATGCAGTCGGTCGGTTGCGCGACACCGACGGCGGCCGGCCGATCGATTCGAGCGCGAAGCTGCCCGACGGCACCGATATCGGCAGTCCCGCGTCGCTGCGCCGCGTGCTCGTCGAGCGGCCCGAGATCTTCGTCGGCACGTTCACGGCGAAGCTGATGACCTATGCGCTCGCGCGCGGGCTCGAGCCCGAGGATATGCCGGCGGTGCGCGGGGTCGTTCGCGACGCGGCGAAATCGAATTATCGGTTCAGCGAGATCGTGCTCGGCATCGTCCGCAGCGTGCCGTTTCGAATGACCGAGGCGGGGGGCGTGGACGATGCCGCTTGAGCGGAGGTAGCGATGATCGTCACGAGAAAGCACTTGTCGCGTCGAACGGTTCTGCGCGGCGCGCTCGGCGTCGCGGTCGGCCTGCCGCTGCTCGATGCGATGGTTCCCGCGCTCGCGCAGACCGCATCCGAGCGCAGTGCCGCCCGCCCGCAGCTTCGCTTCGGTGCGATCTACGTGCCGAACGGCATTCGCGACGAGATCTTCCGGCCGGGGCCGTCGGAGAAGCTCGAGCTCCCGCCGCTGCTCGCGCGTTTCGAGACGCTTCGCGATCGGATCAACGTCGTCACCGGCCTCGCCGCGGCGCCGCAGTCGGAGCACCACAGCGCGACGTCGCTGTGGCTGCACGGCGGGTCGATCAAGAAGACGGAAGGCGCGGACGTGCGCGCGGCGAAGACGATCGATCAGCACTTCGTCGACGTGCTCGGCGGCGATACGGCGCTGCCTTCGCTCGAGCTCGGCATCGAGGACATGAGCGGCTCGCCGGGCTCGTGCGCGTACGGGTTCAGCTGCATCTACATGAACACGCTGTCGTGGCGCACGCCGACGTCGCCGTTGCCGATGGAGCTCAATCCGCAGGCCGTGTTCGAGCGGCTTTTCGGCGAGAGCGGCACGCCCGCGCAGCGCGCTGAACGCCGCGCGGCGAAGCGCAGCGTGCTCGATTCGATCAAGGAAGCGGCCGCGAAGCTTCGCGGCGAGCTCGGCCCGAGCGACCGCGCGACGCTCGACGACTATCTCGACAATCTTCGCGAGCTCGAGCGGCGTATCGAGCTCGCGGGCCGGCGGCTCGACGACGAGGCAGACTTGCCCGCGGCGCCGACCGGCGTGCCGAGCGACTACGAGGAGCACGTCCGGTTGATGTACGACCTCGTCGTGCTCGCGTTCCGCGCGGACGTCACGCGCGTCTTCACGTTCATGAAAGGCGTCGAGGCGAGCGCGATCAACTTCCCGCAGATCGGCGTGGCCGAGTCGCACCATATCGTCTCGCACCACCAGAATCATCCGACCCAGCTCGAGAAATACGCGAAGATCAACGCGTATCAGCTCGGGCTCTTCGCCGATTTCGTCGAGAAGCTGCGCGATACCCCGGACGGCGACGGCTCACTGCTCGATCACTCGCTGATCCTTTACGGAAGCGGGATGAGCGAGGGCAACAAGCACGATCGATCGCGCTTGCCGATCCTGCTCGCGGGCGGCGCCGCGGGTCGGGTCGCGGGCGGCCGACACATCGCGATGCCGGACCCGACGCCGATCGCGAACCTGATGGTCGGGCTCGGCGAGGTTGGCGGCATCGATCTCGAAGGCATCGAGAACAGCACGGGCCGGGTCGCTCTGATCTGAAACGCACCCGGCCGCCGAGCCCGGAGCCTCGCGACCATCGGAAACGCTCCGTCGCGTCCGACCGCGGGGCGTCGCTAGTCGCTACGTAGATTCGCGGATGGGCCGGAACGACGGCGACGGCTTAACGTGCTCGATATGGCCGAAACGACCGAGCCGCTCGTCCTCGATCTGACCTCCGTCGGCCGCGACGACGTCGCGCGCGTCGGCGGCAAGAACGCTTCGCTCGGCGAGATGCTTCGCCATCTCGGAGAACGGGGTGTGAACGTGCCGGACGGCTTCGCGACGACGGCCGACGCGTACCGCCTGTTCGTCCTCGTGAATGGCCTCGACGAGATCATCCGCTCTGCGCTCGCCGATCTCGAGGCGGGGCGCGCCGAGCTGTCCGAGGTCGGCCGCAAGATCCGCGAAGCGATGCTTCGCGGGAAGTGGCCCGAGGCGCTGGCCGACGCGATCGTCGCCGCGTATCGCCGGCTCGGTGAGCGCGCCGGACGCGCCGATATCGACGTCGCAGTGCGCTCGAGCGCGACCGCCGAGGATCTGCCCGAGGCGAGCTTCGCGGGCCAGCAGGAAAGCTTCCTGAACGTTCGCGGCGAAGGCCCGCTGCTCGACGCGTGCCGGCGCTGTTATGCGTCGCTGTTCACGGACCGCGCGATCGCGTATCGCCGGGCGCACGGCTTCGATCACATGAAGGTCGCGCTCTCCGTCGGCGTGCAGCGCATGGTCCGCGCGGACCACGGCAGCGCCGGCGTGATGTTCTCGATCGACACCGAGACCGGCTTCGATCGGGTCGTGCTGATCGACGCCGCGTGGGGACTCGGCGAGAACGTCGTGCAGGGGGCCGTCGATCCCGACGAGTATCTCGTCTTCAAGCCGTTGCTGTCGCAGTCGTCGCTCGTGCCGATCATCGAGAAGCGCCGCGGCGAGAAATCGCGAAAGATGATCTACACGAGCGATCCGGCGCAGCCCACCGCGAGCGTGCCGACGACGGACGCCGAGCGGCAGGCCTACGTGCTCGACGACGAGGAGATCCTCGCGCTTGCGCGTTGGGCGTGCGAGATCGAGCGGCATTACGGCATGCCGATGGATATCGAGTGGGCGAAAGACGGCGAGACCGGCGAGCTTTTCGTCGTCCAGGCGAGACCCGAGACGGTCCACGGGCAGCGCGCGGCCGCGGCGCTCAAGAGCTATCGCATCAAGAACAAGGGACGGACGCTCCTCACCGGCGCGAGCATCGGCGATGCGATCGTGTCGGGCACCGTATGCGTCATCGAGAGCGCACGCGACATTCGCCGTTTCCCCGACGGCGCCGTGCTCGTGACGCGTACGACGGATCCCGACTGGGTACCGATCATGAGGCGCGCGACGGCGATCGTGACCGATCTCGGCGGCCGCACGTCGCACGCGGCGATCGTGAGCCGAGAGCTCGGGTTGCCCGCGATCGTGGGCACGGGGCGTGCGACCGAGGTTCTCAGGGATGGACAAGCCGTGACGGTCTCGTGCGCGGAAGGGGACGTCGGGTACGTCTACGAAGGCATCGCGGACGTCGACGTCGAGGACCTCGACGTCGGCGCGATCCCTCGGACCCGCACGAAGATCATGCTCAACCTCGCGAATCCGGCCGGAGCGCTGCGCTGGTGGCGGCTGCCCGCCGACGGCGTCGGTCTCGCGCGCATGGAGTTCGTGATCAACCGCGAGATCAAGGCGCATCCGATGGCGCTCGCGCATTTCGAGCGGCTCTCGGATGACGACGCACGCCGCCGCATCGAGGAGCTGACGCGCGGATACGACGACAAGGCGGAGTTCTTCGTCGATCGTTTGTCTCGCGCGCTCGCTCGCATCGCGGCGGTCTACTACCCGAACCCCGTGATCGTCCGCACGAGCGACTTCAAGACGAACGAGTACGCGAACCTCATCGGCGGTGCCGAGTTTGAGCCGGCGGAGGAAAACCCGATGCTCGGCTTCCGCGGCGCCTCGCGGTACTACTCGCCGAGATACCGCGACGGCTTCGCGCTCGAATGCCGAGCGCTGAAACGTCTGCGCGAGACGCTCGGCTTTCGCAACGTCGTCGTGATGATCCCGTTCTGCCGAACGCCGGCCGAGGCCGACCGCGTGCTCGCCGTAATGGCCGAGCACGGTCTCGAGCGCGGCCGCGACGGGCTCGAGGTCTACGTGATGTGCGAGATTCCGTCGAACGTCATCCTCGCGCGCGAGTTCGCGGAGCGGTTCGACGGCTTCTCGATCGGCTCGAACGACCTCACGCAGTTGACGCTCGGCGTCGATCGAGACTCCGCCGATCTCGCCGAGCTGTTCGACGAAAGCGACGAGGCGGTGAAATGGATGATCCGCACCGTGATCGACGCCGCGCACGCGGCCGGTCGGAAGGTCGGCCTGTGCGGGCAAGCGCCGAGCGATCACCCGGAGTTCGCGGACTTCCTCGTCGAGTGCGGCATCGACTCGATTTCCGTGAGCCCGGACAGCTTCATCGCCGTGAAGCGCCGCGTCGCGGAAGCCGAGCGGCGAGAGCTTCGACGCTGACGACGCGGCGCGCGAGGCCTATGACCTGCGGTCCTCGATCAGCGCGACGGCCTTCTGCAGCAGGTTCGGATCGTTGTTCACCGCCTGCACGACGCGGTTGTATTGCGTCGGCGTCCAGCCGTGCTCGGCGATCGTATCGAAGCTCTTCTGCTGCATGCGAGCTTGCGCTTCTTGCGCTTGTTGCTCGTTCTCCGCGGCCGCGAGCTCTTCCTCGAAGGTGCTCAAGGCCTTCTCGAGCTCGACGTAGATATCCGCGAACGTCTCGAGCTCGTCGTCGGTAATCGGCTGCGCCAGCCCCGGCTCGGCGCCGGGCGCGGGCTCGGCGGGCGGGGGCGAGGGCTGTTGGGCTTGAGCGAACGAGCCGCAGAGGAATAGGGCGGCGGCGGCAATGACTGGGCCTCTCATCGAAAGCTCCTTCCAGGGACGTACGAAAGCCGAGATTGGTGCAAGGCCCGTGCCAGGCCGGCGTTACGCGCACGCCTTCGCGTGCTCGTCGGCGGGAGCGGCGAACGCGGGCGGCGCGCCGTCGCGGCCGATCACGCGAACGTTGGTCGACAGCAGGTAGGGTCCGTTCGGGCCGTCGAGGAGGGCCTCGGCGAAGAACGCACGGAAGCCCCCGCTCGGCGGTTCGATCTCCGCGACGAATGCGTCGCCGTCGCGCCCGACCGGTGCCGGGGTGAATGTCTCGTCGCGGAAGTCCGGGTCCTCGCTGTCGGCGGACCAGATCGCGACGGCGATCGGCGCGGGCGTCGTGCGTATGCAAAGCCGAAGGTTGCGGCCGGGGCGGTTCGCCAACGTCGATTCGAGCGTCGGCGCGTGTTGCCCCGTCGCGGTCAGCCGGTGCATCGCGTCGAGCGCGGGAATCAGCCGGGCGAAATCCTCGGCGTCGTGGTCCTGGTTCGGCAGGTACAGCACGTTCTTCGGCCCGACGAGGCTCGACCAGTAAAGGTTCAGCGAGTCGACGGGAAAATACGCGTCGTTCGTCGCGACGACGATGAGCTTCGGCTGCGTCAGCCGTTCGCGATAACTGTAAGGATCGACGATGCGGCGCAGCGCTTCGCCTTGCGCCGAGGACAGCACGTCGTCGAGGCCGCGGCTCGTATAGGGTGCGATCTGCTCCGACGGCACGCCCCACATCGCGCGTTGATGCGGCAGATGCCGCTCGAAGTTCAATACGTCGATGACGATCGGCACGAGCAGCGCCGCACGAGGGTCCGTCGCGCCCGTGAGCCACGTCGTCCATCCGCGTTTCGACGCGCCGGCGACGGTGAACCGATCGATGTCGACCTGCCAATCGGACGCGGCGAACGCCTGCACCGCATCCATCGCGCGCACGGCCGCCTTGACCATCGGGAGGAGCAGCGGCCAGTCGGGCTCGCCGGTCGCGAGATACTGCTCGAACGTGTGCGCGATCAGATCGTCCTCGCGAAGCCCGAAGATCGGCTGGAACGGGACCTGCTCGACGACCGCGACGACCGACTCGAGCCGGGCGGCGATCGCGACGAAGAGCGCAGCATCGTCGTCGAGAGGCTGCGAAGCCGCGCCATCGTAGCTTTCCCTCCAGCGGCCGCCGCCGATCACGAGCACGGCTTGACGAAGATCCGGGTCGAGATTGTCGGGAAGGATCAGGTGCAGGCGATGCTTCCACAGCGTGCCGCGCCACGTCTGCGAATGGAGCCGCAGCTCGACGATCTCCGCGCCGGGCAGCGTGTGACGGGCACGGACGTGCCAGGAGAAGGTCTCGTCCGGCGCGGCGACATACGATGCGAGCGCGTCGTCGGGAGGGGCTTCCGCCGATGCGGTGCCCGCGGCGAGCACCGCGACGGCGACGAAGGCGAAGCGTCTCATCTTTGCCGGGAGTGCAATCGTCATGCCACGCGCGAGCCGCAAGCCTCCGCGAGCTCGCGAAGGTCCTGCTCGGTCAGCTCGGGGTTGAAGTAGTGCACGCGCTCGATCAAGTCGGCCGTGCCGAAGTAGTCGCGCGCGCAGCCCGCGTGCACGAAACCCGAGGGCTCGAAGCGATACTCCTCGAAGTAGACGAGCGGGAGCCGCCACGTGCCGCGCGCAATCGGCTGGCGGCAGGCGCGGCAGCGCGCGCGTCCGGTCGGGGCTCGCTCCGCGCCGTGGAGGCGCGGCAATCGTCGATGACGAATACCTTCGTCCGCCGCCGCGGCGAGCTCCGGCGCGTCACGAATATCGTTTCGACCCGCGAGGGCTTCGAGGAACGTCTCGGGACGCTTGAACGCGGCACACCGCAAGTGAAACCACAGCGTGGTTTCGCCGTCGCCGAAGACGTTCGTCACGCGCTCGCCGAACCGCAGCTCGTCCTTCGCGATCGGACGGTTACAACCGCGGCATTTGGCGCGGCCGGTCTTCGCGGGTTCGATCGAATGTGTCATCGGCGGCGATCCGCGTCGGGCCGCTCGTGCAGTGGGGCGGCCGCGTCGAGCGACACGATCGTCCGCCGCCGGCCTCGGCAGAAAGCGCGTCGACCGTGCCGCGGTGCGCAATGGCGGCGTGATCCGAAGACAGCGTAACGACATCGCGCAGCGGGCGCTATTGCGGAAGGCCGCGCACGACGGCGTCGAGATAGGGAGCTCTCGCTAGCGCGGCGCGGTCAGCTCGCGCCCGTGGTGCCGCTCAGCATCCGCTCGGCGAGCTGCGGGCCGAGCGCCTCGTCTTCGTGCTTGAAGTAGACGTACGCGCGCTCGAACGACGCGCACGCGCGGCGCCAGGATTCGAGCGCCGCGGGCGAATAGCCCGGGGCGCGCAGCCGGAGGTAGGTCCAGCTCGCGCTGCGCGGCAGCTCGGCCGGCGCCGGCGCGCCGGCCTCGTCCGTCTCGACCCATGCCGCGCCGTGACGCGCGAGCGCGGCGAGCACCGCATCGACGCGCCACGACGCATGGCGGAACTCGAAAGCCGCCGGGACGTCCGGCGGCACGACGTCGAGGAAACGCGCGAGCCGAGGGACATCGACGCGAAACTGCGGCGGGAGCTGAACCAGCACGGCGCCGAGCTTGTCACCGAGCGCGTGCACGGCGTCGAAGAAATAGCGTGCCTCGTCGTCGCAATCGACGAGGCGTTTGACGTGCGTGATCCTGCGGCTCAGCTTGACCGCGAAACGAAAGTCGCCCGGAACCTGGTCTCGCCATCGCTCGAGCAACGATCGCTGCGGAAGGCGATAGAACGTATTGTTGATCTCGACGGTCGGTAGTCGCGACGCGTAATAGGGCAGCATGTCTCCCGCGGCGAGCCCGGCAGGATAGAAGCGGCCCTTCCATTCCTTGTACGAGAAACCGCTCGTGCCGCAGTAGAGTTGCATCGCATGGTTCCGCGGGGGACGCGTGGTCCCCCGCGCGCAGCTCGATCAGCTGGCCGGCTCGATTCGAAGCACGGCGCCCTCGTCCTCGTCCGTGACGACGTAGAGTAGCCCATCGGGCCCCTCCTTGACGTCTCTGATTCGCTGGCCGAGGTCGAGCAGCAGCGATTCGCGGCGAAGCTCCTCGAAGCGCTGGTTGAAGAGCACTCGGTCGAGCCGGCCCGTTCCGGGGATCTCGCCGTAGCGCAGCCCGCCGACGAAAAGATCGCCTTTCCACTTCGGCAGTGCATCGCCCATGTAGAACGTGAGGCCCGATACCGCGATGGCCGGCGTCCAGAACACGACGGGCGGCTCGTAGCCCTCGTGCGTGGGCCTGTTGTCCTTGTGCTGCCACGGCCCGTGATACTGACGGCCGAAGCTGACGACCGGCCAGCCGTAGTTCCGCCCCGGGCGGATCAAGTTGATCTCGTCGCCGCCGTTCGGGCCGTTCTCGCTCGCCCAGATATCGCCGGTCACCGGATGCACGGTGAGGCCGAGCTGGTTGCGGTGCCCGAGCGTATAGATCTCGGGCAGATACCCCTCTTTGCCCACGAACGGATTGTCGCGCGGAATGCGGCCGTCATCGTGCACGCGCAGCACCTTGCCGCCCTGATTCATCGGGTCCTGCGCGTTACCGCCGCTCGTCGCGATATACAGCATGCCGTCCTTACCGAACACGAAAGGCGTCGGCCCGCCCGCGCCCTTGTCGAGGACGAAGACGTCCTCGAAGTCCGAGAGCGCTCCGTCGTTCCAACGGCCGCGCCCGACGGCCACGACCGTGCTTTGGTCGGGCAGCGGCTTCGTGTACGAAAGATAGATCCAGCGATTCGTCTCGAAGTCCGGATGCGGCGCGATGTTCATGTATCCGTGAATCGCGCCGGGCAGACCCGAGGTGCCTGCGTGGAACGACGGCGGTCCGCCCTCGACCGGCTTCGCCACGAGCTTGCCGTCGCGGAGCATCCTGAGACGTCCCACGCGCTCGGTCACGAGAATCGTCCCATCCGGCAGGAACGCGATCGCGTACGGAAACTCGAGCTCCTTCGTCAGCACGACGACCCGGATGTCCTGGCCCTCGGCCGTCGCGTATTGGAACGGGCCGTCCGGCAGCGGCTTGTTCGCGATGCCTTCCGGCGCAACGGGAATGTTGCCCCAGAACGGCACGTCCTGTTGCGCCCACGCCGTGGCCGCGGCGCCGAGCGCGGTGAGTGAGGCGAGCAGTGCGGCGGCGCGCAAACGGGCTCCCGCCGGCATGATCCGAGTGAACTTCATGAGCAGCAGTCCTCCCCAAGGTGAGGGCCCGAGTATAGAGCGGCTCGGGACGGCCCAGAAGCCGTTTGCGGGCCGTGGCATACAAATTGCTGCTCCGCCGAGGGGGGCAAGGAGGAGCCATGTATCCACCGGACACCCGATGTCGGGGGCGCGCCCGTTCGCGCTCGATAGCTGAGGAGGTCGAGCGCCGTGCGTATCGCGCAAGTCGCCCCGCTGTATGAGTGTGTACCGCCGAAGCTGTACGGAGGCACCGAACGCGTCGTCGCGTACTTGACCGACGAGCTCGTCCGCCAGGGGCACGACGTCACGCTGTTCTCGAGCGGCGACTCCGTGACCTTGGCCGAGCACGTGCCGATCGGCCGATCCGCGATCCGGCTCGATCCCGATTGCCGAGACCCTCTTTCACGCCACTTCGTGATGCTCGAGCGGGTATTCGCACGAGTGCACGAATTCGACGTCGTGCACTTCCATATCGACTACCTTCATTTTCCGTTGTCTCGACGCTACGGCGAGCCGAATCTGACGACGCTTCACGGGAGGCTCGATATTCCGGAGCTCAAAGAGCTCTATGACGAGTTTCCCGGGATGGCGGTTGCGTCGATCTCGAACGCGCAGCGCCGGCCGCTGCCGCATCTGAACTGGCAGGGCACGGTCTATCACGGACTGCCGCTCGACCTCTACGAATGCGGACGGGGAACGGGAGGATATCTCGTGTTCTGCGGACGGATCGCCGAGGAGAAGCGCCCGGATCGCGCCATTCGCATCGCGGAGCGCGCGGGCGTGAAGCTCTTGATCGCGGCGAAGATCGACCGCGCCGATCGCGAGTATTTCGATAACGTGATCGGGCCGATGCTGCACAGCCCGTGGGTCGAATATATCGGCGAGATCGACGACGCGGAGAAGCGCGAGTTTCTGGGGAATGCGCTCGCGCTGCTGTTCCCGATCGATTGGCCCGAGCCTTTCGGGCTCGTGCTGATCGAGGCGATGGCGAGCGGCACGCCGACGATCGCCTATCCGCTCGGCTCGGTGCCCGAGATCGTCGAGCACGGCGTCACGGGCTTGATCGTACGCAACGAGACGCAGGCGGTCGAAGCGGTCGAGCGCGTCGCGACGCTCGACAGAGCTCGGTGCCGCGCGATCTTCGAGCGACGCTTCTCCGTCGAGCGCATGGCGTCGGACTACGTTCGGTTGTATGAGCGAGTGCTCGAGGCCGCCGCCTCGGGCAGGACGAGAGATGAGCGCGTCGCGTGAGCTCGTATTCGTCGACGACGAGTATTACATCCACGCGACCTCGTCTCGCGTCGATGATCGAAAACGCGTCCTGAAGCAGGGGGAGGCGTTCGCGGTATTCGATCGTCTCGGCGATATGCACCCGTACGGGCACGTCGGCCACGGATTGTATTGCTGGGACACGCGCTTTCTCTCGCGCCTCGAGCTCACCGTCGGCGGGCTGCGGCCGTTGCTGCTCAACTCCGGCGTCACGCACGATACCGCGATCTTCGCGGTGGATCTCGCGAACGTCGATCTTTACGAAGGCGACCGGCTCGTCGCTCCGAGCGGCGATTTCCATATCTTCCGCGGCACGCTGCTGTGGGAGCGCGAATGCTTCCAGCAGATCCGCATCACGAACTTCGGCGAGAACCGAGTGCGTCTCCCGGTGGCGATCGAGTTCGCCGCGGACTACGTCGACATCTTCGAGGTCCGAGGTCTCGAGCGTAAGCAGCGAGGGCAAGCGCTTCCGCCGGAGATCGGCGAACGCGAGATCGTGCTGGGCTACGAAGGGCTCGACGGCGTGCGGCGACGGACTCGGCTGCGCAGCACGATTCAGCCGGCCGCGATTCGCGAGGGACAAATGGAGTTCGAGTTCGAGCTCGGGCCCGGCGAGGAGGCCTCTTTCTGTCTGGTGATCTCGTGCGAGCTCGGCGACGAGGCGATCCGGCCGCGCTGCGCATTCGACGAGGTCGAGCGCTGCACGCGGGACTCGCTCGCACGGCTCGCCGAGGACGAATGCCGCATCCACACGGCGAACGAGGAGTTCAACGATTGGCTCGCGCGCTCGCTCGCCGATCTGCGCATGCTCTCGACGCAGACGGAGAACGGGATCTATCCGTTCGCGGGCGTGCCCTGGTACAGCACGATTTTCGGCCGCGACGGCTTGATCACGGGACTGCAGACGCTGTGGGTCAATCCGAAGATCAGCCGGGGCGTGCTGGAAGTGCTCGCGTCGTTGCAGGCGGATTCGGTGGACGTCGAGCGCGACGCGGAGCCGGGCAAGATCGTCCACGAGGTGCGGCGAGGCGAGATGGCCGCGCTGAAGGAGGTGCCGTTCGGCCTCTACTACGGCACCGTCGACGCGACGCCGCTCTTCGTGATGCTCGCCGCGCGCTACTACGATCAGACCGGCGACGTCGATCACATACGCGACTTGTGGCCGCACGTCGAGCGGGCGATCCGCTGGATCGACGAGTACGGCGACAAGAACGGAGACGGTTTCGTCGAGTACCTTCGGCAGTCTTCGCGCGGTCTCGCGAATCAAGGCTGGAAAGACTCGTACGACAGCGTATCGCATGCCGACGGCACGCTCGCGACCGGCGCGATCGCGCTCTGCGAGGTGCAAGGCTACGTGTACGACGCGAAGCGCGGCGCGGCGAGGCTCGCTCGGGCGATCGGCAAGCCGGGCGTCGCCGAACGGCTCGAGAACGAAGCGGCGGTGATCAAGACGCGCTTCAACGAGCTCTTCTGGTGCGACGATCTCGGCACGTACGCGATCGCGCTCGACGGTGACGGGCGGCCGTGCAGGACGCGCACCTCGAACGCCGGGCACGCGCTGTTCACCGGCATCGCGACGCCCGAGCGGGCGCGCCGCACCGCGGCGCGGCTGATGGCGAAGGATTCGTTCACGGGCTGGGGAATCCGCACGCTATCCCGACGCGAGCGGCGCTACAACCCGATGTCGTATCACAACGGCTCCGTGTGGCCGCACGATACGGCGCTCATCGGCGCAGGCCTCGCGCGCTACGGCTTTCGCCGTCAGGCGGTCAGGCTGCTCGAAGGGCTGTTCGACGCGACGCTCGCGTTGGACGAGCGCCGCCTCCCGGAGCTCTTTTGCGGATTCCGGCGACGACGCGGCCAGGGGCCGACGCGTTATCCGGTCGCGTGCCTGCCGCAGGCCTGGGCGAGCGGCGCCGTGTTCATGCTGCTCCAGGCCTGTCTCGGCATGTCGTTCCGACACGAAAAGCCGCAAATCCGATTCACGCACCCGATGCTACCGCGGTTTCTGCCGTGGATTCGCATCGAGAACTTGAGGGTCGGCGACGCGCGCGTCGACCTGATGCTGAGGCGCCATCCGAAAGACGTCAGCATCAACGTGCTGCGCAGCGAGGGCAACGTCGGCGTCGCCGTCTATCTCGAGCCCTGAGCGGCGCCGCTCGGCGCGATCGGCTCCCCGTCGTCGTTCCAGATCTCGATCGGCGCGATACCGAGCGCCTCGACCGGCTCGCGAATTTGTCTCAGGTCGCCGACGACGATCCAGACCAAGCTTTCGGGATGCACGATGTCCTGCGCGGCCGACTGCAGATCCTCGAGCGTCAGCGCCTCGTAGCGCTCTGTCAGCGTCGCGGCGAAGTCGAGCGGCCGGCCGTAGCGAGCCGACGTCACGAGGCTGCCGAGCACGGCGCCCGCCGTCTCGAAGCTGCCGGGCAGCTCGCGCGTGAGCTGCGCGATCACGCGATTCATCTCCAGCTCCGTGACCGGCGCCGTCGTCTTGATCGCCTCGAGCTCGCGGATCAGCTCCGCGATCGAATCGGCCGTGCGGTCGATCTGCACCGGCGCGTAGACGAGGAACGGACGATCGCCCTTTGCGCTTTGCAGCGCCGTCCGGGCGCCGTACGACCAGCCTTTCTGCTCGCGCAGATTCATGTTGATCCGGGCCGTGAACGTGCCGCCGAGCACTCGGTTCATCGCCTCGATCGCCAGATCCCGATCGGTGCCGAGGCCGGGGGCCACGTGGCCCGCGAGGATGAACGCCTGCGGCGAGTTCGGCTTGTCGATGAGAATCATCCGCGGCGAGTCGGGCAGCTCGACCTTCGCGACGTTCTTCGTCGGGCGCGGCGTGCTCGGGGCGCGCCAGCCGCGGAACGCGCGCTCGAGGATCGGCACGATCTCCTCGAGCGTCGTGTCGCCGACGACGAAGATCCGCGCGTTATCCGGGCGGAGCCACGTCTCCTTGAAGTCGATCAGATCCTGGCGAGTGATCGACGAGATCGACTCGACGGTGCCCGTGCCGGTGAAGGGGACGCCGTAGGCGTGCCCCGAGCCGTAGATCACAGGCGGCAGCAGGCGCAGCGCGAGCGACGACGGATCGGATTTCTCCTGCGCGATCACGGCGAGCCAGCGCGCGCGCAGCCGCTGAATTTCCTCCTCGGCGAACACCGGGTTCAGGATCAGATCGGCCCAGAGCGCGACGGACGGCTCGAGCTGGTTCGACAGCGCCGACAGGCTCACGTACGACGCGTCGAGATTCGATCCCGCCCCGATCCGCGCGCCGAGTCGGGCCGCCTCGTCGGAGATCTGCAGCGAGTTGCGCGTGCGAGTGCCGGTGTCGAGCATCGACATCGCGAACGACGCGACGCCGAGCTTGCCGCCCGCATCGGCCGCGTAGCCCGCGTCGAACTGGATCGTCATCTCGACGATCGGCAGCTGATGCCGCTCGGCGAGCACCACCTCGATGCCGTTGCTGAGCTTTCCGGTATGGATCTCGGGGAACTTGAGCGACGGCATGTCCGTCGGGAGGGGCGGAAGCCCGGTCGAGCGGTCGATGCCCTCGAACGACGTCGAGTAGCGGCCCGCGGGTAACACGTCGACCTGATGCCAGCCGTCACCCAGCCAGCGCCGCGCGGCGTCGAGCACGTCGGCCGGCGTCGCGGAGTTGATCCATTCGAGATAGGTCTTGATGAACAGCGGGTCTCCCGCGTAGAGCTCGCCCTCGGCGAGCGTCGTCGCCTTTCCGCCGAAGCCGCCGACCTTCTCCAAGCCGCGAATGATCGACGAGTTGATGCTCGCGACGACTCGCTCGAGCTCCTCGACGGTCGGCCCGGTGCGCAGGAACTCCGCCATGATGCGGTCGATCGCCTCGGTGCCGACGGAGGCCGGTTGACCCGGATTCAATACGACCGACAGGTCGAAAACGCTCGCGAGCTCGAACGCCGAGACGCCGACGTTGACCTGGGTCGCCACCTGACGCTCGTGGATCAGGTCGAGATAGAGCCGTGAGTTGCGTCCTTCGCCGAGCACGGCGGCGGCGAGGTCGAGGAGGGCGCGGTCGCGGGTCGTGCGCGGCGGCACCGCCCACGCACGGTTCACGAGCACGGCCGGCACCTCGTCGTACTGGATCTGACGGGTGTTGTGCTTGCGCTCGGGGACCCACGTCTCGAACCGGTCGACGTCGGGTCCGGCCGGAATGTGGCCGAAATACTTCTCGACCTTCTCGCGCGCGGTCGCGACGTCGATGTCGCCGGCCAGGACGAGCACGGCGTTGTTCGGGCCGTAATACGTGCGGAACCACTCCCGCACGTCCTCGAGAGAGGCGGCGTCGAGATCCTCCATCGAGCCGATGGTCGGATGGCGATAAGGATGACCCGGCGGGAAGAGTCCTTCGTACAGATCGTAGTTGACGCGGCCGTACGGCGCGTTATCGCCCTGGCGCTTCTCGTTCTGCACGACGCCGCGCTGATTGTCGAGCTTCTCCTGCGTAACCGCGCCGAGCAGATGCCCCATGCGGTCGGATTCCATCCACAGCGCGAGATCGAGCGCGGGCGTCGGCACGGTCTGGAAGTAATTCGTGCGGTCGAGCCACGTCGTGCCGTTCATGTCCGTCGCGCCGACCTGCTGCATCGGCTCGAACCACTCCCCGTCGTAGTGCTCCGTGCCGTTGAACATCAAATGCTCGAAGAGATGAGCGAAACCGGTCTTGCCCTCGGGCTCGTTCTTGGAGCCGACGTGATACCAGATGCTGACGGCGACGACCGGCGCCTTCCGATCCTCGTGGACGATCACGCGCAAGCCGTTGTCGAGCGTGAAACGCTCGTAGTGGAGATCGAGCTCCGGCGGCGCCGACGTCCGTGCCTGGCCGCGCGAGCCCGACTGGGCAAAGGTCTCCGGGGCGGCACCGAGACCCGCGACGAGCAGCGCGGCGGCGAATACGAAGGACGATCGGACGGCTTGGGTCATTGCGATACTCCCTGTACGCCGGTTGAGGACGCTCGAATCATAACGGAGAAACGGGCTGGCCGGCCCGCGGAGCGGGCGGCGCGTCCTCCTTGAGAGCGGGGACGGGCGGGGAAGTTCGCCGGCGGCCGGCGGAATCGACGTGCTTCGCGCCGATTCCGCGGCCCTGACGGAGACCCGAAGATCAGCCGGCCTGCGGCGAGAGCTCGCCGCCGGTGCTCGCGTCGGCGTCGCCGCCTTCGGCCGGGCGGCGGGCCCTGAGCTTCTCCACGGCGTTCGCGACGCTCAGGTACACCACCGGGATCAGGAGCAGCGTGACGAGCGTCGACGCGGTGAGGCCGCCGATCACGACGCGGGCCAACGCGGCCTGCAGCTCGGCGCCCGTGCCGATGCCGAGCGCCAGGGGCATCAAGCCGAGCACGGTCGTCGACGTCGTCATCAGGATCGGCCGGAGGCGGAGCCTGCCGGCCTCGACGATCGCCGAGCGCACGTCCATGCCGCGCTCGCGGCGCAGCAGGTTGATGTAATCGACGAGCACGATCGCGTTGTTCACGACGATGCCGACGAGCATCACGATGCCCATGAAGCTCTGCAGGTTCAGCGTCGTGCCCGTGAGGAGCATCGTCGGCACGACGCCGATGATCGCGATCGGCACGCTGCACATGACTATCAGCGGATCGATAAAGCGCTCGAACTGCGCGGCCATGACCATGTAGATCAGCGCGACCGCCATCAGGACAGCGAGCAGAAAGTCGCGCTGGGCGCGCTGCTGCTCCTCGTACTCGCCGCCGAAATAGAGGCTGAAGCCTTCCGGCAGCGGCACGTCGGCGAGCGCTTCGCGGATGCGCTCGACGGCCTCGCCGAGCGGAATGCCCGACTCGAGGTTCGCGGAGATATAGGTGACGCGGAGCCCGTCGATGCGATTGATCGTCGTGGGGCCGCGGCCTTCTTCCTGAGTGACGAACGCGGAGACCGGCAGAATCCCTTCGGCGGTGCGTACCGGGATGTTGTCGATATCGGTCAGGCTCAGGCGGTCATCGGGCCGGAACCTGACGTTGATGTCGATTTCCTCGCCGTTCAGCCGATAGACGCCGGCGCGCCGGCCGCCGATGCCCGTCTGCATCGCCGTGCCGATATCCTGCACGGTGATACCGAGCCGGGCCATGCGCTCGCGGTCGAGCTTCACGTTCTGCTGCGGCCGGCGCTCCTGGTTGCTCGCGTTCGCGTCGACGACGCCCGGGACTTCCAAGATGCGATTGATGATCTGCTGCGTCAGCTCCTCGGCGACCGCGAGATCGTGACCGCGCAGCTGAAGCTCGAGCGAGCCGCCCTGATCGCTGCCGCCGCTGCGGAACAGCCAGCGGAGCATGCGCAGGCCCGACTCGGCCGATACTTGGATATCGGCGCCCGGGATCGTTCCCGCGACGGCCCGGCGTATCCGGTCGGCGAGCGCCATCGCGGTGACGCTCCGCTCGCCGGGTTGCACGAGCGCGAGCTCGATCGTCGCGAAATTGTTGCGCGTGTCGTTGACGACGTAGCGCACGTCCTCCGGCGGGACAACCTCACGAACGGCTTCGTCGAGCAGCTTCACGTACTCGTACATGATGGCGATATTCGTGCCGTCGTCCATGCGCATCCGGACCTCGATCAGGTCGCCGTCCGTCTGCGGGGCGAGCTCGAACGGAATCAGCGGCACGGCAGCGACGGAAAGCGCGACGAGCGCGAGGGTCGTGCCGACCACGGTGCCGCGCCGGTCGAGCGCCCAATCGACGAGCTGCGAGTACTTGCGCTCGAACGCCGCCATCTTCCCCTCGCGCCGATGCGCATCGGGCTGCACGGTCAGGAAGCGGCTCGAGAGCATCGGCACGAGCGTCATCGCGATCAGCAGCGAGCAGAAGAGGGCGAACGCGACGACGAGGGCCAGCTCCTGGAACAGCGTGCCCGTCGTCGTGCGCATGAACGCGACCGGCAGGAAGATCACGCAAGTGGTCAGGGTCGACGCGATGATCGCGCCGGTCACCTGCTTCGCGCCGATCAGCGCGGCCTGCTGGCGGGATGCGCCGCGCTGACGCTGCCTGAAGATGTTCTCGAGCACGACGATCGAGTTGTCGACGATCATGCCGACGCCGAGCGCGATGCCGCCGAAGCTCATCTGGTTCAGCGTGAGCCCGCCGAAGTAGACGAGCCCGAACGTCGCGATGATCGAGATGGGGATCGAGACGGCGATGATCATCGTCGCGGATCCGTTGCGCAGGAACGCGAGCAGGATGATCACCGACAGGATGCCGCCCCAGATCGCGGAATTCGCGACGTTGTCGATCGACTCCTGGATGAACGTGCTTTGATCGGAAATCACCGTGAACTGGATGTCGCGGCGATTCTCGTTGATGCGCTGCGCCTCGGCGCGGATCGCCTCCGCCACCGCCACCGTGTTCGCGCCGGTCTGCTTCCTGAGGCCGATGCGAATCGTCGGCACGCCGCCGATCTCGACGTAGCGGCCGATGTCGCGGAACGCGAGCTGGACATCGGCGACGTCCTTGACGCGGATCGGGGTGCCGTCGACGATGGTGACGACCGTCTCCGCGACCTCGTCGACGGTCGTGAACTCGCCGAGCGTGCGGACGTAGAGGTCCTTCAGGCCTTCCCGGACGTTGCCGCCCGGCATCGTCACGTTCTCGCGGCCGAGGGCGTTCACGACGTCGCCGGGCGTGAGGTTCATCGCGGCGAGCCGGTCGCGATAGAGGTCGACGTTGATCTCGCGATTGATGCCGCCCCAGATATCGACGGCGCCGACGCCCGGGATCTGCTGGAAGCGCTGGATCAGATCGTTCTCGAGGATGCGCGTCAGCTCCTCGAGCGGCAGCGTGGATCGCGCGCCGAGCACGACGATCGGCTGCTGGTTCGGATCGAACTTGCGGATCTCGGGCGCGTCCGCCTCGGGCGGCAGGGCGTCTCGCACGCGGTCGAGCGCCGAGCGAACGTCGTTCGCGGCCTCGTCGAGATTCGTGCCTTGGGCGAAGCGAAGGTTCACCTCCGAGAAACCTTCGCTCGATCGCGAAGTGATCTGCTCGAGATTCGGCACGCCAGAGACGACGTTCTCGATGCGATCCGTGATGATCTGCTCGATTTCCTCGGGACCGACGTTGCTGTAGCTCACGCGAATGCTGAGCTGCGGAAACTCGATCGGCGGCAGCAGGTCGACGGGCAGAAAGCGAAAGCTCAAGAGTCCGAGCGTAATGACGATGAGAAATACCATCGTCGTCGCGATCGGGCGCTTGACGGAAACGTCTGCGATGGCCATGGCGCTTCGGCTCCCCCTGGTGGCCGCTTCAGTTCAAGGACTCGGTCTGCTCGCTCAAGAGCGCTTCCTGGCGGCGCTTGATGACGTCGAAGAGGTCTCGCGTCTGCATTTGCTGCAATCGAATGATGTGGTCCCATGGGGTCGGCTGGATCATCGCTTCGCCCGAGTCGCTCCTCTCGAGCAGGTGATGGCCGAGCGTGACGACCCAATCACCGGGCTCCACGCCGCGCACCGCGCTCGTCAGCCGGCCTCGGGCGATGATCTCGACGGGCTGGAAGCGCACCGGCACCGGGCCGACGGGCTCGAGCGGGCTCGCGGCGAGCGTCTCTCCTGCCGGGCGCTCCGGATCGGGGACGGCTTCCCCGAGCGACGCGACGTATACGCCGATCCGCCCGTCTCGGGGGTGGCGATAAATCGCGCTGTTCGGAATCAGAGGGGCCGTTTCGGTCTCGCCGTACAGCACGTCGACCATCACGTACATGCCCGGACGCAGGAGATCCGCCGGCGAGTCGATGTCGATCTCGGCTTGCGTCGTGCGCGTGACGGGATGCAGGAACGGCGAGATTCGCGAGATGCGTGCCTCGATCGGTTGCTCGGGTGCCGCGTCGGTCGTGATGTTCACGCTCGTGCCGTTGCCGATATAGCCGAGCATGCGCTGCGTCAGCGTGATCTCGACGAGCATCTCGGACGGATCGCCGATGACGAAGAGCGGAGTGCCGCTCGATGCGATCTGTCCGACCTCGGCGTTACGTCCCCCGACGACGCCCGAGATCGGCGCTCGAATCACGGTATCCTCGAGCTCTTCGCGCCGCTCGTTGACGAGCGCCTTGGCCTGCTCGAGCTGTGCTTGCATCAACGAGAGATCGGCCTTCGCGGCGATCGCATCGGCCTCGGCGGCTTCGTAGTCGGCCTCGCTGACGAGATTGCGCTCCGCCATCGAGCGGACTCGCCGCAGCGTGGCCTCGAGACGCGTCAGGTTCGCCTGCGCTTGAACGACCCGCGCCTCGGCGACGGCGAGGCCGGCCTCGGCCTGGCGCAGGCGCTCGCGATAGTCCGTATCCTGCAAACGAACGAGCACGTCTCCGGCTTCGACGTAGTCGCCGTCGTTGACGAGCACCTCGACGATCCGTCCGCTGATCTCGGGATAGATCTCGACCTGATTGCGCGCACGCACCGAGCCCGAGAGTCGCTCCTCGAGCGGCAGCGTGCCGAGCGTGACCTCGACCGCCTCGACGGCGGGAGTCCGGTTGTTCTGCCTGTTCCAGCCTCGGGGCGGCGCGTCGTTTCCTTGCTGACTGCACGCCGCCGCGAGCAGCGCGGCCGAAAGCATCGCGACATGAGCAGCTGCCTTGCCGCCGAATCGAGTCATCTTGCGTGTTCCTTTTCGAGCCCGGTTGATAACGCGGTTCGTTGTGCCGCTCGGCGACCGCCCGACGATGCTTTCTGCCGCCGACGAGGCGGGACATTCTTCACGGCACTCCGACCTCGCGTCGAAACGCTTGCAGGCATTGTAGCGTTTCACTTGTAGGCCGGATGCTATAAGCAGCACTCTACTGAAAAATTGAGACATTCGCCGCTACAGACCGCACATTTGCGGACGATCGCGTACACAAGACGGGGAAAGGGTCTCGGTGTGCACACCGAGACGGCGACACGAGCCGGACGTAGGGGCTCGGGCGCTCAGAATACGTGAGACGGCCGGAGAGGGGCTATCCGCACGGAAAAGGTCGTCGGCCGCTCGGTTGCAGTCGCTTGCGTCACGGCGCGACCCGTGTCGCGCTCGAACAACGAGGTCGTGAACGGATCGGTTCGTCGATCGACGTGAACGAACGCCGATCCCTCACGTCACGACTCAGCGCTTCGCGGGCTAACCCTGGCTCTCGAGCTGCAGGAAACCCATTCCCGTGCCGCGCAGATTGTCCTCGATGAACGCGGCCATCGCGCGTTCCTCGCTCAGGCATTTCTGGAGCGGCTGAAGGGCGTCGTCGGCGCCCGCCGCTTGGCCGAAGAGGATCAACGTCTCGAACGCGGCCGCTTCCGCCTTCGCGAGACCGAGCGTCGCGAAGCTGTTCTTCAGCACCTCGTCGCCGGTGGCCGCGTTCGTCGCGGAGCTCAGGTTCGCCATGAGCGTCATTGCCGCGTCTTTGATCGCGGAAGGCTTCTCGCCTTGCTTTTCCAGGATGCGCTCGATGCGCTCGAGCTGCTCGTCTTTCTCCCTCAAGTGCGACTCGAGCTTTTCCTTGAGGCGGGGATAGCGCTCGAGGCGGTCGATCTGCAGCTCGACCATCTTCCTGCCGTTCTTTGCGGTCGCATGAGCGTTCTTCAAGCCCATGATGAAATAGTGGCGTGCGACGTCTTTTGAGATCTGCATCACGGGGTATTCCCTCACGTTCTGTTCGGACTTGGCTTTCGTCGAGCGCGGCGCGACGAGCTCGAGCATGCGATCGACTCGTCTCGCGGCGACCGCAGCGCCGACGGCGTAGCGGTCCATCTCGCTTTGCAGCACTTCCGGAAAGAGCTGGTTCTCCTCCTCGTCGATGTGCGCCTCGATCTCGGCGCGCAGCTCGCGCATGAGATCCGCGTGCTCCGCGTCGACGGATCTCGCTTTCTCGAGCCGATCGATCAATCCTTGCGCGGCGCGATGCTCTTGAAGCGCGCGCTGCACGAGCTCCTCGTCGCGCGAAGTGCGCGAGGCCTCGGGATAGAAGATCTCTTCTTCCGCCGCCATGTGGGCGCGAAGGGCCGTGCAGATCTTCTGCGTGATGCGTTTCTTGAGCGTCCGGTTGTCGGCCGCCTCGTACCAATCGAACCAACCGAGCACGGTCTCGTGATCCTCGGCGAGCAGGTCCGTGACGTCCGGCGGGACTTTCTTACCGGCGGCGAGGGCCGCGCCGAGGGAGATCGGCTCGCCCATGCCGCGGTCTGCAATCATCGTCTTCATATCCGTTCACCCGTGGTTCGCCGCGCTGCCGTGCGCGGCCGATGGGCGGCGCACGGCTGTAACGGCCGGTGTCGAATGCCGCGCGTCACGCGGCCTTCGGATGCGAGCGTCTGGCGTAGTCGGTCTCCTCGCCGTGCCGATCCTCGGGCGCGCCTCGCAGCCCGGGAACCGGATGCGGTCCCTCCGTCTCGAGGCGATACTCGCGGCCGTTCTTCTCGCTGTTCTGCCGGATGACCTCCTCGGTCGGCACCCACTGGTCGTTGACGCGCCGCTGATACTCGAAATAGCGATCGTCCTCCGGCAGCGTCGACACCGGCACGAAATCCGAGTCGGACGCGGTGAGATCGACCTGCTTCGCCAGCACCTCGCGCACGTAGGCCTTGTTCGGCTCGAGCTTGAGCGGCTCGGTGAAACCCTTCATCGGCAGAATCGCTTCCGGGTCGCGCTTCTCGATCTTTCGCATCAGCTCGCAAGCGATGCGGAGGTGCTCGATCTCCATGTTGAGGTGCAGCTCGTAGATCGCTTTGACGCGCGGGTCCGGCTCGTCCTGCATCATCGACCAGTACAGCCAGCACTCGTGCCACTGATGCATCACGAGGTTCTCGAGCCAGCTTGCGGACGGATCCAGGATCGAGCCGTAGTGCGTGACGTGTTGCTCCTCGATCTGACCGATCTCCTGGTACGTCGCGCGGGCGATGGGCTCCTGGTAGCGGTTGCCGATCGTCATGTAGAAGTTCATCGTCTGCTGCTCCGCGGCGACGATCGTCAGCGCGTTCAGCACGGATTGCGGCTCGGAGGCCGGCGCGGTCATCGGGCGGCGGATCTCGTCGTGCGGATGCCTATGCTCGAAGATCGTCGGCCGACCCGGCGTGATCTCGGTCAGGTCGCTGCAAATCGCGTCCGCCTTCTTGCCTTCGATCAGCTCGTAGAGATTCGCGTAGCGGTACAAGTGGTCGAAGTCCTCGAGCAGCGCGAAGTCGTAGACCTGCTTCAAGTACGGGTCGGGCTCGTGCCGCGCGAGCCAAGCCGTGAGGTCCACCGCGAGCTGCTCGTAGCCGAGCGTGACTTCGATCGTGCTCTCGTCCCCGGGGATCAGCCAATTGATGACCTTCTGCTGCTCCTGCTCGATGCGCCGCATTTGCGCGAGCTGCTTGCGGACGTCGGGATCGAGCGTGTTGCGGTGCATCTGGTGCGAGAACATCACCGCCTCGACCTCGATGCCGTTCATCAGGATTCCGCGGGTTCGGCTGTACGGATGGACTCTATCTTTCTTGTACGGCTCGACGTTCAGCTCTTTCCAGTTCCGCGTTTGATCGTCGAGCGGTATGCCCTTTTCCTCGAGCGGGTTGAATGTCATCGCGATGCCCTCCATGATCGCCGGCGGGTCGCCCAGGTCCGACGCCTTCGCGCCGTGCTCCGTCGAAGCGGTCCCGCGTGCATTGTCGAGAACGCCGGGGCTGCAATTGGCATGCCACGGCGTGCTAGGCTGGGCGAGCCGCGGTGCGGCGTCGCTCTCGGTCGCGCGCTCTGCTAGGCTAGCGGCCGCAAGGACAGCGGCCCTTCTCGAGAACCTCGGATGACGATCCCCGGACATAACGACGAGCCGGTGAAGACCGCTTACGCGGTGCTCGCGGCGATCAGCGTCTGCCATCTGCTGAACGACATGATGCAGTCGCTGCTGCCCGCGGTGTATCCGATTCTGAAAGAGAACTACGGGTTGTCGTTCGCCCAGGTGGGACTGTTGACGTTCACGTTCCAGCTCACCGCATCGCTGCTCCAGCCCGTGATCGGCTACTACACCGATCGGCGGCCGAAGCCGTATTCGCTTGCGACCGGCATGGCGTTCACGCTCGTGGGCCTTCTGCTTCTGTCGCGCGCGGCCGGTTTCGGTACGCTGCTGCTCGCCGCCGCGCTCGTCGGCAGCGGCTCCGCCGTGCTCCATCCGGAGTCGTCGCGCGTCGCACGAATGGCGGCCGGACCCAGGGCCGGCCTCGCTCAGGCGCTCTTCCAAGTCGGCGGTAACGTCGGCTCGGCCATCGGACCGCTGCTGGCCGCGTTCATCGTGCTGCCGAGAGGTCAGGGCAGTCTCGCTGCGTTCTCCCTCGCCGCGGTCGTCGCGATCGCCCTCTTGATCGGCGTCGGTCGTTGGTACGCGAGCCACGGGCTCGCGCGGCTCAAGCCGCGACGGCCCCGGCTCGCGGCGTCCGCGCTGCCGCGCGGCCGCGTCGCAGGGGCCGTCGCGGTGCTCGTCGCGCTGATCTTCTCCAAGTTCTTCTACACGGCGAGCATGACGAGCTATTACACGTTCTATCTGATCGAGCGCTTCGGCGTGTCGGTGCGAACGGCGCAGCTCTTCTTGTTCGTGTTCCTCGCCGCCGTGGCGGTCGGCACCGTCGCCGGCGGCGCGATCGGCGATCGCTTCGGACGCAAGCCGGTCATCTGGGCATCGATCCTCGGCGTGCTGCCGTTCACGCTCGCGCTGCCGCACGTGAGCCTTGCATGGACGGGCATCCTGAGCGTGCCGATCGGTCTGATTCTCGCGTCCGCGTTTCCCGCGATCGTCGTCTACGGTCAGGAGCTGATTCCGTTCCGCGTCGGCACGGTCGCCGGGCTCTTCTTCGGCCTCGCGTTCGGCCTAGGCGGTATCGGTGCCGCGACGCTCGGGCGGATCGCGGACGCGACGAGCATCGAGTTCGTGTTCTTGTTGTGCTCGTTCCTGCCGGCGCTGGGGCTTCTTGCGGGTCTCCTGCCGAGCATCGAGACCGCGCGCGAGACGGCGGCGCCGGCCGCGGGCGATGCGGCGCCCGCGGCTACGGCGCGCTAGCGAAGCGGATACGCTCGCTCCATCGCGCGGTCAATGCGATGCGCGAGACGGGGAGGGCGGACCGACGGGGCGAAGCTCCGAGTCGAGCCGCACGACCAGGCCTCCGACTCGTCCTTCACGATCCCGGTAGCGCATGTCGCGTATCCGCACGAGATAACCGTCTCCGTGCGCTTCGACCTCGAAGAACGGGAACCGCGACCACGAAAGATAACGGCGCGCCTCGAGCGTTCGGCTCGCCGCGTCGACGATCGGCCCTTCGCCCCTCGGTATCGGCTCGAGTGTCGGAACGAACTTCGGAGTCGCGAGCCAATGCCAGTTTCCGACGTAATACGCGTGGGGCGTCTCGATGACGACGTCGGCGGCGAACGGGTCGGCCGGCTTCGGACCGATCATGATCGCTTCGATCGAATCGACGCCGGAGGCTTCGAGCGTCGTGCGGACGATCTCCTTCGCGGGCAGGTTCGCGAGCGCGGCTCCGCCGCTATAGACGGCGAGCAGAACGAGCGCGGCGCGCGCCGCATGCTCGATCGCGCGCGGCTTCGTCTGCACGGTGATGCCGCTGCTGCGTAGCGCGGCGACGGCCACTACGCCTGCGATCCAGAGCGCGCGTGCGAGCGTCGGCACCTCGGGCGTCGTCAGCATCAGCGCGGTGCCGAGGGCCGCGAAGGCGGCCCACGCGACGATCCATCCGATGCTTCTCGAGTGGGCGAGGCACATCACGCCCCCGAGCCCGAGCCAGACCCACGGATCGATGATGAACAGCGCGTCGCCGTAGAACCAGCGGCCGTCGAACGGCATCAGCCAGCGCAAGCCGTAGTTGTTCAGCCAGTCGAGGAACGGATGCGTGACGACGGCGAGCGCGGACAACGCGAGCAGCGGACCCGCGCGCACGGGAGCGAGTCCGCGACGGCGCCGCACCGCACGGTCGTACGCGAGAAGGCTTCCGGCGAGAACGAGCGGCAGCACGACGAGGGCGAGCACGCCGTGCGTCCAGCCGCGCCGGTGCGCGAGCGCGGCGTACTCGCCGGCGAAGTTCATCACGACGTCGACGTCCGGCAGGTTCGCGCCGATGACGAGCGCGGCCGTCGCGAGCGGGGTCGCTCGCTTCAGACCCGCCGCGGCGAACGCGGCGCCTGTCAGCGTATGCGCGATCGGATCCACGTCGTCCTCCGTGCTCTTGCACGAAGCCCGCGCGTAGCGGGCCGACCGATGCGCCGCCGCGCTCGACGCGCGGCTTCGCCCGGATACGTGTCTTGCGCTAGGCCGCCTCGTGCTTCACGAGATCGGCCGTCCCCGACGGGTTGGTATAGCGGTCGTTGAGCTTCTGGATCGCGGCGTCCGCGTCGGTCAGGATGCGCTCGATGCGTTTACGCGTTCCCGCCGTCCAACCGACCGGCCGCTCGATGAAGAACGGCCGCCACGCTTTGACGTTGCGCCAGAACGCCTTCGCGACCCGCGGCGCATGCTCGCCGAGCTCGGCGTCGCGCTCGATGCGCCGGGCCACGGCGCGAGCGCTGAAGCGTCGCGACCAGCGGTGCACGAGCAGCACGATCGCCGCCGCGACGACGGCGACGATCGTCCAGAAGATGGCGGGATTCTCCGCGGCGAACGTCGTCCACGGCGGCGAGAAACGCAGCCCGTCCCACCAGCCGACGAGCGTGCTCAAGCCCAGCAACGCGAGCGCGACGACGACGAGCGCGATCAGGTCCGTGCGCAGCACGCGTCGCTTCCACTCGCGGTTCGCCTCGCGGATTCTCGGAACGATCTGATCGCGGATCTTCGCCGCGGTCTGCTCGAGCATGCCGGCGACGCGATAGGCCCGGTCGACGTTGAGGCGCTCGATCCGGCCGAGAATCTCCCGCATATCCTCGTCGCGCTTGCGCTCGAAGCGCTCGCGCATCCTTTCGTCCTCGATCGGCATGGCGGCTTCCGGATCGTAGATCCGGTAGAAGCGGCCGGCCGTCAGCCCTTTCTGCGCGAGCGCGCGCTGCCAGGCGGCGAAAACCTCCTCCGGATTGTCCTCCCGCGCGGCATTGTCGATCTGATTCAGGATGTACAGGAATTTGTTGAAATCCGGCCGCTTCAGCGGTCCGGCGACGAGGTACTCGAGCGTATCGCGCATCGCGCCGGGCTCCGGATGACGCGCGTCGAAGAAGACGAGCACGAGATCGGAGAGATCGATGATGTAATCCGTGATCCGGAGCGTCTCGGTGCGCTGCGCGTCGGCGTCGAAGCCCGGCGAGTCGATGAGAATGCGGCCGCGGATCGCTTCGCTGTCGCAGGTCTTCAGCTGCAGATACGAATCGAGGCGCGCGCCTGCGCCGGGCGCGACCTCGTCGATCTCGCGGCTGATGTTGTAGAACGGAAAACGCGGGTCGCTGTCGAGCGCGAGCGCGGGCAGGACCCGCGGCGCGCCTTCGCGTCCGTAGCAGATCACCGTGAACTTGTCGTCGACCGCCTGATTGCCCGTGGCCTGAATCTTGCGACCGAGAAAGCGGTTGATGAAGGTCGACTTGCCCGAGGAGAACGTGCCGAGCACGCTGATCAGCGGCCACCACGTGACCTGCATCGCGAACGACTCGTCCCGATCGAGCAGCCCGAGCCGGTATGCGACGATGTCGAGGCTGCGGAAGCCGCGCACGACATCGAGCAGATCCGGATTCTCGCGCTCGAGATGCGCCGTGAGCCTGTCGAGATGCTCCTTCAGCGCGAACGGCGTAGTTTCGGGCATTCAACCTCCCTGGTCAGCGAAAACGGGTCGGACCCGCGCCCCGAGCCAGTATAGCGTCCGCCGCCCGTCGGCGCCGGGCGCAGTATGCGAATAGGCAACGATCCCGGCTGCCGTTGCACGCGCCGTGCGGCGCGCGGATCAAGGGGTGTCGATCAGCGTCGCGACGATCTCGACGAGCCGGCGGCGCTCGCCGGCCTCGAGCGCCCGCTCGGAACGCAATTTGCGAAACAGCTTCTCGAGCTCCCGCCGCCGCGGGGCATCGATCGAGTCTGCCAGATGCCCGCTGCCGGCCGCGTCCACGACGAGCACTTCCCGCCGCGCATGATTGCGCTCGGCGACGAGCCGCACGTGCAGCAGTGCGCGGCCGAGAATGACCCACGGCAAGTTCGGGTCCTGGATCGGACCGACCTTGAGCTCGAAGCCGCCGAGGGGCTGGCCGAGGACGCGCACTTTCGCGAGACGGTCCGCGCCCGCGAGCGCGCCGAATGCGCCGATCGCGGCGCCGATCCCCGCGCCCAGAAGCAGCGAGGCGCCGCCGAGCGCGGCATCGATCACGCCGCCCGCGACCGCCCCCGACGCCGCGCCGGTCAGCGCGAGCTGCGCCGGCGAAAGCCCGAAGATGCTGAAGCTGCGTTTCGAGAAAACATCCTCGGCGAGGAAGGACTCGGACGTTTCGCGCGCTTCGAGACCGGGATGGTGATAGATATCCTGCACCGCGCGCCGCTCGCTGCGCTCGGCATCGCGGACGATATCGCGCAGCCGCTCGCGTCCGCGCCTTTCGGCTTCCGGATCCGGCTCGTGGCCGCGAAGGGGCAGCGTCACGGTCGCGGCCAACGCGGTCTCGAGGAGCACGACGATCTCGTGCGCGGCGCGCCGCTTGCGGCGCTCGCGTTCGGCCATCAACGCGTCGGCCGCGCGATTGAGCGCCGGCGCCCAGGATTCGTCGATTGCGCCGAATGCGCGCAGCAGCTCGATCCGCTTCGAGAAGTCCGCGCGCACCGCGTCGAATACGCGCACGAGCGAGAAGTACTGCGATAGCGCGGCGCGCCACTCCTCGACGTGATCGCCGGTGCCGATCAGGTTGATCAGCGCCATCCGCGGCCGACCCGTCCAACGCAGGATTTCCATCTCCGCCTCGTACTGCCGGCCGTACGGGCGGCTGCCGTCGACGACGTACAGGATTCCCGCGCCGTCCATGATCGGCGTCAGGAGCTCGCGCTCGTCGTGAAAGCGACGATCGTCGGCGTGCTCGCGGAGAAACTCGCGGACGACGTCGGCACGTCGGCCGGCGCCGCGATCGTGACGCTCGAGCCATTCGAGCACCTCGCGCGCGCGCTGAAAGCCCGGCGTGTCGACGAGCTCGTACAGGATCTCGCCGTCGAGACGCATCGGATACGCCCGAGCCCGCGTCGTCGTGCCGGGCTCGGGCGAGATCGCGACGGTATCGTCCTCCGCGAGCGTCGCGACGATGCTGCTCTTGCCCTTGTTCGGGTGGCCGACGATCGCGAATTTCGGGTGACTCATGCCGACGCCGTCTCGACGTAGACCCTGGGATCGGCGAGCTTCCCGACCGCGCGCGCCCACGTTTCTCTTTCGATGTCGCCGACCGGCTCGTCGGCTTCGCCGATCGGCATCACGACGATCGACGCGTCGGGACCCGCGTGCTTGCGCAGGGCGGAGACGAAGTCGAGAAACTCGAGCAGCGGCGGCTCCCACGCCGGCGTGAACACCACGAGGGGGCCCGCGCCGTTCGCGATGCGTTCGGCGGCGCGGCGGTCGGCGTCGAGGTTCGGGCTGTCGCCGGCCGCGACGACCTGCGCGAGCTCGAGCCCGAGCCGCTCGCGCGCGCAACGGCGTGCGGCGTCTTCCGTGATGCCTCGACTCCAGATCACGCCGCGGGCCTGACCGCCGAGCGGAGGCGGCGTGCGCGGCGCCGCCGGCCCGGTCTCGGGCGCGTCTGCGCCGGCTTCGGCCGCGGCGGTCTCGATCGCCGGGGCCTCCATTCGGTCGAGCAGCGCGGTCACGCGCGGGTCGTCGACGAGCAGCGCGCGCGTCGCCGCGCGCAAGCGCCAGGATGCGAGCGCAAGCAGAGCGAAGCGCGGCACGAGCCCATAGCACGCGATCGCGAGCACGGTGAACGACCACCATCCGCCGAGCTCGCGAGAAGCGTTCGTGCCGAGGCTGCTCGTGCCTTCGAGGCGAAAGAACCGCGATTGCTCGATCAACGGAAGGCCCGGCACGGCGTCGGGAAAGATCTCGCGCCAAGGCCACGCGATGATCTCGACGATTCGCGCGACCAGCGACGCATCGATCGCAAGCGTCGTGCTCCAGCCGAACGCGAGATCCGTGAACGTGATCAGCAGGAACGCGGTCGCGAGCGCCGCGGCGTTGAACGCGACCGCGGCGGCCTGCGACCACGCGAGCAGCTGCCATTTCGCGTAGCGCCGCGATGCCGGGCGGCCGGCGCCGGAGAGCTGCGGCAGATCCTCGAGATCTCGCGCGACGCGGCGAACGATCGCCGCCGCGATCGAGCCGGGATTGAGCGTCGCAAGCGCGTCCTGCACGAGCTTTAGACCAGGTACCCGCGGGGGCATCATCAGCAGCGTCAGCGCGACGAGCACGACTTGCGGCAAGACGAGCAACGCGAGCAGCCGCACGACGTTGACCGGGTGCGTGCCGTCGTACCGAAAGGCCGCAAGCGCGACGGTCGCTCCGCCCAGCGCGCCCACGATCAGCATCACGAACGTCGCGAGGCGTCTTGCGTTGGCGAGACGGCGTCCGGCCTCCGGCCGGTCGGGCGTGTCGAGCCGGCGCCACCAGGCGCGCACGCGCTCGACCGGGTCATGCGCCTCGATCGAGAGCGCGATCTCGCGGTCCCTTCGACGGCGCTCGGCGAGCGGCGTCGACCGGTCGGCCTCGAGCCATGTCGGCACGTCGACGGCGTCCTCGAAGAGCGTGCTATCGAAATCTCGAGCTGATGTCATCGGCACCCCGGGGGGGTCGCGGCCGGAAGTATAGAGGCGCGACTCGGCGCTCGTCAGACGGCCGGGTCCGCCCGGCCCGCCGCGCGGCGTCTCGTTCCTCCCGAGCGTCGACGGAGCTCGCCGATCGCGGCTGAGCGGGCACTTCGTCGCGGCGACTATATATCATCGGCGCCCGCGTCGCCTCGGTGGTCGGGCGATAATGACCTGAAATTTCCTGACTTCGAGCCGAACATGCTGATCGACATCGCCATCGTCCTCGGGCTCATCGCGTTGAACGGTCTGTTCGCGATGTCCGAGCTCGCGGTCGTCTCCTCCCGCAAGAGCCGTCTCGAAAGCCTCGCCGCGCGTCGAGTGCGCGGCGCGCGTGCAGCCCTTCGGCTCACCGAGGATCCGACGGCATTCCTCTCGACGGTGCAGGTCGGGATCACGCTCGTCGGCATTCTGGCCGGCGCGTTCGGCGGTGTCGCGCTCGGCAGCGAAGTCGCGGAGTGGCTCGGCCGCTGGGCGCCGATCCGCGCGTACGCCGAGCCGCTCGCGCTCGGCACGATCGTCGTCGTCACGACCTACACGACGCTGATCATCGGCGAGCTCGTGCCGAAGCGCATCGCGATGCGCCGACCGGAGCGCATCGCCATGCTCGTCGCCCCGCTCATGCATTGGCTCGCCCGCATCGCGGCTCCGGTCGTGTGGGTCTTGAAGCGGTCGACGGAAGGCGTGATGCGCGTTCTGCCGCTTCGCCCGGCGCCGGAGACCACCGTGACCGAGGAGGAGGTGCGCATGCTGATCGCGGAGGGCACGCGTGCAGGCGTCTTTCTCGCGACCGAGCGTGAGATGATCGAAGGCGTGCTTCGCCTCGCGGACCGCAAGGTACGCGCGATCATGACCCCGCGCCAGGACGTCGCGTGGCTGGAAGTGAGCGCGACGCCGGAGGAGATCGCCGAGCAGCTCGCGGAGCATCGTGCGTCGCGTTTCCCGGTCTGCCGCGAGACGATCGATCAGCCCGTCGGAATCGTCCAGGTGAAGGATCTCGCGCCGGCGCTGCTCAAAGGCGAGAAGATCCGTCTTGCGGACTACATGCGGCCGCCGCTCGTCGTGCCGGAAGGCGTCGAGGTTCTGAAGCTGCTCGATCTGTTCCGGACCGAGGGCGTACACATGGCGATCGTCGTCGACGAGTACGGCACGACGGAGGGGGTCGTCACGCTAGGCGATATTCTCGAGGCCATCACCGGCGAGCTTCCGGAAGTGGGAGAGGAGCCCGAGCGCGGCCTCGTGAGGCGATCGGACGGCTCGTGGCTCGTCGACGGCGGCTATCCGATCGACGAGTTCGAGGATCGGCTGCGCCTGCACGGGCTGCGCGAGAACGGCGATTTCGCGACGGTCGCGGGCTACGTGCTACACCGACTCGAGCGCGTGCCCGCCGTCGGCGACCATTTCGTCACGGCGAACGGCCGCTTCGAGATCGTCGACATGGACGGGAACCGGATCGACAAGGTCCTGTTCGTGCCGAACGAAGCTGCCGAGACGAACCCGTCGGAGTAGCGCCTCAGTCGATCGACTCGGGTATCCAGATACCGCGATCGCAACGAAGAACCGTCGTGCCGCTGCGCACGAGCTCTCCGTGTGAGAACGCGCTTCCGTTGTAATAGCAGAGGGCATCGCCTGCGATCGATTCGCGCAGCGCCTCGGTGTCTTCGTCCGTTTCCCACGCGATCGGCGAATTCTTGAGCTCCGGGTCTTGTGCGCCGAGATCGATCGGTGTGCTGGCCATGCCACCCTCCGTCGTTTGGTTGTCGTGCGGGAATCGTCCGCCCCGGGTGCAAGAACCATGCCTCGCGGCCGAGGCCGGGTCGACGCAGAACTAGTGATTAGAGACGCTACCGAGATTCTTGCAGTGCGGCCCGGCGTCCGCTTTTTTTTTCATGCCACCGAGTACGGCCCGTGGCATAAAGCTTGCTCGGGCTCGGCCGGGATTTCGCGGCGAGAACATCGATGACCGAGACGGAGAGGGCGACCGGCAAGTCGTGCTGGCTCGCGTCGGTGCCCGAGCGTCCGCTCGCGGCGCCCCTCGAAGGCGACGAGCGTGCGGAGGTCGCGGTCGTCGGCGGCGGAATCGTCGGCGTAACGACGGCGCTGATGCTTCAGCGTGCGGGCCGCTCCGTCGCGCTCCTCGAGGCTTCGCGGGTCGGCCATGGCGTGACGGGCGGCAGCACGGCGAAGATCACGTCTCAGCACGGACTCGTCTATCACGAGCTCGAGCAGCGGCACGGCCGAGAAGCGGCGCTTCGCTATGCCCGATCGAATCAGGCCGCCCGCGAATGGATCGAGCGGCAAGTCGACACGCTCGGCATCGATTGCGGCTTCGAGCGCCGCCCCGCGTACGTGTACGCGGAGGGCGCGGCGCAGGTCCCTTCCGTCGAGCGTGAAGCCGAGGCCGCGGCTCGGGCCGGGCTTCCGGCGACTTTCGTGCGCGGCGACGGCCGTTTCCCGTTCGAAGTGCATGCCGCGGTCCGTTTCGATGAGCAGGCGCAATTCGATCCGGTGCGTTATCTCGAAGGCCTGGTCGCGGATTTCGTTGCGAAGGGCGGCGTCATTCACGAAGCGACGCGTGCGATCGACGTCGAGCGGGGCAGCCCGTGCACCGTCGTCACGCGTCGCGGCGAGATTCGCGCGGACCACGTCGTGATCGCGACGAATATCCCGTTCCTCGATCGGGGAGGTTACTTCGCCCGCGTGTTCCCGTACCGCCACATGGCGATCGCCGCAACCGTTCCCGCCGCACGCGTTCCGGCCGGGATGTTCATCAGCGCAGACTCACCGACGCGTTCGTTCCGCACCGCGCCGTGGACCGAGAACGAGCGTCTTCTCATCGTGGTCGGTGAAGCTTTCCCGACTGCGGCCGCGGATACCGTGCAACGTCTCATGGAGCTCGAGACGTTCGCCGCCGAGCGCTTCGGCACGGCGGCGCCGACGTTTCGATGGGGAAATCAGGATTACTATGCCGCGGACCGCATACCTTTCGTCGGTCCGCTCGTCCCGGGAATCACGCGGATCCGCGTCGCGACGGGCTTCAATGCATGGGGCATCACGGCTGGCACGGCGGCGGCGATGATACTGACCGACGCGATCGCCGGCCGGGACAACGATTGGGCACCGCTTTACGATTCTCGTCGTATCGGCTGGCGCGGTGGAGCGCGTTCGCTCGTACGCAAGAATGTTGCGGTGGCGGCAGGATGGCTCGCCGAGAGAATCGAGCAGGCGCCGCCGCGGGAGCCGGGTTCGCTCCGGCGCGGCGAGGGCGCGATCGTCAGCGTGAGCGGCAAGGCCGCCGCAGCTTACCGCGATCAGGACGGCGAGGTGCACCTTTTCGACGCGCGCTGCACCCATATGGGGTGCCGACTGCGTTGGAACATCGCCGAAAGCAGCTTCGACTGTCACTGCCACGGCTCGCGGTTCGACGTTCGCGGTGAGATCCTGAACGGGCCGGCCGTAAGACCGCTTCGTCGGCTCGATCGACGCTGAAGGTGCGTCCCGCGCTTCGTGCTTCTCGTATCGTCGCGACGATGCTCGCGATGGCTGCTGTCGCGTGCGAGCACACCCCGGCGATCGCTCCGGAGGCCTCGCTCGTCGCCGTGCTCGACGAGCTCGATGTGCCGGCGAGCGCCTCGGTGCTCGTCGGCGCCGGCGATATCGCGTCCTGCGAGGAGCTGGCAGGCGCGGTCGCGACGGCGGCGCTCGTGCGCGCGATGATCGAGCGAACGCCCGATGCCGTCGTGTTCACGACCGGCGATCATGCGTATCCGGACGGCTCACCGGAGCAGTTCGAGGCTTGCTACGAGCCCGCGTGGGGCGAGTTCAACGCGAGGACGGTGCCGGCGCCCGGCAACCACGACTACGAGACCGAGGGCGCCGAGGGTTTCTTCGGCTACTTCGACGTCTTTCGGGAACGATCCGAAGCGAGGGGCGGGGGATACTACGACGTTACGCTCGGCGCGTGGCGCATCGTCGTGCTGAACAGCCTGCTGCCGCTCGAGCCTCGGAGTCCGCAGCTCGAGTGGATCGACCGGCGGCTCGACGCCGAGCCCTCCGGCTGCCTGCTCGCGATCTGGCACCATCCGCTGCGAAGCTCGGGCTTTCACGGCTGGTTGCCGTGGGACCGAGGGCGCGATACGGACGTCCTTTGGGAACGGCTCGCTCGTCACGGCGTCGACGTGATCCTGAACGGACACGATCACGTCTACGAGCGTTTCGCGCGGCTCGACGCCGACGGCCGTCCGCGATCCGACGGCGCGCGTCAGTTCACCGTCGGCACCGGCGGCGCCGATCTGCATCCGATCGTTCGCCGGCGCCGACACAGCGAGTATCTGACGAACGAAACGTACGGAGTGCTCGTGCTGATATTGCACGCGGACGGCTATGAATGGGCGTTCGTCGGCACCGACGGCGTCGTGCACGACCGCAGTGACGAGCGCGTCGCGTGCTCGACATAGCGCGTGAGGCACGGGCGGCGTCGGAACGGCTCAAGCGCCGTTCCGATCCGGCGGCGGAATCTCGGGGCCGTCGGGTGAGTCGCCCGGAAGCTCTTCCGGCGGCGTCGTCGGGCGCGGCTCGTCGCCGTCCGGGAACTCGGGCGGAGGAGGCGGAACCGGCGGCTCGTCGGGCGGCGGCCGCCATTCGTCGACCGCACGCCGCGCGGCCGTCGGGCTCGTTGCGTCGTCGTGTAACGGGGCGGCGTATCGCGTGGTCACCCGACGAGTCTATCGAGTGTCCGTATAGCGTGACCATAGGTACCGTGCAGGTCGTGGTACGGGATTTGGACGCCTGGAGCGTCCACCTTCGCGCCGCGGAGATTTCGCGTGGCCTCGAGCACTCACTGGATCCTGACGGGGACGATCGGCGCGTCCGCCGCGCTGCTGATCCTCGGCGAATCGGAGCGGCCGGCGGCGCAGGACACTCGAGCCGAGATCTCGGAGCTCATCGTTCTTGGTGACAGCCTGTCGGATATCGGGAACGTGGCGGCGGTCGCGGACTTCGTGCTCGGCGAGCGGGGTTTCCCGACGCCGACGATCGGACTCTGCAACCCGGTCGAGCGTCTGGTGCTCGATCGCGACTGTAACGATCTGGCTTATGCGAGGAGCCGGGTCACGAACGGGCCGGTCGCCGTCGAGCATCTCGCGGCGCATCTCGGCGTCGGCGGCTTCGCTCCGTCGTTGCACACCGTGCCGGAGCGCTCGGGAGCGGGCGCGAACTATGCCGTCGCGGGTGCAACGGCCCGGGGCGACGGGTTGAAAGACCTGCGATATCAGCTCGATGTGCTGCTGGCCGATCGCGGCGGCGTACTGCCCGAACAGTCGCTCGTCGTCGTGATGATCGGCGGCAACGACGCGATCGATACGCTGCAAGCCGAGGCGCTGCCGCGGATTTCCGAGCCCGCCGATTCGCTGCCCGATGCGTCGGACGGGGACGGCGCGGACGCGCCGAGCAGCGAGGCCGATCGCATCATCGCGGATGCGACGCTTGCGATCGCCGAAGGCGTCGCGCGCTTGCTTGATCAGGGAGCGGGCTGCATCCTCGTCGCGAACGTTCCCGATCTCGCGCTGCTGCCGGCGGTGCGCGCCGCGGAGGAGGTCGCATCGAACGTCACGTCGGCTTTCAACGCCGAGCTCGACGCGCGGCTCGCGGAGATCGAAACTGCGCATCCGGCGGGAGATTCGATCGTGCGTTTCGATTTCTCCGCCGTGCTCACGGCGGCGAGGGCCGACGCCGTAATGGCCGGGCTCAACGTGACGGATGCTTGCTTCGATTCCAAGGCCTATATCGGTCCCGACGCGACGCGCCGCTTTCACCCCGACTGCGCGCCGGCAGGCGACGGGCTAGCGCCGGATTTCGACTCGTTCTTCTTCTGGGACGAGATCCATCCGACAGCGATCGTGCACGAGCGCATCGGGGCTGCGTTGATCGAGCACGCGGCCCTCTGCCAGTAAGCGCAGCACGCGAAAGGTGGCGGTGATGGCGAGGCGGGGCGATGAGATCGCCCTGCGGAAGCCGCTGCAGGCGTTGCGCAAGGATCGCGTCTGTGCGACGCGCCGGGTCCGGCTTACTCCGGCGCGCCCGCCTCTCGGAGCTTACGCAGGATGCGATCCTCGACCCACTTCGGGCTCCACCAATCGAGCGGCGTCACCGCACGGCCGCCGAGCAGCATCGTGAAGTGCAGGTGATCGCCTCCGGCGAGACCGGTCGCGCCGGTGCGGCCGATTCGCTGCTCCATCTCGACCATATCGCCGACCGCGACGTCGATCGACGAAAGGTGCGCATAGAGCGATTGCAGCCCCATGCCGTGGTCGATGATGACGCAGTTGCCGTAGATCCCGAGCCAGCCGGCGTAGACGACCCGGCCGCGGTTCGCGCTGAAGACGGGAGCTTGCGCGGTCGACGCGAGGTCGTAGCCGAGATGCACCTGGTTGTCGACCGTTTCCCCGTTGTAGACGTAGGTGCGCTGATCGGCGAAGCCCGCCTCGACCGCGGTGTTGATGAGCTGCTTGAACGGTCCCCGCCAAAGAATCTCCGGCGCCGTCGACTCGGCGAGCGCGGCGATCGTCTCGTTGTTCATCCGGCGCAGGTCGCGATTGATGCGAAGATACGCCGCGAGAAGATCGGACGGGTCTTCGACGTCGAGCTCGGTCGAGTTCGCGAGGATCGCCGGCACGACCCGCGCGAGGAAACGATCGTCGAGGTTGATCGTGCTCTTGCGGAACTGCTTCGGCGTGACCTGGTAGTCGAACGGCGCGGTGGTTTCGTTGCCGTACGCGTCGCGCGCGTAAATCGAGATCCGCGTGTCGACCGGCTGATCCCACTGCAGCGAAAAGAACGCGACCCTGAGCGCGGAATCCGACGTCTCTATGCCCGCGCCCGTCGCGGGAAAGCCGCGATATTCGAGATCGCCGACCCGAACGCCCGACTCGACGTCGGCCGGCGTGGCCCGATACACGACGAGCTCCGAACCGCCGTGGTTGATGTAGTGGAACCTGGAGAGGACCGCGATCTGCGGCGGAGCGAGCCGCACTTCGAACTCGCGCGACGCAACCGATTCGGCTTCTCGGTAACCGAACAGCACGGGCCGCGCCGCGGTCACCACCACCTTGGCCGCGCCGGCGCGCAGCTCCGGCACGTGCCGCTTACCGAGCGGTCGCTCGAGAACGACGCGGTTCTCGCCGGCTCGGGTCAACGGTGCATCGCCCGCTTCGGCGAGCGAGAAGAACGGTACGGTCGCGCCGTCCTGCTCGATGTGCACGTCGAGCCGGGTGAGCGCGCCGCCCGGCGTATCGACGGCGATCGCGACCCGGCCGATCTGTCCGACGACGTCCGGCTCGGTGATCTCGATCCGCGGACCTTCGGCCCGTCCGGCCATGACCCATGCGCCCGCAGCGCCGAGCACGGCGAGCGCGATGACTATCGCAACGATTCGCATGCGGTGATTGTAAGCGCGGCGCCATGAAAATCCATCTCGGCCGCTCGGCGCGCACGCCGCGTGATGTCGCCGACGGTCGACCTGCCGAAGTATTTCGCAGTACTAAATAAATGCGTGTGGTCGGCATCTTTCTCGTCGGAGGAGCGGGTGCGTCGCTCGGCGGACGAGAACGAGTCGCCGATCGAGCGACCGCGCGAGGACGCGCTCGGCAGTGGATGCGATACATGGTCGGATGGACCGAGGTCATGCCGCGCGCTTTCGCGAGCGAACGACGCCTCGCGCGTTGCCGCGGGAGCGCTTCGAGCGCTGCGTGAGCGCCATTCCCCGCGGCTCGCGTAGTGTTACAAAAAGGATGAGGAAAGCTGGGTAAGTAGCTGTATAAAAAGAGTGAGTATGGCCAGCGTGCCTTACCCTGCCGCGCTTCCAAGCGCATGCCGGCGCAGGATGCGGCGGGCTTCTCCAACGCGAAGGCGTCCGGTCGATCAGTGCTCGCCGCGAGCGATCAGCTCTTGGATCGTCGAAATCGAAACGGGCTTGACGAGATGGGCGTTGAAGCCCGCTTCCCGCGTGCGTTTCCGGTCCGACGCCTGTCCCCAGCCCGTCACGGCATAGATCGCGACGTTTCGGCCCCAGGGGCTTTGACGAATCCGCCTGCACGTCTCGAAACCGTCGAGCCTCGGCATGCCGATGTCGAGCAAGATCAGGTCCGGGCGAAAGTGCTCCGCGATCTCGATGGCTTGCAATCCGTCTCGGGCGGTGCGGACGTCGTGCCCGACGGCGCCGAGCACCTCGGCCATCGCCGTCGCCGCGTCCGCGTTGTCGTCGGCCACGAGGATGCGGCGAGCCTTATCGTGCCCGTTGGCTTTGGATGGGGGCCTGACGCGGCGCGCGCCGAGCAATGGGAGCGTAACGATGAATTCGCTGCCTTTACCCCGGCCTTCGCTGTGAGCGTCGATCGCGCCACCGTGCAGCTCGACGAGCCGCTTCGCGACGGCCAGTCCGAGCCCGAGGCCGTGCCGCGGCTCGCCGGGCCGCTGCTCGCCTTGCACGAACATCTCGAAAATGCGCGGGAGGAGCGACGGCTCGATGCCGATACCGTTGTCGGCGATGCGCACCCGAGCCTCGTTGCCGACGGCTTGGAGCTCGACGTCGATGCGTCCGCCCGGTTCGGTGTACTGCGCCGCGTTGGCGAGGATGTTCGAGAACGCCTGCGTGAGCCGTACGTGATCGCCGTCGACGCGGATCGGGGACGACGGCGCGCGCACGTCGAGCTCGTGATGCGCCTCGTCGAGCAGCGGGCGCACGTTCTCGACGGCATCCGCGATGGCGGCACGGACGTCGAGGGGGCTGCGTTTCAGCTCGAGCGCGCCGCGGCTCAGCCGACTTGCGTCGAGCAGATCGTCGACGAGCCTCACGAGCTGGCCGAGCTGACGGTCGATGATCTCGCGCGCATGAGTCAGCGTCGTCGAATTGTCGTCCGCGTAGGCCAGGAGCTCCGATGCGCTGCGTATCGGCGCAAGGGGGTTACGCAGCTCGTGAGCGAGCATCGCGAGGAATTCGTTGCGGCCGTCCGCGCCCGGCTGCGCGGCGGGATGAGCTTGTGCCGTCGCCAGCAATCCGGAGGAGACGAGCCCCGCGGCCGCGATCAGGAACGCGCGCAGCTCGTCGTCGAGCACGGTGTGCTTCGAGAGTCCGACGATCAGGCACGCGTCTCGACCGTCGACGGGCCCGAGCCGCAGCACCACCGCGCCCTCGATATCGTTCTTCGCGTCCGCCAGTGACGGCGGCAACGTCCGGGTGATCCTCATCGAATCGTGGTGCTCGAGATCCGCGAGCAGCCACGCTCCGGACGGCTCGTCGCGAGCGATCGTCGCGTCGAGCGGCCGCGGTAGCTCGCCGGCGCTGCCCGCGAGCGCGGCCTGCGTACCGCCCGGCTCGATGAGATAGAGCAGGGCGAACGGAATCTCGCGAGCGTTCGCGACGAGCGCCGCGACCGCCCATTCGCACGCGGCTTCGATGGACTCGGCCTTGCCCAGATCCTTGAGTCCGCGCAACGCCGCGAGGCGTTGGCGCACGATGACGGCGTGCGTGTCGTCTTCGCCGATGCCGAGCACGCCGACCGCACGTCCCGACTCGTCGCGAATCGGCGTGAGCGTGAACGTGCAGTAGAGACCGTGCTCGCGCCCGTTACGGGTCACGACGACCCGGCGGCCGCGAACGATGAGCGGCGCGTTGCGAGAGAGCACCTCGCAGACCTCTGCGCCGATCGCGTCCCAGATCTCGCGACGAATCTCGTGGGCCGGACGGCCGAGCTTGCTGCGGTGCCCGAAAAGCTGCGCGCAGGCGTCGTTGTGGAGATGGATGAGGTCGTCGCCCCACCAGATGAATCCCGGCGCGGGGCTCGCGAGCATCAGGCGGACCGCGATCTTGAGGCTTTCGGGCCAGCGATCGACCGGGCCGAGAGCCGTCGTAGACCAATCTTTCGACCGCATGAGCCGGCCCGTCGCTCCGGCGCGGTCGAACAATCCGCCGCCGGATGCTTCGGGCTCGACTGCGGTGATTCGAGCCGAGCGACTGAGCGCCGCGGCTCGACCGGGAGTCTTGTGCATTGCGGGTCCGGAGTCGAGCCTACGTCGCGTCATGCAAAGTGAATGCCAACTCGCCGCTCGGGCGGTCGTTTGCTTCCGCATACATCGAAGGCCGCGCCCGCCGGCCACTGTGGCGGCGTCGCGACGCCTCGTACAGCAAGGCTCGATGCCGACGCTTCGTCCGCCCCGCGCAAGTTCCTTTGCGGCAAGCCGGGCTACGTCACGAGCTGGATGTGGGGCATGCTTCTTGCCTCAACGAGCGATTCGATCGCTGCGACCACGGGCCCAGAGGAATCGCACATGGCACAACGCGCCCAGGCAATGAGCGGATGGGAGTCCGAGACCGAGGATACGACCGCGCAGCTCCTCGAGCGCATGGATGCGTATTGGCGCGCGGCGAATTATCTCTCCGTCGGACAGATCTATCTGATGGCGAACCCGTTGCTCAAGGAGCCGCTGCGGCCGGAGCACGTGAAGCCGCGTCTGCTCGGGCACTGGGGAACGACGCCGGGGCTCAACTTCATCTACGTGCATCTCAACCGCATCATCCGCGAGCGGGACGTGAACATGATCTTCGTGACCGGTCCCGGCCACGGCGGCCCGGCGCTCGTCGCAAACACCTGGCTCGAAGGCACGTACAGCGAGCTCTATCCCGAGGTCTCGCTCGACGAGGAAGGGATGCGGCAGCTCTTCAAGCGGTTCTCGTTTCCGGGCGGCATCCCGAGTCATACGGCGCCGGAGACGCCGGGCTCGATCAACGAAGGCGGCGAGCTCGGCTACTCGCTCGCGCATGCCTACGGCGCCGCATTCGACAATCCCGACCTCATCGTCGCGTGCGTGATCGGCGACGGCGAGGCCGAGACCGGAGCGCTCGCGGCGAGCTGGCATTCGAACAAGTACTTGAACCCGGTCATCGACGGCGCGGTGCTGCCTATCCTGCATCTGAACGGATGGAAGATCGCGAACCCGACGCTGCTAGCGCGAATGCCGAAGTCCGAGCTCGAGCAGCTGCTGCGCGGCTACGGTTACGAGCCGCACTTCGTCGAGGGAGACGACCCGGAAACGCTTCATGCGCGCATGGCGTTCGTGCTCGATACCGTGTTCGACCGGATCGCCGAGATCCAGGCGAACGCGCGCGCACGCAACGCGCCGGAGCGACCGATCTGGCCGATGATCGTGCTGCGCACGCCGAAAGGTTGGACGGGACCGGCGAAGCTGGACGGCAAACGCGTCGAAGGCACGTGGCGCTCGCATCAAGTGCCGCTTTCGGGGCTGCACGAGCACCCCGAGCAGCTGCGCCTGCTCGAGCAATGGATGCGGAGCTACCGGCCCGAGGAGCTGTTCGACGAGAAGGGGCGCCCGCGTCCGGAGCTGCGCGAGCTCGCACCGGTCGGTCCGCGGCGTATGGGCGCGAACCCGCACGCGAACGGGGGCCTGCTCGTGAAGGATCTGCGCCTGCCGAATTTCCGCGACTACGCCGTCGACGTGCCGCGTCCGGGCGAAACCCGGTGCGAGGCGACGCGGGTGCTCGGGCGTTATCTGCGCGACGTGATGAAGCTCAACTTGGAAAGCCGAAACTTTCTCGTTTTCGGCCCGGACGAGACCGCGTCGAACCGTCTGGACGCGCTATACGAAGTCACGTCGAAACGCTATATCGGTCCGATCGGGCCCGACGACGAGCACCTGGCGCCGGACGGCCGCGTGTTCGAGGTGCTTTCGGAGCATTTGTGCCAGGGCTGGCTCGAGGGATACCTGCTGACCGGCAGGCACGGCTTCTTCTCCTGCTACGAGGCGTTCATTCACATCGTCGACTCGATGTTCAATCAGCACGCGAAGTGGCTGAAGGTCAGCAACTCGATCCGATGGCGAAAGCCGATACCGTCCCTGAACTATTTGCTGACGTCGCACGTATGGCGGCAGGACCACAACGGCTTCAGCCATCAAGATCCCGGCTTCATCGATCACGTGGTCAACAAGAAGGCCGAGGTCGTTCGCGTGTACTTGCCGCCCGACGCGAACTGTCTCCTCTGCGTCGCGGACCAGTGCCTGCGCTCGCGGAACTTCGTCAACGTCATCGTCGCGGGCAAGCAGCTTCAGCCGCAGTATCTCGACATGGAGGCGGCGATCAAGCACTGCGCGGCCGGCGTCGGCATCTGGCCGTGGGCGAGCAACGACCACGACGGCGAGCCGGACGTCGTGATGGCTTGCTGCGGCGACGTCCCGACGATGGAGACGTTGGCCGCCGTCTCGATCCTGCGGCGCTTGTTCCCGCAGCTGCGAGTGCGGGTCGTGAACGTCGTCGATCTGATGACGCTGCAGCCCGAGAGCGAGCATCCCCACGGCCTATCGGACCGCGACTTCGACTCGATCTTCACGAAGGACAAACCGATCATCTTCGCGTATCACGGCTACCCGTGGCTCATCCATCGCCTGACCTATCGGCGCACGAATCACGCCAACCTGCACGTTCGCGGATACAAGGAGGAGGGCACCACGACGACGCCGTTCGACATGTGCGTGCTGAACGATATCGATCGGTTCGATCTCGTGATGGACGTGATCGACCGCGTGCCGAAGCTCGGGCCCGGCGCCGCGTACGCGAAGCAGGCGATGCGCGACAAGCTGATCGAGCACCGAGAGTACATCCACCGTCACGGTCAGGACTTGCCGGAAGTGCGCGAATGGGTGTGGCGGAACGAGCAGAACGATTGAGGAGCGAGGTCCGCGGAGCTCGCGCTTAGGAACGGATGACGGAGCGCCTCATTCTCGTTTTCAATGCCGGCAGCTCTTCGCTGAAGTTCGCCGTCTTCGATGCCGGCGCCGAGCCGTTACGACCGGTGCTCGACGGCGCCGTGCGCGGCATCGGACGGCGCCGGACGACGTTCGAGCTCGGCGCCGCCACGCAAGCGGTGGACGCCGTGGCGGACGCGCGGGCCGCGGCGAGGCTCGTCTTGGAGCGGCTATTCGGCGCGAACGCGCTTCTGTCGAAGGAGCGCGTCTTCGCCACCGGCCATCGAGTGGTGCACGGCGGCGAGCGCTTCTCGAGGCCGATCCGGCTCACGGTCTCCGCATTCGACGAGCTCAAATCGCGGCGCGCGCTCGCGCCGCTGCACAATCCGCCCGCGCTCGCCGTCATGGAGTCGGTCGGCGACGCGTTTCCGGACGTGCCGATGGTCGCGGTATTCGACACGGCGTTCTTCCACGATTTGCCGGAAGCGGCTCGACGCTATGCGCTCCCGCGCGATTGGTGCGAAAGGCATCGCATTCGCCGCTACGGCTTTCACGGCATTGCGCACGCGTATCTCGCGGAGGCGCTCGCCGGCTGCGGCCGCCGCGCGATCACGCTCCACCTCGGACAAGGGTGCTCCGCGGCGGCGCTCGTCGACGGCCGGCCGGTCGACACGAGCATGGGGTTCACGCCGCTCGAGGGCCTCGTCATGGGCACCCGCGCGGGCGATCTGGACCCAGGCGTGATCGTGCATCTGATGCAGCTCGGCTACGGAGCTCGCGAGCTCGAGGATGCTTTGAATCGGCGATCGGGACTGCTCGGGCTTTCGGGCTCGTCCGACGACGTGCGCGAGCTCTTGGCCCTCGAGGCGAATGGAGATCGCGACGCGGCGCTGGCTCTCGAGGTGTTCTGTACGCGGATTCGCAAATACATCGGCGCGTATACCGCGGTGCTCGGCGGGCTGGACGCGATCGGGATCGGCGGAGGCGTTGGCGAGAACTCGTCGGAGATCAGAGAGCGCGTGCTGCGACCGTTCAATTGGCTCGGCATCGAGATCGATCCGAGCGCGAATGCCGCGTGCCGAGGCACCTCCGCGCGCATCTCGTCGGCGCGGTCCACCGTCGACGTCCGAGTGGTGCCGGTGAAAGAGGAGCCCGCGATCGCGCGCGCCGTGATCGACGTGTTGTGACGTTATCCGGCCCGGCGGAAGTGATCACGACCCTCGGGAATGGAACTTGCAGCGTGGGAGCCTCATGGCCTTCGGAGACGTATTTCGATGCACGAGCCGAGAAACGACATCGACCTCTCACGATTCGAGGGGATCCTGAAGCGGCGCCGCAAAGCGATAGTCGACGATATCAGCCGCGAGCTCGAGAAACACGAGGATCAACGGTTCGCCGACTTGATCCAGCAGGCTGCGGATCCGGATGACCGCTCGGTTGCGGATCTCTTGGTCGATTTGAATCTCTCGGAGCTCAATCGCGACGTCGAAGAGCTGCGCGCGATCGAGTACGCGCTCGCGCGAGTGCGTGCCGGCAGCTATGGGATCTGCAGGGCTTGCGGCGAGCCCATCCCCGAGGAAAGGCTCGAGGCGATTCCCGAGACGCCGCTCTGCGTCGAGTGTCAGTCCCGCGCGGAGGAAGCGCGAGACGCACGCACCCCTTCGCTCTAGCTCTCGCTGCAGATCCAACGTCCCGTTGCAGGAAAAGCCGTCGTGCTCTCGTCCGAGCACGACGGCTTCGATGCGCATCGTGGTCGATGCGTATCCGAATTCGATGCGTGTTTTCCCGGACGGAGCGTCACCGCGCAAGTATTGCTCGCGGCATGATGCTTGCATTCTCGGCCTTCGCGAACACCCCGGGGACGGTACGACTCGGGTTGCACACGGAGGAGCGAATGCTGGCTGCATCGGGCCGCCGAGGATGGTCGGCACCGCGGGCCGAGGTGCGTGCGCTTTGAACGGCACGGGAAGAATCGCCGTCGTACGGGCGCTGCACGGCCTCGGAGACATGCTTTGTGCGGTCCCGGCGTTGCGCGCGTTGCGACGCGCGCATCCCGCCGCAGACATCGCGTTGATCGGTCTGCCCGAGTGTCGGTGGATGATCGAACGCTTCGGGCGATTGCTCGACGGGCTGCTGCCTTTCCCGGGCTTTCCCGGCATTCCGGAAAGGCCGTTCGCGGCAACGGCGCTCGAGCGTTTCGTGCGCTCGGTCCGCAGAGCGCCGTTCGATCTTGCGCTGCAAATGCACGGCAGCGGCCGCGTCAGCAACGCGTTCACGGCGCTGCTCGGGGCGCGCGCGGCGGCCGGTTTCTACGATGCCTCTCGCCAGGAGCGGTACGGCGCTCGATTCTTCCCGTACCCCGAGCGCCAAGCCGAGGTGCATCGATGGCTGACCTTGACGAAGGCACTCGGCTATCCGTCGCGCGACGACCGACTCGAGTTTCCGATGACGGACGAGGACCGAGCCGCGCTGCGCGAGCATGGCGCTCTCGCGGGACTCGAGCGCGGAAGCTTCGTTTGCATACATCCGGGCGCGCGCGATCCGGCACGACGATGGCCGCCTGAACGCTTCTCGGCGGTCGCGAACGTGCTCGCAGGTCGTGGGTTTCGCGTCGTGCTTACCGGAACGCACGCCGAGCGCCCGGCGGCCGATGCGGTCGCAGCGGCGATGAAGCGTCGTGCTCTGAATGTCGCGGGGGAAACGTCGCTCGGCGCGCTGGCGGCGTTGTTGGAGCGTGCGGCATTGCTGGTCGGCAACGACACCGGCGTATCGCACCTCGCCGCGGCCCTTCGAGTCCCGAGCGTGATCGTTTTCTTGCGCTCCGACCCGGAGCGTTGGGCACCGATCGATCTCGCGCGCCATCGGCCGATCGTCGGTCGGCACCTCGCACGCGCCGGGCGGGGACGCCTCGCGCGAATGCGAATCGCGCGCACGGACATGCCGGAGGCGGCAGAGGTTCTGGAAGAAGCGACGATGCTGCTGAACGGAGTCTATGGCGGCTAGAGCGAGACACGATGAGAAGCCCCGTCCCGATGCGCGAAACATCGTCGCGGCGTATGTCGGGCCGACGCACGATGCCGAAACGCTCGTTCCCGCCGTCGATACGCTTCGAGCCCTGTGGCCGAGCGCGACGCTACGGCTGTTGTGGCCCATGGACGTTTCGTGTCCGCACGCGCTCGGGAATCGCGTGCACGGACGGATCGCCTATCCCATGCCGCAGGAAGTTCGCGACGCGGCGACGCGTGTCGAGGAAACAGTAAGGCGCATCGCGGCGGTCGAAGCGCGCGTCGCGCTCGTCTTTGCCGCGACGGGGTACGAGCCGTACTTTCCGGCCTATCTCTGCTATCTCGCAGGCGTGCCGTACCGGGCGGCGTTCAGTGCGGAATTCGGCGGCGGTGTGCTTTCGTCGGCGTTCCCGCCGCCGGCTCGCGATGGCACGGCGCGCCACCTCGAGCTCGTGTGTGCCGCGCGCGGGTTGCTCGAGGAGGCGCAACGGACAGAGCAGCGGAGTGACCGATGCGACGTCTGAACATTCTCACGTGGCACGTGCACGGCAACTATCTCTATTACCTCTGCCGCGTGCCGCACACGATCTATCTCCCGGTGAAACCGGGGCGTCCGGAGGGATACGGCGGCCGACTACCTGGGCTTCCGTGGGGGCCGAACGTGATCGACGTGCCGGCCGACAAGGTGGCCGACCTCGATCTCGACGTGATCGTCTTCCAATCGAGAAAGAACTATTTCGAGGATCAGTACGAGATTCTCTCGGCGGCGCAGCGGCGTTTGCCGCGAATCTTCATCGAGCACGATCCCCCTCGCGACAACCCGACCGACACGCGTCATCCCGTCGACGATCCGGACGTTCTTCTCGTGCACGTCACGCCGTTCAACGCATTGATGTGGGATGCGGGCGCAACGCCGGTGCGCGTCATCGAGCACGGCGTCGAGGTGCCGGCGGAGGCGGAGCACACGGGAGAGCTCGAGCGCGGAATCGTCGTCGTGAACGGGCTCGCGGCGCGGGGGCGGCGGCTCGGCGCGGATGTTTTCGAGAGGGTGCGCGAGTACGTGCCGCTCGATCTCGCCGGCATCGGGTCCGAAGCGCTCGGAGGGCTCGGCGAGGTGCCGCACGCGGAGCTGCCGAAGCTCATGGCCCGCTATCGATTCTTCTTCAACCCGATCCGCTACACGAGCCTCGGCCTCGCGGTGTGCGAGGCGATGGCCGTCGGACTTCCGGTGATCGGATTGGCGACGACGGAGATGGTGACCGTCGTCGAGAACGGCGTGTCGGGATACGTCGAGACCCGCTTCGATCGGCTCATCGCGCACATGCAGAGACTTCTCGCTTATCCGGACGAGGCGGCGCGGCTCGGCGCAGGTGCCCGAAAGACCGCCGAGCGCCGCTTCTCGATCGAGCGATTCGTGCGCGACTGGAACGACGCGTTCGAAGAGGTCGTGCGATCGCGCACGCACCGAACGGACGAGAAGGCGGCAAGGAGGCTCAGGGCCCATGCATAGGATTGCAATGATCAGCGACCACGCATCGCCGCTGGCGGCGATCGGCGGCGCCGACGCGGGCGGACAGAACGTGTACGTGGCTCATCTCAGTCGGTGTCTCGCCGATCGCGGAGTCGAGGTCGACGTTTTCACGCGCCGCGACGCGCCCGACCAGCCCGAGGTCGTCGCGTGGTACCCGAACTCGCGAGTGATTCACGTGCCGGCCGGACCTCCCGAGCAGATCCCGAAGGAGGAACTGCTGCCGCACATGGCCGAGTTCACGCGTTACGTGCGCCGGGCGTGCAGGCGTCGGCGTTACGACCTGCTGCACGCGAACTTCTGGATGTCCGGCCTGACCGCAGCGGACGTCAAGCGCTCGCTCGGCATTCCGTTCGTGATCACGTTCCACGCGCTCGGACGAATACGACGTGCTCACCAGGGCGCGGCCGATCGATTTCCCGATACGCGCTTCGAGCACGAGGAGCACATCGCGTGCGTGGCCGATCGAGTCATCGCGGAGTGTCCGCAGGACCGCGCCGATCTGATGACCCATTACGCGGCGGATCCGGAGAGGATCAGTATCGTGCCGTGCGGTTTCGATCCGGCCGAGCTTTGGCCCGTGCCTCGGGATACGGCGCGCGCGCTGCTGGGCCTGCCGAAGGACGCGTTCATCGTGCTTCAGCTCGGGCGCCTCGTGCCGCGGAAGGGCATCGCGACGGTGATAGAAGGCTTCGCGCGTTTCGTGCACGCCGAGGCGGTCGATGCACGGCTGCTGATCGTCGGAGGTGACTTCCACGAGCCGAATCCCACGCGAGTGCCCGAGATCGCGCGCCTGTCTCGGGTCGCCGCCGAAGCACGAATCTCCGACAGAGTCGCGTTCGCCGGTCGTCGAGATCGCGAGGTGCTGCGCTACTACTACAGCGCCGCCGACGTCTTCGTCACGCTGCCGTGGTACGAGCCCTTCGGTATCACGCCGCTCGAGGCGATGGCATGTGCGGTTCCAGTGATCGGCAGCCGCGTAGGCGGCGTGAAGTACACAGTCGTCGACGGCAAGACGGGACGTCTGATCCCGCCGGCCGATCCGGAAGCGCTTGCGCGCTGTCTCGCGCTGTTTCGCCGCGAGAGGACCATGCGCGACGCGATGGGACGCGCGGGACGCGCTCGCGTGGTGCGGCATTTCACGTGGCGACACGTCGCGCGTGCGATCGAGGACGTCTACGCGGCGGTCCTGGAGCGCGCGGTCGAGGAGCCCCGCGTGCGTTACGCGGGCAGCGGCTACGGCAGCGCTCCGATGAGCCCGTCCGCCGGCGTCGCGCCACGCGGCCGTTCGGCCGACCCGCCGAAGCGACGCCCGGTCGGCTCCGCGGTCACGCCCATCGGCGACCGGACAAGGAGGACCCCGAAATGAGCGTGCGTCGGACCGCCGAAGCGCGCGTCGTCGACGGCGCAGCGGAGTTGAAGGGAAGGGTGGTTCTCGTCACGGGTGGTGCGCGAGGTCTCGGGCGGGCCGTCTGTGAGGATCTCGCCGCAGCGGGCGCCTTCGTGATCGTGACGGACGTCGAAGCGGACGCGGCTTCGGCCCACGCGGAGGCGCTTCGTGCCGCGGGCTTTGCGGCGAGCGCTCGCCGTCTCGACGTGCGGAATGAAGAAGATGCGAGCGCGGCGATCGCCGCAGCGATCGAAGCGCACGGGCGCCTGGATGCATTGATCAACAATGCGGGCGTCGATGTGACCAAACCGGTGACGGAGCTGAGCGTCGGCGAATGGGATCACGTGCTCGCGGTCAACCTGCGCGGGCCTTTTGTGCTGTCGAAGGTCGCGTTCGAGGCGATGCGCCGGCGGGGACGGGGCGGGCATATCGTGAACGTCGTGTCCACCGCGGCGAAGCGCGCCTGGGCCAATGCGGCCGCCTATCACGCAAGCAAATGGGGGCTGCTCGGCTTGAGCCACGCCCTTCATGTCGAGGGTCGCGCGCATCGCATCAAGGTCACGGCGCTCGTCGCCGGCGGCATGCGTACGCCGTTCTTGCTCGAGCGGTTCCCGGACATCGACGTGGACGTGCTGCAGGATCCGGAAGCCGTCGCTGCAGCGGTCCGTTTCGTGCTCACGCAGCCTTCCGGAACGGTGATCCCCGAGCTCTTGGTCTTACCGGAGCGAGAAACGTCGTGGCCATGACGCAGCTCGGTCCAAGACGAGGCGTTTTTCTCGATAAGGACGGGACGTTGGTCGACGACGTGCCGTTCAACGTCGATCCGGCTCGCATCCGATTCGTCCCGTTTGCGGAAGAAGCGGTACGCCGTTTGGCCGATGCCGGCTTCGTGCTCGCGATCGTGTCGAATCAGCCGGGCGTCGCGCGGGGACTCTTCGACGAGGCGGCGCTCGCGACCGTTGCGGGCGAGATCTCCACGCGGCTCGTCGCGTTGGGAGTGCCGCTGGCCGGCTTCTACTACTGTCCGCACGATCCGTCCGGAACCGTCGAGCGTTATCGGCGCGTTTGCGATTGCAGGAAGCCCGCGCCGGGACTGCTTTCGCGCGCGGCCCGAGAGCTCGATCTCGACCTCGGCGAGTCGTGGCTCGTCGGCGACATACTCGACGACATCGAAGCGGGACGGCGAGTCGGATGCCGGACCGTCCTCGTCGACAACGGCAGCGAGACGGAGTGGCAGCTCGACACGAGCAGGCTTCCGCATCATATCGTCGACGACCTCGATGAGGCCGCGCGGCTCATCGTCGAGCTCGACACCGCCCGCCGCGAGCGTGCCGAGACGGGGGAGCGTTGATATGGACGCGCGCCCGATCGGCGGCGAACGCTACAGAGCCTGGCGGGCGGTGCGGCACGTGCTCGCGGTACGACTCGATGCCTTGGGCGACGTGCTGATGACGACGCCGGCGCTTCGTGCGGCGCGATGCTCGCACCCCGAGCGAAGGCTGACGTTGTTGACCTCGCCGGCGGGCGCGGAAGCGGCGCGGCTCGTGCCGGACGTCGACGATGTGATCGTTTACGACGCGCCGTGGGTCAAGGCCACGGGGCGCCGCACGAGCGCGCAGCCGGACCGGCACATGATTCGTCGTCTCGCCGCGCGCCGCTTCGATGCCGCCGTGATCTTCACGGTGCACAGCCAGAACCCTCTGCCGGCGGCGCTGATGTGCTACCTCGCCGACATCCCGCTGCGCCTCGCGCACTGTCGCGAGAATCCGTATCAGCTGCTGACCGATTGGGTGCGCGATCCCGAGCCGAACGAACGGCGCCGCCACGAGGCGGAACGGCGGCTCGACTCGGTCGCGAGGGCCGGTGGGCGCGACCGGGAGCCCGGCGGGGGGCCGCGGGGGCCCAGGCCCGGTCCTTTATACAACCCGCACCTGCCGAAG
>PKRJ01000098.1 GCA_017577365.1 Gammaproteobacteria bacterium | reverse complement strand
CGTTTGTTGGGTTCGAAATGTTTTTAAGAGGCAGGTGCGCACCGGCTCGGCGATCACGGCGACCGTGCAGGTGTCAAACGACAAGACGAATTGGGTGACGGCCCATTCGCGCCGGCAGAGCATCGCCGCGGTGACGGGGGGCGATGGCGGGGGCGGCGGCCACGTTGCGCTCGCGGCGATCACGGGCGGCGTCGAGACGTTGCTCGAGCGCGCGCGATGGCTGCGGGCCGTCACGTCAGACGTCGACGAGACGATCGACTTCATCGTCAGTGCGCCGTCGGCGCGAGGGTAATCGCTCATGGCAAACTTGCCCGAGCATAACCCCGACGCACCAGCGATCGAGCCGGAGATTAAGCGGCCCGATCCCGAGATCATCATCAAGGTGCTCGACTCCTATCGCGTCGAGGCTGAGCAGGCCCGCGACGGCGGGCACTCGCCGCGAACGCAAACGTGGGAGAGCAACTGGAAAAGGTATTGGGGGCTTTACGACTTCAGCAAGAAGGCTTCGTGGCAGTCGCAGCACGTGCTCCCCGAAGTGCCGCAGTACGTCGACCGCTGGGCGGCGGCGATGCGCGAAGCGCTCGACGCGCAGAGCGAGTTCTTCACTGTCGAGGAGGAAGGCGGCACCGGCATGATCGAGCCGCTGATCCCCCACATCACGCGCGTCATGAAGGTGCTCCTTGCGCGCTGTTCGCGGACGCCCGACGGCCACTACGCCAGCTTCAGCTCCGTGTTCGAGGAGCAGATGAAGCTCGGCGCGATCATGGCGTCTTGCGTCGCGGTGACGTGGAAGCAGGACAGCACCGGAGGCTGGGTCAGTGTCGAGAGCGTCGACCCGCGCGAGGTCTGGTTCGACCCGACGGGCCGTGGGCTCTATCGGCGCCGCCGCTACGAGATCGACAAGCACGAACTCGTCGCCATGGCCTCGCGCCTCGACGAGTTCGGCTTGCCAATCTACGACCTCGAGCAGATCAAGCAGCTCGGCGCCGAGGTCGATGAGCAGGCTCGCGTCGACCGCGAGATGTCGACGGGCATCGGGCAGGGCACCGACCAAGGCCGCAAGCCCATTGTCATCGACGAATGGCGCGCGACGATCCTCGACCCTGCCACCGGGAAGATGATCGCCGACCGTATGCTCATGATCGTGGCCAACGGCAAGTTTCTGATCCGTGGGCCGGAGGTCAACCCGTACTGGCACAACCAGGACTGGATCGTTTTCACGCCCATGGTCTCGGTGCCGCTGTCGATCTACGGGCGATCGTACATGGAAGAATGGGCGCCGACGGCCGATGCCTTCATCGAAATGACGAACCTGATCCTCGACGCCGTGCAGACGTCGGCGATGAAGGCGTACGCCGTGCAGCCGAACATGCTGGAACAGCCGGATCAGCTTACCGAAGGCGTTTCGCCGAACAAGCTCTTCCAGCTCGCCGATGGAATGCCCGTCAGCGACTTCCTGAAAGCGATCGACCTCGGGCATTTGCCGCAGGAGGCGGTCGTTGTGTGGCAGGCGCTCAAGGACGAGCTGCGCGAGGGTGCGAAGCTCTCGGAGATCGCGCTCGGCCAAATGCCAGGCAAGTCGCGGATCACCGCGGAAGAGATTGCTCAGGTCTCGCAGTCGGGCTCCGCGATGATCCGCTCGATGGCGAAGACCATCGAGCAGCGCTTCCTCGAGCCCGTGCTCACGCTCGTGTGGCAGACAGCGCTTCAGTTCATGGATTTCATGTCGATCGCCGATGAGATCGGCGAGGACACGGCGATGATGCTTCAGGCGCAGCGCCAGCAGTTCCTCGAGCGCAAGATCAAGTTCAGGGTTCGCGGCATTTCCGGGCTCATCGACCGGCAGACGAAGCTCGCAAACCTGATGGCACTGCTGCAAACGCTCGCCCAGAGCCCCGATCTGTTCGCCGCGTTCATGCAGAGGACGAATCTCCCGAGGCTGCTTCAGTCGCTCATCACGCTCTTCGGCGTTGACCCGAAGCTCTTTGAGTACACGCAGACCGAGCTGATGCAACTTCAGACACAGCAAGCAGTCCAAGCCGTCGCTCAACCGCAACCAGCCCAAGGAGCCGCAAATGAAAGTCCTGCGCAAGCTGCGTGACCGGCTGCACAATCACGTTGGCGATATGTCGGTCGCTGCCTTGGTGGTCGGCCTCGTGTCGATCGTGTTCGGTGTCGATATTGCGCCCGATGAGGTCGATAAAGTGATGACAGGCATCGCTACTGTCGGCGCGGTGTACGATCGTGTCCGGGCGGCCCGGGCGGCCCGGCGAGCTGCCAAATGAGTGAGCTGCCGCGCAATGCGCTCGGCCAGCACGCTGAGGCGCTGATCGCCGATGTCCTCGACAAGAGGGAGGAGGCCATCATCACCTCGGTGCAGGGCGCGCTCGCCGCGGGCAAGCTGACCGCGGACCTTGCGCTGCAAAAGTGGATCGAGCTGGTCGAGGCGAGGAAGCTGCGCTCGGCGCTGATTCGCCGCAGCCAGCTAGAGAACGTTCGGATAGGAGCAATGCAAAATGGCTGACAAGACGACGGACAAGCGGCGTAAAGACCCGCGTGACGTGCCGCTCGGCTCGGGGCTCGCGGGCCGAGCGCGAACGTCCATTCTCACTCGCCGCCAGCAGATCGACAGCGCGGTCGACCGCGCGACGCGCGGCGGGGACAACGAGCTTCATCGCAAGATTCGCGACATCGACCGCGAAACGACGCGCTGAAGGTTTTACTGTTCACCTACGAGGACATCACAATGCCTGACGATATCCAGGACCAGCAGTCGCAGAGCCTGTGGCCGCAGACTATCGGCGATCCGAACGTCGACGACTCCGAGCCTGCCGCGCAGCAAGAGCCGTCGCCGATCGAGAAGCAGCTCGCGGAGATGCGCGAGATGTTCGAGCGCCAGCAGCAGGAGTGGCAGCAGCGCGAGGAGCGCTATCAGCAGCAGCTCGATATGCTGCTTCAGCGCAGCTTCACGCCGATGCAGGCCCAGCCCCCGCAGTCGGCGCCGGAGGTTCCGTCGCTTGACGATTTGCCCGACCCGATTCAGAACCCGACGCAGTTCAGCCGGGAGCTGGCGCAGCGCATCCAAGCGCGAGAGCAGGCTATCGCCGAAAGCGTGCAGCAGAGCGTGCTGAGCCAGATGACGCGAGCGACGGCGCTCGATTCGATGTGGAACCGATTCCGCGAGCAGCACGGCGAACTGGCGAAGCACCAGTTGCTCGCACAAGGCGCGGCCGCGACGGTCTTCAATGAGCTGCGCCTGCGTGGCGTCGACCCGGCTCTGCTCGCGGCGCAGAGCCCGGACACGCTGATCGGCGCTATCGCCCAGCGGATGCAGGCCGAGCTTGGTGCGCTGAACTCGCAGGGCGCGCAGCCGGGAACGTTGAGCGCGGCGCGTACGGCGGGGATCGCTGGCGGCTCGACGGCGACGCCCGTGCAGCAGCCGCAGGAGCCGAAGCCGCCGCGCTTCGTCGATCAAATTCGCAAGCAGCAGCAAGCGATGGGGCTCATTTAGGCGAAATCAGGGGCAGAAGGGCTTGCAGATTGGGAGTTAACAGTTGCAAACTTCGTCACAGTTCGCAACTGTTAACCCGACGAGGAAACGAACATGGCCTGGACGTTCGACGCGCCGAGTGGCGTTTACAAGAATCACGCCCTTTCGGCCCGCATTCGTGAGGCCGCGATCGCGGACACGCAGTTCATGCGCTTTGCCCGTCCCGAGTCGAACTTCGGCAAGGGCAGAGGCCAGAGCGTCACGATCACGCGAATCTTCCCGCTCTCCAAGGCGCAGCGCGTTGCGGAGATGGATCGGCTGCCGAGCGGCCGGCCGAACATCGACACGCTGGATATCACCGTGTCGGAGTGGGGCTTCAAGATTCCGATGACGGAGTTCGAGAAGAACCTCACGCACTTCGACCTCACGAATCAGTTTCAGCGCCTCCTGCGGGACCAGATCAGGCTCACCATGGACGATATGGTCGCCACCGCCTTCAAGTCGACGCCGATCAAGTACGTCCCTCACACGTCTGGCGCGACGATCACGACCAACGGCGTGCCCGGCGCGACCGCGAACGCGAACCTGTCGATTGCGGACTTGCGCAACATCCATGACTACCTGCGCGGCCTGAAGGTGCCGAAGTACCGCAACGGCAAGTACGTCGGCATTCTGTCGACCAAGGCCGCGCGCGGCATCAAGAACGATCCCGAGTACAAGGACTGGCAGGCGCCGACGACCTCCGGCCCGCTCATGGACGGCCGGCTGCGCGATGTCGAGGGCTTCATGCTGTTCGAGACGAATCACGACGACGCGCTCGACAACGCGCTCGGGACCGGTGCGGTGCTCGGCGAGGCGGTGTTCTTCGGCGAGGACGCGGTTGCGCTCGCGACCGTAGACGAGCCGGAGCTGCGGGCCGGCATTCCCGAAGACCTCGGGCGATTCCGTGACGTTGGATGGGTCGGCACGCTCGAGGCCGGTCTCGTGTGGGACTTGCCGAGCTACGCCCGTTGCATTCACGTCACCAGCGCGTAATCCGAACGCAGGAAACTGAGAGGAAACGACCATGGCAATGGGCTTCAACGCCGAGTACACGGTTCTCGACTCCGGCCCGGCGGCGGACTTCAACAGTGCGGCGAACACGGTGCTGGTGGCGAAGGCGCTGCCGGCCGGCGGTACCGTTCGCCGAATCGGCTACGTCGGTAACAGCGCGGCGACGCCCGGTACGGCGTTCACGATCAAGGCGTCGTACACGGTCGACGGCGGCGCGACCTGGACCGATCTCTTTGCGACCACGGCGCAGAATCCGACTGCCGCTCGCGGGCAGTACGTGTACGCGAACGCAGCCTCTCGCGATGAGGCGGCAGTGCCTCCCGGCGCGATCTTCGCGGTGCGCGTCGGTGCGCAGGGCGCGTCGAGCGCGACGGGGCACGTCTTCGCCGAGATCGAGGAGCAGCCGTTCTCGGGGACGAACATCCCGGCCAATGCCATCAACGCCACCACGACGTAATCGGAGGGCGCAGCGATGTCGCTTTACGGAGCACTGGCCGAGGCGGTCCGCGAGGGCAAGGAGCTGCTTGCCGCTCGTGCGACGCTTGGCGGGGGTGGTACTCTCGCCGTCAACACCCCGTTCGTGAC
>PKRJ01000097.1 GCA_017577365.1 Gammaproteobacteria bacterium | reverse complement strand
CTGCGGCTCGGGCATCCATCCGCCCCGCTGGATCGTCCCGCCGATCGCCCGGCCGGCACGCTGATCTACTACATGCTCGTCGGCGAGCAGTTCTCCGCGTTCCACCGTATTACATGGAGCGACGAGATCTGGCACCTGTATGCCGGCGGACCGATCGAGCTCCATACGATCGACACCGACGGCCGACATCGGGTCCGCATGATCACGACGCCGCTCGGCGACGGCGAGCCGACCGCGCTCGTGCCCGCCGGCTGCTGGCAGGCGGCCCGCCTCGCGCGCGGTGCACAATGGGCGTTCGGCGGCTGCACGGTCGCGCCGGGCTTCGACTACGCGGATTTCGAGATGCCGTCCGCCGATCGCCTGCTCGCGGCGTTTCCGCAGCACGCGGAGATCATTCGCACGCTGACGCGAAGCTAGCGTTGCCCGCGGGCGGCGCTTTCGCCGCAAGCGCGAATTGCTATACTCGACCGGGCAGAATCATAAGCATAGCGACGCTTCGAACGGGCGGCGCATCATCGCCGGATGATGCTCGAACCCGGCCGACGTGATCTGGATCAGAGATCGCAACGAGCCCGGCGGACATAATGCCGGCCGATTCGAAGTCGTCGTGCCGCCCCAGGGGGACACCGCGTGCGAAGAAAAACGCTTGGCCGGGCCGGCCTGCTCGTCGCGTTGCTCACGCTTCCGTTCGTTCTCGGTGCGGAAACGCTGTTTCCCCGCCCAGAGTCCATCGAGCCCGCGGTTCGGTTCTGGACCCGCGTCTACACCGAGGTCGACACGCGCGGCGGCTTCATTCACGATTCCGAGCGCCTCGACATCGTCTACGAGACGATCCGCAACACGCGCTCGGAAGCCGCGCGTCGGCGCGAGGTCGAGGCCGCCGTTCAACGCTACCGCGCGATTCTCACGAAGCTCGGCAACGGCGCGAGGCAGAACCTCACGGCCGAAGAGAAGCGCGTGCTCGAGCTCTTTCCCGAGGGCACGAGCAACGCGGAGTTCCGCGCGGCGGCGAACCGGCTGCGCTTTCAGCTCGGGCAAGCGGACCGTTTCAAGGCCGGGCTCGTTCGCTCCGGAATCTGGCGAGACTACATCTACGAGGTGCTCGACGCGCACGGCGTGCCGCGCGAGCTCGTCGCGCTGCCGCACGTCGAGTCGTCGTTCGATCCGACCGCGTATTCGAAGGCGGGCGCCGCCGGCATGTGGCAGTTCACGCGCTCGACGGGCCTCAGGTACATGCAGATCGATCATGTCGTCGACGAGCGGCGTGATCCGTTCCTATCGACGAATGCCGCGGCGCGGCTCCTCCGCGACAACTACGAGGTGCTCGGGCACTGGCCGCTCGCGATCACCGCGTACAACCACGGGCAAGCCGGCATGCGGCGCGCGGTCGATCAGCTCGGAACGACGGATATCGGCGAGATCATCAAGCGCTACAAGGGCCGCACGTTCGGCTTCGCGTCGCGGAACTTCTATCCCGCGTTTCTCGCCGCGCTCGAGATCGATCGGAACCCTGAAAAGTATTTCGGCAAGATCGAGCTGGCGCCGCGCTCGGACACGATCGTGACGACCGTGCCCGATTACATGACGGCGAGCACGCTCGCGCGGGCGCTCGACCTGCCGATCAGCCGGCTTCGCGAGCTCAATCCCGCGTTGAGCGACGCCGTGTGGAGCGGCAACAAGCTCGTGCCGCGCGGCTTTCCCCTGCGGCTCCCGGGCAGCCTCGGCTCGCTGTCGAATCCGGAGACGCTGCTCGCGGCGATCCCCGCGTCGGAGCGCTTCGCGGCGCAGCTGCCCGACGTCGAGCATCGCGTCGCGCGAGGCGAGACGCTGTCGCAGATCGCCGCGCGCTATCGCGTGAGCCTCGCCGCGCTCGTCGAGCTCAACGGCCTTCGCAACAGCCATATGATCCGCGCGGGTCAGGTGCTGAAACTGCCGCTGCCGGCCGATCGCGCAGGCTCGGCGACGCTCGCGTCGGCCGAGGAGCCCGCGGCCGCGGAGGCTCGCGTCGCCGCCGCCGACGCCGCGGCGCTCGACGGCGAATACGTCGTGCGCCGCGGCGACAGCATCGAACGGATCGCGCGTCGGCTCGGCGTCGACGCCGACCTGCTGCTCGAGGCGAACGGCATTCGTAACCGCAACCTGATCTACGCGGGACAACGTCTGCGCGTGCCGCGCGCGGGCGACGAAGCCGAGCCCGTGCTAGCGGCCGCCGGAAACGCGCCGAGCGAGGCGGAGATTCGCCGCGCGGTGCTCGTCGACGCCGACGAAGGCACGCGGCACGCCGCGCCGGCGAGCGCCGTCGATGCGGAGCTCGTCGCCGACGCCGCGGCCGAGTCGGAGGCGGTAGGCCCCGGCGACTCGGAGCCGTCGCTCGACTCGAACGCGCTCGCGAGCCATCAGGCCGATCTCGCCGCCGACCCGAGCGATTACTCGGTCTCGGGCGACACGATTCGCGTGCAGTCGCTCGAGACGCTCGGTCACTATGCCGAATGGCTCGAAATCCGTACGCAGCGGCTGCGCGACCTGAACGGCCTGCGCTTCGGGCAGAACGTCGTGATCGGTCAGCCGTTGAAGCTCGACTTCTCGCGAGTCTCGGTCGAGGAGTTCGAGCGCCGCCGCCTCGCCTATCATCAAAGCCTCCAGGAGGCGTTCTTCTCGAGCCATCGGATCGAGGACGTCGAGAATCACGTGATCCGCCGCGGCGAGTCGTTGTGGGTGCTCGCGCAACGCAAGTACAACGTGCCGGTCTGGCTGCTGCGTCAATACAATCCCGATCTCGACCTCGATCGCGTCTCGCCGGGCACGGTCGTGAAATTCCCGCGGCTCAAGCCCATCGCCGACGACGAAGTTTCGATCTGACCCGCCCGCGCGCTACGCTTCCGGCATGACGGACAAGTCGCCGCTCGGCGGCCGCGTCGTCGCCGTGCCGGAGAGCCGCCACCTCGAGGTGCTCGCCGGGCTGCTCGAGAAGCGCGGCGCAACGATCGTGCGCTGCCCGCTCGTCGCGATACGCGACACCGACGACGAGGCCGCGGTCGTCGCGTGGCTCGAACGGATCGTCGCTTCGCCGCCGGACGCGATCGTGCTCTACACCGGCGAAGGGGTGGTCCGGCTCGCGGATTTCGCGGCTCGCGCAGGGCTCGACGCGCGTTTCATCGAGGTGCTCGGACGTTCGGCGCTCGTGACCCGAGGGCCGAAGCCGAAACGTGCGCTGCGCGCGCTCGGCCTATCGCCGACCCACGAGGCTCCGGCCCCGACGACGGCGGGGCTGATCGCCGTCCTCGAGACGCTGCCGCTCGACGGCAAGCGCCTCGCCGTCCAGCTCTACGACGAGGTGCCGCCGCCGGAGCTCGCGGACCATTTCGCGCGGCGCGGCATCGCCGCCGACTACGTCTCGCCGTACCGCTACGCGACGCGAGCCGACGACGACGCGGTCGCGGCGCTGATCGAGAGGCTCGCGCGCGGCGAGATCGACGCCATCGCATTCACGAGCAAATCGCAGGTCGAACGGCTGTATTCGCTCGCCGCAGCACGCGGGCTCGATGGGAAGCTTTCGGAGGGGCTCGCGAGGACGCGCGTCGCCGCCGTGGGCCCGGTCGTCGCGGCGGAGCTCGCCTCGCACGGCGTGCGCGTCGACGTCGTGCCCGAGGAGAGCTTTCACATGAAGCCGCTCGTCAACGCGCTCGAGGCATCGTTCGTCGAGAGAGGCTAGCCGGTCTTGCGCCTGCGCAGCGCCATCGCCGTGGGTCGCCCGTCGCCGGTCGGCTGATACCATACCGTGTAGTCCGCCGCCGCTTTTCGATAGGCGCCGAGCGGGTCGGGATCCTGGATGACGAACGCGTCGAAGCCGCAACGCATCATGAAGTGGAGCTGCTCGAGCAGCACCTCGCCGACCGCCCGAAGCTCCTTCGCATACCCGAGCCGCTCGCGCAGGATCCGCGCGTACGAATAGGCGCGTCCGTCGCGGAACTTCGGAAACTCGAGCGCGATGACGTTGAAATGCGCGAGGTCATCCGCGATCGCTTCCGGCGATTGATCGCTGCGGAGCTTGATCCCGAGCGGCTTGCCGCGCGCGATCAACGCGTCGCGATGCGCCTTCCACTGCTCGAGCGAGACGATCACCGGCCCGTCGGGAATCTCGGGCGAACCGGTCGCGTCCGTGAACGGATCGTCGAAGAGCTCGCCGTTCTTGATCAGCCCGCTCATGCGGCCGCCTCCTCGACGCTGCCGTAGACCGCCTGCTTGAACGGCTCGATCCCGACGCGCCGATAGGTATCGAGGAATCGCTCCCCTTCCTCGCGCAGATCGAGATACGTATCGACGATCGCACGGATCGCGTCCGGCACGTCCTCCTGAGCGAGCCCCGGACCGAGCCGGTCGCCGAGCGAGGCGTTCTTGTCAGACGAGCCGCCGAGCGTGAGCTGGAAGAACTCCTTGCCGCGCTTGTCGACGCCGAGAATGCCGATATTGCCCACGTGATGATGACCGCAGGCGTTCATGCACCCCGAGATGTTGATCGTCATCGGCCCGATCGCCGCGAGCTCGTCGGCATCGACGAAGCGCATGCCGATATCGCGCGCGACCGGCAGCGAGCGCGCGTTCGCGAGCGAGCAATAGTCGAGCCCCGGGCAGGCGATCACGTCGGTCATCAAGCCGACGTTCGGCGTCGCGAGGCCGAGATCCGCGAGGGCGCGCCACAGCGTATGGAGATCGCGCTGCCGCACGTACGGCAGCACGAGATTCTGGCGATGGCTCACGCGAAGCTCGCCGAAGCTGTATCGGTCGGCGAGATCGGCGAGCGCATCCATCCCGTCCGCGGTGATGTCGCCCGGCACGGCCCCCGGCGCCTTCAGCGAGACGTTCACGATTGCGTAGCCGGGCTGCTTGTGCGGCGCGACGTTGTTCTTCCACCAGCGCCCGAAGGCCGGCTCCGCGGCCGCGAGCCGCTCGAGCTCGTCGTCGATATCCTCGAGCCGCTCGTAATCCGGCGGCGCGAAATACGCGGCGATCCGCTCGATCTCGTCCGTAGGCAGGAGAGGCTTGACGCCGCCCGCCGCGTAGTCCTGCTCGACCAGCTCGCGATAGCGGTCGATGCCCATCTGGTTGACGATGATCTTGATGCGCGCCTTGTGGATGTTGTCCCGTCGGCCGTGAATGTTGTAGACGCGCAGGATCGACTCGACGTAGGCGAGCACGTTCTCGGGCTCGATCCAATCGCGGATCGTGTGCGCGACGTGCGGCGTGCGCCCGAGCCCGCCGCCGACGAGCACCTCGAAGCCGATCTCGCCGGCCGCGTTCTTGTGCAAGCGCAGC
>PKRJ01000011.1 GCA_017577365.1 Gammaproteobacteria bacterium | reverse complement strand
CATCACATGCTGGTGCACGAGGGCGGATTCAGGATCGAGAAGGACTATCGGGACCGGTGGTTCTTCCGGCGGCCGGATGGGCGTGCGGTGCCGGCGTGCGGGTATCGGCCGGAGGATGTGACGGATGATGGTGTCGATGCCGTGGAAGAGTATTTCGGTGACGTTTCCGCGGAGGTGTCGAATGGCGCCTTTGACGCTTCCGCGGAGGTGTCGAATTGCGCTTCCGCGGAGGCGTGCAGCCGTCCACCCTTGGAAGCGTCCGGCGAAGCTTCCGCGGTGAGGCCGAGGGCCGCCGTTGCGTAACCGCGGGCCTGACGTTGCGTAAACCGTGGGCCCGAACTGTCCGCTCAGCCTTCCTTTCCCGTTGGCACTGCGCCAGACTTTGGGCTACGCTGCGCGCCTTCGGCGGAGAGGTGGCCGAGCGGTCGAAGGCGCTTGCTTGGAAAGCAAGTGTACGGTAACCCCGTACCGTGGGTTCGAATCCCACCCTCTCCGCCAGCACCCCCATCCGCCCGGCACGGGCCCCCATCGTCTGTTAGAATGGCCAGGTCCGCGTCGGTCCCCCCGCGACGACCCGTCGTAAACCCCGTCAGGCCCGGAAGGGAGCAGCGGTAGCGGCTCGGTCGGGTGCCGGGGTCGGGCTGACGCGGATCTCCTTTTCCGGAGCCCCGGTTTCCGCGAGGACCCCGAGCGCCCAGTGAGCTACACCGTTCTTGCAGTCAAGTGGCGGCCCCGACGGTTCGAGGATCTCGTCGGACAGCAGCACGTGGTCCGTGCGCTCGTCAACTCCCTCTCGAACGGCAAGCTTCACCACGCCTATCTCTTCACCGGCACGCGCGGGGTCGGCAAGACGACGGTCGCGCGCATCCTCGCGAAGGCGCTGAATTGCGAGCAGGGCGTCGTGCCGGAGCCGTGCGGCGTCTGCGACGCGTGCGTCTCGATCGACCAGGGACGTTTCGTCGACCTGCTCGAGGTGGACGCGGCGTCGCGCACCAAGGTCGACGATACGCGCGAGCTCCTCGATAACGTCCAGTACGCGCCGTCCCGAGGCCGCTACAAGGTGTACCTCATCGACGAGGTGCACATGCTATCGAACCATTCGTTCAACGCGCTGCTCAAGACCCTCGAGGAGCCGCCGCCGCACGTGAAGTTCCTGCTCGCGACGACGGATCCGCAGAAGCTGCCGATTACCGTCCTGTCGCGGTGTCTTCAGTTCAACATGAAGCGCCTCACGGTCGCGCAGATCCAGGGGCAGCTCGAGAAGGTCTGCAACGCGGAGGGCGTGCCGTTCGAGCCCGAGGGCCTGAAGGCGATCGCGAAGGCGGCGGACGGCAGCATGCGGGACGCGCTCTCGATTCTCGACCAGGGCATCGCGTTCTGCGGCGGGGAAATCAAGGCCGAGCCGATCAACGCGATGCTCGGCACGATCGATCGCGGTCACGTGCTCCGCATCCTCGAAGCGCTCGCCGCCGAGGACGGCAACGCGCTCCTCGACGAGGTCGAGCAACTTGCCGAGCGCGCGGCGGATTTCGCCACGGTGCTCGACGAGCTGATGGGCGCCTTGCAGCAACTCGCCGTGATCCAGCTCGTCGGCGACCGCGTGCCGAGCGAGGATCTCGAAGCGTTGAAGCCGCTTGCGGCGCGAATCTCGCCCGAGGACGTTCAGCTCTACTACCAGATCGCCGTGCAGGGTAGACGCGATCTGCCGGTCGGACGCGATCCGCGCGTCGCGTTCGAGATGACGCTGCTTCGAATGCTTGCGTTCAGGCCCGTCGAGGTGTCCACCGGTGCCTCGGAGTCGGACGGAAGCGCGTTCGGCGGCGGAAGCGGCGGCAACCGCAACGAAGCGCCGCGTCGTCCGAGCGGCAGCAGCACGGCTGCGCCTCTACCGGCCGCGGCGGCCGACGAGCAAGGCGCGCGTCCGCGCGGCGCGGCCGCGGTCCGTGCACGGCTCGAGGACGAGTTCAGGCGCTCGGGCGATCGCAAGCCGTCGTTATCGTCGACATCCGATGCGCCCAGCGTTTCCCGGCGAAGCGCCGCACCGCCGCCCGAGCCGCCGCCTGCGTTCGACGATGAGCCGCCGCCGTACGACGACGCACCGCCGTACGACCCGCCGTTTGGCCCGGACTTCGCATACGAGGAGGGAGCCGCGCCTGCCGCGCCCCAAACGCAGTGGGATGGCTCGTGGGCCTCGCTGATCCAGGGGGCGGACGTGCGCGGCGCCGCCCGCCAGCTCGCCGATCACTGCGAGCTCGCTCGCGTCACGGAACGGCGGCTCGAGCTGATTGTCTCGAAGGACAAGGAGATGCTCGCGACACAGCAGGTGCGCGCGCGGCTCGAGCAAGCGATCAGCCAGTATCTCGGGCGACCGATCTCGATCACGATCACGCCGGGCAAGCCCCCGCGTCCGACGCCGGCGGAGGTGCGCCTCGCAAACGAGTCCGAGCGTATGCGCAAGGCGCGCGAGGCGATGGAGCAGGACCCGAACGTGAAGGCCGCGCAGGAAGCGTTCGGCGCGGTGCTCGAGGCCGATACGATTCAGCCGCGGAGCGATATCGACTGAACGAAGGACGACGATCGATGAAGGAACTAGGTCAGTTGATGCGGCGCGCGCAGGAGATGCAGGCCAACTTGCAGAAGGCGCAAGAAGAGCTCGCATCGACCGAGGTCGTAGGGCAAGCTGCCGGCGGCATGGTCAAGGTGACGATGACGTGCAAGCACGAGGTGCGGCGAGTCGAGATCGAGCCGAACCTCGTGGGCGAGGACAAGGACATGCTCGAGGACCTCATCGCGGCCGCGTTCAACGACGCGAGCCGCAAGGTCGAGGAGACCGTGCGGGAGAAGCTCTCGTCGTTAGCCGGCGGCCTGATGCTGCCGGAAGGGTTCAAGCTGCCGTTCTGACGAGGCCCGGAGCCGCATCGAGGGGATCATGTCGAACGTCTACTCGCCGCTGCTCGCCGACCTGATCCAGGCACTGCAGTGCCTGCCGGGCGTCGGGCAGAAGTCCGCGCAGCGGATGGCGTTCCATCTGCTCGACCGCGACCGCGAGGCGGCGCGGCGGCTCGCGCGTTCGCTCGAATCGGCGGCGAACCAGATCGGTCACTGCGAGCAGTGCCGCATGCTGACGGAGGAGACCGTTTGCCGCTTCTGCCGCAGCACGCACCGCGACAGCTCGAAGATCTGCGTGCTCGAGACGCCAGCGGATCTCCTCGCGATCGAGAACTCTGGCGCGTACGACGGGCGCTACTTCGTGCTGATGGGCCACCTCTCGCCGATCGACGGCATCGGCCCGACCGAGCTCGGCCTCGATCTGCTCGACGCGCGCCTCGCCGAAGGCGGCATCAACGAGGTCGTCGTCGCGACGAGCGTGACGGTCGAGGGCGACGCGACCGCGCATCTGATCGCTGCGCTCGCCGCGAAGCACGGCGTGAAGGCGACGCGCATCGCGTACGGCGTGCCGGTCGGCGGCGAGCTCGAGTTCATCGACAGCGGTACGCTGTCGCGCGCGCTGCTCGGCCGCCGACAGATCGAGACGTCGCCCGAGGAGGCCGGGCTTTGATCACCGCATCGTTGCTGGGAGCCTTTAGCCGATGAGCACCGAACGCAATGCCGACTGCGTGTTCTGCAAGATCATCGCGGGCGAAGTGCCGTCCACGAAGCTCTACGAGGACGACTGGGTTTACGCCTTCAAGGACATCCACCCACAGGCGCCGTTCCACGCGCTCGTCGTGCCGAAGCGCCACCTCTCCACGTTGAACGATTTCGCCGACGAGGACGTCGAGCTCGCCGGTCGGTTGATGCTGACCGGGAAGCGCCTCGCCGCGGAGCACAAACTGCCGGGCTATCGCGTCGCGATGAACATCAACCGCGAAGGAGGGCAGGTGGTCTTCCACGCGCACCTGCACGTGCTCGGCGGGCGGCAGATGAAAGGCCAGCTCGGCTGAGCTCACCACCGCGGGATGAGCGTCTTCACGAGCTCGTAGAGCCGCAGGTAGCTGTCGTAACGCCGCTTGCAGATCTCGCCGGCCTCGAGCGCCTCCTTGACGGCGCAATCGGGCTCGGCGAGATGCCGGCAGTCGTCGAAGCGGCAGCGGTCGATGAGCTCGCGAAACTCCGGAAAGCCCTTCTGAATCGATCCGGGCTCCTCGATATACGGCGCATACGCGCGCACGCCGGGTGAGTCGACGAGCTCGCCGCCGCTCGCGAGTCGATACAGCACCGCGCTCGACGTCGTATGGCGACCGTGCGCACCCTTTGCGAGGCCGCCGGTGTCTTGCACCTCGTCGCCGAGCAGCGCATTCAGCAGCGAAGACTTTCCGACGCCGGATTGACCGACGAGCGCGCTGCGCTCGCCGCGAAGCGCTCGAGCGAGCGCGGCCATGCCTAGTCCGTCGGTCACGCTCGTCACGTGCACCGGATAGCCGGCACGCCGATAGCAGTCGAGATGATCGACGGGCGGCTCGGCGAGATCGGCCTTGTTCATGACGACGAGCGCGGAGAGCCCGGCGAGCTCGGCCGCGACGAGATAGCGGTCGACGACGAGCCAGTCGGGCTCGGGCACGGGGGCGACGACGACGACGAGCTGCGTGAGATTCGCCGCGACGAGCTCGCATCGGCCGCGACTGTCGATCCGCGTCAGGATCGTCCGCCGCTCGAGCACCTCGGTGACGACGCCGGTCCCGTCGGGCTCGAGCCGCCAGTGGACATCGTCGGCGACGATGGGTTGAAGGCGCCGGTTCGCGGTGCCGCAGAGCCACCGCGCGCCTGAATCGTCCTCGACGGTCACGTGCCGCCGATGCCGCTCGACGACGAGACCGCGCCTCACCATCGATAGATATCCCGACCGCGACGAAGGGTCACTGTTACAATTCGAACCACGGAGGGCCTTCGACTTGAATCGCAGAACCAATCTCGTCTGGATCGATCTCGAGATGACCGGGCTCGACCCGGATAACGATCGGATCATAGAGATCGCGACCGTGATCACCGACAAGGATCTGATCGTGCTCGACGAGGGACCGGTTTGCGCGATTCACCAGCCCGACGAGGTGCTCGCGGCGATGGACGAATGGAATACGCGCCAGCACAACGCGTCCGGCCTCGTCGAGCGCGTTCGCGCAAGCACCATCACCGAGCGCGAGGCCGAGCAGCGGACGCTCGAATTTTTGCGCCGTTACGTCGATCAAGGGTCGTCGCCGATGTGTGGCAATAGCATATGTCAGGACCGGCGCTTCCTGGTACGGCATATGCCGGAGCTCGCGGCGTTCTTCCACTATCGCAACCTCGACGTGTCGAGCTTCAAGATCGTCGCCCAGCTTTGGGCGCCCGAGATCGCCGCCCGGTTCGAGAAGCAGTCGACGCACCTCGCGCTCGCCGACATCCACGACTCGATCCGGGAGCTGCGCTTCTACCGCGAGCACCTCATGAAGATCGGCACGGCGTGATCTAGGCGAACGGGGGAGTGTTTCAGTTTCCGGCGATATACGGTAGGCTGCCCGCCGTGCCGGCCAACCGGTGGCGGCTCGAACCCTTGGAACCCGACCTAGACCGGAGACCATGCTGCGACTCGCCGCGCTCGTCTGCCTATCGCTGATCTCGCTGGCCGGATACGGCCAAAGCCGTTACGTGACCGACGATGTTCGCATCGAGCTGCGGGCGGGGCCGAGCCTCGAGTACCGGATCCTCCGGTATCTGTCGAGCGGGACTCGCGTCGACGTGCTCGGCAGCGACGAGGACGCGGGCTACACACGGGTCCGCGTCGTCGACGGCGGCGAGGAAGGCTGGGTGCTGTCTCGGTACCTGCAGACGGAGCCGATCGCGAGGGAGCGGCTCCGCGTCGCCGAGCGAAATCTCGAGCAAGCCCGGGCGCGCGTGAGCGAGCTCGAGGCGGAGGTCGCGCGTCTCACGCAGGAGCTCACGCAGACGCGCACCGAGCTCGAAACCGCCACCGCACGAGGCGCCGACGCCGCGAAGGAGCTCGCGGACATCCGTGCGGCCTCCGCGAACGTCATCGCGATTCGCGACGAGAACGAGCAGCTCAAGCGTCATATCGCAGAGGCCGAGCGACGCATCAACCGGCTCGTCATGGAGAACACCGAGCTGCAGAGCGACAGTCGTCAGGACTGGTTCCTCGCGGGCGCCGGCGTGCTGCTTGCCGGCATCCTGATCGGACTGATCGCGCCGAGCCTGCGGCGCAAGCGCCGCTCGAGCTGGTAGTCGACTCGCGTCCCGCGTCACGCCTGAAACGCTGAAACGCCGCACGCGAGCCGTGGTCTTATAAGGGGCTCGCGCACGACATCTCTCACGCTGATTTTCGGCTTGCTTTTGCGAGTTTCGGCGTGATTGTCAAGCCTTTGTTCTGCCGTGGGGCTTGTGGCATTCTCGGGGCGCAAGGACGAATACCGATGCACGCGCTAGTCGACAGCTTGATTGTTCCGCAGTGCGTCTATCGGCCCGGCAGCTTCACCGGGTTGATGACGCTCTACGAGAGCAATTACATCAAGCTCGTCAGCTTGATCGAGCCGCTGGCCGCCCAGCGGCCGAAGCGGCTTGCGCCCGCCGTTTCGGTATCGCCCGAAGATTGCGATCTGCACTTGAAGCCCGTCGCTTTCGAGCCGTATACGACGACGATCAAGCTCACGTATTGGTTCGAGGACGAAGGCGAGAGGGTCGCCGATCCCGACCTCATGGTGCGGGTCTACCATGACGCGCGGCTCGTCGAAGCCGTGCGCGCCGCGGATGCGCACTATCACCACAAGCTCCGGGAGCTGGCAGCCCAGGAAGCCGCCGGAGTCCACTCGCTCGAGCTCGGCCGCCGCTGGCGCAACAACATCATGCTGAACAAGTGGCTCGACTACCTGCTCGACATGGGACATAAGTTCCGCTGAGCGCGTCCCCGCTGCGCCCGAGGCGCACTCGTAGAGCCCGTTTACGACATAAATTCCGCTCCAAATCACGGTTTTACGATCGCTTCCCGGCTATAGTTCGCCCGGGACTCTGCCGCCCCCATGGAGCGGGACAAACCATCGCCGCGCAGCCTCGAACCATGATTCTCCGACTCCTCGCGTCGCGTCGAGCGTCGCAGCGTGCCAACGAGCAGCTGCTGAAGCTCTATTGGAACCGCGCCGCGGTGAAGCGGGAGCTTCGCGACTTGCGCCGCGAACGTTACGAGCTGCTCGACAAGCTCAAGGAACAGGATCTCGCGATCGCGCGCGCGAAGGAGCAGCTCGAAGGTCTCGAGCGGCTGCTGACCAATCCCGTCGCGGCCGCGAATGCGATGGTCTACTTCCAGCTCCGACATCTCTGGAATACGAGCGCGGAGCGGCTCGAGCAGTTCGTGCGCGACCTCGAGGTGCAGAGGGAGAAGAGGGAGCGCGCGGCGCTCCGCGAGGCCGCGCTCGCGAAGCGCGGACGTCGGCTCGACGCGATCGCCGCGAAGCTCGCCGAGCTCGAGCACAAGAGCGCGGGGATTGCGGACGAGCAGGCGCGGCTCGAGCAGCGCCTCGCACGCTCGAACTTCGTGTTGCGACTCATTCGGGGGCCGCGGCTCAAACGGCGTATCGCCCAGCTCGCTAAGGGTAAGGCGGTCCTCGCCGCGCGCATCGACGAGCTCAAGATTCTCATCGACAAGATCGAAGGCGAGCCGCTGCCGGAGCTCGAAGGCTTGAGCCTCGATAGCCGCAGGCTGATCAACGCCGCGGCGATCGCCTTCGCTCAGCATCTCGTCGTTCATTTCGCCGAGCACGATCTCGCGCAGCTCGCGAAGACGTGCACGGAACGCCCCGTCGGCGAGATGAAGTTCGGCGACCGGGCCGCGTGCGACCGCATGGTCGAGCGCATTCGAGAGCGGACGACCGCTTTGAAGCGCGACAACCTCGCGGAAGCCGTGCGTCGGCGTACCGAGATGCTGATGCCGCAGCTGCGCTATCGGGACGAAAACGACTCGGTGCCGCTCGTCGAGTGCGTCGACGAGATACCGGTCATCGGCAACGAAGCGACACGCCGCGGGAGCGACGCGCCGCTTCGCCTGAACGTTCTAGCGGAAGATTACTGGGAGCTGTTGACGGTGCTGCGCTGACGGCGCGGCTCGACTCGAGCGTGCGCGTCGGCGCCCATCGTCACGAGCTGACGCTCGCCGTTCTGGATTCTCGCCATCTCGGCCGCGATGCGGGCGGCCTGTGTCAGCAGGATCTCGCCCGGGATGTCGACCGTGGTGTCGAGCTCCTCGAGGCTCGAGATCGGCTCGAGCCCTGCGGCTTGCCGCCTCGCGTTCTCACGGGCGAGGTGCTCGCGTTCGAGCCGCTCGCGTTCCGCCTTGCGCTTCTCCAGATTGAGCGATACCGACTTCTGCCCGCGCATTTCCGCGTTCGCCCGGATCTCGTCGACGAGATACGAGAACTGCGGATCGTTCGCCGCCTGCTGCTCGTGGAGGCTTCGTAGCACCTCGATGGCGGTGTCGAGAGCGTCGTAGTCGGCCCGGTAACGCGTCGGCTGAATTCGATCCCAGGGGAGGGCGGTATCGCGCGTGCTCTCGCCGACGGTGGTCGGATCGACGCGTGCCGGCAGCTCGATATCCGGGATCACGCCGCGATGCTGCGTGCTCTCGCCGGTGACGCGGTAGTACTTGCCTATCGTCAGCGTCAGCTGTCCGTTCTCGTTGCCCCGCATCACGCGGTCGAGGTTGAACAGGTTCTGAACGGTGCCCTTGCCGAACGTCTGCTGCCCGATGACGATGCCGCGCTTGTAGTCCTGGATGGCCGCGGCAAAGATCTCGGACGCGCTCGCGCTGTAGCGGTCCACGAGCACGACGAGCGGGCCGTCGTAGATCGCCTCTTGCGGGCTGGGGTCGTCGAGCACCTGGACGTTGCCCCGGGTCTCCTTCAGCTGAACGACGGGGCCGCCGTCGATGAAGAGACCGCTCAGCTCCGTCGCTTCGGTGAGGTGGCCGCCGCCGTTCTGGCGCAAGTCCATCACGAGGCCGACGATGCCTTCGGCCTCGAGCTCGCGAATGAGCCGCGCGACGTCGCGCGAGGTGCTCATGTACTCGGTGTCGCCGCGGCTCCGCGCGTTGAAGTCCTGGTAGAAGCTCGGGACGGTGATGACGCCGATCTTGAGCTCCTGGCCGTCGACGTCGATCGTCTTGACCGACTTTTTCGCGGCCTGCTCTTCTAGCTTCACCTTGTCTCGAACGAGCGAAATGATGCGCTGCGGCGATCCGGGCGGCGCGCCGGCGGGGAGCACTTGAAGGCGCACCACGGTGCCGCGCGGCCCGCGGATGATCTGCACGACGTCGTCGAGGCGCCAGCCGATGACGTCGACGAGCTCGCCTTCCTCGCCCTGGCCGACCGCGGTGATGCGGTCCTCGGGCTTGAGCTGCCCGTCGATCTGCGCCGGGCCGCCGGGAATGACGTTGACGACCTTGACGTAGTCGTCCTCGTTCGCGAGCGAGGCGCCGATGCCGTCGTACGACAGGCTCATCTGGATCCGATATTCCTCGCTCTGGCGCGGCGACAGATAACTCGAGTGAGGATCCATCGTCTGCGCGACGGCGTTCATGAAAGTCTCGAAGACGTCGTCCGCCGTGAGCTGCGTGATACGCTTGTAGAGGTTCTCGTAGCGCTGCGTGAGGAGCTCGACGACCTCGGGCCACGTCTTCTCGGTCAGAATCAGGTTCAGCGCGTCCGACTTGACCTTCTTGCGCCAGACCTCGCGCATCTCCTCCTCGGAGACCGGCCACGGCAGCTCGGTGCGATCGAAGCGAAACTCCTCGTCGATCGTGAAATCCGGCTCCGTCTGGAGCAGCTCGAGCGCATAGCTCACGCGCTCTCGGGCGCGCTGCCTGAAAAGGTTGAAGATCTCGAAGACCGGCTCGAGCTCGCCGGACTTCACGCGATCGTCGAGCTCGTACCGGTAGCGGCCGAAGCTCGCGACGTCGCTCGCGAGGAAATACATCCGGCTGCCGTCGAGAGCGTCGAGGTAGCGGTCGAGGATCGCGGAGGAGTAGTGGTTATCGAGGTCGGGACGTGAGAAGTGGAACTCTTCGATCAGCTTCGTGACGCTGCGACTGATATCCGGGTGCTTGGCCGCCATCGCGACCGGAGGGGGCGGATCCTCGAGCGTTGCCGAGGCTGTGAAGCTCGCACAGACTAGCGCGGCTCCGATCAAGAGCGGACGGAGACGTTCCCTCACAATACCTCCTCGAAGCACGGTTGCCGGCTTTCTGAGCGTTGGTTAAGTTTCGGGCCGAAGTTCGGCCGAATCAAGCCTGCCCCGGTCGGGCACGGCAAGGAAGCCAAGGAAATTAGGACGAAATGCGGCCATCGGTTGTCTTGCTGGGATTCGTGCTCGGAACGGCGGCCTCGATCCTGTTCTCTCTCGCCGGCGTGGCCGTCATTTTCCTCGTGCTAGGGTCCGAATACCCGAGATTTCGCACGGAAATGGGATCGTTGGGAGTGAGCCTTGCACTGTTTGCGCTTTTGACCCTGTTCGCCGGACTGAGTTTCTACGGCTTCCTCAGGGTTCGCCCGTGGCGAGGGGCGGCGCTGATCCCGACGGCGGTGCTGCTTGCGGTGATCGGCTGGTACTACTGGCCCTGATGGGTCACTGCACATAATTCGCGACCCTGGGAGGGCAGAGCCGTCATCGTTTTCGGGCGACGGCAAGCGCAGCCCGAAAGAGTTGAATCACGACATACGGGCTCAGCACGAGGATCCACGCTGGCGCGCTGCCGCTTCCGAGGCCGTCCCACACCGCGCCGACCAATCCGCCGGCGCCGCCGTCGCTCTCGTATTCGCCGATCACGACTTGCCCGACCCAATAAACGGCGATCGGCAGCCCGACAAGCCCGAACGCAATCAGGGTTATGGCCAGAACCAACTCGAATTTTAGACGAGAAGCCACTGTTTCTACGGGAGAATAAGAAGCTACTTCGAGGTCGATTCGTTGTGCAGGCCGTTTGGCGGCGCGCCGAGTATGCCATGTCCGAGCGGTCCATGGTGCTCGAGCAGGCGGCGGGTCGTCGCGAGCTCGGACGCCAGCTTCTCCGCTCGCTCGGCCTCCGCATTCGCCCGTTCTCGCTCCCGGCGCTCCCTCGAAACTCGTTGCTCGAGCTCGCGCTCGAGGTCGCGCACTTTCGCGCGTTCGTCCCTCAGCCGGTCGGCGAGCTCTAGCCAGTGCGCACGTCGGCGGTCGATGTAAGCGGCGAGGGCGGCCGCCTCCTCGCGGCTCCGCGCGAGCGCCGCCTGCGCGGCGGCCATGACCCGCGGCTTGTTCGCGCTCGTCGCCTGGCCACTCGAGCGGCTCGATTCGACCTTTGCCTCGGCGCGTTCCGTCATGAGCGCCTCATCGAGACGCGCCTCGGTTTCGCGAAGGCGCTCGGTCATGTCCTCGAGCTGCGCCGTCAGGCTGCGTAGCGATTCGTCGCGCCTCGCGACGGCTGCACGCGTCGCGCGTAAGCGTTCCTCGAGTGAAACGATCAGCGCATTGCGATCCTCGAGCTCGGCTTCGAGCTCTGCGAGGCGCGCCTCGAGCGCTGCGACACGATCGCGCTCTTCAGGGGCGGAGCGATCCGGCACCGCGCGCAGCAGGGTGGTGGTCGCGTCGAGAAGCGAATCTTCCGCGTGCGAGCCTTGCTGCGGCAGGTCCGGCGCCGCGACCGGTGCCGTCGCGAGGTGCGTGCCCGTGGGGAAATGGACGACGTCTTGCTCCGTCAGAACCGGCAGCTCATCCGTCGGGCTGGTGTCGGGCAGCGGCTCTTCTTTGTGTTTCATCAAGGCGTTGCAGAAATTAGTTAAAGCGGCGCGCTAAGAATGGAGCATTCGAGTCAGGGGCCATCGGCAAGCGAGGCGGCGGTGAGCGGGGGCCGCTGTCGCGGAGACTCGGACGTCGCAGGCCCGGGGCGAGCGAGCAGTGCGACGCCGGGCTCAACCCTCTTCGGGGCCTGCGCCGTAGCCTTCGGGGGTCGTCAGGAATTGCCGGATCTGCTCCGTGAGGCCGCGGCACGCGGCGGCCTGCGGGCGGGCGATGAACGGCAGCGGAATCACGATCGCAGGCATCACGGAACGACCCTTGACGTTCGCGTGGATCGTGCCGGCCGACGACAGTTCCTTGATATCCCACACGGTCGCGTCGTAGCGGGCATCGTCTTCCCACCACGCGAGCCCCATGCAACCGGCTCCGCCGACGCCGGCGGCACACGTGATGCCGCCGCCGCTCGCGACGCGGTCCGTCGAGCCGTCGAGCCAGATCAGGAAGCGGACGCCCGTCTCGCGGACCTGCTCCAGGACGCCGGGCTTCTCGAGCAGCTTCGAGAGATCGTCCGTGCTGAGCGGCGCCATCGACGGCTCGAACCACGGGTACATCTTGTCCTCGAACTCGGACGACGGATGCACCGCGATGCCGTCTTTGCCCTTCGACAGCGAATCGCTGATGCAGTTGATGAACTCCTGCTCGGCCTCGTGGTTCGCGTGGTGCCGGCGGGCGAGGATCACCACTCGCTCGCCGTCGTCGATGACGGCATCGGTTTGCTTGTAAGGCTCCATTCGCGACGTGACGCCGCACGAAGCGAGCAGCGGAGCGATCAACAGCCCGAGGACCGCCGCGCTCCGTGCACGGCCGTCGTGTCGCGGGGCATTAGCTGCCGAGGTCGGCGGACAACGCAGCTTCATCCTGTCTCTCCCGTAACCAATAGCTGACGTCGGGCTGCTCGGCGAACTTCGTCGAGATCGCCGCACCCACCTCGCGCATCGCGATGACCGCGGCACGCCGCACCGAATCCTCGCGTCTGCCCGTCAGCTCCGCTTTTCCATAGCCGCTGACGGGCCATTCCGTGACCACCGAGCCGTCGGGGTTGTACAGCGTGAGCTGATACTGCATCCAGACCTCGACGAACTCGTCGCGTTCCCCGATCGGAACGTCGAACTCGAATTTCTCGAGCCGCGGACGAATCACGCCGTCGAGCGTGTCGCGAAGCGCCGGGGCGACCGGGACCGCGTCGACCGTGCGCGTCTCCGCGAACATCCGCTCGAACAGCGGAGAGAGCAATGCGAGATTCGCGTCGCCGAGATCGATCGTCCATGCGGACTGCTGCGGCAACGCTTCCACATGCACGAAGTTCTTCAGCTCCTCGTCGTAGAGGATGCCCATCCTCACCGGCAGCGGCTCGATGAGCGGCGCGGGGAAACGGGCATCGACGACGACCGACGAGACGCACGCGCCGAGCAGCGCGGCCGTCGCGGTCAGAGTCGATCGGCAAACCGTGCGGAAGACAGCTCGCATACGGTGGATACACTCGCCGGCAGCAAGGCCGGCTGTCGTTAAGAACACTATCACCGAAAGCCGCGGCCAGAAAGACTGGCCGGGCGACGACTGCTCGCGAGCTCGTGCGCGGCGGCGGAACAGCCAACGGCCTGCAGCGGCCGACGGTAGTGCGCGCACTCACCGCCGGCCGCGCAGCCGGACGTCGTCATCGCTTCGCCCCGCATCGCACGCTGCTGGTCAGGCAGCCGTGCGTCCTCCCGAGCGGTGCGAAGCGGCCCGTTGACGTCTCCCCCGTGTTCGACCGGTGGCACGCGTTGCCGAGCCGAGACGCGTGCTCTCACACGCAATTCCTGTAGCACAGAAACCTCTTGTCGTCAAAGAGCGACGCGGAGAGGGCCCGGGAATGCGGGCGATGGACCATCTCGACGAGGCAACTGACGTCGCAGTCGCGCAACTTCAGGCGGGAAGCGCCGCTCCTTGGGAACTTCACGCGTGATAAGCTACAGCTCGACTCGCGCGGCCCGCAGCGGAGGGAAGCCGAAGTGAATCGCAAGCTGGGGGCGAGCGCCGCGCTGCTCGCGACCGTTGCCGGTCTCGTCTTCGCGCAGCCCGATCAGGTCGAGCCCCCCGAGGACGTCGAGCTCTACGCGATCGATGCCGAGCGCTCGGAGATCTACTGGCGGGTTCATCGGGCCGGCGCGCTCGCGCGTTTCGGCCACAACCACGTGGTTTCCGTCGGCGAGATGACCGGTCGGGTGCTGTTGCATCCCGAGCTCGAGCAGTCGCGGTTCGAGATCGAGATCCCTGTCGAGGCGCTCGTCGTCGACGATCCGGAGCTTCGCGCGAGAGTCGGCGAGCGATCGAGGAGAGCGCCGTCGAGCGAGGATATCGAAGGCACGCGCCGCAACATGCTGAGCGAAGAGGTGCTCGACGCGGAGCGTTATCCGTCGCTGCGAATCGCCGGGACCGGCCCGACGGTGCATGCGGGCGAGGAGTCGCTCGAGGTCACGGTGGAGCTGCGCGGCCGCTCGATACCGTTGACGGTGCCGACCGAGATCAGGGTCGACGGCGAAACGCTCGAGGCGTCGGGCGAGTTCACGCTGACGCACGAAGAGCTCGGCCTCGAGCCGTTCTCGGCAGCGGCGGGCGCGCTTCGCGTCGGCGAGCCGCTCGATTTCACGTATCGCATCTTGGCTCGACGCATCGAGTGAGCTTGGAGATCGTCCACGAAACGCTCGAGCGCGCCGTCGCGAGAGGCGACGTGCCCGGCGCCGTCGCGCTCGTCACGGACCGCCGCGGCGTGGTTCACGAGTCCGCGGCGGGGCTCGCGTCCGTGTCGCGCACGGCACCTATGACGCCCGACACGATTTTTCGCATCGCGTCGATGACGAAGCCGATCACGAGCGTCGCGGTTCTGATGCTTCGCGAGGCCGGCAAGCTCGAGCTCGACGATCCGATCGCGCGGCACGTCCCGGGCTTCGTGCAACCGCCCGTGCTCGTGTCGTTCGACGAGAGCACGGGAGAGCGCATCGTGCGGCCGGCGCGGCGCGCGATCACGATTCACGACCTGCTGACGCATACGTCGGGCTTCGGCTATTGGTTTCTGAACCGCGAAATTCTCGTCGCGTCGGAAGGCCGCATCGAGCATTTCGGCGCGCCGTTCCTGATGCACGATCCCGGCGAGCGGTTCTCGTACGGGATCAGCACGGATATCGTCGGCCTCGTCGTCGAGCCGTTGTCCGGCCTGCCGCTCGGCCGCTTTCTCGAGGAGCGCATCACCGGTCCGCTCGGTATGCGCGAGACGCGTTACGAGCAACCGTCGGCTCCGGATCGGCTCGCGGGCTTGCACAAGCTCGAGGACGGAAAGTGGATCGACGGTCCGAACGAGCCTCGGGGCGAGGCGCCGCGCGGCGGCGGGGCGCTGTATTCGACCGCGCGCGACTATGCCGCGCTGATCCGAATGCTGCTCAACGAGGGCCGAGCGGACGACGGCACGCGGCTGCTGTCGCCGGAGTCGGTGCGGTTGATGACGACGAATCGCATCGGCTCGCGCTGGGCGTCGACGCAGCGCACGGCGTACCCGGCTCGCACGCTCGATTTCGCGTTTCTCGACGGCACGCAGAAGTTCGGCTACAACCTGATGATCGAGACGCGCGATCGCCCTCAGGGGCGAGCGGCTGGAAGCTTCGGCTGGGCAGGCATCTTCAATACGTATTTTTGGGTCGATCCGCGCGCCGGAATCGGCGCGGTGCTGCTGATGCAGCTCAGCCCGTTCTGTGATCCTCGGTGCTTGCAGCTCGTGGCGGATTTCGAGTCCGCCGTTTATCGAGCGCTCGGTTGAGGCGGAACGCCGGCGTCGCGGTGCCGGCTGCCATCAGTTGTCGTCGTCCTCGACCGCTTCGCCGACCGCGGCGCCCGCGCCCGCTGCCGCGAGATAGCCGCATCCATGAAGCGATAGGACGGCGCTGGAAAGCACCAGCGAGCAGATCATTCGTTTCAGCATTACGACTCTCCGTAAAGTTGCGTCCATCGCATTCGTGCAAGCGGCATGCCACGCGGGCGGGCGATTGCGTCGAGCGTCGCCGGGGGCAACTCGACGTGTTCCGCCGAGCGCAACGCCGCTATACACTCGGTGTCGCTACGAGTGTATATATGGCGGCAGCCCCGCCAGGGGCCGATCGAAAGAATGGGGGAGGCGCGAGGATGGCCGTCGATTTCAGAGGGCATCCGATGTTTCCGCGGGGCTTCAACGGCCCGACGCGATTCGGGGCGGACGTCTACTACGCCTGTCCGCCGCCGCACAACGACTGGATGACGGGCTTCAACGGCGACGGTCACGCGCTGTTCTACGGTTAGCGAGCTGTTGTCGACGGCTCTTGCGTGCGCGCTCGCCGCGCAGGCGGACTCCGTCGAATGCAAGATCGAGCCGTCACCGCTTTCACGACAACAAAGCCGCGCGAGACAAGGGGGAGACTTGCCGCCCGGCGATGCCAGGAGGAGTGAGATGAGCGCGAGCACGGAGACGTCCTTGCCCGAGCGCGCAAAGCGCGTCGGGGAGATCGCCCGCGAGCATGCCGACTACGGCGACGAGCACGGGCAATTGGCCGAGCCGGTCGTCGAGGCCCTGCACCGCGAGGGGCTCTACGGCATGTGGGTGCCGAAATCGATACGCGGCGGATACGAGCTCGATCCGGTTTCGTCTCTTCAGGTCATCGAAAACGTCTCTTACGGCGATCCCTCCGCGGGCTGGGTGCTGATGGCGTCCGCGCTCGCGATCGGCACCGGCGCGGCCTATCTCAAAGACGAGGCGGTCAAGGAACTCTTCAGCGGCGAACGCATGCCGGTGATCGCGGGCCAGGGAACGCGTCCCGGCAGGGCGGTGCCGCACGACGGCGGCTTCTTGCTGAGCGGCGCGTGGAGCTTCGCGTCCGGCATCAAGCACGGCACGCATATCCACACGCTCGGCGTCATCGAGACGACCAAGGAGCCCAGGATCTTCGTGCTGCCGGTCAGCCAAGCGAAGCTGATCGAGAACTGGGACGTGCTCGGGTTGCGGGGCACGGGCAGCATCGACTACACGATCGACAACGCGTACGTGCCCGACGCGTACACGCATTTCGCGACGACCGAGGAGCCGCTGCGCGGCGGCAGCCTCTATACGATCGGCATCATCGGTTTCGCGGGCATCGTCCACGCCGGTTGGGCGTGCGGAATCGGCCGACGCATTCTCGACGAGCTACGCACCGTCGTGCACGAGAAGGCGGGGCGGCCCGGAACGATCGCGGACAGCACGAGCTTCCACGAGCAGTACGCGAACGCCGAGGCGGTCTATCGCTCGGCGCGCGCGTTCGTCTACGAGACCTGGACGGACATCGCCGAGACGCTCGATCGCGGCAAGCGGCTTTCGATGCGTCAGCAGTCGCTGTTCCGTCTCGCGCTCGCGCACTCGACGTGGTCTTCGCATCAAGTCGCGATGTTCGCGTACAAGGCGGCGGGCACGCTCGCGCTGCGCGCCGGCACGCTGCAACGGCTGTTCCGCGACATGAACGCGGGCACGCAGCACATCACGTCGTCGCCGCCGGTTTTCGGCGGCGTCGGCCGCGAGCTGCTCGGCCTCGCGGAGGGCAAGCGCTGGCAGTTCCTGACGCTCGTCGACGCTTGATTTTTCATCGTCGGCCCGACTAACGGGGACGCGTGACATCGCGATGCGCCGCGCGCCGGCTCTGAGCCGCGCGTGCGCGTGGCTCTTCGCTTTCGCGTTTGCTCCGCTCGCTCCGGCGGCGCTCGAATTCGAAGGGCTCCTCGCGCCGAGCGTTCGCCCTTGGCACGTGGATTGCACAAGCAGCGCTCACGGAAGCGAGAGGAGCGAGACGATGAATAGATTCACGTACAGCGGCTGCTTGTTCGCGGTCGCATTCGGCGCGAGCGGCGCCGCGTTCGGCCAGCAAGCCTGCGAACGCGACGTACAGCAGCTCGAGCGCGAGCTCGAGACGCGCTCGCTCGACGAGATCACGGAACGGCAAGTGCGGCAGCTGATGAGCACGGCGCGCACGGCGACCGATCAGGACTGCGGTCAGATCGTTGCCCAAGTGCGCGAGCAGCTGTCCGCCGCGCAAGGTCAGCAAGGCCAGCAGCTCGCGCAAGCGCAACCCGGGCAGCCGCAGCAGTCGACGCAGCCTCAGCCGTCGACGCAGGCTCAGCAGCAACAGCAGGAGCTGAGCCGACAACTGCAACAGCCGCAGCCGTCGCAGCAGGCGCGCAGCTCGGAGCAACAGCAGCCGTCGACGGAACAGCCGTCGGAGCGGCAGTCGCAGCAGCCGTCCTCGCAGGAGCAGAACCTCGCGCTGGCCGAGGAGCAGCAGAGCGCGCCGCAGGACGCCCAACAGCAAGGCGCCCAACAGCAGGGCGACCAACGGCAGCCTGACCAGAGCACCGATATCCGGGTGCAGCAGCCCGCGGCGGAGGTGCAGGTCGATCCGGCATCGCCGCAGGTCCAGGTCGAGCAGCCCGCGCCGCAGGTCGAGATCACGCAGCAGGATCCGGAGGTCACGATTCGTCAGCCCGAGCCCGAGGTGACCGTCGAGCAGGCCGAGCCTCGGGTCGAGGTTCAGCAAGCCGAGCCGCGCGTCACGGTTCGCCAGCCGGACCCCGAGGTCACCGTGCGGCAACCCGAGCCCGAGGTGACCGTCGAGCAGGCCGAGCCCGAAGTCGCGGTCGAGCAAGCGCAGCCCGAGGTGAGCGTCGAGCAGGCCGAGCCGAAAGTCGAGGTGAGCCAGGCGGAACCCGAGGTCACGCTTCGACAAGGCGGGCAGCAGCCGGAGTCCGCGGCGCAGCAGAGCGAGCGGGAACGACTCGCCGAGCAACAGCAGCGCGCCGGAGAAAGGCGCGCGGGACAGCAGCGTCCGGATCTCGAAGGTCAGCGCGAGCAGCAGGGAGCCGACGCGGTCGGCGGCGCGCTGGCGCCCGAGCAACTCGTCGGCGAGAGCGTGCATTCGAGCGAAGGCGAGGAGATCGGTGAGATTTCCGGCGTCGCGCAGTCGCGTCAGGACAGCCAGATGCATGCGCTGGTCGACGTCGGCGGCTTCCTCGGTATCGGTCAGCGCACGGTCGCGCTGCCGGTCGCGCGGCTCGAGGTCGACCACGAAGGCAAGCTGATGACGAGCATGACGCGCGAGGAGCTCGAGAGCCTGCCGGAGTACGACTCGCAGCAATATGCGGAGATCGAGGACGAGGGGCGCTATCTGCGCTGACGCTCGTCGCGTGCGGTGACAACGTGACGGCATCCGCCCGACGGGCGGATGCCGCGTCGAGCGCAGATCCACTATGAGTCAAGACATCCGCACGAGATCGATCGACACGATCCGCGTGCTCGCAATGGATGCCGTGCAGCAAGCGCGCTCCGGTCATCCCGGCACGGCCATGGCGCTCGCGCCGCTCGCCTACGTGCTCTACCGGCACGTCATGCGTTTCAATCCGAAGAACCCTGCTTGGCCGAATCGGGACCGATTCGTGCTCTCGGCCGGGCACGCGTGCATTCTTCAGTACGCCGCGTTGCATCTCACGGGCTACGCGTTGCCGCTCGACGAGATCGAGCGCTTTCGCCAGTGGGGATCGGCGACGCCGGGTCATCCCGAGCATTTCTTGACGCCGGGCGTCGAGACGACGACCGGTCCGCTCGGACAAGGTTTCGCGAACGCGGTCGGCATGGCGATGGCCGAGCGCGTGCTCGCGCAGCGCTACAACCGCCCCGGCGAGACGGTCGTCGATCATCGCGTCTACGTCATCGCGTCGGACGGCGACCTCATGGAAGGCGTCTGCCAGGAGGCCGCGTCGCTCGCCGGCGCGTTCGGTCTCGGCAAGCTCACGGTGCTCTTCGACGACAATCGCATCACGATCGACGGGCCGACGTCGCTGTCGTGGGATCACGAGGACAAGGGGAAGCGCTTCGAAGCGCACGGATGGGACGTGCAGCACGTCGACGACGCGAACGACGTCGATGCCCTCGAAGCGGCGCTCGGCGCCGCGCGCGACGTCGAGGACCGTCCGTCGCTGATTCGAGTGCGAAGCCACATCGCGTACCCGGCACCGAACGCACGCGATACCGCGAAGGCGCACGGCGCGCCGCTCGGTGAGGACGAGGTACGCGCGACGAAGGCGCTGCTCGGCTTCGACCCGGACCAGCGCTTCGTCGTGCCGGACGAAGTCGCGGCGCACATGGACGCGACGGAGCGCGGCGCGCGGCTCGAGACCGAGTGGACCCGGCGCTTCGACGCCTGGCGCGAGGCGCATCCCGACCTTGCGGCCGACTGGGACCGCGCTTGGGCGGGCCGTCTCGAGCCGGGTTGGACGGACGCGTTACCCGCCTTCGAGCCCGGCGAGAAGCTCGCGACGCGCGCGGCCGGCGGAAAGGTCATGCGGGCCTTCGCGCGCTACGCCCCGACGATGGTCGGCGGCGCAGGCGATCTCGTCGAGTCGACGCGGACCGCATTCGAAGGCGCAGGGCAGTTCGCGCGCCGCTACGCGGGGCGGAACGTGCCGTTCGGCGTGCGCGAGCACGCGATGGGCGCGATCGTCAATGGCCTCGCGTTGCACGGCGGCATCGTGAAGCCGTTCGGCTCGACGTTTCTGATCTTCAGCGATTACATGCGACCGGCCCTTCGGCTTTCCGCGCTGATGCGTCTTCCGGTCGTCTGGGTGTTCACGCACGATTCGGTCGGGCTCGGCGAGGACGGCCCGACGCATCAGCCGGTGGAGCAATGCCTGTCGCTGCGCGCGATTCCGGGACTTTGGGTCATCCGCCCCGCCGACGCGAACGAGACGTCCGCCGCTTGGAAGATCGCGCTCGAGCGGCAGGACGGGCCGACGGCGATCTTGCTCACGCGTCAAGCGGTGCCCGTTCTCGAGCCGATCGCGGGAACGGCACGCGCGGGCGTCGAGCGCGGCGCTTACGTCGCCTGGGATAGCCGCGACGCCGCATCGCGAGATACCCCGCTCGATCTCGTGCTGATCGCGACCGGCTCCGAGGTGTGGATCTGCCTCGAGGCCGCGAGGACGCTCGCCGCCGATGACGTGGCGGTGCGCGTCGTCTCGATGCCGTGCTGGGAGCTGTTCGAAGCGCAGCCCGCGGCATATCGCGACGAGGTATTGCCGCCGGACGTCGACAAACGTCTCGCGGTCGAGGCGGGAGTGTCGCTCGGCTGGGAGCGATGGGTCGGCGATCGAGGGGCCGCGCTCTCGATCGACCGCTTCGGTGCGTCCGCGCCCGGCACGACGGTGCTCGAGAAGCTCGGCTTCACGCCCGAGAACGTCGCGACGCGTGCACGGACGTTGCTCGAATGAGATTTGCTATGCTGGCGGGCCACCGAATAACGTTCCAGGAGCGAAATCGATGGGCATGACGCCGCTGAAGCAGGCCGCAGCGCTCGGTCAAAGCATCTGGATCGATTATCTTTCGCGCGACCTGCTCCAATCCGGCAGATTGATGCGGCTGGTGAGCGAAGGGGTCGTCGGCGTGACGTCCAACCCGACGATCTTCGAGCAGGCCATCTCCGCGGGCAAAGGGTACGACGAGCAGCTGCGAGACGTGCGCGCGCGAACGTCCGATCCGAAGGAGATGTTTCTCGAGCTCGCGGTGCGAGACGTGACGGAGGCCTGCGACCAGCTGCGCGAGGTTTACGACGCGGGCATCGCCGCGATGAGGGACGCGGCGCGACCGCGCCACGTCGACGGCCTCGTGTCGATCGAGGTCGATCCGTCGTTCGCCTACGACACCGAGGCGACGACGGCCGAAGCGAAACGACTGCACGCGCTGATCGACCGCCCGAACCTGCTCGTGAAGATCCCGGCGACGAAGCCGGGCCTTCCGGCGATCGAGGACATGATCGCGGCCGGCCATTCGATCAACGTGACGCTGATCTTCTCGCTCCAGCGTTACGCCGAGGTGGCCGAAGCCTACATCCGCGGCATCGAGCGGCTCGTCGCCGCGGGCGGCGATCCTTCGCGCGTCGTCTCCGTGGCGAGCTTCTTCGTCTCGCGCGTCGATACCGAGACGGATCGACGTCTCGACGAGCTGGGCGCGCCGCCCGAGCTCAAAGGCAAGCTCGCGATCGCGAACGCGAAGCTCGCGTATCGCCATTACAAGCAGGCGTTCTCGTCCGAGCGTTGGGAGTATCTCGCGTCGAAGGGCGCGATGACGCAGCGCTGCCTTTGGGCGTCGACGTCGACGAAGAATCCGGCGTATTCGGACGTGCTGTACGTCGAGGAGCTCATCGGCCCCGAAACCGTCAACACGCTGCCTGAGAAGACGATCCTCGCGTTTCAGGACCATGGCCGAGCGAGCGCGACGCTCGAGCGGGGCATCGACGAGGCGGAGGCGCTGCTCGAGCGACTCTCGGACGTCGGCATCGACTACGACGACGTGACCGAGACGCTCGAGCGCCAAGGCGTGCAAGCTTTCGCCGACTCGTTCGAGAAGCTGCTGAACGGCATCCGCACGCGCGCGCTCGCCGCGTGAGGCGATAAAGAAGGTCGAGCGGCTCCGGCAGAGGAGCATTTACGAACGGCACACGGAAGGGATACGGAGCCGCTCGACCGAACCGGTCAATCGACGGAGGCGCCGTTCAGCCTGTCCGCCGACGGATCGTCCGTCGCGCCGACAACGGAATCACCTCGGCCTTCGGCCGCCGCCGTAGCGCCTTCAGCTCCTCGATCGCTGCAGCTCTCGCGAAGGGCATCGGATCGCCGGTTTCGAGGGCGATCCGCTCGGCGCGCCTATCGATCCATTCCCATTCGGATTCGTTGAAGATGATCAAAATCCCGTCCCGCTACACTCGAGTTCGACTCCTTTCGTAAGGGAACACGAACCGCTGCCGGTGACGTTCCCGCGAATTTTTGCCGATCGTCGAGCAATCCGTACTCGAGAGTTCGTGCGCGTTGTCAAGGTAGCCCTTGCGGGAAGCGATTGCTAACCTCGCATCGTTCGAGCGCCGGTGCTTTCGCGGCATCGGATCGATGTGCGGGAGTCGAGGGAGGACACGTGCACGATCAACGGAGTTCGTTCCGACGGGAAGGAGTGAGTGATGCCCGCCGCGCTCGTGCGACGAGGCCGTCGCGGGCCGCGCGTCGCGTCGTCGCGGTGTCGGGATGGATGGTCGCGTGCACGTGTCACGTGGCGTGCGCGCAATCCGGTGCGGCGACTCCCGGCGACGCGGCCGCCGTATTCGGCTCGGGGGACTGGCCGACGATCGACGGCGAACACGCCGCGACGCGCTACTCGCCGCTCGACGAGATCAACACCGAGAACGTATCCGCGCTCGAGGAGCTGTGGAGCTATACGCTCGGCGGCGCGTCGACCGCGGTGCCGCTCGCCGTCGACGGCATCGTCTACGTGCCGAGCGGCGATCGCGTCGTTGCGCTCGACGGCGACACCGGCGAAGAGGTGTGGGTGCACGTGCTGCGCGCACCGAGCGCGCCGGAGCGCGAGACCGCGTCGGCGTCGCCGGTGCCGATGCGCGGCGCGCGCGCGTCGAATCGCGGAGTGTCGTACTGGCCGGGCGACGCCGAGCACGGCCCGCGAATTCTCTTCACGAGCGGCTCGCGCCTCGTCGCGCTCGACGCCGCGACGGGCGAGCCCGCGGCGGGCTTCGGCGAGGACGGCGCGGTCGACATCGGCGTGCCGTACGGCGGCGCGCCCGTGATCTACAAGCACGCCGCGATCGTCGGCGCGGCCGTCGGCGAGCTGCCGCAAGGCGACCCGGGGAACTCGCGGGCCTTCGACGTGCGCACCGGAGAGAAGCTCTGGGAGTTTTGGACCGTGCCGCGTCCCGGCGAGCCGTTCAACGACACGTGGCACGACGGCAGCTGGGAGCGGCGTTCCGGCACGAACATGTGGGCGTTCTCGGCGCCCGTCGACGTCGAGCGCGGTCTCGTCTATCTGCCGATCTCGAGCCCGTCGCCGAACTATTACGGCGGAGATCGTCCCGGCGAGAACGTGTTCGGCAATTCGATCGTTGCGCTCGACGCGCTGACCGGAAAATACGTCTGGCATTTCCAGACGGTGCATCACGACATCTGGGATGCGGATATGCCTTCGGCCGGCGCGCTATTCGATTTCGTGCATGACGACGGCCGGCGCTCGCCGGCGATCGTGCACGTCGGCAAGACGAGCTATCTGTTCGTGCTGAACCGGGAGACGGGAGAGCCGCTGATCGAGGTGGAGGAGCGGCCAGTGCCGAAGGGCGACGTGCCGGGCGAATGGTACTCGCCGACGCAGCCTTTTCCGGTCAAACCGGAACCCCTCTCTCGCGTCAGCTTCGATCCGGAGCGCGACCTCGTGCGGCCCGAAGATACGACGCCCGAGCACGCCGCGGCCTGTCGCGTGCTGCTCGAGCGAAGCGGCGGCTTGCACAACGAAGGGCCGTTCACGCCGTTTCTCTACAAGGCGAAGGATGCGCCGCCGCGCTCGACGATTCAGTTGCCCGGCGGCACCGGCGGCGTGAACTGGGGCGGCGTCGCGTACGATCCCGTCGCGGGACTCGCGTACGTGAACGCGCACGACACGTCGCTGATCGGCTGGATCGAGGATCGCGACCCGCTCGGCAACTACGGGCGCGGCACCCAGTCGTCGCCGCAGCCGTACGACCGAGCGAGCATCTTCGGCCCCGGGCCGTACGCGAGCTTCAACGCTCCGATCGGCGGCGAGTTCGACGAGCAAGGCCGCCCCGTCGGGCCGACGGCACCGTGCTATCGGCCGCCTTGGGCGAGGCTCGTCGCGATCGATCCGAGCAGGGGAGAGATCGTCTGGGCGACGCCGCTCGGGCTCGACGAGAATCTGCCCGAAGGCAAGCAGCTCGTCGGCAACACGGGCAGCGCGGGTCCGTCCGTCACGGCCGGCGGGCTCGTGTTCGTCGGCGCGACGAACGACCGACGTTTCCGCGCGTTCGATGCCCGAACCGGCGAGGAGCTGTGGTCGGCGCGGCTCGAGGCCAACGCGAACGCGAACCCGATGACCTATCTCGGCCGAAGCGGCAGGCAACGGGTGGCGATCGTCGCCGGAAACCGATTGATGGTGTACGCGCTGCCGGAGCCCGCGGGGAATTGATCGCGAATTGATTCGGAGCGCCGGCTGTCGCTATGCTCCGCGCGGAGCGGCAAAGCCTGGGGGAGGAGACGATGACAACGCGCAACGCGGCATTCTTCCGCGTGAGAGGCGGCGCATCGACGTTCATCGCGACGTTCGGCGCTGCGATCGCCTACGGAGCGGTGTACGAGAGCGCGGCCGCGCAGACGCGCGACAGTCTCGAGGTCGACGTCGGCGCGTGCGTCGGCCTCGACTCTCCGGAAGAGCGATTTGCGTGCTACGAGCGCAGCGTCGAAGCGGCGAGACGCGCACGAGGCGAGTCGGCGCAGGCGGTGACCGAGCCGCCGCCGTCGATCGAGCCGAAGCCGTCCGAGCGGCCGGCGGCGGCCGCTGCCGCCTCGTCCTCGTCGACGAGACCGGCGGCCTCGAGCGCCGCCGTCGTCGAACGTGAGATCCCGGTTCGCGTCGACGATGATTTCGGGAAGCGGCAGCCGCGGCGGAAGGTGGAGGAGCGCCCCGAGCTGCGCTCGACGATCGTCGCTCTACGCGAGACCGTCCCGAACACGTATCTGATCACGCTCGAGAACGGCCAAGTGTGGCGTCAGATGGAGGGATCGCGGTATCCCATCCACGTCGGCGACAGCGTGCGGATCTATCCGAGCCGGTGGGGCGGGTCCTATCGCTTGTCCGTCGAGAACGTCCACGGATTCATTCAAGTCGAGCGCGTCCGCTGATGCGGCATCGATACGAAGGTCCTGCTTCGTCAGGGCCTTCGCTCATGCGGCGTTCTCTCGCGCGTCGTTCAGGTTGAAGACCCGTTCCGCGTTCGTCTGGAAGAACTTCTTCTTGGCCTCGTACGAAATCGGCAGCTCGTCCATCGCGATGACTTCCTCGACCCGATACTGGTACGGATAGTCCATCGCATACATCACGCGGTCTTCGCCCAAGACCTTCTGCGCGAACGTCACCATCGGCTCCCAGGCGACGCCGCTATTCGTGATGTAGACGTTTCGACGCATGTAGTGGCTCGGCGGCTCGGCCGAGCGCATGCGGGCATTGCGAACCGGCCACGTAGCGTCCAAGCGATACAAGTGGTACGGCAGTCCTTCGCCGCCGTGCCCGATCACGAGCTTCAGCCTGGGGAAACGGTCGAAGACGCCGGCGTTGATGATCGCGAGCGTGTGCAGCGCGACCTCGACGCCGAAGCCGAGGTCGCCGCGGTGCAGATCGTGCTCGACGAACGGACGCAGCATCGCGGGCGCAGGATCGCGCGGATGGATATAGATCGGCGCATTCGTCGCTTCGGCCGCCTCGAAGATCTCCCAGTACTTGGTGTCGGCCAAGTACTCGCCCTTCGTGTGCGAGTTGACGATGACGCCGTGCAGGCCGAGACGCGTTCTGCCGCGCTCGATCTCCTGTGCGGCTCGCCTCGGATCGTGAGGCGCGATCGCGACGAGGCCGGCATAGCGGTCCGGATGCTTGCGCACCGCTTCGGCCAGCTCGTCGTTGCTGTCGACCGCGAGAGCATGCGCCGTGTCGGCATCGAAGACCTGCACGCCCGGCGCGGTCAGCGACAGCACCTGCATATCGATGCCGGCCGCGTTCATGTCGTCGAGACGCGCCTGGCCCAGCTCGGCCAAGCGATCCGTGAACCGGCCCATGTTGGCGAGATTGCCCCACAGCGCGACGAAGCCGGGCTCGTCGGCGGGATTCGTCTCGAGCAATTTCGCCCACGCGTCGAGGAGCGTCCTCGGCGCCCACGCCTCCTCGGTGGCGATGCGCCGATAGCCTGCCGGCTGCGGCACCGGCATCGGACGGCGGGCGCCCCACTGCTGCGCGAGCGCCGGCGCGGAGAGCGCCGCGCCGGCGCCTAGAGCGAAGCGAAGAAAATTGCGCCGGTTTCGGTTCATCTTCGCCTCCGCCGGCCGAACGTTCATCGCCGATCAGAATCGCTTCGTCGCGGTGATCGCCCACTCGCGCGGCCGGCTCGGCACGCCCGTGCGCGCGGACGGTACGCCGCCGGCCGCGGTGACGGCCGCGCCGAGCTGCTGCCAATAGAACTCGTCCGTGAGATTCGTGACCGCCAACGACACCGAGAAATCGTCGTTCGCGTTCGAGTACGTCAGGCGCGCGTTGAAGATGTCGTAGCTCGGGATGCAGTGCTGCGGACAGATATTGGGCCGATTCGCCGGTCCGTTGGTGCGCTTCGATTGATGATACCAATCGAGGCGCGGCGTAATCCGCGCACCGCTCGCGAGCATGAAGTCGTACTGCACCCCGCTGCTGAAATTCCACTCCGGCTGCACCAGGGCCGAAGGATCGCGGTACATCGGATCGGCGGGATCGCTCACGTCGTTCTCGTACGTGTTGTATCCGGCGCTGAAGTTGATGTTCAGATTCGCGACCGGAGAGAAGACGAGCTCGGTCTCGAAGCCCTCGATCGAACCCGGCGCGTTCGCGTAGAAGAAGATCCACGGAATCCCGGGACTCCCGGCCAGCGCCGTGCCCGCGGGACAAGTGCCTCCGGCCAGGAAATACGGCGTCGGGTCCGGATGGTCCGGGGGGTCGCACTGAGTGGCGCCTACCTGGACCAGCCGCGGATCGTAGTCGCTGTAGAACAGCGCCGAGTTGATGCGGAGCCTACGGTCCAAGAGGTCCACCTTCGCGCCGACCTCGTAGGTCACGACCTCTTCCGGGGGAATCGGCTTCAGCTGCCCGGCCGTGAAGATGCGGGGCGTGTAGCCGGCCGAGCGGAAACCGGTCGCCGTCTGCGCGTAGAGGAACACGTTGTCCGCGGCTTGGAAATCGACGCTGACCTTCCAGTCGGTCCTGGTGTCCCCGAACGGCACGGGGCCGACGACCGGCAAGCCCGGCTGGTGATCGAAGACGTTCGTCTTGTCCTCGTTCGTATAGCGGAGCCCGCCGGACACCGACAGCCGTTCGTTCAGGCGGTAGTTCAGGTGCACGAACGCGGACTTGTTCTCCGTGGTGTACAAGTCGTTGGCCACGAAGTTCAGCAGAAAGCCGGTGTAATCGAACGCACCGAACTCCGTAGTGTTGTACGCGCGGCTGTCGGAGTCGTAGTAGAACAAGCCGGCCGTCCACTCGAGCGATCGGTTCGGCAGCGCGGTGCCGGACAACTGCACCTCGAACTGCCACTGCTCGTGCTCCTGTATGTAGTCGGTGTGCTGAATGGGGTACGGCGTGAAATCGGTATCGCTGGACCAGAACATGGTGTACGTGCGATACGCGACGATCGCCTTCGCGCTCAACGAGTCGCTGATCAGATAGTCGACGGTGCCGGACCAACCCCAGGATTCGGTATCGGCGACCGGATCGTAGTAGGTACCGTCGATCGGGTCGGCGAACGTCGCATAGTTCGTATACGGATCGCCGGTCACGAAGCGGTCGTCTCTCGTGTACGGGACGCCGAAAGTCGGAAGAATCACTTCGGTGTCGTAGGGGCCGTCGGACACCGGCGAGGGAGTATGCGGCGTCATCAAGGTCTGCGGCAGGGGCTCGGTTCGCGAATGGCTGTAGTCCGCCGCGATATTGAGCTCGACTTTCTCGCTCGCGAGGAGCCGCAGCATCAGCCTTCCGGCCTGCACCTCCTGTCCGCCGTAGCTGCCGAGGGCACAGTCACCGGTGCCCCTCGGGTCCACGTGTTGCGGCAGGGAGAACGCATTGTCCTCGGGGCTGCCGGGCTCGACGAGCACGGGCACCGCGACGAGTGGTGTTTCGGGATTGTCGTCGTGATCGACGAGCTCGTAGCCCGCGATGCCGTCGCCGATGCCGGCGAGCTCCGGCGTCCCGCGCCGGATCATCTCGCAGGTGAAATCGAGATATCGCCCGTAGCCTTCTTTTCTCTTCGAGACGCCGACGACGCGCGCGAACAGCCGATCCTCGACGAGCGTGAAATCCCCGACGCCTTTGACGTCGAGCCGATCGAAACGGCCGTAAGTCAGCTCGACGCGACCGGTGTTCTCGCCCTGGGGCTTGCTGGAGATCAGCCGAACGGCGCCGCCGATGCTGTTCTTTCCGAACAGCGTGCCCTGAGGTCCGCGCAGCACCTCCAGGCGCTCGAGATCGATCAACTCCATGTCCGAGCCGGACAGCGTGCCGTGATAGACGTCGTCGATGTAGATCGCGACCGCCGGCTCGAACGCGTACGAGAAATCGTTCTGGATGATGCCGCGCAGGCCGACCGTGCCCGTCGGTCCGTAGTTACCGACGTTCTCTCGGAAGAACGCATTCGGCACCGCGACGCCAATGTCCTCGACGTTCTCGAGGCTTCGTTGGATGAGATCGTCGCCGGTGAAGGCCGTGATGGCGATCGGGGTGGTTTGGATGTTCTCCTCGCGGAAGCGCGCGGTGACGACGACCTCTTCGATGCCCGCCCGATCTTGATTGCTCGGTCTTTCTTGCGCCGCGAGAGGCGTGCTCGTCAGACAACCGACCGCGGCGGCAAGCGCCGTGAGGCGGAGCGTGTGGACGTTACGGAAGCTCGAAGAACGACGGACAGACGATGACGGCGCCGATTGCCGGCCGCTGGCTAACACAGACATCAGCTCTCCCCCAAAAAGCGATGTGTGCGAACGCGACTTGTTATCGCTGCCGGCAGATAATCACAGCGGCAGAATCGTGTCAATGAATATGTATCGGGCGGTTCGAATGCGTGCGATGTGAAACAACCGCCGAGAGCGCTTCGTGGAAATACGCCGTCGCGACGATCGGCACGTTTGTTCCGAGTTCTGCAACGGTCAACACGCAGAGGCAAGAGAGCGGTGACGCGAGCTGCGGATAAGATGCTCGCAGCGGCGCGCGGAGCTGCAGCCCATAGCCATAGCACGGAGGTGTTGGCCGCGCGTGACGGAAGGTGAGTGGTGGAGGCGGCGGGAATCGAACCCGCGTCCGCAAGCTCTCCGCCCTCGGCTCTACATGCTTAGTCCGCCTTTTGTTTTAACCGCGAGCAACCCGACGGACGGGGCACGCTCGACGGCGAGTCCGCTGAATTGTTTAACGACTCGGCGGCGGACGCGCTTCGTCGCGAGCTTGTGAGATGCGACGCCTGAGTCTGGACGCACAAGCACGGCTCCAGTCAGACGGCACCCTACCGGGTATTAAGCGGCGAGTGCGTAGTTGTCGTCGTTGGCAACTATTAGTTTGCAGATGGTTTAACGAGGTTATCTGCACCTCGGCATGCACCTCGGGTTTCGCAACCCACGTCGAAACCAAGTCGCCCCCGTAAGTGTCGTTCTTAGTGTAGGGTCGAAATCGGCGGATTCAAGGTCGCTTCGCACGGATACGCGGTCTTGGACCGCCGGCTCGAGCTCCGGTTCCGAGCACGTCCGGCTCGCGCGGCCACGGCGGAAGAGGGCGTGATGCCCGATGCGGCCGGCCGACTAACGCGTCCCCCTCAGCGCACGCGCCCGCTCGATCTGCCAGTCGCGCTCCTTCTCGGCCGCGCGCTTGTCGTATTGCTTCTTACCCCGTGCGAGTCCGACCAGAAGCTTCGCGCGCCCCTTGTTCCAGTACAGCTCGAGCGGCACGAGCGTATAGCCGCGCCGCTCGACGAGACCGGTCAGCCTGTCGATCTCTCTGCGATGAAGCAGCAGGCGCCGCGTGCGCGTCGGATCCGGCTCGATATGCGTCGACGCGGACACGAGCGGCGTGATATGGGCGCCGAGCAGCCACGCCTGGTTGTCGCGCAGCACGACATACGCCTCGGTGAGCTGCGCCTTGCCGGCGCGCAGGCTCTTGACCTCCCATCCCTGGAGCTCCAGCCCCGCTTCGAAGTCCTCCTCGATGAAATAGTCGAAGCGCGCCTTACGGTTGACGGCGATCGTACGCTCGGAGGACTGCTTTCCCTGTTTTCTGGTCATCGCCCGCCAATGATCCTAGAATGCACCGCAAAAAACACCTCCGGGAGGGGCTTCCTGCATGAATGCACCTGCCGAGCGGCGCCGCTCGCTGCACGGCGAGTGGACTTCGCGTCTCGGGTTCATCCTCGCGTTGGCCGGGTCGGCCGTCGGGCTCGGCAACATCTGGCGCTTCCCCTACCTTGCCGGCGAGAACGGCGGAGGCGCATTCGTGCTCGTCTACCTCGTCTGCGTGTTCGCCATCGGATTGCCGATCATGATGTCGGAGGTGCTGATCGGCCGGCGCGGCCGGCGCAATCCGGTGCGCACGATGGCGTTGCTCGGGGAGGAGGAATCCGGAACGCGGGCGTGGGGGCTCGTCGGTCTCCTCGGCGTCTTCACCGGTTTCCTGATCCTGTCGTTTTACAGCGTGATCGGCGGGTGGACGGTCGCGTACATCGTCGAAGCGGCGTCCGGCGCGTTCGTGAGTGCCGGGAGCGAGCAGGTATCACAAGTTTTCTCCGATATCGTTTCGCGCCCCCTGGTCGCCGGCACCTGGCATACCGTCTTCATGATCCTCACGATCGGCGTCGTCGTGCTCGGCGTCGAGCAGGGGCTCGAGCGCGCGGTGCGCGTGCTCGTGCCGGCCCTCGTCGCGCTGCTACTGGTGCTGCTCGGCTACAGCATGACAACCGGCCGCTTTCTCGACGGTCTCGTATTCCTGTTCGAGCCGCGATTCGAAGATCTCACCGGCGCTTCGGTGCTCGCGGCGCTCGGCCAAGCGTTCTTCTCGTTGAGCGTCGGGATGGGCGCCGTGATGACGTACGGCGCGTATCTCAAGGACGAGGAGTCGATTCCACGCTCTACAGTGGCCGTTGTTTTGTCCGACACGTCGATCGCGTTGTTGTCGGCGCTCGTGATCTTTCCGATCGCTTTCGCACACGGGCTTGATCCGGCTGCCGGCCCTGGGCTTGCCTTCCAGTCGTTACCGCTCGCGTTCGGCCAGATGCCGGGCGGAGTCGTCGTCGCGACGCTCTTTTTCCTGCTGCTGTCGTTCGCGGCCTGGACTTCCGCGATCAGCATCCTCGAGCCCGCGGTCGCGTTCGTGATGGAAACGTGGAACTGGACGCGCCCGAAAGCCGCGATCGTCGTCGGAGCGATCATCTGGGCGTTCGGGTTCGCGACCGTGATGTCGTTCGGGCCGTGGTCCGATATCCAGTTCTGGCGCGGCACGTTCTTCGACAACATCGATCACCTGAGCAACAACATCTTCTTGCCGATTGGCGGCCTCGTGATCGTGATTTTCGCCGGTTGGGTCATGGCGCGGAACTCGACAGCCGACGAGCTCGATCCGCAAGCGGGGTGGGGTTATCGTCTTTGGAGATTCTCCGCCCGCTACGTCGCGCCGATCGCGGTCACGGCGATGCTGCTCAGCTACGGGTTCGGGCTGTTTTGATCGGCTCGGGCCACCGCGCGCGCTTCGCCAGAGCTGTCTGATGCCGAAGATTCACCGCAGCCAACGGGTGCCGTACACGGCCGCCCAGATGTTCGATCTCGTCAACGACGTCGAGGCCTATCCGGAGTTCCTGCACGGCGTGCGCGGCGCGCGGATCGAAGAGCAGGGCGAAGGCTACATGATCGCGACGATCGATATCGGCATCGCGGGCATCCACAAGAGCTTCACGACGCAGAACACGTTCGAGCGACCGCATAGGCTCGATATCGAGCTCGTGTCCGGTCCGTTTCGCCATCTCGACGGGCTGTGGGAATTCGAGGACGTCGGCGAGAACGAGTGCGAGGTCTCCGTGACCCTGACGTTCGAAGTGGCCCCCTCGCCGCTGTCCGTCGTGTTCTCGATGGTCTTCGAGGAGCTCGTGCGCGCGCAGGTCGCGGCGTTCGTGCACAGAGCCGAGGCGGTCTACGGCCCGCCCAAGCAATGAGCGCCGAGGCATCGCGGGGCGGGGAGCGGCGCGGCGGCGAGAAAGCCGTCGTCGAGGTCGTTTACGCGCTCCCGGACGAGCAGCACATCGTCGAGGTCGGGCTCACGCCGGGAATGACGGCGGGCGAGGCGGTGCGCCGCTCGGGACTGCTCGAGGCGTATCCGGAGATCGAGCGCCCGCTCGTGCTCGGGCTCTTCGGCGAGCCGATCGGCGAAGAGCGACCGCTCGTCGCGGGGGATCGCGTCGAGATCACGCGGCCGCTGACGCGCGATCCGCGCGACCTACGGCGCGAGCGCGTTGCGCGCGGAGGCGCCGCCGGGAAGAAGCCGGCGAAGCGCTGAGACGGGGAGGCCGGTCAGTCGCGCGCGGCCGTATCGATCGAAGGCTCTGCGTCGTTCTCGGCGTCCGCGCGGCGATCGTCGCTCGTTCCGGCGTCGTTCCAGTCGATGCGGTGCTCGATGCGCGCGACGCGGTCGTTCTCGAAGTAGACGATGAACCACCGGCGCCTGGGCTCGCCGCGACGCCCCCGGACGAAGTAATACGGGTAATCCCAGCGATCCGCGTGGAACGGGTCCGAGATCATCGGCGTGCCGAGCAGGAACTGCACCTGGCTCCGCGTCATGCCCTCGCGCACCTGATCGATCGCTTCCTGCTCGACGATGTTGCCCTGCTGGATGTCCATTCGGTAGGCGCATCCCGAGAGCACGAGGCCGACGACGAGCGCGCCGACGCAGGCCGCGAAAAGCGCGCGTGCAGGCGCAAGTCCACGCGTCGGCGCGGCGTCAAGGTGGAGAGGCGAGCGTCGATGAGCCATAATGAGCCGCGGATCATACCCCATTTGACGCAGGTGAGTAGACAGTGGAAGGGCGGGACGATCTGCGCAAGGCGGGGCTGAAGGTGACCTCGCCGCGGCTGAAGGTTCTCGAGGTGCTCGAGAACAGCCGTGAGCGCCATCTATCGGCCGAAGGCATCTACCGCGCGCTGCTCGACTCGGGCGAGGAGCTCGGTCTCGCCACGGTGTACCGCGTCCTCACGCAATTCGAGCGCGCGGGCCTCGTGACCCGGCACAACTTCGAGGGGGGCACCGCGGTTTTCGAGCTCGCCGATCGAAATCACCACGATCACATGGTCTGCCTCGACACGGGCAAGGTGATCGAGTTCTACGACGAGCGCATCGAGCAAATCCAGCACGAGATCGCGAATCGCTACGGCTACGAGATCGAGGACCACAGCCTCGTGCTGTACGTGCGTCCGAAATCGACCTGAGCTTTCGCGAACAGCTAGCCGCCGCCCCGGCCGATCATCTCCTCCGCGTGCGCGCGGGTGAGCTCGGTGATCTCGACGCCGCCGAGCATCCTCGACAGCTCCTCGATGCGCTCCTCCCGCGTCAGACGGCGCACGGTCGTGCGGCTCGTCTTGCCGTCCGTCAGCTTCGAGACGCGATAGTGGTGCCGCCCTTGGCTCGCGACCTGGGGCAGGTGCGTCACGCATAGCACTTGCCGGCTCGCGGCGATCTTCGCGAGTTTCCGTCCGACGATCTCGGCGACGCCGCCGCCGATCCCGGCATCGACCTCGTCGAAGACGAAGGTCGGCACCGGCGACGCGTCCGCGCCGACGACCTCGATGGCGAGACCGATGCGCGACAGCTCGCCGCCGGAGGCGATCTTCGCGAGGGGCCCGAACGGCATGCCGGGGTTCAGGCGTACGACGAACTCGACGCGGTCGATGCCGGTCGCGTCCGCGCGCTCCTCGGGCTTCGCTTCGACGCGCACGTCGAATTGCCCATGCGCCAATCCGAGCTCGGGCAACTGCTCCGTGACCGCTTCGGCGAGCTTCGCCGCGACGCGCTTGCGCTTTGCCGAGAGCTTGCGCGCCGCGGCGAAATAGGCCTCCTGCGCGCGCCCGACCTCGGCCTCGAGCGCCTCGACGGACTCGCCGCCCGCCTCGAGCTCGGCGATCCGCGCGCGAAGCCGCTCGAGAACGCCGGGCAACTCGTCCTCGGTGACGCCGTGGCGCCGGGCGAGCGACTTGATCCGGGCGAGCCGCGACTCGACGAGCTCGAGCCGCGCGGGATCGGGCTCGAGGCGGTCGCGATAGTGGATCAACGCGCGCGCCGCCTCGCGGAGCTCGATCTCGACGTTCGCGAGCAATTCGGCCGGCTCGCGCAGCGCTTCGTCGTGCGCGACGAGCCGATCGAGCTCCTGCCCGGCCCGCGAGGCGAGCGCATGTGCGCTCGCCTCGGCTTCGTAGAGCGCCTGGATCGCCGCTTCGAGCCCGCCGGCGAGCTTGTCGACGTTCGCGAGGCGCTCGCGCTCGGCGCGCAGGCGTGCCGGCTCGTCGTCCTCGAGCGCGAGCGCCTCGAGCTCTGCGGCGTGAAAGCGCGCGAGCTCGAGCTCGGCGTCGCGCTGCGCGTTGCCGCCGCGAAGCTCCTCCAGCCGCGCCTCGAGCGCGCGCCACGTGCGAAACGCCTCGGCGACGTCGGACGCGAGCGCTTCGAGCCCGCCGTGTGCGTCGAGGAGCGCGCGTTGATTCGCGGTATCGAGCAGCGACTGGTGCTCGTGCTGCCCGTGGATGTCGACGAGCAGCGAGCCGACGCGCTTCAGATCCTGAAGCGTCACCGGCTGGTTGTTGATGAACGCGCGCGACCGTCCTTCCGCGCCGATCACGCGGCGCAGCAGGCAGCGGTCCTCGTCGTCGAGGCCGAGCTCCGCGAGCAGCGCGAGGACGGGGTGGCCCGGCGGACATTCGAACAGCACGCTGATCTCGGCGCGATCGGCGCCGTGGCGCACCGCGCTCGCGTCGGCGCGGTCGCCGAGGGCGAGGCCGAGCGCGTCGACCAGGATCGATTTGCCGGCGCCGGTCTCACCGGTCACGACCGAAAGCCCGGGCTCGAGCTCGAGCTCGACCTCGTCGATCACGGCGAAATTCTTCACGCGGATCAGGCTCAGCATCGGAGTCGCGTCGAGCGATGCGCGGCGGACGGGCTCATCCTCTGGGCGCCGAGCGATTGAAGCGGCTCGCGCTGCCCCAGCTCAGCTTCGAGCGCAAGAGCTCGTAGTAGTTGTGGTCGCGCGGATGGAGCAGCGTCACGCTCGCGCCGGAGGTTCGAATCCGCAGCGTCTGGCTCGGCTCGAGGGGGCCGTACTCCTCGCCGTCGCACGCAACGAATGCCGGCGTCTCCGTGCCCGGATGCAGGCGCACCTCGAGCACGCTCGACGCATTGAGCACGAGCGGCCGGTCGCTCAGCGTGTGCGGGCAGATCGGCACCATCACGATCGCGTTGAGGTTCGGCTGGATGATCGGGCCGCCGCACGAGAGCGCGTAGGCCGTCGAGCCCGTCGGCGTCGCGACGACGAGGCCGTCCCCGCCGTGCGTATTAACGTAGCTGCCGTCGACCCACGTCGCGAAGTCGAGAATCCGGCTGCTGCCGCGCTTTTGCAGCACGACGTCGTTCAACGCGATCATCGGCGGGCGCGTCTCGCCGTTGCCGTCGACCACCGCTTCGAGCATCAGCCGCTTCTCGGCGACGTGATCGCCGGAGAGGATCGCGTCGATCGTCTCGAGCGCGTGCTCCGGCAGGATGTCGGTCAGAAAGCCGAGCTTGCCGAGGTTCACGCCGAGCAGCGGCACGTCGTGCTGGGCGACCCTGCGCGCGGCGTGCAGCATCGTCCCGTCACCGCCGATCGCCACGATCACGTCGGCACGCGCGGCGAGCTCCGCCTCGTCCAGCAGCTCGATGTCCCCGACGCGGCGGGCGATGACCTCTCCGGACGGCGGCGCGAAGATTCGGGCCTGCCGCGATTTGACGTGGGAGATGATGCGGGACGCGGTTTCTAGAACCCTCGCGTCGGACAACCTGCCCCAGAAGCCGACGTGCTCGAATGCGTACTTCATGCGGTGTTGGAACGCCCCCGGTCGCCGATTGTAGCGGTAAACGCGGCGGAGCGTGCTCGTCGGCGCTGAGGGCGGGTTTGCCGGGCCGGGAGAGAGGGTGCGCGAGGCCCCAACGTCGGCACCCGCTCCTTGACAGTGGCGGGACGCCGTGGCTACCTTGCACCTCGCGTAAATCCGGGCTTTTACAAGGGGTTGCGCGGCCCGCAGCGAGATTCGCGGCGGCGCATCCGAGGATCATGGCAGTCAGCAAAGGAGACTTCCCGGACGAGCGGGCACAGCATCTGCTGCGCGTGCTCGTCGACAAGTACATTCGAGAGGGACAACCGGTCGGATCGCGGACGCTGTCTCGTGATTCCGGTCTCGACCTCAGCCCGGCGACGATCCGCAACATCATGGCGGATCTCGAGGAGATGGGCTTCGTCACCTCCCCGCACACGTCCGCGGGAAGAGTCCCGACGATCAAGGGCTATCGCCTGTTCGTCGATACGCTGATCAAGCTCACGCCGCCGAAGGAAGACGAGCTGGCGCAGTTCCGTGAGAAGCTCGAGGAGGCCGCCGGCGATCCTCAGCAGCTCGCGTATTCGGTGTCGTCGATGCTGTCGATGGTCACGAAGCTCGCCGGCATCGTCACGTTGCCTCGCCGGGCCCATACGTCGCTGCGGCAGATCGAGTTCCTCCCGCTCTCCGGGAGGCGCGTGCTCGCGATCCTCGTCGTCAACGAGCGGGAGGTGCAGAACAAGATCCTGAACGTCCATCGAGATTTCACCGAGGACGAGCTGCGTCAGGCCGGGAACTTCCTCACGGAGCAGTTCGGCGGCCGCGATCTGCGGCAGGTTCGTCGCGAGCTCGTCGAGCAGCTCGAGAAGACGCGCGAGTCGATGAACGCGCTGATGGTCGAGGCCATCGAGCTCGCCCAGCGTGCGTTCCCGGACGAGGAGCAGCCGCCGGGCTACGTGCTTTCCGGGGAGACGAACCTCATGGTCGAGGAGCTCGGCAACATGGAGCAGCTGAAATCGCTGTTCAACGCGTTCAGCCGCCAGCACGACATGCTGAGACTGCTCGACCAGAGCCTGAACGCCGACGGCGTGCAGATCTTCATCGGCCAGGAATCGGGCTACCAGATCCTCGAGCAGTGTAGCATCGTCGCGGCCCCGTATACGGCCGAGGACGACACCGTCGGGGTCCTCGGCGTGATCGGACCGACGCGCATGGCCTACGAGCGGGTCATCCCGATCGTCGACATCACGTCGAAATTGCTCGGCCGTGCCTTGAACTCCAGCCACTAGCCCCCATAGCTGCCTTCCGCGTGTAACTTGCTGCGGCCGGGAGGCCGAGGGAGGAGCTTTTGTGATGACCGAAGAGGCCAAGGAACCACGGGCCGCGGAGCCGGAAGCCGACGCGACCCCCGTCGAAACCGGCGAGGCTTCTCGGGAAGCGCGGGCCGGCGAGGTCAACGAGGAGCTCGAAGCCTTGCGCCGCCAGGCCGAGGAGAACTGGAACAACTACCTGCGCGCGGTCGCCGAGCTCGACAACTTTCGCAAGCGCAGCGCTCGGGAGCTCGAGACGACCCGCCGCTACGCGGCGGAGCGGCTCGGGCAGGCGATCCTGCCGGTCCGGGACAGTCTCGAGGCGGCGCTCGCGTCGGCCGACAACGTCACCGTCGAGACCCTGCTCGAGGGGAACCGTGCCACGCTGAAGCTTCTCGATGACGCGCTCGCGAGCGTCGGGATCCGGGAAATCGATCCGCTCGGCGAACCGTTCGATCCGGCCAAGCACGAGGCGATGTCGCTGCAGCCGAGCACCGAGCACGCGCCGAACACCGTCGTTCTCGTGATTCAGAAGGGGTACGAGCTCCACGACCGCCTGCTTCGGCCCGCACGCGTCGTCGTGTCCGCGCCGCAGTCCCAAGGGGACGCGTGACTCGGCGGGGTTGAATTGTGACCGGCCATCCCCCACCTACGGGGGCGAAGGTCGAGTTTCGGGCATTCGCATCCAAAGGATTTCCATCTAGCCGAGCCGAGGTGTGGCAATGGGACGAGTAATAGGCATCGATTTGGGCACGACCAACTCGTGCGTCGCGATCATGGAAGGCGGTACGCCGAAGGTCATCGAGAACAGCGAGGGCGATCGCACGACGCCGTCGATCGTTGCGTTCACGAAGGACGGCGAGGTGCTCGTCGGCCAGCCGGCGAAGCGCCAGGCCGTGACCAATCCGAGCAACACCCTCTTCGCGATCAAGCGCCTCATCGGCCGGCGCTTCGACGACGCCGTGGTCGAGAAGGATACGCATCTGGTCCCCTACAAGATCGTGAAGGCGGACAACGGCGACGCGTGGGTCGAGGTCAACGGCAAGAGGATGGCGCCGCCCGAGATCTCCGCGCGCGTGCTCACGAAGATGAAGCAGACGGCCGAGGACTATCTCGGCGAGAAGGTCACCGAGGCCGTGATCACGGTGCCGGCGTACTTCAACGACGCTCAGCGCCAGGCGACGAAGGACGCGGGCCGCATCGCGGGCCTCGAGGTGAAGCGCATCATCAACGAGCCGACGGCGGCGGCGCTCGCGTACGGTCTCGACAAGAAGCGCGGCGATCGTAAGGTCGCGGTATACGACCTCGGCGGCGGCACGTTCGATATCTCGATCATCGAGATCGCCGAGGTCGACGGCGAGCATCAGTTCGAGGTGCTCGCGACGAACGGCGATACCTTCCTCGGCGGCGAGGACTTCGACAACCGCATCATCGAGTACCTCACGAAGGAGTTCGAGAAAGAGAGCGGCATCGACGTCACGAAGGATCCGCTCGCGATGCAGCGTCTGAAGGAAGCCGCGGAGAAGGCGAAGATCGAGCTTTCGTCGCGGCAGCAGACGGATATCAACCTGCCGTACATCACGGCGGACGCGACGGGGCCGAAGCATCTCAACATCAGCCTGACGCGCGCGAAGCTCGAGTCGCTCGTCGAGGATCTGATCGAGCGTACGCTCGAGCCGTGCAAGATCGCGCTGAAGGACGCCGGTCTCTCGGTCAGCGACATCGACGACGTGATCCTCGTCGGCGGTCAGACGCGCATGCCGAAGGTCCAGCAGAAGGTCGCGGAGCTCTTCGGCAAGGAGCCGCGTAAGGACGTCAACCCGGACGAGGCGGTCGCGATCGGCGCCGCGATCCAGGCCGGCGTGCTCGCGGGCGAGGTCAAGGACGTGCTGCTCCTCGACGTTACGCCGTTGTCGCTCGGTATCGAGACGAAGGGCGGCGTGATGACGAAGCTGATCGAGAAGAACACGACGATCCCGACGAAGGCGACGCAGGTCTTCTCGACGGCGGAGGACAACCAGACAGCGGTCACGATCCACGTGCTCCAGGGCGAGCGCAGCCGCGCGGCCGACAACAAGTCGCTCGGCCAGTTCGACCTCGCCGGTATTCCGCCCGCGCCGGCCGGCGTGCCGCAGATCGAGGTCACGTTCGACATCGACGCGAACGGCATCCTGCACGTCTCCGCGAAGGACAAGGCGACGGGCAAAGAGCAGAAGATCGTGATCAAGGCGTCGTCCGGTCTCTCCGAGGAGGAGATCCAGCGGATGATCAAGGAGGCCGAGGCCCACGCCGCCGAGGACGCGAAGTTCCGCGAGCTCGTGAACTTGCGCAACCAGGGCGATGCGCTCGTGCACGCGACGGAGAAGTCGCTGAAGGATCTCGGCGACAAGGTGCCGCCGGAGGAGAGGGCGAAGGTCGAGTCCGCGATCTCGGAGCTCAAGGAGGCGCTGAAGGGCGACAGCAAGACCGCGATCGAAGCCAAGCTCCAGGCGCTGAGCGCCGCGTCGGCAGGCCTTGCTCAGAAGGTCTATGGCGATGCGCAGCAGGCGAGCGGAGGCGGGCGTTCGGGCGACGACAACGTCGTCGACGCCGAGTTCGAGGAAGTCAAGAACGACGAGCAGAAGAGCGCTTGATCTCTCCTGGTTCCGGGAGGCGGGGGATGCTCCGCCTCCCGCGCCCCGTTTTTGCGACGTCGTGAGGCCCCGCTCGCGGCCGATTTCGGCGACAATCTGCACCGGCATGGGGATGAGGCCCGAGGAATCGCCGCGGCCTCGGTATGGGTGAGCTCGACGAATGGCGAAGCGCGACTATTACGAAGTGCTCGGCGTGCAGCGCGACGCCGGTCCGGAGGAAATCAAGAAGGCGTATCGGCGCCTCGCGATGAAATACCATCCGGACCGCAATCCGAACGATCCCGAGGCCGAGGCGAAGTTCAAGGAAGCGAAGGAAGCCTACGAGGTCCTGTCGGACAGCTCGAAGCGCGCCGCCTACGATCGCTTCGGTCACGCCGGCGTCGAGGCGGGCGGTGCGGGCTTCGGCGGCGGCTTCGGTCCCGGCGATCCCTTCAGCGACATCTTCGACGAGGTTTTCGGCAGCATCTTCGGCGCGGGTGCGCGCAGCCGAACGCAGATGTATCGCGGCGCGGACCTGCGTTACGACCTGGAGCTCACGCTCGAGCAGGCCGTCTTCGGCGACACGGTCGAGATCGACATCCCGAGCCGGGTCGCGTGCGAGACCTGCGACGGCACCGGCGCCGCGCCCGGCACGCGGCGCGTCACGTGCGCGACGTGCAAGGGCCACGGCCAGGTCCGCATGCAGCAGGGCTTCATCTCGATCCAGCAGACGTGCCCGGCCTGCCGCGGCGCGGGCACGCGCGTCGAGAAGCCGTGCCCGGACTGCTCGGGCAGCGGCATCGTGCGAAAGCTTCGGACGCTCTCGGTGAAGGTGCCTCCGGGCGTCGACAACGGCGATCGGATACGGCTCGCGCGCGAAGGCGAGCCCGGACGCAACGGCGGCCCGTCGGGCGACCTGTACGTCGAAATCCACGTCAAGCCGCACCCGATCTTCACGCGCGACGGGCAGAACCTCTCGTGCGAGGTGCCGATCAGCTTCGCGACCGCGGCGCTCGGCGGCACGGTCGAGGTGCCGACGCTCGACGGCACCATCGTCCTCAAGGTGCCGCCCGAGACGCAGTCGGGAAAGGTGTTCTGCGTGAAGGGCAAGGGCGTACGCTCGTTGCGTTCGCCGGGCTCCGGAGACTTGTTCTGCCGCGTGCAGGTCGAAACGCCGGTGAACCTGACGTCGGAGCAGAAGAAGATGCTGCGTCGGTTCGACGAATCGATAAGAGGCGGCGGCGAGCGCCACAGCCCGCGGGCGCGGCGCTGGTTCGACGGCGTGAAGAGCTTCTTCGAGCGAATGGGAGCGTGAATTGCTGAAGGTAGCCGTGCTCGGCGCGACCGGGCGGATGGGTCGCGCAATCCTCGCCTGCATCGCGGAGCAGGACGACGTGAAGCTCGTCGGCGCGGTGACGCAGACGGGCGACCCTTCGATCGGCCGCGACGCCTCGGCGGGCACGTCGCTGCCGCCTTTCGGCGTGCCGCTGACCGACGATCGCGAGCAAGCCCTGCACGGGGCGCAGGTCGCGATCGACTTCACGCTGCCCGCGGCGCTCGAGGCGAACGTCCGGGCCTGCGTCGCGCACGGCACGGCGCTCGTCGTCGGCACGACGGGGCTCGAGAGGCGGCATTTCGACGCGATGGAGCGCGCCGCGCATCAGATTCCGTTGGTCTACGGCCGGAACATGAGCGTCGGCGTGAATCTCTTCATGGAGCTCGTCGCACGCGCCGCCGCCGCGCTCGGCAACGAATACGACGTCGAGATCGTCGAGGCCCACCACCGCCAGAAGGTCGACGCGCCCTCCGGCACCGCGCTCGCGCTCGGCGAGCGGATCGCCGCGGCGAGGGGGCGGCCGCTGAAGGATCTCGCGGTGTATACCCGACACGGCACGACCGGTCCGCGCGTTCCCGGCACGATCGGCTTCTCCGTGATTCGCGGCGGACAGATCGTCGGCGATCACTCCGTGATGTTCATCGCCGGCGACGAGCAGATCGAGTTCGTCCATCGAGCGCGCGAACGGGCGGCGTTCGCGCGCGGCGCTCTGCGCGCGGCGCGTTGGGCCGCCGGCCGCGCGCCGGGCTTTTACTCAATGGCGGACGTGCTCGGGCTGGCGGCGGAGCGCTAGCGACGGCGCGGCCGATTTCGAGCGGTCGCGCCACCGAAGCGTCCGCTCCTCGCGAATGCAGCGTGCAAAGCGGGCAGGCGAGCCGCTACAATAGCCGCCTGAGCCCCAACTACCTGAACGCTCTCCGGGTTGCTGCGTGCCTTGCCGCAATCCGCGACCTTGTGCAAGGCGCCATCGAGAAGGAGCTCAGCGCGTGACAGAGCCGGCGATACTAGCGCTCGAAGACGGAACGGTGTTCCGCGGTATATCCGTCGGTGCGCCGGGTCGAAGCCTCGGCGAAGTGGTGTTCAACACCGCGATGACCGGGTACCAGGAAATCCTCACCGATCCGTCGTACTACCGGCAGATCGTCACGCTGACGTACCCGCACATCGGCAACGTCGGCACGAACTCGGACGACTTCGAGTCGAGCAAGGTTCACGCCGCGGGGCTCGTGATCCGTGACCTCTCCCGCGTCGTCAGCAACTGGCGCAGCGAGCTGTCGCTCGGCGAGTTTCTACGCCGCAGCAACACGGTCGCGATCGCCGAGATCGACACGCGGCAGCTCACGCGCATCATCCGCGACAAGGGCGCGCAGGGCGGGTGCATTCTGACGGGGCCGAGCGCGACTCCGGAGGAGGCGGTGCGTGCGGCCCGCAAGTTCCCCGGCATCAAGGGCATGGATCTCGCTCGCCTGGTGACCACGAAGCAGACGTATCAGTGGAACCAGGGCAGCATCTGGCCGGAGCGACCGGTCGTCTACACGAAGCGCATCGCGAGCTTTCACGTGGTCGCCTACGACTTCGGCGTGAAGCGCAACATTCTGCGGCTCCTCGCCGACCACGACTGCCGCATCACGGTCGTGCCGGCGACGACGACGGCGGAAGAGGCGCTGCAGCTCAACCCCGACGGGATCTTCCTGTCGAACGGCCCGGGCGACCCCGAGCCGTGCACGTACGCGATCGAGGCGATCCGCAAGTTCATCGAGATCGGTATCCCGCAGTTCGGTATCTGCCTCGGGCATCAGCTGCTCGGGCTCGCGGCCGGCGCGAAGACCGTGAAGATGAAGTTCGGCCATCACGGCGCGAACCATCCGGTGCTCGAGATCGACACGGGCCGGGTGATGATCACGAGCCAGAACCACGGTTTCGCCGTGGACGAGTCGACGCTGCCGCCGAACGTGCGGGTCACGCACCGATCGCTGTTCGACGGAACGCTCCAAGGTATCGAGCTCACGAACGCGCCGGCGTTCTCCTTCCAGGGACATCCGGAAGCGAGCCCCGGTCCCCAGGAAGTCCGCCCGTTGTTCGCGCGGTTCGTCGAGATGATGAAGGAGCACCGCCGGCAGACCGTCGCCGCCGCCGCGCGATGATCCGACCGCATCCGCGATTCGGGCGCACCGTTCGCGAGCGCCCGACAGATTCCGCGCGCCCCGCCCGCCGATCCCAGCGGGAAGGGGGCGCCGCCGCTTCAATCCAATCGATCGCGGGCTTCGCCTCGATCGAGCGCTCACGGAGAGTGGAATAACCGTATGCCGCGCCGCCAAGACCTCGAAAGCATCCTGATCATCGGAGCCGGTCCGATCGTCATCGGGCAGGCTTGCGAGTTCGATTATTCGGGCACGCAAGCGTGCAAGGCGCTTCGGGAGGAGGGCTATCGGGTCATCCTCGTGAACTCCAATCCCGCGACGATCATGACCGACCCGCAGAGCGCGGACGCGGTCTACATCGAGCCGATCAGCTGGCGCGCGATCGCGAGCATCATCGAGCGAGAAAGACCGTCCGCGCTGCTGCCGACGATGGGCGGTCAGACCGCGCTCAACTGCGCGCTCGACCTCGATCGCGAAGGCATTCTCGAGAAGTACGGCGTCGAGCTGATCGGCGCGTCGCGCGACGCGATCGCGATGGCCGAGGACCGCGAGCTCTTCCGCAACGCGATGAAGGAGATCGGGCTCGAGGTCGCGCGCGCCGGTGTGGCGCATTCGCTCGAGGAAGCGCGGGAGGTGCAGGAGGAGATCGGCTTCCCGATCATCGTGCGCCCGTCGTTCACGCTCGGCGGAAGCGGCGGCGGTATCGCGTACAACCGCGAGGAGTTCGAGGAGATCGTCGCGCGCGGCCTCGACCAGTCGCCGACGACCGAGGTGCTGCTCGAGGAGTCGGTGCTCGGCTGGAAAGAGTTCGAGATGGAGGTCGTTCGCGATCGGAACGACAACTGCATCATCGTCTGCTCGATCGAGAACCTCGACCCGATGGGCATCCATACGGGCGACTCGATCACCGTCGCGCCCGCCCAGACGCTGACCGACAAGGAGTATCAGCGCATGCGCGACGCGTCGATCGCCGTGCTGCGCAAGATCGGCGTCGACACCGGCGGCTCGAACGTGCAGTTCGCGATCAACCCCGAGGACGGGCGGCTCATCATCATCGAGATGAATCCGCGCGTGTCGCGCTCGTCCGCGCTCGCGTCGAAGGCGACCGGATTCCCGATCGCGAAAGTCGCGGCGAAGCTCGCGGTCGGCTACACCCTCGACGAGCTGCGCAACGAGATCACGGGCGGGCTCACGCCCGCGAGCTTCGAGCCGACGATCGATTACGTCGTCACGAAGGTACCTCGCTTCACGTTCGAGAAGTTTCCGCAGGCGAACGATCGCCTGACCACGCAGATGAAATCGGTCGGCGAGGTCATGGCGATCGGGCGGACGTTCCAGGAGTCGCTGCAGAAGGCGCTGCGCGGCCTCGAGATCGGCGTCGACGGACTCACGCCGATGATGCGCGCGGCGGAGACCGAGGAGGAATGGGCCGAGCTCAAGCGCGAGCTCAGCATGCCGGGCGCCAACCGGCTCTGGTACGTCGCGGACGCGTTCCGTCTCGGCATGCCGCTCGACGAGATCCATCAGCTCACGAAGATCGATCCGTGGTTCCTCGCGCAGATCGAGGATCTCGTCGAGACGGAGAAGGCCGTCGCCGCGGAAGGCCTCGACGCGCTGCAGCCCGAGCGGCTGCGCGCGCTGAAGCGCAAGGGCTTCAGCGACAGCCGCATCGGGTCGCTGCTCGGCGTCGGCGAGGCGGTCGTGCGCAAGGCGCGCTACAAGCACGGCGTCCGGCCGGTATTCAAGCGAGTGGACAGCTGCGCGGCGGAGTTCCCGACGACAACCGCGTATCTCTACTCGACATACGAAGAGTACTGCGAGGCGGATCCGACGGATCGCGACAAGATCATCATTCTCGGCGGCGGGCCGAACCGCATCGGGCAGGGCATCGAGTTCGACTATTGCTGCGTGCACGCCGCGTTCGCGCTCAAGGAGATCGGCTTCGAGACGATCATGATCAACTGCAATCCGGAGACGGTCTCGACGGATTACGACACGTCCGACCGTCTCTACTTCGAGCCGCTGACGCTCGAGGACGTGCTCGAGATCGTCCACAAGGAGAAGCCGAAGGGCGTGATCGTGCAGTACGGCGGTCAGACGCCGCTCAAGCTCGCGCGCGCGCTCGAGGCCGCGGACGTGCCGATCATCGGCACTCCGCCCGATTCGATCGATCTCGCCGAGGACCGTGAGCGCTTCCAGCAGCTCGTCAACCGGCTCGGGCTCAAGCAGCCGCCGAACTGCACCGCGAGGACGACCGACGAGGCCGTCGCGATGGCGAAGGAGGTCGGCTATCCGCTGGTCGTGCGGCCGTCGTACGTGCTCGGCGGACGGGCGATGGAGATCGTCTACAGCGAGGACGAGCTCAAGGACTACATGACGCAGGCTGTCAGCGTCTCGAACGAGAGCCCGGTGCTGCTCGATCGTTTTCTCGATCTCGCCGTCGAGGTCGACGTCGACGCGATATCGGACGGTCAGGAGGTGATCATCGGCGGCATCATGGAGCACGTGGAGCAGGCGGGCATTCATTCCGGCGACTCGGGCTGCTCGCTGCCGCCTTTCAGCCTGAGCGAGGACGTGCAGCGGGAGCTCGCGGATCAGGTCACGAGGATGGCGAAAGCCCTCGGCGTCGTCGGCCTGATGAATACGCAATTCGCGATTCAGAACGGCATCATCTACGTGCTCGAGGTGAATCCCCGCGCGTCGCGAACGGTGCCTTTCGTCTCGAAGGCGATCGGCATGCCGCTCGCGAAGATCGCCGCGAAGGCGATGGCGGGCGTCTCCTTCGCCGAGCAGGGCGTGACGCCGCCGACGCGCCGGCCCTACTTCTCGGTGAAGGAATCCGTTTTTCCGTTCATCAAGTTCCCGGACGCGGATCCGATCCTCGGTCCGGAGATGAAGTCGACGGGCGAGGTCATGGGCACCGGCCGGACCTTCGCGGAGGCTTACGCGAAGGCGCAGATCGCGTCCGGCGTCGATCTGCCGCGCTCGGGCATCGTGTTCTTGAGCGTGCGAGATCGCGACAAGCCGGCCGCGGTCGAGCTCGGTAGAGAGCTCGTGAAACGCGGGTTCGAGATCGTAGCGACGGGCGGTACCGCCGAGGCGCTCGCGCGCGCCGGCGTGCCGTGCACCAGGGTCAACAAGGTGCGCGAGGGCCGTCCGCACATAGTCGACATGATCAAGAACCGCGAGATCGCCCTGATCGTGAACACCACGGAGGGCAAGCAAGCGATTCGAGAGTCGCATTCGATCCGCGGCGCGGCCGTGCAGAACAAGGTGACTTACTACACGACCCTTGCGGCCGCGAGAGCGACATGCGACGCTCTGGATTATCTCGACAACGTCGTCGTCAACCGATTGCAAGACCTGCACGAGGAGGCAGCGATTTGACCAAGGTGCCACTTACGGCGCGCGGCGCGGAGCTCCTCCGCGAGGAGCTTCGCAGGCTGAAGAACGAGGAGCGCCCACGCATCGTCAATGCAATCGCGGAGGCACGTGCGCACGGGGATCTGCGTGAGAACGCCGAGTATCACGCCGCGAAGGAGCAGCAAGGGCTCATCGAGGCGCGGATACGCGACATCGAGGCGAAGCTCGCGAACGCGCAGATCATCGACGTGACGCAGCTCGAGGCGAACGGCCGAGTCGTGTTCGGCGCGACCGTGCACCTCATCGACGTCGAGAGTGGCGAGGAGGCACGCTATCAGATCGTCGGAGAGGACGAGTCGGACATCAAGGACGGGCTGATCTCGATCACCTCTCCGATCGCCCGAGCGCTCATCGGGAAGGAAGAAGGCGATACCGCCGAGGTCGCGACGCCGAGCGGGCGACGCCGCTACGAGATCGCGCGCGTCGAGTACGTCTGACGCTCGACGCCGGCGAACGGCGACGCTTCAGCTCTGCGGCAGGCGGATCGACGCCGGGTTGCCCGGCCGATAGAGCAGCGCCACGTGGCCCGATTCCTTGACGAGGCAAGCGTCCGCCATCGGCGCGAGCTCGGCGAAAATCCTGGCCCGGCGTTGTCGATCGCCGAAGCGAACCCGCACCTTCACGAGCTCGTGATCGGTCAATGCCTTGTCGAGCTCCTTGCGCAGCGACTCGGTGACGCCGCCCGCGCCGACTTCGATGACCGGTGTCAGGGTATGACCGAGGATTCGTAGATAGTTGGATTGCTCTTCGGTGAGATGCATCCTAGTTCTTGTTATGCGCGCCGTCCTCGTCGGCGCCGTTGGACGAGCATAGATGAGTCGGCGCGGCGGGTCCAGTAGCCGCTGGAAACGCCGCCAGGAACGGGACCCCTACGTCGAGCGGGCGGCCCGAGAAGGGTGGCGCTCGCGCGCGGTCTTCAAGCTCGAGCAGATCCAGCAGAAGGAGCGCGTGCTATGGCCCGGGATGCGCGTCGTCGACCTCGGCGCGGCGCCGGGGGCCTGGAGCCAGTACGCCGCGAAGATCGTCGGCCCGCGCGGGCGGGTCTGGGCGGTCGACCTGCTGCCGATGGAGCCGATCCCGGGGGTCGAATTCTTGCACGGAGATTTCACCGATCCGGCCACCGTCGAGGCGCTCGCGCGCGCCATCGGGGACGAGAAGATAGATCTTGTGATGTCCGATATGGCCCCCAATATCAGTGGCACACGCGCGATCGATCAGCCCCGCAGCATGGGCCTTGCCGAGGAGGCGTTGCTGTTCGCCACCGAGGTCCTCGCTCCCGGAGGTACCTTTCTCGTCAAGCTTTTTCAGGGCGAGGGTTTCCCGGAGTTCGTGCAGCACGCGAGACGAACCTTCGGTGCGGTCAAGTTGCTGAAGCCGAAGGCTTCTCGGCCCGAGAGTCGCGAGATCTACATGCTGGCCAGAAACCATCGGATGTAGTACGGTCTAACGTGGGATCGGTCCGATGCCTCGGGCCGCCCAATCGTGAGGTAACGTTTTGAACGACCTGGCAAAGAACGTCATTCTCTGGATCGTCATCGCCGTCATCTTGCTGACGGTGTTCCAGACCTTCGGCCCGAACAACCAACGCGCCTCCTCCCCGATTCCCTACTCGATGTTCCTCCAGCAGGTCGAGGCCGGAGCGATCGAGGAAGTCACGTTCGAGCGGGAGAAGACGATCCGCGGCCGCCGGACGAACGGCGAGCCGTTCCTGACCTATAACCCGGAGACGGACAACACCGCGCTGATCGGCACGCTCCAGGAGCACGGCGTCGTCATCAAGGCGAGCCCGCCGGAGCAACAGTCGTTCCTGCTGCAGCTGTTCATCTCGTCGTTCCCGATCCTGCTCCTGATCGGTGTGTGGGTGTACTTCATGCGCCAGATGCAGGGCGCGGGCGGCGGGCGCGGCGCGATGTCCTTCGGCAAGAGCCGTGCGCGCCTGCTCGGCGAGGATCAGGTGCACGTCACGTTCGCGGACGTGGCCGGCGTCGAGGAAGCGAAGGAGGAAGTCGTCGAGATCGTCGACTTCCTGAAGGATCCGGCGAAGTTCCAGCGCCTCGGCGGCAAGATCCCGAAGGGCGTGCTGATGGTCGGCCCGCCCGGCACGGGCAAGACGCTGCTCGCGCGTGCGATCGCCGGCGAGGCCAAGGTGCCGTTCTTCACGATCTCGGGCTCGGATTTCGTCGAGATGTTCGTCGGCGTCGGCGCCTCGCGCGTGCGCGACATGTTCGAGCAGGCCAAGAAGCACGCGCCGTGCATCATCTTCATCGACGAGATCGATGCCGTCGGCCGGCACCGCGGCGCGGGGCTCGGCGGCGGTCATGACGAGCGTGAGCAGACGCTGAACCAGCTGCTCGTCGAGATGGACGGCTTCGAGGGCAACGAGGGCGTCATCGTGATCGCGGCGACGAACCGGCCCGACGTCCTCGACCCGGCGCTGCTGCGTCCAGGCCGCTTCGACCGCCAGGTCGTCGTGCCGTTGCCGGACGTGCGCGGGCGCGAGCAGATCCTCAAGGTCCACATGCGCAAGGTCCCGGTCGATCCGAACGTGAAGCCCGCGGTCATCGCGCGGGGCACGCCGGGCTTCTCGGGTGCCGATCTCGCGAACCTCGTGAACGAGGCCGCGCTGCTCGCCGCACGGGCGAATCGCCGCACCGTGCGGATGGAGGAGTTCGACAAGGCCAAGGACAAGATCATGATGGGCACCGAAAGGCGCTCCATGGTCATGAGCGAGGAGGAGAAGAGGCTCACGGCTTATCACGAGTCGGGCCACGCGATCGTCGGCTTGCTCGTCCCCGATCACGACCCGGTCTACAAGGTCACGATCATTCCGCGCGGCCGCGCGCTCGGCGTGACGATGTTCCTGCCGGAGGAGGATCGCTACAGCTACTCGAAGCGGCGTCTGATGAGCCAGATGAAGAGCCTCTTCGGCGGCCGCATCGCCGAGGAGCTCGTCTTCGGACCGGATCGCGTCACGACCGGCGCCGCGAACGACATCGAGCGCGCGACGGAGATCGCGCGGAACATGGTCACGAAGTGGGGGTTGTCGGACCGGCTCGGTCCGTTGACCTACACCGAGGACGACGGCGAGATCTTCCTCGGCCGCAGCGTGACGCGGCACAAGCAGGTCTCGGACGTGACCGCGCATGCGATCGACGAGGAAGTGCGCAGCCTGATCGATACGGCGTACAACGAAGCCAGAGAGCTCCTCAAGGCGAACATCGACAAGCTCCACATGATGGCCGACGCTCTGATGAAGTACGAGACGATCGACGAGCATCAGATCAAGGACATCATGGAGGGGCGCACGCCGAGGCCGCCAGAGGACTGGAACGAGCCGTCGGAGTCGGGACGCACCGAGCCCGAGCCTGCGGACGAGCCGGCGCCCGCGTTCGGCGGTCCCGCGGGTCGGCCCGGCCCGGCCGGCCAGCACTGATCCAGGCCGAGCCGGGCGGCGGCCCAGCCGTCCGGCGGGTTCCGGTCGCTCGAGCCGTCGCGGTTCCGAGCGCCCGATATCGGACTTTTCTGCGCGCACCGAGAACGAAGAACGCCGGCGGACGGGGCTAACGGGCGATCGCTCCGCCGAGCGGTGCGCCCGGTCAAGGGAGGATCGATGACCAGACGCTATTTCGGCACCGACGGCATTCGCGGCCAGGTGGGCGTCGCGCCGATGACGGTCGATTTCGCGTTGCGCCTCGCGAGCGCCGCCGCACGCGTGCTCGCGCCCAACGGCGGCACGGTGCTGATCGGCAAGGACACGCGCGTCTCCGGGTACATGTTCGAGTCCGCGCTCGAGGCCGGATTCGTCGCGGCCGGGGTCGACGTGCTGCTGACCGGCCCGCTGCCGACGCCGGCGATCGCGTATCTGACGAAGAAGCTCGGCGCGGATTTCGGCGTCGTCATCAGCGCCTCGCACAATCCGTACTTCGATAACGGCATCAAGTTCTTCGCGTCCGACGGCGAGAAACTCTCCGACGAGCTCGAAGAGGCGATCGAGGCATCGCTCGACGAGGAGCCGATCACGCGCGAGTCGAAGGCGCTCGGCAGAGTGCAGAAGGCGACCTCGGCCCGCGACGACTATATGGCCTTCCTCAAGAGCACGATCCCGAGCGACATGACGCTCGACGGCCTGAAGATCGTCGTCGACGCATCGCACGGCGCGGGCTACAAGGTGGCGCCGCGCGTGATCGCCGAGCTCGGCGCGGACGTCGTGCCGGTCGGCTGCTCTCCGAACGGGCGCAACATCAACGACGGCTGCGGCTCGACCAGGCCGGACCTCTTGAAGCTGACCGTGACCGGAGTGCGCGCGCACGTCGGTTTCGCGCTCGATGGCGACGGCGATCGAGTCGTGATGGTCGACGAGCGCGGCGACATCGTCGACGGCGATCGGCTTCTCTATATCCTCGCGCGCGATCGCCGCGAGCGAGGCGTGCTGAAGGGGCCGGTGATCGGCACGGTCATGAGCAATCTCGGGCTCGAGCTCGCGCTGCGCGATCTCGGCATCGAATTCCGCCGCGCGAAGGTCGGCGATCGGCACGTGCTCGCGATGCTGAAGGAGCACGGCGGCATACTCGGCGGCGAGACGTCCGGGCACGTCGTCTGCCTCGACAAGACGACCACCGGCGACGGGCTGATCACCGCGCTGCAGGTGCTCGCGGTGATGCGGCGCACCGGCCGCAGCCTGCGGGAGCTCGCGCAGCCGATGCCGCAGCTGCCGCAGGAGCTGATCAACGTGCGTGTCGCGCGCCGCGTCGACGTGGACGGCATCCCGGCGATTCAAGACGCGATTCGCAGCGCGGAAGAGGTGCTCGGCGATCGCGGCCGCGTCGTGCTGCGACCTTCGGGCACCGAGCCCGTCGTGCGCGTCATGGTCGAGGGCGAGGATGCCGAGACCGTTCGCTCGCTCGCGGTGCGTCTTGCCGATACCGTGCGTGCGGCGATCGCGTGAGCGCGTCTGCTGATGAGGCTCGTTCGGTTTGTCGCGGTTGATTCCGCGCCAAGCCGCCCTTAAGCTCTCGGCCCCGCAATGGACACCTGCTGGAGGAAAGCGCGATGAGCGCCGCTACGCGAGCATCGTCCGGGCGAACGAAATTGGTCGCCGGAAACTGGAAGATGCATGGATCGCTCGCGTCGATCGATGCGCTCGTCTCGGCGCTCGTCGCGGGCAAGAAGGGCGGCGCGAAGATGCTGCTCTGCGCGCCGTATCCGTACTTGAAGACCGTCGCGGACCGGCTCGCGGGCAGCGACATCCTGCTCGGGTCGCAGGACGTCTCGACGCGGATCGGCAGCGGGGCGTTCACCGGCGAAGTATCCGGCGCGATGCTGGCCGACGTCGGGTGCCGCTACGCCATCGTCGGCCACTCGGAGCGCCGTACGCTGTTCGGCGAGAGCGACGCGATCGTCGCCGAGAAGTTCAAGGCGGCGCAGCAGGCGGGGCTCGTTCCGATCCTGTGCGTCGGCGAAACGCTCGACGAGCGCGAGGCGGGCCGAACCGAGGAGGTTGTCGAGCGTCAAATGAAGGCGGTGCTCGACGCCGCGGGTGTCGCGGCTTTCGCGAACGCGGTCGTCGCGTACGAGCCGGTCTGGGCGATCGGCACGGGCAAGACAGCGACGCCGGAGCAGGCACAGGCCGTACATGCGCAAATTCGCAGCATGATCGCGCGGCAAGATGCTACAATCGCATCCGGCCTCGTCATCCTCTACGGCGGCAGCGTGAAAGGCGGCAACGCGGCCGAGCTGTTCGCGATGGAGGATATCGACGGCGGCCTCGTGGGCGGAGCGTCTCTCGACGCCGCGGAATTCTTGAAGATTTACGACGCAGCATCCGCGCGGTGAGGCGGAGTCGTTTTCGATAGACATCGGCACATGCTTCAGACGATCGTCTTGATATTGCATATACTCGTGTGCCTGATGATCGTCGGGCTCGTGCTCCTGCAGCGGGGCAAGGGCGCCGAGGCCGGAACGGGCTTCGGGGCCGGGGCGTCGGGTACGGTTTTCGGGGCACGCGGCTCGGCGAACTTCCTGTCGAGGACAACGGCGCTGCTCGCGACGACGTTTTTCGTCACGAGCCTCGCGCTCGCGTACTTCTCGACCGAGCAGCAGCAGCCCGAGAGTATTCTCGACAGAATGCCTGCCGGCGGGTCGCGCGCGGTGCCCAGCGAGCCGCAGGACCTCGATTTGCCGCCGGCGCTGCCATCGGAGCTCCCGGCGGACGATGCTCCGGCCTCGGAGCGACCTTCGCCGGCCGATGAGCCCGCCGCGCCATCGACCGAAGCGGAAGGCAATTGATTCGTTGCGGATGTGGTGGAATTGGTAGACACGCTGTCTTGAGGGGGCAGTGGCGCAAGCCGTGTCGGTTCGAGTCCGACCATCCGCACCACTAATTACAGCGAGACGCGCTCCGGCTGAGTTGCTACAATTCGCGCCGGCTCGATCGGCGCCAGCCGATCGAATCCAACACGGCCGGTCCGAGCGGCCGGTTTTTTTATAGGGTCCCACCGCGCAAGCGGCCGGGCGCGCGTAGCGAATTATGCTTGCAAACTACCTGCCGATCCTGATCTTCGTGATCGTGGCCGCCGGATTGGGCGTCGTCCTTCTCGGTATCGGTTTCGTACTCGGGCGCGGGCAGAAAGACCAGGAAAAGCTTTCCGCTTACGAGTGCGGCTTCGAGGCGTTCGAGGACACGCGTAATCGCTTCGACGTGCGCTACTACCTCGTCGCGATCCTCTTCATCCTCTTCGACCTCGAGCTCGCCTTCTTCGTGCCCTGGGCCGTTTCGCTGGACGCGGTCGGCCTGTTCGGAATCGGCGCAATGGGCGTGTTCCTCGCGCTACTCGTCGTCGGTTTCATCTACGAATGGAAGAAAGGGGCGCTGGAATGGGATTGAGCGGAGAAGCGGCCCGCACGGCCCTCGACAAGGAATTGCCGTTCGACGTCCCCGAGGTGATGCAGCGGGGCTTCGTCGTCACGCAAGTCGACAAGCTCGTGAACTGGGCGAGGACGGGGTCGCTGTGGCCGATGACTTTCGGCCTCGCCTGCTGCGCCGTCGAGATGATGCACGCCGGTGCCGCTCGATACGATCTCGACCGCTTCGGCGTGATCTTCAGGCCGAGCCCCCGACAGTCGGACGTGATGATCGTCGCCGGAACGCTGTGCAACAAGATGGCGCCGGCGCTTCGCAAGGTCTACGACCAGATGCCGGAGCCGCGCTGGGTCATCTCGATGGGCTCGTGCGCGAACGGCGGCGGCTATTACCACTACTCGTACTCGGTCGTGCGCGGATGCGATCGCATCGTTCCGGTCGACGTCTACGTGCCGGGCTGCCCGCCGACCGCCGAAGCGCTTCTGTTCGGCATCATCCAGCTGCAGAAGAAGATCTGGCGTACTCATTCGATCGCCCGCTGAAGGCCGACGGCGATCGATCGGTCGAGGCGCCGCCCGATCGTCGGCTCACGCGGACCAAGGTTGTGACGGGACGACATGCGAACTGAACAGCTTTCGCCGAGGCTCGCCGCGCTTGCCGAAGCGGTAGAACGGACGCTCGCCGGCCGCGTCGAGCGGTTGTCGCCGTGGCTGAACGCGGGGCAGCTGGCGTACGAGGTCGAGGCCGAGCATTTGCTCGACGTTTGCCGGACGCTGCGCGACGACGAGGCGCTCCGGTTCGAGATGCTGATCGATCTCGCCGGCGTCGATTATCTCGTCTACGGCCGCGACGAGTGGCAGACGGAAAGCGCGACCGGCACGGGCTTCAGCCGCGGCGTGTTCCGCGACCGCTATGTCTTCCCGGCCGAGCAGGACGACCACGACACGACGCGTTACCGTCCGAAGCACCGCTTCGCGGTCGTCTATCAGCTTCTGTCGATCACGCACAACTGGCGTGTGCGCCTTCGCACGTTCTGCAAGGACGATGCGCATCCGATCCTCGACTCGGTCACCGGCATCTGGAGCTCGGCGGATTGGTACGAACGGGAGGCGTTCGACCTGTTCGGGATCCTGTTCCGCGGTCATCCCGATCTTCGCCGCATCCTGACCGATTACGGTTTCATCGGACATCCGTTCCGTAAGGATTTCCCAGTGAGCGGCCACGTCGAGATGCGCTACGACCCGGAGAAGGGGCGCGTCGTGTACGAGCCGGTGAGCATCGAGCCTCGCACCGTCGTGCCGAAGGTGATTCGCGACGACCACCGCTACGAGCCCGAGCTCAAGGATTCGAGCGATGCCTGAGATCGAAAGCTTTACAGTCAATTTCGGGCCGCAGCATCCCGCCGCGCACGGCGTGCTGCGCTTGGTGCTCGAAATGGAGGGCGAGGTCATTCACAAGGCCGACCCTCACGTCGGGCTGCTGCACCGCGCCACCGAGAAGCTCGCCGAGACGAAGCCGTACAACCAGTCGATCGGCTACATGGATCGGCTCGATTACGTCTCGATGATGTGCAACGAGCACGGCTACGTGCTCGCGATCGAGAAGCTGCTCGGCATCAAGCCGCCGATCCGCGCGCAGTACATCCGCGTGATGTTCGACGAGATCACGCGGATCCTGAACCACCTGATGTGGCTCGGCGCGCACGCCATGGACATCGGCGCGATGACGGTCTTCCTGTACTGCTTCCGGGAGCGCGAGGACCTCATGGACGTCTACGAGGCGGTCTCGGGCACCCGGATGCACGCGACGTACTATCGTCCCGGCGGCGTCTATCGCGATCTGCCGGACAAGATGCCGCAATACGAGCCGTCGCCGTATCGCTCGGCGAAGGAGCTCGAGGAGCTGAACGAGGCGCGTAGCGGCTCGGTGCTCGACTTCATCGAGCACTTCGCCGACCGCTTCCCGGCGCGGATCGACGAGTACGAGACGCTCCTGACCGACAACCGAATCTGGAAGCAGCGCACGGTCAATATCGGCGTCGTCTCGCCCGAGCGTGCGATGCAGCTCGGGTTCTCGGGGCCGATGCTGCGCGGCTCCGGCGTCGTGTGGGATCTGCGCAAGCACCAGCCGTACGAGGTCTACGACCAGCTCGACTTCGACATCCCGGTCGGCAAGAACGGCGACTGCTACGACCGCTACCTCGTGCGCGTCGAGGAATTGCGCCAGTCGACGAGGATCATCAAGCAGTGCGTCGAGTGGCTCAAGAAGAATCCGGGCCCGGTGATGATCGACGACCGGAAGATCGCTCCGCCGCGGCGCATCGAGATGAAGGACGACATGGAGTCGTTGATTCATCACTTCAAGCTGTTCACGGAAGGCTACAGCGTGCCCGAGGGCGAGGTGTACGCGGCCGTCGAGGCGCCGAAGGGCGAGTTCGGCGTGTACTTGATCTCGGACGGCGCGAACAAGCCGTATCGGGTCAAGGTGCGGGCGCCCGGGTTTCCTCATCTCGCCGCGATGAACGAGATGGTGAAGGGGCACATGCTCGCGGACGTCGTGGCCGTGATCGGCACGCAGGACATCGTGTTCGGAGAGATCGACCGATGAGCGACGGAAACTCGGCACGTATGGAAGCGGGCAAGGCCGTGCTCTCCGAGCACGTGCGCGAAGAGATCGACCGTTGGGTCGCGAAGTTTCCCGAGGGGCGTCAGCGGTCGGCCGTGATCGCGGCGCTGCACGCGGTGCAGCACGAGCACGGGTATCTGACGCAGCCGCTGATGGACGCGGTCGCGGAGTATCTGAATCTTCCGCCCGTGCAGGTGTACGAGGTCGCGTCGTTCTACTCGATGTTCGAGACCAAGCCGGTCGGGCGGCACAAGATCTCGGTGTGCACGAATATCTCGTGCATGCTGCGCGGCGCGGACGAGATCGTCGAGCACGTCGAGCGCAAGCTCGGCATCAAGACGGGCGAGAGCACGCCGGACGGCCGCTTCTACCTGAAATGCGAGGAGGAGTGCCTGGCAGCGTGCGTCGGCGCGCCGATGATGATGGTCGATCACGTCTACTACGAGAACCTCACGCCGGAGAAGGTCGATGAGATCCTCGATTCGTTGGATTGAAGCGTCGTTCTCGGGAGGTAGACCGTGAGCTACGCGGACAAACTGAATCTCGTCTGCTTCGCGACGCTGAAGTTCGACCGCGAGCCGTGGTCGCTCGAGAACTATTACAAGGTCGGCGGCTATCGGGCGTGGCAGCGCGTGCTGAACGGCGAGCTGGACCGCAAGGCGATCATCGAGGAGATCAAGGCGTCCGGGCTTCGCGGGCGCGGCGGCGCCGGCTTCCCGACGGGCCTGAAGCTTTCGTTCATGAACGCGGAAGGGCCGGGCCAGAAGTACATTGTCTGTAACTCGGACGAGAGCGAGCCGGGCACCTGTCACGACCGGGACATCCTGCGCTACAACCCGCACTCGATCATCGAAGGCATGGCGATCGCGGGTTACGCGATCGGTGCGACGGCCGGCTACAACTACATCCGCGGCGAGTTCATGTCGGAGCCGTTCCCGCGCTTCGAGCAGGCGCTCAAGGAGGCGTACGAGGCCGGCTGGCTCGGCAAGAACATCAAGGGCTCGGGCATCGATTTCGACTGTTACGCGTTCCTCGGCGCGGGCGCGTACATCTGCGGCGAGGAGACAGCGCTCCTTGAATCGCTCGAAGGCAAGCAGGGCCGCCCGCGCTTCAAGCCGCCGTTCCCCGCGCAGTACGGTCTCTACGGAAGACCGACGACGATCAACAACGCGCAGACGCTCGCGTCGATCCCGACGATCATCCGCAACGGCGCGCAGTGGTTCGCGGATCTCGGCGTCAAGGGCTCGGGCGGCACGGCGATCTTCTCGGTCTCCGGGCACGTCGAGCGGCCCGGCAACTACGAGCTGCCGCTCGGCATTCCGTTCCGCGACCTGCTCGAGATCGCGGGCGGCGTGCGCGGCGGCCGCAAGCTCAAGGCCGTGATCCCCGGCGGATCGTCCGTGCCGGTCGTTCCGGCCGAGACGATGATGGAGCTCACGATGGACTTCGACACGATCCGCGCGGCCGGCAGCGGGCTCGGCACGGGCGCGACGATCGTGATCGACGAGACGACGTGCATGGTGCGGCTGCTGAGACGCATCTCGCGCTTCTATTCCGCGGAATCCTGCGGCCAGTGCACACCGTGCCGCGAGGGCACGGGCTGGCTCTACCGCGTGCTGACGCGAATCATCGAAGGGAAGGGCACGTACGACGACCTCGACAAGCTCGTCGACGTCGCGAACCACATCGAGGGGCACACGATCTGCGCGCTCGGCGACGCCGCGGCGTGGCCGGTGCAGAGCTTCCTCAAGCATTTCCGGCACGAGTTCGAGTACATGGTCGAGCATCGGGGCCGCAGCATCGTCGAGAAGTTGAGCGCCGCGGCCTGACGCGCGCCGCGTGGACGAACATGAGCGACGACATCGTCAAGATCGAAGTGAACGGCGTGCCGCTCGAGGCGCGCAAGGGCGAGATGCTGATCGAGGTGACGGATCGGGCGGGCATCTACATCCCGCGCTTCTGTTACCACCACAAGCTCAGTGTCGCGGCGAACTGCCGGATGTGCCTCGTCGACATCGAGAAGGCGCCGAAGCCGATGCCGGCGTGCGCGACGCCGGTCGCGGACGGGATGAAGGTCTACACGCGCTCGAGGCGCGCGATCGACGCGCAGAAGGCGACGATGGAGTTCCTGCTGATCAATCACCCGCTCGACTGCCCGATCTGCGACCAGGGCGGCGAGTGCGAGCTGCAGGATCTCGCCGTCGGATACGGCCGGGACGTGTCGCGCTACACGGAGCGAAAGCGCGTCGTGAAGGACCTGAACATCGGTCCGTTGATCTCGACCGACATGACGCGCTGTATCCATTGCACTCGGTGCGTGCGTTTCGGCATCGAGATCCAGGGTATCCAGCAGCTCGGCACGATCGGGCGCGGCGAGCGGACCGTGATCAGCACGTACGTCGAGCGCGCGGTCGAGCACGAGCTCTCCGGAAACATCATCGATCTCTGCCCGGTCGGCGCGCTGAACAACAAGCCGTACCGTTACAGCGCGCGGCCGTGGGAGATGAGCTCGAAGCCGCTCGTCGCGGCGCACGATGCGGTCGGCTCGAACATCTACGCGCACGTGCTGCGCGGGCGCGTGAAGCGCGTCGTGCCCAAGCGGAACGACTCGATCAACGAGACGTGGATCTCCGACCGCGACCGATTCAGCTGCTACGGCCTGTACGCGGACGATCGGCTCGAGAAGCCGATGGTCAAGATCGACCAGCAGTGGACCGAGGCGACGTGGCAGGAGGCGCTCGAGCTCGCCGCGCGCGAGCTCGTGAAGACGCTCGACGGAGAAGGCGAGGCGCTCGGCGTGCTCGTCTCGCCGAACGCGACGCTCGAGGAGATGTTCCTGCTGCGCCGCATCGCGGACCGCCTCGGCTCGAGGAATATCGACCATCGTCTGCGGCGGCGCGATTTCCGCGACCAGAACGCGGACCCGGTCTTCCCGTGGCTCGGCTGCTCGATCGAGGGCTTGGAGCGGCGCGACGCGATCCTCGTCGTCGGCTCGAATCTGCGCATGGAAGCGCCGCTGATCGCGCATCGCGTGCGTAACGCGGCGTTGGATGGCGCGGCCGTGACGTTCGTGAATCCGGCCGCTTACACGTATCACTTCGAGCACGAGTACGTCGACGCTCCGGTCGAGCGCATGGTGCACGCGCTCGGGGCGCTCGTCGTCGCCGCGGCTCGGGAGACCCAGAAGCAGGTGCCCGCCGTCGCGGCGAAGCTCGCGAGCGAGATCGCCGCCTCGGACGCGCACACGAGCGCGGTGCGGCGACTGATCGGGAAGGAGCGCGCATTGATCCTGCTCGGTCACCTCGCGCAGCGGCATCCGCAGTTCGCCGAGATTCGTGCGCTCGCCGCGGCGCTCGCCGCGTTGACCGGCGCGGAGATCGGCTATATCGCCGAGGGCGCGAACGGAGCCGGTGCCGCGATCTCGGGCGTGCTGCCGCATCGCGGCCCGGGCGGCGCGGCGGGCGGCGAGCCCGGGCTCGACGTCCAGGGCATGATCAACTCGCCGCGGCGCGCGTACATCGTCTTCGGTATCGAGCCGCGGGAGGACATCGCGAACGGCGAGCGCGCCGAGCAGGCGCTGAAATCCGCCGACACCGTGATCACGTTCTCGTCGTACGTGACCGACGAGCTCCTCGGTTGCTCGACGGTGCTGTTGCCGATCGCGGCCTTCGCTGAGACGCCGGGAACGTTCGTCAACGGCGAAGGCCGCTGGCAGAGCTTCGACGCGGCCGCGAACCCGGTCGGCGACGCACGTCCCGGCTGGCGCGTGCTGCGCGTGCTCGCGAATTTGCTTGGCGTCGAGGACGCGGAATATCGCTCGGCCGAGGAGGTGCTCGACGGCGTGCGCCGTGCGGTCGGCGAGACCCGTCCCGACAATTCCTATTCCGGGCAGATCGAGGCCGAGGGCGACGCCGTGCAGGTTTCCCTCGACGAGCTCGATGTGCCGATCTATTCCGTCGATGCCGTCGTCCGTCGCTCCGAGCCGCTGCAGCGCACGGTTTTCGCGCGCGGCGCGAAGGGCGATGACGACGCGCGAGCGGAGATCAGAGTGCAGAGCGCGGGATGAGCGGCCTAATCGCGAACTTCGAGCCTTATTGGCTCATGTTGCCCGACGTCGTCCGCGACGTCGTCGTGATCTTGCTGAAGATCGTCGCGGTGCTCGTGCCGGTGATCTTGGGCGTCGCGTACTTCGTCTACGTCGAGCGCAAGGTCATCGGCTTCATGCAGCACCGCCTCGGTCCGAACCGGGTCGGCTACCGCGGCCTGCTGCAGCCGTTCGCGGACCTCTTCAAGCTGATGTTCAAGGAAGTGGTCATCCCGTCGAACGCGAACCGCTTCCTGTTCGTCATCGCGCCGCTTCTGTCGCTGATTCCGGCATTCGCCGTCTGGGCTGTCGTGCCTTTGAGCGACGAGTTCGTCATCGCCGACATCGACGCGGGGCTGCTCTACGTGCTCGCGCTCACATCGCTCGGCGTCTACGGGATCATCCTCGCGGGCTGGTCGTCGAACTCGAAATACGCGTTCCTCGGCTCGATGCGCTCCGCGGCGCAGATCGTCGCGTACGAGATCGCGATGGGCTTCGCGCTCGTCGGCGTGTTGATGGCCGCGGGGAGCCTGAATCTCGGGGAGATCGTGCTGTCGCAGCAGGGCACGAGCATCTTCGGCTGGTTCTGGCTGCCGCTGTTCCCGCTGTTCATCGTCTATTTCATCGCGGGCGTGGCCGAGACGAACCGGCATCCGTTCGACGTCGCCGAGGGCGAGTCGGAGATCGTCGCAGGCTTTCACGTCGAGTACTCGGGCATGGGTTTTGCGCTGTTCTTCCTCGCCGAGTACGCGAACATGATTCTCGTCGCGGCGCTCACGTCGATTTTCTTCCTCGGCGGGTGGCTGTCGCCGTTCGCGGGGATTCCTGGGCTCGACGGGACGATCCTCGCGGAGCCGAGCGTGTTCTGGCTCGGGCTGAAGATGGCGGTCGTCAGCTTCATGTTCCTGTGGATCCGCGCGACCTTCCCCCGCTACCGCTACGACCAGATCATGCGGCTCGGGTGGAAGGTGTTCATCCCGGTGACGATCGTCTGGATCGTCGTCGAGGGTGCGATGGCCGCGCTGCGGGTCGGACCGTGGGCGGCGTGATGGCGTCTCGAGAACGGAATATGGCTCCGCGCGAAGGGGACCGGCTCCCTTGCGCCAAGGAGGCGAAATGTATCCGGTAAAGACATTCCTGATGACGGAGCTCCTCGCCGGGCTTCGTCTGACGCTGAAGCACTTCTTCACGCGCAAGGCGACGGTGCTCTATCCGGAGGAGAAGACGCCGAAGTCGCCCCGTTTCCGCGGGCTGCACGCGCTCCGACGATACCCGAACGGGCAGGAGCGCTGCATCGCGTGCAAGCTGTGCGAGGCGGTGTGCCCGGCGCAGGCGATCACGATCGAGTCGGGCGTCGGACCGGACGGCACGCGCCGCACGACCCGCTACGACATCGATCTCTTCAAGTGCATCTATTGCGGCTTCTGCGAGGAAGCCTGCCCGGTCGATGCGATCGTGGAGACGCGGATTCACGAGTTTCACATGGAGCGGCGCGGCGAGAACATCATGACGAAGGACAAGCTGCTCGCCGTCGGCGACAAGTACGAAGCGATGATCGCCGCGGACAAGGCGGCGGACGCGCCGTATCGATAGGTCGATCGAGGGCGGAGCCTTGGTTACGACGGTCCTGTTCTACGCGTTTGCCGCGATATTGCTGGTCGCGGCGCTTGGTGTGATCACCGCGCGCAATCCCGTGCATTCGGTGCTGTTCCTCGTATTCGCGTTCCTGCAGAGCGCGGTGCTGTGGCTGCTGCTCGAGGCCGAGTTCCTCGCGATCACGCTCGTCGTCGTATACGTCGGCGCGGTGATGGTGCTGTTCCTCTTCGTCGTGATGATGCTCAACATCAACGTCGAGGAGCTGCGCAGCGGCTTCACGCGCTACCTGCCGCTCGGGATCGGCGTCGCGCTCGTCGTCGTCATCGAGATCGCGAACGTGATCTGGTTCCGGAGCGAGGGCCAGGCGTTCGTGACGCCGACGCCGCATGCGGCGGACTACAGCAATACCAAGGAGCTCGGCGGGGTGCTCTACACCGAGCATGTCTTCGCGCTAGAGATCGCGGCGATGCTGCTGCTGCTCGCGATCGTCGCCGCGATCACGCTGACGATGCGTACGCGGCACCGTCCGGGCCTCAAGGTGCAGGACGTGCCGGCGCAGGTTGCCGTGCGCGCCGAGGATCGCATTCGCGTCGTGAAGGTCGGCCCGGTCAAGGAGTAACGGATGACGGTCACGATCGCCCATTACCTCGTGCTCGCCGCGATCCTGTTCTCCATCGCGGTCGCCGGCATCTTCATCAACCGCAAGAACATGCTCCTGCTCCTGATGTGCATCGAGCTGATGCTGCTCGCGGTGAACTTCAACTTCATCGCGTTCTCGCGGATGCTCGGCGACACGCTCGGGCAGATTTTCGTTTTCTTCATCCTCACGGTCGCCGCGGCGGAAGCGGCGATAGGGCTCGCGATTCTCGTCGTGCTGTTCCGCAACAGGCGGAGCATCAACGTCGACGCGCTCGACTCGTTGAAGGGATAAGCGGTGGAGTCGATCTATCTCACCATCGTTCTGGCGCCGCTCGCGGCGGCCGCGATTGCGGGCCTGCTGGGCTCCAAGATCGGCCGCGCCGGCGCGCATTCGGTGACGATCCTGGGCGTCGCGATCTCGTTCGCGCTGTCGCTGTACGTGCTGTGGGGTCTCGCGTTCGGCGACGCGGAGCCCTACAACGGCAACGTCTACGAGTGGGCGAAGATCGGCAACGTGACGATCGCCGTCGGCTTCCTGATCGACAACCTGACGGCGCTGATGATGGTCGTCGTCACGTCCGTGTCGCTCGCCGTGCACGTCTACACGATCGGCTACATGCACGACGACCCGGGCTACCAGCGCTTCTTCAGCTACATCTCGTTGTTCACGTTCTCGATGCTGATGCTCGTGATGTCGAACAACCTGATGCAGCTCTTCTTCGGCTGGGAAGCGGTCGGTCTCGTCTCGTATCTCCTGATTGGCTTCTGGTTCAAACGCCCGTCGGCGGTCTTCGCGAACCTGAAGGCCTTCCTCGTGAACCGCGTCGGCGACTTCGGCTTTCTGCTCGGCATCGCGACGCTGCTCTACTTCGCCGGCTCGCTCGATTACGCCGAGATCTTCGCGCAGGCCGAGCGCATCCAGGGCGAGACGATCAATCTGTGGGGCGCGACGGCGGTCAGCGCGCTCACGGTCGCGTGCATCTGCCTCTTCGTCGGCGCGATGGGTAAGTCGGCGCAGGTGCCGCTGCACGTCTGGCTGCCGGACTCGATGGAAGGCCCGACGCCGATCTCGGCGCTGATCCACGCGGCCACGATGGTGACGGCGGGCATCTTCATGGTCGCCCGGATGTCGCCGCTGTTCGAGCTCTCGGAGGCCGCGCTCGCGTTCGTGATCGTGATCGGCGCGACGACGGCCTTCTTCATGGGGCTGCTCGGGCTCGTGCAGCAGGACATCAAGCGGGTGGTCGCTTACTCGACGTTATCGCAGCTCGGCTACATGACCGTCGCGCTCGGCGCGTCGGCCTATGCGGCGAGCATCTTCCATCTGATGACGCACGCGTTCTTCAAGGCGTTGCTCTTCCTCGCCGCGGGCTCGGTGATCATCGCGATGCACCACGAGCAGGACATCCGCAAGATGGGGGGGCTGCGCAAGTACCTGCCGATCACGTACTGGACCTTCGTCATCGGCACGCTCGCGCTGATCGGCTTCCCGGGCTTCTCGGGCTTCTTCTCGAAGGACGCGCTGATCGAGGCGGTGCACGCGTCGTCGCTGCCGGGCTCGGGCTACGCGTACTGGTGCGTGCTGCTCGGCGTCTTCGTGACGGCGCTCTACAGCTTCCGCTTGCTCTTCGTCGTGTTCCACGGCGAGGAGCGCATGGATCACCACACGAAGGAGCACCTGCACGAGACGCCGGCCGTCGTCACGGGCCCGCTGATCGCGCTCGCGGTGCCGTCGGTGATCGTCGGCTGGCTCACGATCGAGCCGATCCTCTTCGGCGGGTTCTTCGAAGGGGCGATCTTCGTGCGGCCCGAGCACGACGTGCTCGGGGAGGTCGGCGCCGAGTTCCACGGCCCCGGCGCGTTCGTCGCGCACGCTCTGACGCACTCCGTCACGGTCTATCTCGCGGCGGCGGGTGCGCTCGTCGCGTGGTTCCTGTACCTGAAGCGGCCGGAGATTCCGGGGCAGCTGCTCGAGCGTGCGGGCGCGCTCTATCGCCTGCTCGCGAACAAGTACTACTTCGACTGGATCAACGAGAACGTCATCGCCCGCGCGACGCGTGCGGTGGGCACGGGGCTCTGGCGGGTCGGCGATCAGCTCCTGATCGACGGTTTGATCGTGAACGGGAGCGCCCGTGCGGTCGGAGCCATCGCGAGCGCCGCACGCCGTGTCCAGTCGGGATACCTCTATCACTACGCTTTCGCGATGGTCATTGCGCTGGCCGCGTTGATCGGCTGGTTCGCGCTGAGGGGCTGAGGCGATGGATTGGCCTATCCTGAGCATTCTGATCTGGCTGCCGATCGCGGCGGGCATCGTCGTGCTCGCGATCGGCTCCGAGCGCGCGGTGCTCGGCAAGCAAGTCGCGCTCGGCGCCTCGGTGCTGACGTTCGTCTTGAGCGTTCCGCTTTACACGGATTTCGACACCTCGACCGCCGCCTTGCAGTTCGTCGAGCAGGTGCCGTGGATCGAGCGGTTCAACGTGTTCTACCACTTGGGCGTCGACGGCATCTCGATGCCGTTGATCCTGCTGACGACGTTCCTTACGCCGCTCGTCGTGATCGCGGGCTGGGAGGTCATCAAGCTGCGCCCGGCGCAGTACTTCGCGTCGTTCCTGCTGCTCGAAGGCATGATGATCGGCGTGTTCGCCGCGGTCGACGGGCTGCTCTTCTACATCTTCTGGGAGGCGATGCTCGTGCCGATGTTCATCATCATCGGCATCTGGGGCGGCGAGCGGCGCATCTACGCGACGATGAAGTTCTTCCTGTACACCTTCTTCGGATCGGTGTTCATGCTCGTCGCGTTGATCTACATGTACCTGAAGGGCGGCAGCTACTCGATCCCGGACCTGCACGCGCTGCCGCTCTCGATGCAGGAGCAGACGCTGATCTTCCTCGCGTTCCTGATCGCGTTCGCGGTGAAGGTGCCGATGTGGCCGGTGCACACGTGGCTGCCGGACGCGCACGTCGAGGCGCCGACCGGAGGCTCGGTGATCCTCGCCGCGATCCTGCTGAAGATGGGCGGCTACGGCTTCGTCCGCTTCAGCATGCCGATCGCGCCCGATGCGAGCGATGCGCTCTCGTGGCTGATGATCGCGCTCTCGCTGATCGCGATCGTCTACATTGCCGTCGTGGCCCTCGTGCAGCAGGACATGAAGAAGCTCATCGCGTACTCGTCGATTGCACACATGGGCTTCGTGACGCTCGGCTTCTTCGTGATCTACGAGATGGCGACGAGCGGCGACGGTGCGCTGTTCGCGCTCCAGGGGGGCATGGTGCAGATGATCTCTCACGGGCTGGTCTCGGGGGCGCTGTTCCTTTGCGTCGGCGTGCTCTATGACCGGATGCACACCCGCGAGATCAGCGCCTACGGCGGCGTCGCGAACTCGATGCCGAAGTTCGCCGCGTTCATGGTGCTCTTCGCGATGGCGAACGTCGGGCTGCCCGGCACGTCGGGATTTGTCGGCGAGTTCTTCGTGATCCTCGGCAGCTATCAGGCGAACTTCTGGCTCGCGTTCTGCGCGGCGACGATCCTCGTTCTCGGCGCCGCGTACACGCTCTGGATGGTGCGCCGCGTCGTCTACGGCGAGGTCGGCAACGAGCACGTGGCCGCAATGCCGGACGTCGACCGTCGCGAGTTTTTCATCCTCGGCGTGCTGGCCGTTTCGGTGCTGTTGCTCGGCGTGTGGCCGGCGCCGCTCGTCGACGTGATGGATGCGACGCTCACGAACCTGCTCGAGCAGGTCACGCGTTCGAAGTTGTAAGTGGAAGAGGGGATCGCCCTGCTTCTGGAGCCGGTTTTCTGGACTGAGACGCAATGATCGACTACGCGCTTGCCGCCCCGGAGATCTTCATGACCGCCGCGATCTGCGTCGTGCTGATCGTGGATGTCTTCCTGCGCCAGGAGAAGCGCTGGATCACGTATACGCTGTCGATGTTCGCTTTGGTCGGCGCGGCGGTCGTGTCGTTGCTGTTCGGCACGGATAGCGTTGCGACGACCTTCTCCGGAAGCTACGTGGCGGATCCGGCCGGCAACGCGCTGAAGCTCTTCGCGTACGTCATCGTGGCGCTCGTGTTCCTGTACTCGCGCGACTATCTCGAGCGGAACGGGCTCTACAAGGGAGAATTCTTCGTGCTCGGGCTCTTCGGCCTGCTCGGGCTGATGATCCTCGTCTCCGGCAACAATCTGCTCGTGCTCTACCTGGGGCTCGAGCTCCAGGCGCTGTCGCTCTACGCGCTCGTCGCGTTCAACCGCGATTCGGCCGCGGCGGCCGAGTCCGCGATGAAGTACTTCGTGCTCGGCTCGATCGCATCGGGCATGCTGCTCTACGGCATCTCGATCCTCTACGGCATCGCCGGCACGATCGAGCTCGGCCCGCTCGCGGCCGCGTTGACCGAGCCCGGCGGGCTGACGGTGCCGGCGATCGTGGGGCTCGCGTTCGTCATCGTCGGCGTCGCGTTCAAGTTCGGCGCGGTGCCGTTCCACATGTGGATCCCGGACGTCTACCAGGGCGCGCCGACGCCGATCGCGCTCTACGTCGGATCGGCGCCGAAGATCGCGGCGTTCGCGCTCGCGTGGCGGGTGCTCGTCGAGGGCCTCGGGCCGCTGCACGTGGATTGGCAAGGCATGCTCGTGATCCTGTGCGTGCTGTCGCTCGTGCTCGGCAATTTCCTCGCGATCGTTCAGACCAACTTCAAGCGCATGCTCGGCTACTCGACGATCTCCCACGTCGGGTTCATTCTCATGGGGTTCATCGCGGGCACGGAGAACGGCGTGCGCGACGCGATGTTCTACACGATCGTCTACGTGCTGATGGCGACCGCGGCTTTCGGCATGATCATTCTGCTGAGCCGCCGCGGCTTCGAGGCCGAGAGCCTCGACGACTTCAAGGGCCTGAATCAGCGCAGCCCCTGGTTCGCGTTCGTGATGCTCCTGATCATGTTCAGCATGACCGGCGTGCCGCCGCTCGTCGGCTTCTATGCGAAGCTCGTCGTGCTGCAGAGTGTCATCGAGGCAGGGCTCGTGTGGCTCGCCGCGCTCGGCGTGGTCGCGGCCGTGGTCGGCGCGTTCTACTACCTGCGTATCGTCTGGTACATGTACTTCGCCGAGGCCAAGGACTCGTCCCCGCTCGTCGCGGCGACCGATCTCCGTACCGCGATCAGCGTGAACGGGCTGAGCCTGCTCGCGCTCGGGCTGTTCCCCGGGTATCTGCTGAACCTCTGCGCGTCGGTGCTCGGCTGAGGCTGCCTTTCGATTGGCGCCCCGGAGCCCTGAGGAGGGGCGCCGCGCTCGTGGCGGTCTTGAAGTCGGCGCCCAGTCTCCGTATTATGTGCGGCTCCAAACGACTGCGGGGTGGAGCAGTCAGGCAGCTCGTCGGGCTCATAACCCGAAGGTCGCAGGTTCGAATCCTGCCCCCGCTACCAACCCGATATCCCGAACGGCGCCCACCAGCGGCGCCGTTTCTATTTGCAGTTCACCTTGCCGTCAACATGGCCGCCGCCGCATCGGCGCCCGAGGTGGAACGATGCGAGACGTCGCTGCCCCGGAAAGCTCGAATCGAAGGCGACAGTTGGCTACTCGATTCGAGATGATTGCAAGGTAGCACCGAGTGGCTTGTCGCTCCCTACGCCCTCCGGGGAGCTTTGGAGCAAGTCGGCCTCCGGTGCAGCGAGTTGCGCCTCGAGACCGCTGCGGCGGCTGCCCCGCGGAGGCGCGCACCTCGGAGGGGCCCGGAATGTGCCTCATTGCCCGCCCGCACTTGCGCTCCGGCCCGCATGGCGTCACGATGACCGTCCCGGGGGTAGCAGCGTTTCCAACAACAAGGGAAGGCAAGCCCATGAAGAAGCGTGCATTCGGTTTCCTGCTCTCCGCGGCCATCGCGCTGCCGGCGTTCGCGGCGCTCGGTCCGGGTGACCAGGCTCCACTGTTCGAGGCGAGGGCCTCGCTGGCCGGCAAGGAGTTTCAATACTCGCTCGCCGAGGCCCTGAAGCAGGGCAACGTCGTCGTGTACTTCTATCCGTCCGCGTACACCCAGGGCTGCAACATTCAGGCGCACGAGTTCGCCGAGAACATGGAAGCGTTCAACGCCGCGGGCGCGACCGTGATCGGCGTGTCGCTCGACAGCATCGAGCGGCTCAACGAGTTCTCCGCGGATCCGGAATACTGCGCCGGGAAGCTGCCCGTCGCGTCGGACGAGACGGGCGAGATCGCTCGTTCGTATCAGCTGAACGTCATGGACGCGCGTCCGGGCATCAAGGACACGCGCGGCCAGGAAATCAATCACGGCTTCGCGGAGCGGACGACCTTCATCATCACGTCCGACGGCAAGATCGCCGAGACGGTCGGCGGCGTCTCGCCGATCGAGAACGTGCAGAAGTCGCTCGAGGCCGTGCGGCGCTTGCAGCAGCAAGGACATCAAGGACACTGAGTCCCGAGTACCGCGGCCGGCGACGGCCGCGGGCCAAACGAGAAGGGGCCGTGCGGTGATCACCGCACGGCCCCTTCGTTCAGGTCACATGACGGCGAGGCGCGTCGCCGCTACGCTCACTCTTCCGCGAGCGTGAACACGAGATACGCGCGCTCCTCGGGACGCTGCGACGCCTGGGGCAACCGTGGCGGGAACAGGCCCGACGCCGCGACGGGGAGAGCGATGTACTGCTTGCCGTCGATCTCGTATGTCGCGGGAATGCCCTCGGAGCCGCTCGGCAGCTCGTACGACCACACGACCTCGCCGGTATCCCGATCGTAGGCACGGAACATCCGGTCCGACGCCGTCGCGACGAACACGAGCCCGCCCGCCGTCACGAGCGGGCCGCCCCGCGGAAAGTGCGCGCCCGTGTTCTCGCCGAGCTCGGGCACCGTGCCGTGCACGACGCGCCACTTGATCTCGCCTGTGTTGAGGTCGTACGCGGTGAGGTGCGCCCACGGCGGCGCGATCGCCGTGAGGCCGGTCGACGGGCTCAGCATGAAGTCGTAAGGCACCGCGTAGCGGACTGCACCTTCGGCCGCGGCCGCCTCGGCGGCCTTGCGCGCGGCCTCGGCTTGCTCGGGCGTCACGACGCCGCCGACGATGACGCGCGCGCTCGGCTCGTCCGTGGTCAGCTCGGCGCGCAGCATCACCGGCAGGTTCTTCGAGACGATGTAGAGCTCGCCGTTGATCGGATCGACGGCCGAGCCGCCCCAGTTCGCGCCGCCGTTGTGGCCGGGCATGCCGATCGAGCCTTCGAAGCTCGGCGGCGTGAATACGCCCTCGTTGCGCGAGTGGCGCAGCCGCTCGCGCAGCACCTGCTGCTCGTTCTCGGGCAGGAACGGATTGATATCGTCCTCGGTGAACGACATCACGGCGAACGGCGGCGGTTTGACCGGGAACGGCTGGGTCGGCGACGCGTGCTCGCCCGGGATGTCCGACTTAGGAACCGGCCGCTCCTCGATCGGCCAGATCGGCTCGCCGGTCAGCCGCTCGAAGACGAACAGGTAGCCTTGCTTCGACGCTTGCGCGACGACGTCGATCTCTTTGCCGTCGCGGCGGATCGTCAGGAGCTTCGGCGCTTGCGGCAGGTCGTAGTCCCACAAATCGTGATGCACGAGCTGCTGGTGCCAGATGCGCTTGCCGGTGCGCGCGTCGAGCGCGACGAGCGAGTTGGCGAAAAGGTTGTCGCCGGCGCGATCGCCGCCGAAGAAATCGTAGCGAGCGCTGCCGAACGGGACGAACACGATGCCGTTCTTCTCGTCGACGGTCATCTCGCTCCAGTTGTGCACGCCGCCGGCAGTGCGCCATGCGTCTTCCGGCCAGGTGTCGTAGCCGAACTCGCCGGGGTGCGGGATGCTGTGGAAGACCCACACGAGCTTGCCGGTCACGACGTCGTACGCGTGCACGTCGCCCGGCGTCGATTGATAGCCGGCTCCCTGCGCGGGCAGCGAGATGATGTAGAGATTCTCGAAAATTCGGCCGGGATTGTTCGTCATCAGCGGACGGACGTTGCTGATGTCGCGCCCGTCGGCCGCGAGCGCATCGCGCAGATCGACACGACCGCCGTTGCCGAAGCTCTCGATCGTCTTCCCGGTCGTCGCGTCGAGCGCGGTGACGAAGCCGGCGTTGAGATAGATGAGGCGCTTGTCTTTGCCGTCCTCGCTTTCCCAGTAGTTGATGCCGCGCGCCGTGACCGGACCGTCGTGCGGGTGCGCCCAGAGCTCGCGGCCGGTCGCGGCGTCGAGCGCGACGATCTCGTTGTCGCGGGCGAGCACGTACATCACGCCGTCGACGACGATCGGGTTGAACAGCACGCTGCGCTCGCCGACGGGGAATTTCCACGCGACCTCGAGTCGGTGCACGTTCGACTTGTTGATCTGGTCGAGCGCCGAGTACTGCGACGAGTGCGCGCCCCCGGCGTACGAGCGCCACGTCGTGTAATCCTGCGCAACGGCATCGATGGCGGGGAGCGCCGCGGGGCCCAGCGATGCCGCGATGAGCATGCGTAACGAGATGGAGGAGTTTCGCTTGGGCATGAAGTCTCCGCTATTCGATCTCATTCTTCGTGTCGTCGAACGGACGTCGGTGCCTCGAAACGCTGGCCGTCCCACCGGCCGCGAACCGGGTCCAGAGTGTAGCCGCAACCAGGCCCCGTTTCTTGTGGCCGAATGAGGGCCCTGGCCGCGAGAGCGCGCGTCGCAGCGTGCCGGGCATGGTTGAATGATATTCTATTCAATAACTTACACATCGTTCAGCTAGCCTTCAGACATTGCGGATTACTCCCGTCGCCTAAGAAAAATCATGACTGCGGGCGAAAGGCGGTAGCAGGCCCCGGCGGACGTGCGAGCGCGGGCAGGCGTTCGGTATGCTGACCCCGAGGGCGCGGTTGCCGCCGATGCCGAGGAGGCCTTATGCGTAAGTCATCGCTTGCTACAGCATCGTGGTTCGCGGCGGCGCTGCCGCTGGCGGTGCTCGTCGGCTGCGGCGGGACTTCCGAGCGCGAGCCGCGACCGATGCGCACGACGTCGATCGGCACCGACTGTATCGATATCTCCCTCGCCCGGGATTTCCGTTATCTCGACGACTACAACCTGATCGTCTATGCGCCGAGTCGACCTGGCTATCACGTCGAGCTTGCACAAACGTGCCTCGGTCTGCGCGGTCAGTTTCGGCTTGCGCTTCGCTCGCGAACGGATCGGCTATGCGGCTTCGCGGGCGACGCGATCGTCGTCGACAGCGGATTTCCGGAGCGCTGCTCGGTGCTGTCGGTTCGCCGACTCGACGCCGCGGCACACGACGCGCTCATTGCCCAATTCGAAACCGGGCGTGAGCCCCAGCAAGGCAGCTTCGAGGTCGAACAGGTCGAGATCCCCGACGACGAGGAGACCGAGGAAGCAGCGGATCGCGACTCGTCCGACGAGGGGTGACCCGAGAGTATGCCTAGGACCGAATCGGCGCGACGCGCCGGCGCGGTCCGATTGAAATGCCCTGTTGCGTCGGAGAGAATCGAGGCTCCGGAGCATCGGTGGCAGGGGGAGGCTATGAGGCGAAGGACTCTCACCGCGGTCGCAGCCGTCGCGACGTCGCTGCTGTCGGGTGCCGCGGCATGGGCGCATCACTCGTTCGCGGCGTTCTACGACATGAACGAGCCGATCTCGATCACCGGCAAGATCGTGCAGGTTCGGCTCGCGAACCCGCATTCGTGGTTCTTTCTCGACGTCGAGAACGAGAACGGCGAGGTCGTTCGCTGGGCGTTCGAGGCCGGCACGCCGAGCGGCATGATCCGCAACGGCTACTCGCCGAACGTCATCCGTGAAGGCGACGTCGTCACGATCAACGGATTCCGCGCCCGGGACGAGTCGAAGAACGCCGGCATGCTGCGCGAGCTGATCACGGCCGACGGAACGAAGTACGGCATGTTCGGGCCGCAGGAAAGCTCCCGTGGCCGCTGAGCGTGGCGTTCGACCGTCGATCGTTGGAGCTTCGCGCATGAATCGGACGAACGATAGGAGTGGCCGCAGCGTCGCGGCGGTGATCGTCCCTGCGTTGTTCGTGCTCGTAGCCGGATTCCAGCAAGCCGACGCCGAAGACCGCATCCCCCGCATGGCCGACGGCAAGCCGGATCTCTCCGGCGTGTGGTGGGGCGGCGCGGACGTCGGCCCGAATTTGCGTCTGGGACCGCGCGAGGGGCCGACGTTCACCGATCTCTATCAGGACTGGGCGAAGGAGCACGCGGCGACGTTGACCGATGCCGACGATCCGACGCTACGCTGCATTCCGACGGCATTCGGCACGCTGAACGTCAGGCTGTGGGACGTCGGCGCCGTCGGCCAGATCATCTCGACGCCGAAATTCGTCGTGCTGCTCCAGGAAACTTATCACGGCTATCAGCTCATTCCCACGGATGGTCGGCCGCACCGGGACAACGTGCCGCCGTCGTATCGCGGCGACGCGGTCGGACATTGGGAAGGCGATACGTTCGTCGTCGAGGTCAAGAACTTCACGGACGACACATGGATCTGGGCCGAGGGCCGCGTCTCGTTCCATTCCGATGCGCTGCGAATCGTCGAGCGCTATCGCCGCGTCGACGAGGAGACGCTCCTGGTCGACGCAACGGTCTACGACGAGAAGGTGCTGAAAGAGCCTTGGGTCGTCCCGACGCAGACGCTGAAGCTCGCACCGTTCGATCAGATCATGCCGCTCAATTGCGCCGGCCTCGAGACGTACGATCTGATCGAAGGCGTCGGCAACTGATCGGCTTACGGCGGCTTTGCTCTGGACCATGAGGAGCCGGTCTCGAGCCGGCTCCTCATAGCGTTCGCATCGGTCAGTTGCCGGACGGCCGACGCAATCTCGGGCCTGGCCCGGGCTGCACGACGGGATTCTGCGGTCCCGCAATCCACTCGGCGACCTGCTCGTTGTAGATCTTCCGCTTGCTGAACAGCCATTCGCCGTCGACCTTCACGAGCTCGTCCTCGTAGTGCCCGTACGAGTTGAGCTGCGCGCGGCGCTCGGGGTTGTCGTTTCCCATGTGGAACCAGTACGCGGTCGCTTTCGCCGTATCGCCGTTCACCTCGATCACGATGTTCGTGATGTTGTGACGGCCTGTCGCCGGCCAAAGGCCGGACGCGTCGGCGGAGCGCTGCGCTTCTCTCGCGCGCATGTCCTCGACCAACTTCCGAATCGCGGCGCGTCCTTTGATCTCGCCCGCGCCGTAGTCGAGGATGCCGTCCTCGGTGAACGTCGCCGCATAGGCCTCCGGATCGCGGAAGTCGAGCGCGAACATGTACTTCGCCTGAAGGTTCTCGATCTTCGCGCGGTCCTCCGCGTAGTTGCTTTCGGCGACGGCTGCTCCGGTAGCGGCGAGCGCGAGCGCGGCGCCGCCGACGGCGCACAGCATCGATTTGCGCATGAGTCTTCCCCCTGTGTCTTCGAGAAAGCGTGACGCCAGTATAGAGGAGCGTGTGGCCGAGCGGAGAAGCGCCGACCGGGCCTCTGCTCGAGCGCCGCAACAGGCGTATGGACGGCCGTTCGGGTGGCGATTTCGACTGCCGGCCTTCAAACTATGCGGGTTCCGGGATAGAGGGCCTCGAGTGACGTTACTGTCGCGCAGAAAGTTGCTGGAGAACGCGCTGCGGGGCGCGGCCGGTGCGTGGCTCGGCTCGATGACGCTAGGCAGAAGCGCCCATGCGCAGCTGCGCGCTGCACGTCTTCAACCCGCCGGCGGCGCGCCGCTCGATCTCGGCGGCGGGATGCACGTGCTTCGCGCGGGGGCGACGAACGTGCTGGCCGTGATCGACGCTGACGGCGTCGCGCTCGTCGACGGCGGGGCTTCGACGGAGTCCACTGCGCTGCTCGAGAGCGTTGCCGAGCTGTCCGGCGGGAAGACCGTCCACACGCTGTTCAACACGCATTGGCATCCCGACCATACGGGCTCGAACGAGCCGCTCGGCGCGGCGGGTGCCACGATCGTTTCGCACGTCAACACGAAGCTGTGGCTGACGACGGACGTGACGTGGCCATGGAACGGTGAGACCGTCCTGCCGCTGCCGAAGTCGGCGCTGCCCACGCGAACGTTCTACACCGAAGACGAGCTCGAGGTCGGCGGCCGCACCGTGCGTTGCGGGCATCTGCGCGACTGCCCGCATACGGACGGCGACATTTACGTCTACTTTCCGGACGAGAACGTCATGGCCGTCGGCGACGCGGTCCGCGGCGACGGCTGGCCCGAGATCGATTGGTGGACCGGCGGCTGGCTCGGCGGCATCGTCGGCGGGCTCGGCACCCTTTTTTCCGGCCTGGACCCGGTTCTTTTTTAAATCTCCCACGCCCCCAAGAGGGACCCCACTACCTATGTCGGCCTTTTCCTTTTAAAAAAAAAAAACAAAAACAACA
>PKRJ01000096.1 GCA_017577365.1 Gammaproteobacteria bacterium | reverse complement strand
GCGCGATTGCGATCACGAGCACCGTCATCGCGGTCGCGATGGGCTCGCGGGCCAGGCGCGCGAGGGCGCTCGCGAAGCTTTGCACGTGCAGCGAAGCCCAGCGACGCACCGCTCGCCTCATGAGACGGCCATCGGCGCGAAGGCGTCGTCGGCCTCGAGCATCCCGTCGACGAGGCGAAGCCGCCGGCCGCCGAAGCGATCGATCAGCTCGAGATCGTGGGTCGCGATCAGCAGCGTGACGCCGACCTCGTTGAAGCGCGCGAAGAGCCGCATGATGTCGAGCGAAAGCTCCGGATCGAGGTTACCGGTCGGCTCGTCGGCCACGACGACCTCGGGGCGGCTCGCGATCGCGCGCGCGATGCCGACGCGCTGTTGCTCGCCCGTCGACAGTGTGATCGGCGCGTGACGCTCGTGGCCGAGCAGGCCGACCTGATCGAGCGCGGCGCGCACGCGGCGCGCGATCTCCCGAGGGCCGAGGCCGAGGATCACGAGGGGCAGCGCGACGTTGTCGAACACGGAACGGTCGTAGAGCAGCTTGTGATCCTGGAACACGATGCCGATCTTCTGGCGGAACGCCGCGATCCCGCGCCGCGAGATGCGCGACGTGTTCCGTCCGTTCACGACCACCGTGCCGCGCGTCGGTTTCTCGATCAGCGTGACGAGCTTGAGCAGCGTGCTCTTGCCCGCGCCCGACGGCCCCGTGAGAAACGCCATCTCCCCGCGCTCGATGTGGAAGCTCACGCCGCGCAATGCCTCGCGGCCGCCGGGGTATCGCTTGTGGACGCCCTCGAACCGGATCAAGCGCGCCGCTCCTCGACGAGCGCGCGTGCGAACTGGTCCGCGTCAAACACGTCGAGGTCGTCGACGCCTTCGCCGATGCCGACGTAGCGGATCGGCACGCGCAGCTTCTTCGCGATCGCGAGCACGACGCCGCCTTTCGCGGTGCCGTCGAGCTTCGTGACCGCAAGACCCGTGACGCCGAGCCGCTGATGGAACTCGGTCGCCTGCGCGAGCGCGTTCTGGCCCTGGCTCGCGTCGATCACGAGCAGCACCTCGTGCGGCGCGCTCGGATCGAACCGCGCGACGATGCGCTTGACCTTCTCGAGCTCGTCCATGAGCCCCGAGGCCGTGTGGAGCCTTCCGGCCGTGTCGGCGATCAGGATGTCGACGTCGCGGGCGCGGGCCGCGGCGAGGGCGTCGTGCACGACCGCCGCGGGGTCGGCGCCCGGCGCCTGCGATACGACGGGCGTGTTCGTGCGCGTGCCCCATTCGGCGAGCTGCTCGACGGCAGCCGCGCGGAAAGTGTCGCCAGCCGCGAGCAGCACGGAGTAGCCTTCCCGGCGGAAGCGCGCGCTGAGCTTGCCGATCGTCGTCGTCTTGCCCGTGCCGTTCACGCCGACGACGAGGATCACGAAGGGCCTGCATGCGCGGTCTATGTTGAGCGGTACCTCGACCGGCTTCAGAAGCTCGAGCAGCGCATTCCGCAGTGCTTCCTGCGCCGCTTCCTGCGTGCCGCCTTTCGCCTTGCGCAGGCGCTCGATCAGCCACGTCGTCACTTCGACGCCGACGTCGGCCGTGAGGAGCCGCTCCTCGAACTCCTCGAGCGACGCCTCGTCGATGCCGCGGCCGAAGAGGCCGCCCGTGAGCCACGAGCGCCCCCTATTCAGGCGTTCTTTGAGCTTCGCAAAAAAACCGTTGCCCTTCCGCGCGTCCGGATCGGCCACTTGAGATCTCGATATGGAGAAGGTGAAGCGGGGAATCGCGGCCGAATTATACGGCCCTGCTCTGGCGATGGGAGAATCGCCGGCGATGAGCACGGGACGCAAAATTCCGCGGACGGGACCCGGGCGGCTGCGGATCATCGGCGGCGAGTGGCGGGGACGGCGGCTCGAGTTTCCGAGCCGGCCGGATCTGCGTCCGACGCCGGATCGGGTGCGCGAGACGCTCTTCAACTGGCTGGCACCGGTATTGGCCGGCGCGCGCGTCGTCGATCTCTTCGCGGGGAGCGGCGCGCTCGGTCTCGAGGCGCTGTCGCGCGGCGCTGCGGAGGCGTGGCTCGTCGAGCGGGACCCGGCGCTCGCGCGCGTGCTCGCCGAGCACGTCGCGCGGCTCGGCGCGAACGCGCGCGTGATCCGCGACGACACGCGGCGGTTCCTGAAGCGGCAGCACGGCGCCGATGTGCGCTTCGACATCGCGTTCGTCGACCCGCCGTACCGCGAGCCGGTCGAGCCGTGGCTTCGGCTGCTCGACCCGGTGCTCGCACCCAGCGCAATCGTGTATGTCGAGCGTCCGCTGCCCGAAGGGCTGCCGGACGATGTCGGCGGGGAGTGGACCAAGCGATCGCGAGCGGGCGGCGTCGAGTTCGGGCTGCTGGTAAAGAAATCGGGGTCAGACCCCAATTTCGGCGGCGAGTGAAACCCGGGTCGGAAATCGGGAAATCGGGGTCAGACCCACTGCTGTCCCACAAGCGGCAGTGAAAAAGGCTTAGTTCACTTCGTTGGGTACAATGGGAGTTGCAACACAACCTATTGAACCAACAAAGGAACTAAGCCTATGGCCCACCATAGTACGGTGTTTGCGCAGCTTCTTAAACTGGTTCCGAGACATCGTTTCGAGCAGCTGGCGCAGAAGCACCATCACGGCCAACGTTTTCGCCGCACATCGCGCTGGTCGCAGTTTGTCGCCCTGGCGATGGGGCAGCTGTCGGGGCGGTGCAGCCTGCGTGACATCGTTGAGAATGCCGAGGCTCAAGTCAGGCGCTGGTATCACCTCGGCGTTCGATCGATCAAGCGCTCGACCTTGTCACGAGTCAACAACGAGCAACCCGCGCAGCTGTACGAGGAGTTGTTTGGGTTGCTGTATGAGCGCTGTCGCGGGCTGGCCCCGAGGCATCGGTTTCGTTTCAAGCATCCGCTCTACTCCTTGGATGCTTCGGTAATCGAGCTGTCCCTGCGGATCTTCCCTTGGGCGAAGTATCTGCACACCAAAGGGGGGATGAAGGTGCATCTGTCGCTTGATCACAGCGGTTACATCCCCTCGTTCGCGGTGCTGACCGATGGCTGCAAGAACGAAGCGCCGGTGGGGCGCCAGTTCGACTTCCCGCCGGGGAGTGTGGTCGTCTTCGATCGCGGCTACACGGACTACCTCTGGTATAAGTCGTTGACTCATAGAGGCATTTACTTTGTCACGCGGCTCCGGAAGAACGCCCGCTACACCGTCCTCGAGCGTCGGAGGGTGGACCGCCGTAGCGGGTTGACGAGTGATCAGACTATCCGCCTGACAGGCCCTCAGCTTCGGGGAGTGGATATGCCGCTGCTGCGCCACGTCGGCTATCGAGACCCCGAAACGGGCAAGCACTACGTCTTCCTGACCAACGCCTTTCACCTTTCGGCCAGAACCATCGCCGAGCTGTACAAAGAGCGCTGGCAAATCGAGCTGTTCTTCAAGTGGATCAAACAGAACCTGAAGATCAAAGCCTTTGTCGGGACGAGCCGCAACGCCGTAATGACCCAGATCTGGATCGCGTTGTGCGTCAGCCTCTTGGTGGCTTATTTGAAGTTCATCAGCCGGTGTGCGTACTCCGCGCAGCAGCTCCTGCGTCTGCTGCAGCTCAACCTCTTTGTGAGACGAAACCTCTTCGAACTCCTCTGTCCACCGCCACCGCTATCTCCCCACCCGAAGCCACCCCAGCTGGCGCTGCTCTAAACTTGTGGGACAGCAGTGGGTCAGACCCGGTTTTCGGCGCATTCGCGCGTGGAAATCGGGGTCAGACCCGGAAAATACGTTTGAGCCGGTAAGTACGTTTGCGTATCGACCCTCCCTGCACCTCTTGGGCTAACATTCACGCGCCGCACTAATCGGCTCGTCATACGGCAAATCCAAGGAGGGATTGCACGATGAAGTTGAAGGCGGTGCTCGCCGCGGCATGCTTTGCGGCCGCGATAGCCGTCGCGGATGAAGCACTCTGGCAAGCGCTCCCCGAGGTTGCTCCGGAGCCGGCCGACAACCCCACGACGCCTGCGAAAGTCGAGCTCGGCAAGATGCTCTACTTCGACCCCAGGCTCTCGTCGACCGGCACGGTCTCTTGTTTCTCGTGCCACAACCTGGCTGAGGGCGGCGACGATCACCGGCCGACGTCGATCGGCGTCCACGGACAGAAGGGCGGACGCAACGCGCCCACGGTATTCAACGCCGCGTTCCTGTCCGCCCAGTTCTGGGACGGCCGCGCACCGACGCTCGAAGAGCAGGCGAAAGGTCCTCCGGCCAACGCGATCGAGATGGGCATGGCGAATCTCGACGCGGTCGTCGACCGCATCGAGCGCATCCCGGGCTACCGGCCTTACTTCGAGGCGGCCTTCGGCAAGGGCGACGTGATCACGATCGACAACATCGCACGCGCAATCGCCGCGTACGAGCGGACGCTGATCACGCCGGACACGCCGTACGACCGCTACGTGAAGGGCGAGAAGTCCGCGCTGACGAAACAGCAAGTGCGCGGCATGAACACGTTCCGCGAGGTGGGCTGCATGACGTGCCATCAAGGGCCGATGTTCGCCGGGCCGGAGCTTCCGATGGGGACGGGCTTCTTCATGAAGTTCCCGCTGCAGACCGAGAGCCCGTACGTAGAGAAATACGGCCTGATGGAGGACAAGGGGCGCTTCGAGGCGACCGGCAATCCCGCGGACGCGCACATGTGGCGCGTGCCGACGCTGCGTAACCTCGTTTACACGGCGCCGTACATGCACAACGGCTCGGTCAAGACCCTCGACGAAGCCGTGCGCGTAATGGCCTCGACGCAGCTCGACAAGACGTTGACCGAGAAGCAGGTCGCCGACATCGTCGCGTTCCTCGAATCGCTGTCGGGTGAGCTCCCGGCGCAGACGCTGCCGAAGCTGCCGCCGACGCCGGGCGATCTGCTCGACCCGTAGTCGCAGCGGAAACGCGCGGCTGCCCGAGCGTGCGTGCCGGCCGTCGTCGACGCGGACGACGGCCGGCAATGCGTCAAAACGTGAAGTCGGCGCTCAGCAGATACGAGCGGGGCGCGCCGAGGAATACGCGCTCCGCGGGCCAGTTCGTCGAGATCGCATAGAGCTCGTCGGTCACGTTGTCGACGTTGAGCCGTACGAACAGGCGCTCGCTTGCCTCGAACGACACCATCAGGCTCGTGACCGTATAGCTCGGCAGCTTCCCGAACGTGCCGTTCGGGATGATGCGGTCCGCGTCGTCCGGACGGCCGACCCACGAATCGCCGACGTAGCGCACGCCGCCGCCGATCGTGAAACCGAACGGGAAGCGGTACGTCGACCACAGGTTCGCGGAGCGCCGCGGCGTGAACGCGAGCTCGTCGCCGCTCGTCCGGAGCACCGCGCCGTAATCGTTCGGATTCGCTTCGCGGCGCGCCGCATCGAGATAGGCGCTGTGCTGCCTTTCGCTGTCCATCACGAGCACGCCGGCGAAGATCGTCCACGCGTCCGTCGGCGAGCCGAATACGCCGACCTCGACGCCCTCGACGATCTGCTTCCCGTAGCCTTGCAGCACCGTCGGGCTCGCGGGATCGCCCGGCGTCTTGCCGCTGATGCCGACGTTCCGGCGCTCGGTGC
>PKRJ01000119.1 GCA_017577365.1 Gammaproteobacteria bacterium | reverse complement strand
CTGTGATCCTGTTCGACAACCCCGCGCACACGGAGGGCTTCGACGCGCTGTACCCGGACGCGATCCGGCTCGGCCAGGTCGCCGTGCTCGCGCCGAACGCACGGAGGGCCGCGGCGTGACGGATCTGCTGCGCACGGCCATCGCCGCGGCGCTCGCGCCGGTGCAAGAGGCCTCGGAGGCCTCGGCGCCGGCCGGCCCGGCCGCGCGGATCATGATCGCGACGCCGACGTATGACGCGACGGTGCACTGGCGCTACGTCGAGTCGCTGATGACGGCGGTGCTCCTCTGCGCTCAGCACGGCGTCGAGCTCGAGCTCGAGATGGCCGCCCGCTTCACGCTCATCCAGTACGCGCGCAACTACCTCGCGCAGCGGTTCCTCGACGAGCCGCGATACACGCACATTCTCTGGCTCGATGGCGACCTGGGCTTCGATCCGCGGGGCGTCCTGAAGCTGCTGTCGCACGCGAAGGACGTCGTCGCGGGCGTCTATCCGGTCAAGTCGGATCCTGCTTGGTTCCCGTTCGAGCCGACCGGCCGCACCGAAGGCGGTCTCCTCGAGGCGCGGATGGTGCCAACCGGATTCCTGCTCGTGTCGCGTCGCGCGATGGAAGCGCTCGCCGAGACGGCGCCGACGTACATGCATCTCCACGAGGGGCGCGAGCTCGCGACCAAACACATCTTCGACCTCGAGCTCGCGGAGCGGGGCGGTAAGTCGATCCTGCTCGGCGAGGACGTTGTGCTGAGCCACAAGCTGCGGCGGGCGGGCTTCGATCTCTGGGTCGATCCCGACATCGGCTTCAAGCACTGCGGTCTCAAGGAATGGGGCGGGCATCTCGGCCGTGAGCTCGAGCGCTGGGCGAAGCAAGGCATCGAGGGGCTGCCCCGCGTCACGAGGAGCAGCGCGGCATGAGCTTGACGGCGATCGACATGATCACGGACGCGCTCCGCGTCGCGAACATCATCGACGAGAACGAAACGCCTTCGGCCGAGCAGGGCGTCGCGGCGCTGCGCTCGCTCAATCAGATGATCGCGCAGTGGATCGCGGACGGCGTCCGTATCCCGTGGCACGTCGTCGACGAGCTCGACGACGAGCTGCCGATCGACATCAAGGATCAGCGCGCGATCAAGTACAGCCTGGCCCGCGAGCTCGCCGGCGAGTACGGCGTCGAGCTCCTGCCGGATGCGCAGCGAATCGCCGAGCAGACCTACACCGGCATCGTGAAGCGGTATTCGCCGCAGACGGAGATGACGCTCGATCATCTGCCGTATCCGTCGGGCTATCCGCACTTCTACACGTGGCCGATGGAGTGATGCTGTGCAGCTGCCGCTTCCGATCGCTTCCTACCGGCTGCCGAGCCCGGCCGCGAGCTCGTCGCGGCTGCTGAACGTCTTCGCCGAGCAGGCGCCGCGCGACTCCACCAAGGGGCCCGTGATCCTCCGGCGCGCGCCGGGAATCAAGCCGTGGATCGAGATCGGAGAAGGACCGATTCGCGGGGCGATCCTGCGCGACCAGACGCTCTACGCGCTCTCGGGCGAGGAGCTCTATGAGATCGCGCCGAACGGCAATGCGACGGCCGTGACGGGATCGGTCGCGGGCGCCGAGCGCGTGCGCATGGCGACGAACGGCAACGATATCGTCATCGTCCGCCCGCAGGAGCACAGCGCCTATCACTTCGACGGCACGAGCGTCTCGCAGATCAGCGATCCGGTCTTCCTCGACTGGAGTGCGTCCGACGTCGCCTTCGTCGACGGCTATTTCGTATTCGTGCGGCCTGGGACGAGCGCGCTTTTCAATTCGGGGC
>PKRJ01000010.1 GCA_017577365.1 Gammaproteobacteria bacterium | reverse complement strand
CGACCGCATCGAGCGCGAACCAGCCGATCGCATAGCCGGCAATGCCGCCGACGACCGAGGCGAGCGTCGTGATGAGCGCGAACCACCAGCCGCGACGCGGCGTCGCGAGCGTCATCGGCGCGAGCATCACGTCGGGCGGGACGGGGAAGAACGACGATTCGGCGAAGCTCAACGCCGCGAGATAGCGCGGCGCGTGCGGATGACGTGACCACCCGAGGACGCGATCGTATAGCGCCGAAAAAATCCTCACGTCTCGGTACCTTCGAGCATCGGCACGAAGCTGACGGGTGCGATCGTTTTTCGCCGAAACTCGTCGCCATCGCGCGTCACGCTGATCAGGTGCTGCCGCCCGCGGCCTCCGACCGGAATCACGATCCTCCCGCCGTCTGCGAGCTGATCGAGCAGCTCGGGCGGAATCTCCGGCGGCGCGGCCGCGCACAGGATCCCTTGGAACGGTGCCTGGCTCCGCCAGCCGTGCCAGCCGTCCGAGTGCCGCAGGCTCACGTTCGTGATGCCGAGCTTACGCAGATTCTCCTGCGCGCGCCTGAACAGAGGGTGAATCCGCTCGACGCTGTAGATGTGCTGCACGAACGGCGCGAGCACCGCCGTCTGGTATCCGCAGCCCGTGCCGATCTCGAGCACCTTCTGCAAGCGGTTGCCCGGCGGGAGATCGGTGATCAGCGCGACGGTCATGAGCGCGACGATATACGGCTGCGAGATCGTCTGACCGTAGCCGATCGGCAGCGCCGTATCCTCGTACGCGCGGCTCGCGAGCGCCTCGTCGACGAACATGTGCCGGGGCACGGTGCGGATGCGCTCGAGCACGCCTTCGTGCGTGATCCCTTCGGCGCGCAGCCGCTCGACGAGCCGCTCGCGCGTGCGCGCCGAAGTCATGCCGATGCCGGCGAGATCCCTTTCGATCATCACATCTTCTCGAGCCAGTCGCGCATCGCCGGCAGCGATCGATGGTCCGTCAGATCGATCTTGAGCGGCGTGATCGACACCTTGCCGTTCGCGATGGCGTGAAAGTCCGTGCCGGGCCCCGCGTCCTGCCCCGGCCCGGCCGGCCCGATCCAGTAGATCGGCCGTTGTTTCGGGTCGTATGCCTTGATCGCAGGCCCGGACTTGTGACGGAAGCCGAGCCGCGTGATCTCGTATCCGCGAATCTCCTCCAAAGGCAAATCCGGCACGTTGACGTTGAAGATCGTATCCGGCGGCAACGGATGCTCGATCATGTGCTTGATCAGCCGCTTCGCGACCTTCGCCGCGGTCGTGAAGTGATAACCGCCGTCGAGCACGAGCGACACGGCCACGGCGGGATAACCCAGGAAACGCCCTTCCATCGCGGCAGCCACCGTCCCCGAGTAAATCACGTCGTCGCCGAGATTCGCGCCGTGATTGATGCCCGAGACGACCATGTCCGCGTCCTGCTCGAGCAGTCCGGTGACCGCGATGTGCACGCAATCCGAAGGCGTGCCGGTGACGTAAAACATGCTCGGGCCGACCTGCTCGACGCGCAGCGGCGTCTCGAGCGTCAACGAATTGCTCGCGCCGCTGTGGTTTCGCTCCGGAGCGACGATCGTGAGCTCGGCGAGATCGGCAAGAGCGTCGGCGAGTGCCCGCAAACCCTGCGCGTGATAACCGTCGTCGTTCGAAAGAAGGATACGCACGCCCCGTTCCCTGGTAGAGCAAAGAACGCTGCAACTATACTTGAAGCTTTCCGGTCGAGGACACGTCATGGACAGCGGCAATGACGAGCGCTCGGCGTTCCGGGAAGCGATGCGCGGCGTCACGCCGCTGAAGGCCCAGAACCGGGTCCCGCCGGCCCGGCGCCGGCCCCCTCCGCGGGCGCGGCTCGCCCGAGCGGCCCGATGCGACGTGCTGGAGGAGAGTCTCCGCGGCGAGCTCGTCGACGTGGCCGGAGAGGTCGAGTTCCGCCGAGACGGCGTGGGCCGTGAAACGCTGCACCGGCTCCGCCAGGGCCGTTTCGCCGTCGAGGCCGAGATCGATCTGCACGGGCTCACGCGCTTCGAAGCGGAAGAGACGCTGAAAGAGTTCATCGGCTCGTGCGTCGCTCGAGGCTACGGCTGCGTGCGCGTCGTCCACGGCAAGGGCAGCCGCTCCGGACCCTCGGGTCCCGTGCTCAAGACCGCCGTGCAGGAGTGGCTCACGCGCTGGGATGCCGTTCTCGCCTTCGCGTCAGCGGATCGACGACACGGCGGCAGCGGCGCGGTCTACGTCCTCCTCCGCAGACGCTGAATCGCCGCCGCCGCGAAATCGCGCTGCGGTGTCGTACGGCACGATCTGATAGAAGCTTTCCTCCGGCAGCACGAGACCGAGCTCGCTGCGCGCCCGCTCTTCCGCCGCGGCAAGGCCGTGGCGCAAGTCCTCCACCTCGGCGGCGAGCGCGGCGTTGCGCTCGGCGAGACGACGATTCTCTTCGGTGCGCGCCGCGACCTGCGCCTCGAGGCGCCAAACTTCGCGCAGCCCTCCTTCGGCGACCCAGAGCCGAAGCTGCAACACGATGAGAATGACCGCGAGCGCGGCGATCAGCACCCGCACGCGGCCGCTCCGGCCAATGAATCAGAGCGCGACTGGAAAGGCGCGAGCGCCGGCATACTTCGCATTCCCCCCGAGCAGACGCTCGATGCGCAGGAGCTGATTATACTTCGCGAGCCGATCCGATCGACACAGCGAGCCGGTCTTGATCTGCGTCGCGCGCGTCGCGACCGCGATGTCCGCGATCGTCGCGTCCTCGGTCTCGCCGGAGCGATGCGACACGACGGCCGAGTAGCCCGCATCCACCGCCATGTCGATCGCCGCGAGCGTCTCGGTCAGCGTGCCGATCTGGTTCGGCTTGATCAGGATGCTGTTCGCGACCTTGTCCGCGATGCCGCGCGAGAGGATCTTCGTGTTCGTCACGAACAGATCGTCGCCGACGAGCTGGACGCGGTCGCGCAGCCGCGAGCTCAGGTACCGCCAACCTTCCCAGTCGTCCTCGGCCATGCCGTCCTCGATCGAGATGATCGGATAACGCGCGATCAGATCCTCGAGATAGCCCGCGAACTCGCGCGCATCGAAGCGGCGATTCTCCGAGGCGAGCGTATACGTGCCGTTCGAGTAGAACTCGGAGCTCGCGATGTCGAGCCCGAGATAGACCTCGCGGCCGAGCGTATAACCCGCGGCCTCGACCGCCTCGCCGATCGTCTGCAACGCTTCCTCGTTCGAGCCGAGATCCGGCGCGAAGCCGCCCTCGTCGCCGACGGCGGTGTTGAGCTTCCGCCCTTTCAGCACCTTCTTGAGCGCATGAAACACCTCGGCACCGCAACGAAGCGCCTCCGAGAAGCTCGGCACGCCGACCGGCAGAATCATGAACTCCTGAATGTCGACGTTGTTGTCCGCGTGCGCGCCGCCGTTGACGATGTTCATCATCGGCACCGGAAGCGTGTACTCGTTCGCGTCGTGCAGATGCCGGAACAGCGGCACGCCTTTGTCCGCCGCGGCCGCCTTCGCGGTCGCGAGCGACACCGCGAGAATCGCGTTCGCGCCGAGCCGGCTCTTGTTCTCCGTGCCGTCGAGCTCGATCAGCCGCCGATCGATCGCGGCTTGGTCCGCCGCGTCCATCCCGCGGAGCGCGTCCGCGATTTCGCCTTCGACGTGCGCGACGGCTTTTCGCACCCCTTTGCCGAGATAGCGCGAGGCGTCGCCGTCGCGCAGCTCGACGGCCTCCCTCGAGCCGGTCGATGCACCCGACGGCACGGCCGCGCGGCCGACGGCACCGCTCGTCAGCTCCACCTCGGCTTCGACCGTCGGATTGCCGCGCGAATCGAGGATCTCGAGACCGCGGATCGCCCTAATCTTGCTCATCGTCACTCCCTGTTCATCCTGCCGCCGGTACCCCTCGAAAACCGGCGATGGTAAAGCGAGGATTGTAACGCCCGCCTCCCGGCCGATACCGCGAAACGGCGCGAATCCGTGTCAGACCCCGGTGTCTTCGATGCGGGGGCCGGACTTCACGATCTCGTCGAGCGCCTTGAGCTGCTCGAGCAGCCCCGCCATGTGCTCGAGCGGCCACTGCGTCGCCGCGTCGCACAGCGCCTCGGCCGGGTTCGGATGCGTCTCGAGGAAAATGCCCGCGACGCCGGCCGCGACGGCCGCGCGGGCGAGCAACGGCACGTGGCGCCGATCGCCGCCGGTCGAGCGGCCGAGGCTGCCCGGGCGCTGGGCCGCGTGCGTCGCGTCGAAGACGACCGGCGCGCCCGTCTCGCGCAGCACGGCGAGCCCGCGCATGTCGACGATCAGATCCCGGTAGCCGAAAGCCACGCCCCGCTCGCAGACGAGCAAGCGGTCGTTCCCCGTCGAACGCGCCTTCTCGACGACGCTCGCCATCTCCTCCGGGGACAGGAACTGTCCCTTCTTCAAGTTCACCGGCAGCCCTTGCCGAGCCACGGCCATGATGAAATTCGTCTGACGGCAGAGCATCGCCGGGGTCTGCAGCACGTCGACGACCTCGGCGACGGCGCGAAGCGGCGTATCCTCGTGAACGTCGGTCAGCACCGGCACGCCGACGTCGCGCCGGGCACGCTCGAGGATCCGAAGCCCCTCCTCCAGCCCGGGCCCGCGGAAGCTTTCGTGCGACGTCCGATTCGCCTTGTCGAACGACGCCTTGAAGACGAACGGCATGCCGAGCCGACCCGTGATCTCCTTGAGGCGCTCCGCCGTGCGCAGCACGAGCTCCTCGCTTTCGATCACGCAGGGGCCGGCGATCACGAAAAGCGGCGCGTCCGGCCCCGCCTCGAAGCCGGCGAAATTCATACCTGGGCGGCGGTTGCGCGCGGCAGCCGCAGCCCCTGGCACGCCCGCGCGGCGCTCACGAAACTGCTGAACAGCGGATGACCGTCCCTCGGCGTCGACGTGAACTCCGGATGGAACTGCGACGCGAGAAACCACGGATGATCGGGCAGCTCGATGACCTCGACGAGCCCGTCGACGGACTTGCCCGAGAACACGAGCCCCGCCTCCTCGAAGCGCTCGAGATAGCGATTGTTGAACTCGTAGCGGTGACGGTGCCGCTCGGAGATGACGTCCTTGCCGTAGATCGAGTGCGCGAGGGTGCCGGGCTTGAGCAGGCAGCGCTGCGCGCCGAGACGCATCGTGCCGCCGAGATCGGAATCGGCGCTGCGGCGCTCGACTCGGCCGCGCTCGTCCTGCCATTCGGTGATCAGCGCGATGACGGGATGCGGCGTCGCGCTGTTGATCTCGGTCGATTGCGCGCCGGTGAGGCCGAGGACGTTGCGCGCGTACTCGATGATCGCGACCTGCATGCCGAGGCAGATCCCAAGGTAAGGCACGCGCTTCTCGCGCGCGAACCTCACGGCCTGGATCTTGCCCTCGATGCCGCGCTCGCCGAAGCCGCCGGGCACGAGAATCGCGTCGGCTTCCATCAGGCACCCGGTGCCTTCGCGCTCGATGTCCTCCGACTCGACGTACTGGATGTTCACGCGCGTGCGCGTATGGATGCCGGCATGCGTCAGCGCCTCGTTCAGCGACAGGTACGCGTCCTTCAGATCGACGTACTTGCCGACCATCGCGATCGTGACCTCGGCCTCGGGATGCGCCTTCGCATCGACGACCGCCTGCCATTCGGACAGATCCGCCGGCGGAGCGTCGATCCTGAGCTTGTCGACGACGATCTCGTCGAGCTTCTGCCGATGCAGCATCAGCGGGATCTCGTACAGATCGTCGACGTCGACGGCCGAGATCACGGCCCGTTGCTCGACGTTCGTGAAGAGCGCGATCTTCGCCTTCTGCTCCTCGGGCAGCGGCAGCTCGGAGCGGCAGACGAGGATGTCGGGCTGGATACCGATCGAGCGCAGCTCCTTGACGGAATGCTGCGTCGGCTTCGTCTTGATCTCCTTCGACGCCGAGATGAACGGCACGAGCGTCAAGTGGATGTACAACGCGCGCTCGCGGCCGAGCTCGACGCCCATCTGACGAATCGCCTCGAGGAACGGCAGCGACTCGATGTCGCCGACCGTGCCGCCGATCTCGACCATGCAGACGTCGGCGTCCTCGGCGCCGAGCAGGATCGAGCGCTTGATCTCGTCGGTGATGTGCGGGATCACCTGCACGGTGGCGCCGAGATATTCGCCGCGCCGCTCCTTCGCGATCACCGTCTGGTAGATGCGCCCCGTCGTGAAATTGCTGTTGCGCCCCGTCTTGGTGCGCACGAATCGCTCGTAGTGGCCGAGGTCGAGATCCGCCTCGGTGCCGTCGTCCGTGACGTAGACCTCGCCGTGCTGGAACGGGCTCATCGTGCCCGGATCGACGTTGATGTACGGATCGAGCTTGATCAGGCGGACTTTCAGTCCGCGCGCCTCGAGAATCGCGCCAAGACACGCAGACGTGATGCCCTTGCCGAGCGAAGAAACGACGCCGCCGGTGATGAAAATGAATCGGGTCATAATCCGCCTGTTCGGAACCTCGAGCGGACGCGGATCGCCACGCCGAACGAAAGCGCCCGCCTCGAGGCGGCGCCACACTCCCTGAATGAAAAAACGATTGGTGCTTCGGAGACGGTGCTACAACGTACCAGAACGGCCACACTGCGACCAGTCCGGCCGGTTCTCGCGCGTTGCGCCAAGGTATAACGCTCACTCGATCGGCGGATGATCGAGCCAGCGCACGCGCCAACGCGGCTCGTCCGGAAGCGCCCGGCGCGCGTGCTCGTCGAGCGCGAGATCCGCGACGGCGACGAGCCGCCCTTCGCGATAGAGCAACGGAATCCGCTCGCGCATCCACGGCACGATGCCGCGCTGCTGGAACCACGCTTTGAGCGTCCGATGATGCGCGTCGCCGGCGGGCTTGAAACGCTCGCCGCCGGCGCGGAAACGCACGTCGAGTCCTTCTCGCGCCCACGATTCGGGGAAACCGCAGGCAGCTCGATCACGCTCGCCGACGGGCTCGAGCACGATGCGGCCTTCCGAGCCGTGCCACGGCAGACCGGCGGCGACGCGCTGCGTCTCGCTCGGTGCGGCGTGCTCCGACGCGCTCGCCGCTCGCTGCCCGTCGCCGGGCGCGAACGGCGCGAAGCCGCCGTGCGCCGTCTCACGAGCGGGCAACGCACGCGGAGGAAGCAAATAGAACCGATCGCGAAACAGGCGTGCTTCGCCGCCGCGCCACTCGACGCGGCGCGCGGCCTCCGCGGGCGTTGCGCCGATCCCCCGCCGCAACGCTTCGAGTCGCGCCGCATCCGGGACGGGCAGACCCGCCGCGCGCACCGCGTAGCGCAACGCGTTGCGCTGCCGCTCCGGGTCGAGGCGGCGCAGCGGCGGAAGCGGCAACCGTCCGGGAACGGCGCCCGCGGCCTCGAGGTCGTCGCGCGCGATGCGCTCGAGCAACGCCTCGGCGTCGCGCATCGCGGCGGTCAGGCGGGTCGCGGCGTGCGCGGCGGAATCGCCCCAGCGCTCGCGAATGATCGGCACGAGCCTCGTGCGCACGAGGTTGCGATCGAACTCGAGCGAACGGTTCGACGGGTCCTCGACCCACTCGAGCTCCCAGAGCGCCGCGATCGCGCGAAGCTCGGCGCGCGTGAGCTCGAGCAGCGGCCGCACGACGCGGCCCGCGCCGAGATCCGCCTCGGGCAGGATCCCGCGCAGCCCGCGAACGCCCGCGCCCCGCAGCATCCGCAGCAGCACCGTCTCGAGCTGATCGTCGGCGTGGTGCGCGGTCAGCAGGATCTCGCCGGGCGTAAGCTGCGCGCCGAGCGCGGCATAGCGCGCGGCGCGCGCCGCGGCCTCGACGCCCGTGCCGGCCGCGATGTCGACATGGACGCGGAGGCATTCGAACGGGACTCGAAGCCGCGCGCAGACCCGCTCGCAATGACGGGACCAGTCGGCCGAATCGGGTTGCAGCCCGTGATCGACGTGGAGCGCGCGCAGCCGGCTCGGATCGACGAGCCGCGCGGCGCCCGCGAGGAGCACCGTCGAGTCGAGCCCGCCGCTGTAGGCGACCGCGTAACGCGCGCCTTCCGAGAGACCGGGCAGTGCCGAGCGTAGGCGCTCGAGGAACCCGCGCTCGTCGGGAGGGCCGGAAGCCGCGGGGGGGTCCGCGCGGCCATTCACGTCGCGGCGGTCGGTCGTCTCAGCCTTCCTTGAACACGCCGTAGCCCGCGAGCTTCTCGCGCCGCTTGCGAACGAGCGTGTCCGCATCGAGCGCATCGAGATCGGCCAGCGACTGAATCAGCGCATTCTTCAGCGTTTCGGCCATGGCTTTCGGATCGCGATGCGCGCCGCCGAGCGGCTCGGCGATCACGTCGTCGACCAGGCCGAGCTTTTGCAGCCGGTCCGCGGTCACGCCCATCGCCTCCGCCGCGGCTTCCGCCTTCTCGGCGGTCTTCCACAGGATCGACGCGCAGCCCTCGGGCGAGATCACGGAGTAGATGCTGTATTGCAGCATCAGCATCCGATCCGCCACACCGATCGCGAGCGCGCCGCCCGAGCCGCCCTCGCCGATCACGACGCTGACGATCGGCGTCCGGAGGCCCGCCATCACGAAAAGGTTCCGCGCGATCGCCTCGCTCTGGCCGCGCTCCTCGGCACCGACGCCGGGATACGCGCCCTTCGTGTCGATCAGCGTGATCACGGGCAAGGAGAACTTCTCGGCGAGCCGCATGATCCGAAGCGCCTTGCGATAGCCTTCGGGACGCGTCATGCCGTAATTGCGCTCGATGCGCTCCTTCGTGTCGCGCCCCTTCTCGTGACCGATCAGCGCAACGGGCCGGCCTTCGAGGCGCGCGAGACCGCAGATCAGCGAGCGGTCCTCGGCGAACATCCGGTCGCCGTGCAGCTCCTGGAAATCGGTGAAGCACTGCTCGATGTAGTAGAGCGTGTCCGGCCGCTGCGGATGGCGCGCGAGCTGGACGACTTGCCACGGCGTCAGGCTCGCGAAGATGCCGCGGGTCACCGAGTCTCGTTTCTTCGTCAGGCGATCGATTTCCTCGCTGATGTTGATGTCGGAATCGGCGCCGACGAAGCGCAATGCGTCGATTTTCGCTTCGAGCTCCGCGATCGGCTGCTCAAAGTCCAGGAATTTCAAATCCATAGATATACCTGCTGAGCGCTTCTGCACCATACATCCATCCCGAATCCGATGACAAGTGCGGCGCGCGCAAAAATCCGCCCACACACCGGAATTCGGCCTTGCAGGGGCCTTATCGCGCCTTTCGAACGGGCCCGCCCGGCCCGCCGGTCGCCTCGGCGCGCCGTGCCGGCGGCGTCACGGGCGAGCAGTGTGCCGCCGATCCCCGGGCGGGGGAAGCGGCGTGCCCGGGCGGAGCTCGCCGCACGCCGCGGGGGCACGGCGCTCAGACGAAGTGCTTCGGGTAATGGATCGAGAAGCGCTCCTCGCCGAGCAGCCGGTTCAGCGCGTCGCGGAGCTCGCGCGTCGGCTGCACCGACCATTCCTCGCCGAGCGTCAGCATCGCCTCGGCCGTCGGACCTTCGTATTTCAGACAGACCTCGCACTTTCCGCGGGTGAACGGCTTCAGCGCGTTCTTCAGCGCGGCGACGAAATCCGGCCGCGTCTCTCCGGCGCGCCAGCGGATCGTGAGCCGACGCGCGTGGTTCACGATCTCGTCGTCGACCGAGGTCACGCGCTGCCCGTTCAGCCTCCAGCCGTTCAGGAACTCGTCGTAGCGGAGCTGCCCGCGCACGACGAGCGCCGCGTCCTTGAAGATCAGGTGCCGCGCCGCGGAGGCGACGTCGTCGAACAGCGAGACCTCGATCGTCGCGCTGCCGTCGTCGAGCTGGAGCGTCAACCGCCCGCCGCGCCGCCGCACGTCGGTCACGATGCCCGCGAGCGTCGCTTCCCGCCGCAGCGTATACGCGTTCTGACCGCCGTCGGCCGGCAGGGTCGCGAGCACGTTCGCGATCGGCCCGTTCGTGAAGTGCTTGCAGTGATTCACGAAGTCGTCGAATGGATGCCCCGTGAGATAGAGCCCCAACGCTTCTCGCTCGGCCTGCAACCGCTCGCGCTTCGTCCATTCCCGTACGACGGGAAACTCGTGCTCGAGCGCCTCGCCCGGCTCGTCGCCGAACAACGTCGCCTGTCCGCGCTCGAGCGCGCTCGCCGAATGCTCGGCGAGCCGCATCGCGTCCGGAATCGCCAGCATCAGGCTCGCGCGATTCGGGCCGAGCCCGTCGAGCGCGCCGGCGCGCGCGAGGGCTTCGAGCACGCGACGGTTGAGCTTCTGCGCGTCGACGCGGCGGCAAAGATCGAGCAGATCCTTGTACGGCCCGTTCGCCTCGCGTTCCGCGACGATCGCCTGAGCGGCACTCTGGCCGACGCCCTTGATCGCGCCGAGCCCGTAGCGGATGCGCCGCACGCCGTCCGTCGTGAAGACGTCCGCGGAGCGGTTCACGTTCGGCGGCTCGATCTCGATCCCGAGCTTCGCGCAATCCTTGCGCAGCACGTCGAGCTTGTCCGTGTTGTCCATGTCCGCCGTCATCACGGCGGCCATGAACGCGGCCGGATAGTGCGCCTTGAGCCACGCGGTCTGATACGCGACGAGCGCGTACGCGGCGGAATGGCTCTTGTTGAAGCCGTACCCGGCGAATTTCTCCATCAAGTCGAAGATGTGCGTCGCGAGCTTCTCGTCGACGCCGCGCTCGACGGCGCCCTTGACGAAGATCTCGCGCTGCTTCGCCATCTCCTCGGGCTTCTTCTTGCCCATCGCGCGGCGCAGCAGGTCCGCGCCGCCGAGCGTGTATCCGGCGAGCACCTGCGCGATCTGCATGACCTGCTCTTGATAGAGGATCACGCCGTACGTCGGGCGCAGCACCGGCTCGAGCGACGGATGCAGATAATCGATCGGGGCCCGGCCGTGCTTGCGCTCGATGAACTCGTCGACCATGCCGGACTGCAGCGGCCCGGGACGGAACAGCGCGAGAATAGCGACGAGATCCTCGAAGCGGTCGGGTTTCAGCCGCTTGATCAGATCGCGCATGCCGCGCGACTCGAGCTGGAAGACGGCCGTCGTGTCGCAGCGGTTCAGAAGCTCGTACGTCTTCGGATCGTCGACCGGGATCGCGTTCAAGTCGACCGGCGGCTCGCCGCGTTTCGCGCGCTCGGCGTTGATCGTCGCGAGCGCCTTGTCGATGATCGTCAGCGTCTTCAAGCCCAGGAAGTCGAACTTCACGAGGCCGACTGCCTCGAGATCGTCCTTGTCGAGCTGCGTCGATGCGCCCTCGGGCTCGCGATAGAGCGGCATGAACTCGGTGAGCGGCGCGGGCGCGATCACGACGCCGCCCGCATGCGTGCCGGTATTGCGCGCGAGGCCCTCGAGCCGTTGCGCCATGTCGATCAGCCCGCGGACCTCTTCCTCGGCCTGGTACGCGGCCTTCAAGTCTTCGCTTTCGGCGAGCGCGCGATCGAGCGTCATGCCGATCTCGAACGGGATCAGCTTCGCGATCCTGTCGACGTAGCCGTACGGCATGCCGTACACGCGGCCGACGTCGCGCACGACGGCGCGCGCGGCCATCGTGCCGAACGTTGCGATCTGCGAGACTCGGTCGCGGCCGTAACGCTCCGCGACGTAGTCGATCACGCGGTCGCGGCCCTCGATGCAGAAGTCGACGTCGAAGTCCGGCATCGACACGCGCTCGGGGTTCAGGAAACGCTCGAACAGCAGGTCGTGCTCGATCGGGTCGAGATCGGTGATGCCGAGGGCGTACGCGACGAGCGATCCCGCGCCCGAGCCGCGGCCGGGGCCTACCGGTATGTTGCTCTTGCGCGCCCAGCCGATGAAATCCGCGACGATCAGGAAGTAGCCGTCGAAGCCCATCCGGCAGATCACGTCGAGTTCGCGTGCGAGCCGCGCCGCATACGTCCCGTCGGCGTCGTCGCGGCCCGAAGCCGTAAGCCGCGCCGCGAGCCCGCGCTCGGCTTCCTTGCGGAGGTATTCCGCGGTGCTCGACGCGTCCGGCGTCTCGAACGCCGGCAGGAAGAGCTTCCCCATGCGAAGCTCGAAATTGCAGCGCTTCGCGATCTCGACGGTGTTGTCGAGGGCCTCCGGCAGCTCGGCGAAGAGCTCGCGCATCGCGTCCGCGGACTTCAAGTATTGCTCCGGCGTGTACTCGCGCGGGCGGGCGGCGTCGTCGAGCGTGCGGCCTTGCGCGATGCAGATCCGCACCTCGTGCGCGTCGAAATCGTCGGGCTCGAGGAAGCAGACCTCGTTCGTCGCGACGAGCGGCAACCCCTCGCGCGCCGCGAGCTCGACGGCGCGCTCGAGGTATTCGGCCTCGCCCGGCCGGCCGAGCTTCTGACACTCGATATAGAACCGGTCCGGCATCCGCGTGCGCCACGCGTCGAGCACGCGCGAGACGCGTTCCGGCGAATCGGAGAGGAGCGCCTTGCCGAGCTCGCCGCGGCCGGCGCCGGAGAGCGCGATCAGCCCTTCGAGCGCATCGGGCGTCAGCCATTCGTCGAGCAACAGCGCGCGGCCCTGCGATTGCGCTTCGGCGTAGCCCGCCGTCAGGAGGCGGCTCAGATTCCTGAAGCCGCGCTCGTCCATGCAGAGCAGCGTCATGCGGAACGCCTCGCCCGCATCGTGCGAGGGCACGGTCCAGACGTCCGCGCCGACGATCGGCTTGATGCCGCGGCCGATCGCCTTCTTGTAGAACTTGACGAGCGCCGAGACGTTCCCGAGATCGGTAATCGCGACGGCGGGCATGCCGAGCCGCTCGACCGCGTCGACGAGCGGACCGATGCGCACGACGCTATCGACGAGCGAGTACTCGCTGTGAACGCGCAGATGAACGAAGCTCGGGCTATTCACGGCCGTAGTCATCGGCGACTTCCTGCGCCGCGCGCGTGAGGCGCTCGACGCTCGCACCGCGCAGCGCGCACGGCGCGAAGCTCATACGATGTATCGGGCACGGCCCGTATCGTGCAAGCGCCTCGAGGTGTTCCCGCGTCGCGTAGCCCTTGTGCCGATCGAAACCGTACATCGGATAGCGCCGGTGCCAGCGCCGCATCAAGCGGTCGCGGCAGACTTTCGCGAGGATCGACGCCGCGCTGATCGCCGGCACCTTCTCGTCGCCGTCGATCACGGGCTCGAGCAGGAACGGCCGGTCGCGGCCCTCGAAGCGCGGCAGCTGATTGCCGTCGATTCGCACGAGGTCCGGCACGACTCGCAGCCGCTCGATCGCGCGTTCCATCGCGCGCAGCGTCGCCTGCAGGATGTTGATCTCGTCGATCTCGGCCGGCGTCGCGTGCGCGACCGCGAACGCGAGCGCCTTGCGGCGGATCTCGCGCGCGAGCCATGTCCGCTCGTCCTCGTCGAGCTGCTTCGAGTCCTTCAGCCCGCGGATGCGGCGCTTGCGATCGAGCACGACGGCCGCGGCGACGACCGGTCCCGCGAGCGGACCGCGGCCGGCCTCGTCGACGCCGGCGATCGTCGCCTCGGAGGACACGAACGGCAGGAAGCCCGTGCGGCCGGTCACTTCCGGTCTCCTCGCGTTGCTCCGTGACGAATATCGATACGGCGGCGCTGCGCCGACGGCATTCTCATCGGCCCTGCTAGTGATTCGTGCCGGCGGGTCCCCACTCGGCCTCTCGCGGCTTCGTCTCGCCTCCCGATTGCAGCAGCTCGATCACGGCGTCGGCCGCGGCGGCATTCGCGTCGCGGCGCAGCGTCTCGTGAATCGAGTCGAACGCATGATACCAATCCGTGTCGAGCCCCTCCCCCGTCAGGCAGCCGAGCAGCGCCGGTCCCATCACCTCGGGCCGGACGTCGTCCTGCACGAATTCCGGCACGAGCTTGCGGCCGGCGAGGAGATTCGGCAGCGAGAAACACGGCAGCTTGCGGGCGCCGAGCCAGCGCACGAGCGCGTACGTGAGCGGCGTGATGCGGTACGCGACGACCATCGGACGCTTGAGCAGCAGCGCCTCGAGGCTCGCCGTGCCGGACGCGGTCAGGACCGCGTCGGCCGCCGCCATCACGTCTCGTGCGATGCCCGTGAAGCGTAACGGCTCGGGGTCGAGGCGCATCCCTGCGACGGCCTCGTCGAAGACGCGCGCCATCTCGTCGTTCGCGAACGCGATCGCGACGCGGGTTCCGGGGCGCTGCTGCTGCACCCACGCCGCGGTGCCGAGAAAGGGCTGCGCGAGTCGCGTGACCTCGCCGCGACGGCTGCCGGGCAGGAGCGCGATGACGCGCGCGTCCTCGTCGATGCCGAGCGCGGCGCGCGCCGCGGCGCGGTCCACGTGACGCGGGATCGCGTCCGCGAGCGGATGCCCGACGAAGCGGGCCTTGACGCGATGCTTGCCGTAGAAGCCGGTCTCGAACGGCAGCACGCACAGCACGAGATCGGCCGCGGCGCGCATCGTCGTCACGCGCGACTGTCGCCACGCCCAGATTTGCGGGCTCACGTACTGCACCGTGCGAATGCCGCTCGCGCGAAGCGCCGCTTCGACCGGCACGTTGAAATCGGGTGAATCGATGCCGACGAAGACGTCCGGCGGTTCCGCGCGCAGACGGCGAATCAGATCGCGCCGGAGGCGTAGAAGCCGAGGCAAATGGCTCAAGACCTCGGCGAGCCCCATGACCGAGAGCTCCTCGGCGCGATACCACGCGACGCAGCCCGCGGCGATCATCTGCTCGCCGGCGACGCCGTAGAACTCGGCGTCGGGAAACCGCGCCTTCAACGCGGCGATCAACCCCGCACCGAGCGTATCACCGGACTTTTCGCCGGCGACGAGCGCGAAACGCAGCGGCCGACTCATACGGCGCGGGCTCAGCGAGCGACGCCGCGCGAGCTCGACCGCAGCGATTCGAGCAGCGGCTCGAGCTCCGGCTGCTCGGCGACGCGGTCGGCGAGCGTCGCGATCGCGTCCTCGAGCTTCAATCCCTGCCGATAAAGGACCCGATACGCCTCGCGGATATTGCGGATCTGCGCCGCCGAGAATCCGTGCCGCTTCAAGCCTTCGGCGTTGATGCCGCGCGGCTCCGCGGGGCGTCCGGCCGCGGTCACGTACGCGGGCACGTCCATCGACACGTAGCTGTGCGCCGAAACGAACGCGTGCGCACCGATGCGGCAGAACTGGTGCACGCCGACGAACCCGCCGAGGATCGCGTGATCGCCGACGTGGACGTGGCCGGCGAGCGTCGCCGCGTTCGCGAAGATCGTCGAATTGCCGATCACGCAGTCGTGCGCGATGTGCACGTACGCCATGATCCAGTTGTCGTCGCCGATGCGCGTCTCGCCGCGGTCCTGAACCGTGCCGCGGTTGATCGTCACGTACTCGCGGATCGTGTTGCGGTTGCCGATGACGAGGCGCGTCGGCTCGCCGGCGTACTTCTTGTCCTGCGGATCGTCGCCGATCGACGCGAACTGGAAGATGCGGTTGTCCTCGCCGATCGTCGTCGGCCCCTTGATGACGACGTGCGCCTCGACGCGCGTGCCGCGCCCGATCTTCACCCCTTCGCCGATGACCGAATAAGGTCCGACGTACGCTTCGTCGTGGACCTCGGCATCCGGCGATACGACGGCTCGCTCGTCGATCAATTCCGCTTCCCGGCCACCATCGTGATCTCGGCGACGGCCGCGACGCGCCCGTCGACCTCGGCGCGGCAGTCGAAGCGCCAGAAGCCGCGGCGGCTCGCCGCGAGCTTGACGTGCAGCATCAGCTGGTCGCCGGGCCGCACCGGGCTCTTGAAGCGCGCGTTCTCGACGCCGGCCAGATAGAGGATCGAGCCGTGCTTCTCGTCTCCCGCGCCCTCGAACACGAGAATTCCCCCGGCCTGCGCGAGCGCTTCGATGATCAGCACACCCGGCATCACCGGCAGCCCGGGGAAGTGCCCCGTGAAGAAAGGCTCGTTGATCGTGACGTTCTTCAGCGCGACGAGGGATTCGGGAACGTTGATCTCGAGCACGCGGTCCACGAGCAGGAAGGGATAGCGATGCGGCAGACGCTCCGAGATCGCCGCGATGTCGAGCTTCGGTTCTACGGTCATGTTCCTCGAAAAAGGGGTCTGTCCCCTTTCTTCCCCACAGAAGTTCGCACGAAAGGGGTCGCCCCCTTTTTCCCTCGACGGCTCCGCTAGCGCTCGGACTCCGGCTTCTCTTTCGCCGACTTCTCGAGCGCGCGGACCCGCTTCGCGAGCTCGTCCAGCTGACGGAACCGCGCAGCGTTACGCCGCCAGCGGGCGGCTTCGTCCGCAGGCAGCGCTCCGCCGCCGTAGAGACCCGGCTTGTCGATCGACTGCGCGACGAAACTCTTCCCCTGGATCGCGACGTCGTCGCAGATCGAGATATGTCCGGTGATCCCCACGCTGCCGCCGATCATACAACGCTTGCCGATCCGCGTGCTGCCCGCGACGCCCGTCATCGCCGCCATCACGGTATGTGCGCCGACGCGGACGTTGTGCGCGATCATCACGAGATTGTCGAGCTTCACGCCGTCCTCGATCACGGTGTCCTCGATCGCGCCGCGGTCGATCGTCGTGTTCGCGCCGACCTCGACGTCGTCGCCGATCACGACCGTGCCGAGCTGCGGCACCTTGACCCACCCGCCATGCGCGAAATCCTCGGCGAAACCGAAGCCGTCGCCGCCGATCACCGCCCCCGGCTGAAAGAGGCAACGGCTGCCGACGCGGACGCGATCGAGCACGACGACGCGCGCGACGAGACGCGTGTGCGCGCCGATCTTGACGTCCGCGCCGATCGTGCAGCCCGGACCGATCACGACCCCGTCGCCGATCTCGCTCCGCGGTCCGACGACCGCATGCGGACCGATCTCCGCGCTCGGCGCGACCTTCGCGTCTGGCGCGACGACGGCCGACGGGTGCACGCCCGGAGCCGGCGGCGGCGCGGGATGGAGCAGCGCGGCGACGCGCGCATAAGTCGCATACGGGTTCGGCGTGACGAGGCACGGCACGGGACACTGCTCGCGAGCGCGCTCGTCGAGGATGACCGCGCCCGCACGCGTCTCGGACAGCGCCTGCGCGTAAGCGGGATTCGCGAAAAACGCGACGGCGTCCGGTCCCGCGCCCGTCAGCGTGCCCACGGTCGACACCGTGCGCTCGGGCGGCCCATGCAGCACGCAGCCGAAGCGCTCGGCGAGCTCAGCAAGCGTGACCCGCATCCCGGACGACACCGAGCGGATTCGTGGAAGGGACGTCGGCCGCCGCGGCGCGCGGCGACATCAGTTGTTGCTCTTTCTGAGTTGCTCGAGAACGGCGGCCGTCACGTCGAGGTCGCTGTTGAAGTAGACCGCCTCGGCGACGATCAGGTCGTAGCGCTCCCGCCGCGCGTACTCCTGCACGGCTTGCAGGACGGTGCGCTGAATCTTCGCGATCTCCTCGTTCTGCCGGATGTTCAGGTCTTCCTGGAACTGATTGTGCTGACGCTGCAGATCCCGCGCGCCGTCGCGAAGCTCTCGCTCGAGCTGGGCCCTCTCCTGCTCGCTCAGCACCGAGCGATCGCGCTCGAACCGCTGCTGCTTCTCCTGCAGCTGCTGATTCAGAGTCAGGATCTCGCGTTGCCTCGGGGCGAACTCGGCCTCGAGCGCACGCGCCATCGCCTCGTATTGCGGCGACTCCTGCACGAGCCGCGCGAAATCGACGACGCCGATCTTCTGTGCCTGCACCGGAGCGGCCGCGAGCAGCCCCACGAGCAACGCGAAAGGACTCAAGGCGCGAACTGCCTTCAACATGAACTAGACCTCGACTACTAGAATGCGCTTCCGATATTGAATTGGAAGTTCTCGACCGGATCGCCGTAGAAGCGGTCCGTATCCTCGTCCGCGTTGAGCGGGTAAGCGTAGCTGAAGCTCAACAGACCCATCGGCGAGAGCCACTCGACGGCAAAACCCACCGATTTTTTCAACCTATCATAGTCGAACTTGTAGTCGATCGGGTCGCCGAGGCGGTCGCGGAAATCCACCCCGCCGGTCGAGAAGACGTTGCCGATGTCGAAGAAGAGCCCCATCCGCGCGGAATTCCCGAACTTCTGCGGCGTCGGCACGATCAGCTCGAACTGGTTCGCGAACAGCAGGTTGCCGCCGTACGGACGACCGAAGTTGTCGCGCGGCCCGAGATAGCTCTGCTTGTAGCCGCGCACCGACCCCGGTCCGCCGGCGTAACGGTTGCGGAAAGGAGGCAGAGCCGTCGTCTCGCCGAACGCATCGCCGTACGCGAGCTCGCTATTGATCTTGAAGATCCATCGCCCCCAGAGCGGCATGAACTTCGTGAAATCGAGGGAAGCGGTGTAATACTCGACCTCGCTGCCCGGAACCGTGGCGTTGAGCCTCGCTCGAATGCGTTGCCCCGCGGTCGGGAAAATCGAAGCGTTGCGCGAATCGTAGGTCCAGCCGGCGGTGATCTCGAGCGCACGCACGTTCGTGCCGAAGGCGTCCTCGCCGACGACGAACGGGTCGCCGTTCTCCCGTACCCATTGCTTCGCCTGATCGGAGCTGAAGAGTCCGGCGACGAGCTCGGCGTCCTGGTAGACGAATCCGAAGTTCAGGTACTGCACCTCGCTGATCGGGTACTGCCAAGCGAGCCCGCCGCTCAACGTCTCCGTCGAGAAATGCGACGTGTACGACGTGAACTGTGTGATGTCCTGGTAGGTGAATTGGATCGTCCGCGACAGCTCGTCGATCGAGCGGTAGTAATCGGTGAACTGGAAATCGTAAATCTTCTGATACTTGCCCGCGCGCGCCGTCAGCGCGACGCGGTTGCCCGTGCCCATGAAGTTCGAGTGGATGATCTCGCCGCCGAGGATCACGCCTTGCGACTCGGCGTAACCGAGCTGTCCGCCGAACTGCCCCGGAAGCCCTTCCTCGATGTCGAACTCGACGTCGACGAGATCGGACGTGCCGGGCACCGGCACCGTCTCGTACTCGACGGACTCGACGTAAGGCAACCGCTGCAGACGCACCTTCGAGCGCTCGAGCGCCGCGTTCGAAAGATACGCACCTTCGAGCTGACGCATCTCGCGGCGAAACACCTCGTCGTCGACGTTATCCGCGCCGTTGAAGTTGATGCGCCGAACGTAGACGCGGCTCTGCGGGTCGACGAAGAACGTGACGTCGACCGTCTTCGTTTCCGGATCGAGCTCGGGCACGGCCTGCACTTGCGCGAACGCGTAGCCCGCGAAGCCGTGCACGGTCTTCATGTTCTCCTCGGTGAGCGTGAGCAACTGCTGGGAGAACATTTGCCCTTCGCGAGGCAGGATCAGCGCGCGCAGCTGCGCCTCGGGAACGACCATCTTGCCGGCGATATCGATCTCGCCGAACTTGTACTGGTCGCCCTCGTTGACCGCGATCGTGATGAAGATGTCGCGCCGATCCGGCGAGATCGCGACACGAACGTCCTCGAGGCTGAAATCCGCGTAACCGCGGTCCATGTAGTACGAGCGCAGCGTCTCGAGATCGCCTTCGAGCGCTTCTCGCGAATAGCGATTGTCGTCTCGGATGAACGACAGCAGGCTGCCGGTCGTGAGCTTGAACTCCTTGAGGAGCTCCTTGTCGTCGAAAGCCTCGTTGCCGACGATGTTGATCTGACGAATCTTCGCCCTTTCGCCCTCTTCGATCTCGAGCGAGATGCGCACGCGGTTGTCCGGCAATTCCTCGACCGTCGGCGTGATCTTCGCACCGTACTTACCGCGCGCGTAGTACTCCTCGGTGAGATACCGCTGCACCTCGTCGAGCACCGAGCGGTCGAAGGTCTTGCCGCGCGCGAGGCCGACGTCCCTCAGCGAGCTTTCGAGCGCCTCGTCCGGAATATCCTTGTTGCCGCTGAACTTGAACTCTTCGATCGACGGCCGCTCGAGCACCGCGATCACGAGCGTATCGCCGTCGACGCGCAGCTCGATGTCCTGGAAGAAGCCGGTCGAATAGAGCGCGCGGATCGCCTCCTGCACCCGCTGCGGCGTGATCGTGTCGCCGATATTGATCGGCAGGTAGTTGTAGATCGTGCCTTCGGAGATTCGCTGCGCGCCTTCGACGCGGAAATTGCGTACCACGAACGACTCGAACGGCTCCGCGAAAGATTGCGCGCGGGCACCCGCGGCAACGCCGAGCGCCAGAGCGCAGACGGCGAGCCCCCGCAACGCCGCATGCGAAGCGATAGTCGGCAGAGCCATCAGCTGAACACCCGCGACAAGTCGTTGTAGAAAACGAAACCCATCAGAAGAATCATCAGCAAGATTCCGAGCTGCTGTCCGAAAGCCAAGGCTCGTTCCGACAACGGCGAACCCTTGATCCACTCCGCGAGCTGGAAAACGATCTGGCCACCGTCGAGGATCGGCACGGGGAGCAGGTTCAGGATCCCGAGGCTGATGCTTACGATGGCGAGAAAGCTCAAGAACGCGCCGAGGCCTGCCTGCGCGCTGTCCCCCGCATAGCCTGCGATGGCTATCGGTCCCGAAATATTACGCATCGAGACATCGCCCACAACCATGCGCCCGAGCATCCGCACGGTCAATGCCGACATCTCCCACGTCTTCGCGACGGCCCGCGAGACGCTGTCGATCGGCCCATAGCGCTGCTCGGCGACGAGGCTGTCGAGCAAGCTTTGGAACTCGGGCGGCAGCTCGCGCGGGCTCGCGACGCCGATCTGACCGACCTCGCGGCCGTCGAGCGCGGCACGGCCGATCTCGACGTCGAGCGTGATTCGCGAGCACGGCGCGGCCATCACGGCCTGGCCGCGATCGCTCGCGGAAGCCCCTTCGCGTCGGCATCCCTGCCCCCGCTCCACGAGCAGCGGCACGGTCTCGCCGGGACGGGCACGAATCGCGGCCGCGAGGTCCTCGAAGGTCTCGACCGGCTCGCCGTCGATCTCGACGACGCGATCGCCGGCGAGGAGGCCGGCGCGCTCGGCGGGACTGCCGGACGTGACCTCGCCGACGACGGGCGGCAACGGCGGCGGCACGGGTCCGGGCCGAATCCCCAGCCCGTCGAACAACGCGTCCGGCTCGGTCAGCTCCGAGATGCGTCCGCGCACGTCGAGCTCGACGCGACGCAGACTGCCGTCCGCGCCGCGAACCTGAAGCTCGAGATGCCCGTCGTCCAAGAGCCCATCGAGGATCGCGAGCGTCGCGTGCTCCCACGTCTCCGTCGGATTTCCGTCGATCGCCTCGATGACGTCGGCCGCGCGAAGCCCGGCCGCATCGGCGGTCGAGCCCGGCTCGACCGCGCCGATATACGGCTTGATGCCCGGCACGCCGGTCATGAACAGCAGCCAGTACGCGACGACCGCGAAGATGAAGTTGAAGCCGGGCCCGGCGAGCAGGACGGCGATGCGATGGGCGGGAGGGCGGCGATTGAACGCGCGCTCGCGTTCGGCATCGGGAACTGGGCCCTCGCGCTCGTCGAGCATCTTCACGTAGCCGCCGAGCGGCAGCCACGCGAGCCAATACTCCGTGTGATCCGGTCCGCGGCCGCGCCAACGGGCGAGCGGCTTGCCGAAACCGATCGAGAAGCGCTCGACCTTGAAGCCGAGCTTTCGGGCGACCCAGAAGTGGCCGAACTCATGCACCGACACGAGCAGGCCGATCGCGACGATGAAGGCGAGAAGCGATAGGCCTATATCGAGCATGGGAGTGTCGAGCGACCTCGAGGTGCTGCGAGAGGGGCTATTCTAACCACGATCGCGGCGCATGCCGGCGTTATTCTTTGCCGCCCCGTCGGCGGCCAATCGTAAGAGACCATCGCCGCGTACGTCCGTTCCCAACCTTTGCACGCGCCGCGGTCGCTACACCAACGTCGGCGGTCGCCGGGCTGTACGACACATGTCCCGTCCGGGGGGACGCCGGAAGAGCATCCCTGCGGCTCGGCGGCCGCCATCCCTGGCGGCCGACGCCCCCCGGACGGGACATGTGTCGTACAGCCCGGCGGGAGAGCGAAGCGGCCCTACGGCGCCCGATTACGGCGCCCCGTCAAATCAGCCCGGCCGCGAGGAGACCGAGCACGAAGATCGGGGCCGCGGCCGTGAGGCTATCGATCCGATCGAGCATGCCGCCGTGGCCCGGCAGCAGCCGCCCCGAGTCCTTCACGCCGATATTGCGTTTCGCGACGCTGACCGTCAGGTCGCCGAGCACCGAGACGAGCGCGGTCACGGCGCCGACCGCAACGAACGGACCGACTGGCACATCGACGAGTGCCGCGGCCACGGCGGACACGAGCGCGGAAAGCGCGATGCCGCCCGCGACCCCTTCCCATGTCTTGCCGGGGCTCACCTGCGGCGCGAGCTTGTGCCGGCCGATCGCTCGGCCGGTAAAGAACGCGCCGACGTCAGCCGCCCAGACGATCGCGATCACGGCCATGACGAGGCCGGGGCCCTTCGGCGTCGCGCCGTGCAGATGGACGAGCGCCGCCCACGGCGGCAGCAGCACGAAGACGCCGGCCGCCCCGACGGCGGCGAGCGGCAGGCGGCGCGGGAAGCTCAGCACGGCGGCGAGCGCGACCGCCCAGAAGGCCGCCGCCACGAGCAACAGAGGGATGACGACGCTGCGCTCGCCGGTCCACGCGTAGCCGAGCAGCGCGACGGCAGCGAGCAGCGCGGCGCTGGCGGCGCGCAACGGCGCCGTCAGCCGCGCGAGCCCGGCCCATTCCCAGGCGCCGGCAACGAACAGCAGCGCGAGCAGCGCCGCGGTCCCGCTCGTCGGCAACAGCAAGACCCCGGCGATGACGACGATCCCGAAGATCGCCCCCGTGATGACGCGTTGGATCAGCAACGATTGGCCTCGCCCCGCTCCCCCCCAGTATGGCCGAGACGTCGCTCACGCCCGGCGCGGGCCCCGAGCACGCGCCCGAGCCCGAAGGCCGTGATCCGGCCGAAGCGCTGTCAAAACTCCATGATCTCGGCTTCTTTTTCTTTGAGAAGCGCGTCGACCTGGGCCACGTAACGATCGGTGAGTTTCTGAATCTCGTCCTGCGCGCGGCGCTCGTCATCCTCCGAGACGAGCTTCTGCTTCAACAGGTCCTTGAGATGGCTCAGTGCGTCGCGGCGCACATTGCGGATCGCGACGCGCGCGTTCTCTCCCTCGTGCCGAACGACGCGCACGAGCTCCTTGCGCCGCTCCTCGGTCATCGGCGGAAGGGGCACGCGAATCACGCTGCCGGCCGTGACGGGCGTCAACCCGAGATCCGAGTTCAGAATGGCCTTCTCGATGGCCGTGACCATCGACTTCTCCCACGGCTGCACGACGAGCGTGCGCGCGTCTTCGACGTTGACGGTCGCGGTTTGAGAGATCGGCACCTGAGAGCCGTAGTACTCGACGGTGACGTGATCGAGGAGACTGGTGTGAGCACGACCGGTGCGCAGCCGCCGAAGCTCGTCCTTCAGCGCCTCGATCGACTTCTGCATGCGGTGTTCCGCATCTTTTTTTATATCGGCGATCATGAGCTCGTCCCGGTCATCGGCAACTGGTTGCCGACCGCGGTGCCGACGCTATGGCCGCGGACGAGCCGAACCAGGTCGCCGGGGGTATTGAGGTTGAAGACGATCAGCGGCAAGTCGTTGTCCCTGCACATCACGATCGCCGTCGCGTCCATGACCCGCAGCTTGTCCGACAACACCTGATCGTAGGACAGGCTGCGATAGCGGATCGCGTTCGGATCCTTCATCGGGTCCGCCGAATAGACGCCGTCGACCTTCGTGGCCTTGATCAGCACGTCGGCGCCGATCTCGATCGCCCGGAGGCTTGCGGCCGTATCCGTCGTGAAGAAGGGATTGCCGGTGCCGGCGGCGAAGATCACGACCCGACCCTTCTCGAGGTGGCGAATCGCCCGGCGACGGATATAGTCCTCGCAGACCTCGTGCACCTGCAGCGCGGACATCGTCCGCGCCGTCACGCCTTGCCGCTCGAGCGCATCCTGCAGCGCGAGCGCGTTGATGATCGTCGCGAGCATGCCCATGTGATCGGCGGTGACGCGATCCATGCCCGCTTCGGCGAGGCCCGCGCCGCGGAAGATGTTCCCTCCGCCGATCACGAGGCCGACCTGGACGCCGAGAGAGACGACTTCGGCCACCTCCGACGCGATGCGCGTGATGACTTCGGGGTCGATGCCGTACTGCTGCTTGCCCAGCAGCGCCTCGCCGCTGAGCTTCAGCAAAATTCTTCGGTAGGCAGGCTCCCCTTCGCTCATCTCGGCTCGTCGACGTGATCGATGACCGGCGGCGAATCCGTCGCCGCCGGCCGAATTAGATTAACGGGTCTGCGATGCTTGCGCCATGACTTCCGCGGCGAAGTCCACCGTCTCCTTTTCGATGCCTTCGCCGAGCTCGTAGCGCACGAAGCGCACGACCTTCGCGCCCGCCTCCTTCAACAGATCGCGCACGCGCTTGTCCGGATCCTTGACGAACGGCTGGCCGAGGAGCGTCACCTCGTCGAGATGCTTGCGCAAGCGCCCTTCGACCATCTTCTCGACGATCTGCTCGGGCTTGCCTTCGGCGAGCGCCTGCGCGCGGAGAATCTCGCGCTCCTTCGCGATCTCGTCGGCGGGCACGTCGTCCGCGGAGACGTAGCGCGGCGACGTCGCGGCGACTTGCATCGCGAGATCGCGCGCGAGCTCGTCGTTGCCGCCCTCGACCTCGACGAGCACGCCGATGCGGCCCATGTGGACGTACGCGCCGACGGGGTTCGACGTCTCGAAGCGCGCGAAACGCCTCACCGTGATGTTCTCGCCGATCTTCGCGATCAGGCCGCGACGGGCCTCGTCGAACGTCTCGCCGCCCGCGTCGAGCGCGAGCAGCGCGTCGACGTCGGCCGGCGCGTTCGCGACCGCCGCCTCCGCGGCCCGCTCGGCGAACTTCCGGAAGTTCTCGTCCTTCGCGACGAAATCCGTCTCGCAGTTCACCTCGACGACGACGTGCCGGTTACCCGCGCTCTTGACGACCACCGTGCCCTCGGCGGCGACGCGCGAGGCTTTCTTATCGGCCTTCGCCTGGCCGGCCTTGCGCAAGATTTCCGCGGCGAGGTCGATGTCCCCGTTCGCCTCGACGAGCGCCTTCTTGCAATCCATCATCCCCGCGCCGGTACGCTCGCGGAGCTCCTTGACCAATGCCGGTTTGATGTCCATGCCGGTCCTCGCTCGATGTTGCCGGCCCCGCGCGGGGCCGGAGAACTCTCTCGGCCGACGGCTCAAGAGCCGCCTATACGCTTACTGCTGGGCCTCCGCGGCCGCTTCCTCGGCGCCCTGCGCCGCGGCGGGCTCGCCGCCCGATTCCGGTGCGCTCTCGGCGGAGCCTGCCTGCGCATCGGACGCGGCCGGCTTCGGCCGAGACTTCGCCGCGCGGGGCTTCTTCTTCGTCGCGGCCTTCTTCTTCGGAGCTCCGATCTTCGGACGGCCTTCCTCGTCGAGCTCGACGAAATCGTCGTCTCCGACCGGCACCTCGGGCAGCGACGCCTTGCCCTCGAGCACTGCATCCGCGATGCCAGCGGCGTACAGCTGGATCGCACGCATCGCGTCGTCGTTACCCGGGATCGGGTAGTCGATGCCCTCGGGCGAGCAATTCGTGTCGACGACCGCGACGATCGGAATGCCGAGCTTCTGCGCTTCCTTGACGGCGATCGCCTCGTGGCCGACGTCGATGATGAACACGGCGTCCGGCAGCGACTCCATCTCCTTGATACCGCCGAGCGACCGCTCGAGCTTGTCACGCTCGCGCGCGAGCGTGAGCAGCTCCTTCTTCGTGAACTCGGGGCCGCCGCCCTGCGTGATTTCCTCGAGCTCCTTCAGCCGCTTGACGGACTGGCGGATCGTCTTGAAGTTCGTGAGCATGCCGCCGAGCCAGCGCTGGCTGACGTACGGCATCCCGCAGCGGGTCGCCTCCTCCGTGATCGCCTGACGGGCCGCGCGCTTCGAGCCGACGAACAGCACGACGCCGCCGTCCGCGACCAGCTTGCGCACGAATTCCGTCGCCTCGTGGAACAGAGGCAGGGTTTTCTCGAGATTGATGATGTGGATCTTGTTACGCTCGCCGAAGATGTACGGGGCCATCTTCGGGTTCCAGAAGCGGGTTTGATGTCCGAAATGGACGCCCGCTTCCAGCAAACGACGCAGTGTGACGTCGGCCATGGGAAGCTCCTTGTATGGGTTGAACCTCCACGCGCCCCCGCAGCGACCTTTCGCCCTCTCGGGCCAGGCACCCGGCTGACGGGTATGCGGCGCGTGTGTGTCGTTAATTGCCTAGAAGGCGCGCGCTTTATACCATAGCACGTCCCGAGCAACAAACGCGGCCGTAAGGCTCGCGCCCCGCCCGATCCCCATGGCCATCACGATCAAGACGCCTGAGGAACAGGAGAAGATGCGTGTCGCCGGCCGCCTCGCGGCCGCGGTGCTCGACATGATCGAGGAGCACGTCCGTCCGGGTGTCACGACGAACGAGCTCGACCGCATCTGCCACGAGTTCATCGTCGACGAGCTGAAGGCAATTCCCGCGCCTTTGAATTACCGCGGCTACCCGAAGTCGATCTGCACGTCGGTCAACCACGTCGTCTGCCACGGCATCCCGAGCGACCGGAAGCTCAAGAACGGCGACATCCTGAACATCGACGTGACGGTCATCAAAGACGGCTTCCACGGCGACACGAGCCGGATGTTCTACGTCGGGGAACCTACCGTCATCGGCGAGCGGCTGACCCGCGTCTGCTTCGAGGCGATGTGGCGCGGAATCCGCGTGATCCGTCCCGGTGCACGGCTCGGCGATATCGGCCACGCGATCCAGACCTTCGTCGAATCGCATCGCTTCTCGGTCGTGCGGGAATATTGCGGGCACGGAATCGGCCGCATCTTCCACGAGGATCCGCAAGTCCTGCACTACGGCAAGCCCGGCACCGGCGTCGAGCTCGTCCCGGGCATGACGTTCACCGTCGAGCCGATGATCAACGCGGGAAAGCGCGACGTGAAGCTGCTCGCGGACGGCTGGACCGTCGTCACGAAGGATCATTCGCTGTCCGCGCAGTGGGAGCACACGGTGCTCGTGACCGAGGACGGCCACGAGGTGCTCACGTTGAGCGAGCGCACGCCCGAGCTTTGAGCCATGTCGACCCGTCTCGAATCGAGCGGCGCCGTGCACTCGGCCACGCCGCTGATCGACCGTGACGCGCTGTCGGCCGCGCTCGCCGGCGGCGAGTCACCCATCGAGACGTTCAAGCAGGCGCTCGCCGCCGCCGGCGAGTCGCTGAAGCAGCGCTTCCTCGCGAACGAGTCGATGGACACGCTCGTGCACGACCGCGCGCAGGCGGTCGACGACGTGATCCTCGCGTGCTGGCGGCATTTCGCGCGCCGGATCGCGGATTCGGCCGATCTCGTCGCGGTCGGCGGCTACGGGCGCGGCGAGCTGCACCCGCAATCCGACATCGACCTCCTGATCCTGCTCGACGACGCGTCCGACCGCTCGACCGACGAGCCGATCAGTCGATTCCTCACCTTTCTATGGGATATCGGCCTCGAGGTCGGGCACAGCGTGCGCACGCTCGAGGACTGCGAGACGCAGGCGCGCGCGGACGTGACGGTGCTGACCGCGCTGATGGAGACGCGGCTGCTCGCGGGCCCCGGCACGCTGTTTCGGGAGCTGCCGAAGCGCATCGGTCCCGACCGCATGTGGGACGCCGCCGAGTTCTTCCGTGCGAAGGTCGCCGAGCAGCAGGCGCGGCATCATCACTTCCACGACACCGCGTACAACCTCGAGCCGAACGTCAAAGGCAGCCCCGGCGGGCTCAGGGATATCCAGACGATCGGCTGGCTCGCGCGGCGCTATCTCGCCGTCGAGCGCCTCGAGGACCTCGTCGCCCACGACTTCCTCACCGAAGGGCAGCTCAGGATCCTCCTGACCGGGCGGGCGTTTCTGTGGCGCATCCGCTGGGGCCTGCACCTCCTGACCGGACGCCGCGAGGACCGGCTGCTGTTCGACTACCAGATCAAGCTCGCGCAGATGCTCGGCTACGAGGACGCGAGCTTCACGCTCGCGGTCGAGCAGCTGATGCAGCGCTACTACCGCACCGTGATGGAGATCTCGCGCCTCAACGAGATGCTGCTGCAGCTCTTCGAGGAGGCGATCCTGCTCGACAAGGACGCGCCCGCGGTGCCGATCAACGCGCGCTTCGTGACGCGCAACGGCTATATCGAGGCGGTCGACGAGGAGGTGTTCCTCCGCGACCCGTCGGCGCTCCTCGAGATCTTCCTGCTGCTCGAGCAGAACCTCGAGCTCAAGGGCATCGGCGCGCGAACGATCTCGCAGATCAAGCGGCATCTCTGGCTGATCGACGAGGAGTTCCGGCAGAACCCGCGCCATCACCGGCTCTTCCTCGACATCCTGCGCGCGCCGCAGGGCGTGACCCGCACGCTGAAGCGCATGAACACCTACGGCGTGCTCGGGCTCTATATCCCGGCGTTCGGGCGCATCGTCGGCCGCATGCAGTACGACCTCTTCCACGTGTACACGGTCGACGCGCATACGCTGTTCGTCGTCGAGAACCTGCGCCGCTTCGCGCTGCCGCGCTTCAACCACGAGTTCCCGCATTGCAGCGAGGTGATGCAGCGCCTCGAGAAGCCGGAGATCGTCTACCTCGCGGGGCTTTTCCACGACATCGCGAAGGGCCGCGGCGGGGACCACTCCGAGCTCGGCGCGGTCGATGCGGAGGCGTTCTGCCTGGAGCACGGCATGAGCCGTTACGACGCGCGGCTCGTCGCGTGGCTCGTGCGCAATCACCTGTTGCTTTCCCTCACCGCGCAGAAGAAGGACCTGCACGACCTCAAGGTCATCGACGAGTTCGCGCGCGCGGTCGGCGACGAGACACACCTCGACTATCTCTACGTGCTCACCGTCGCCGACGTCCGCGGCACGAATCCGAAGATCTGGAACTCGTGGAAGGACACGCTGTTCTTCGAGCTCTACCAGCTCACGAAACGTGCGCTCCGGCGCGGGCTCTCGAACCCGATCGACAAAGACGAGCTGATCCTCGAGACGCAGACGCGCGCCGAGCAGCTGCTCGAGGAGCAAGGTCTCGAGCCCGCGCGCTGGCAGCCGATCTGGTCGAGCTTCACCGAGGAGTATTTCCTGCGTCATCGCCCGGAAGAGATCGCGTGGCATACGCGCGTGCTCGCCGAGGCGCCCGCCTCGACGTCGGTGCTCGTCGACGTCGACCAGGTCGGCGCCGAGGGCGCCGGCGTCGTGATGGTCTACGCGCCGAAGGAGCTGCACTCGTTCATGCGTTCGACGGCCGTGCTCGACGAGCTCGGGCTCACGATCGTCGACGCGCGCATCGTGCCGATCTCCGAGACGCAGAACCTCGATACGTACCGTATTCTCGAGAGCGACGGCAGCCCGATCGCCGGACGGCGCCGCCTCGACGAGATCCGTCAGCGGCTCGAGAAGATGCTGACGAGCCCGCAAGCGCCGCCGCTCAAGGTCAGCCGACGCGCACCGCGCCAGGTGCGCATGTTCTCGACGCCCGTTCAGGTCTCGATCACGAGCGACGCGACCAACGAACGCACCGTGATCGAGCTCGTCGCCGGCGACCGCCCCGGCCTTCTGCTTCAGGTCGCGAGAGTCTTCGAGCACGAGGACATCGCGCTCAGGAACGCGAAGATCGCCACCGTCGGCGAGCGGGCCGAGGACGTCTTCTTCGTCACGACCGAGGACGGCCGGCCGCTCGACGAGGAGCACGCGAAAAGACTCGAAGCGCGCCTCAAGGCCGCGTTGACCGAGAACGAAGCGCGCTGAACGCGGCAAAACCGCATCGCGCGCCGCGCGCGACGCGCGGATGCCGCGCGGCGATTTTGGATGCGATAAAGTTCGCGCGTCCCATTTCGAAGACCCGAGGACGAGAGGAGCTTCCGATGACGAACCTGAGCGCCATCATCGACGCCGGCTGGGAACGCCGCGCCGAGATCACGCCGAAGAACGTCGACGCCGAGCTGCGCGACGCGATCGAAGAGGCGATCAATGGGCTCGATACCGGCCGGCTCCGCGTCGCCGAGAAGAAAGACGGCGAGTGGACCGTGCATCAGTGGCTCAAGAAGGCCGTGCTCCTGTCGTTCCGCATCCGGGATAACCAGGTCGTCGACGGCGGTTTCACGAAGTTCTACGACAAGGTGCCGCTCAAGTTCGACGGATTCTCGAACGAGGATTTCGCGAGCCAGGGCGCGCGCGTCGTCCCGCACGCCGTCGTGCGGCGCGGCGCGTACGTGGCGCCGGACGTCGTGCTGATGCCTTCGTACGTGAACATCGGCGCATACGTCGACCGCGGCACGATGGTCGACACGTGGGCGACGGTCGGCAGCTGCGCGCAGATCGGGAAGAACGTGCACATCTCGGGCGGCGCCGGCATCGGCGGCGTGCTCGAGCCGCTGCAGGCGTCCCCGACGATCATCGAGGACGACTGCTTCATCGGCGCGCGCTCCGAGATCGTCGAGGGCGTGATCGTCGGCCGCGGCAGCGTGATCTCGATGGGCGTCTTCATCGGCCAGAGCACGCGAATCTACGACCGCGAGACCGGCGAGATCCTGCAGGGCCGCGTGCCCGAGGGCTCCGTGGTCGTGCCCGGCACGCTGCCGTCGAAGGACGGCAAGTACGGCCTCTACTGCGCCGTGATCGTGAAGAAGGTCGACGAGAAGACGCGCGCGAAGACGAGCATCAACGAGCTGCTGCGGGCGGCCGAGTAGTCGCGCGACGGCGGAGCTCTTGCCAGGATCGAGCGATACGGCCCCGCGGATGACGCCGCTCACGACCGCACGGCTGCAGATCCACTTCTGCGTCCTGCTGTGGGGATTCACCGCGATCCTCGGCAAGCTGATCAGCCTCGGCGCGGCGCCGCTCGTCTGGTGGCGCATGCTGATCGTGACGGTCGCGCTCGCGCTCGTGCCGCGCGTCTGGCGAGCGCTCAAAGCGCTCTCGCTACGGCTCATCGCCGCGTACTGCGGCATCGGTGTGCTCGTCACGCTTCACTGGCTCACGTTCTACGGCGCCGTGAAGCTCGCGAACGCGTCGGTCGCGGCGACGTGCATGGCGCTCGCGACCGCGCTCGTCGCGATCGTCGAGCCGCGGCTCGCAGGCAGCCGGTTCTCGCCGAAGGATCTCGCGCTCGGCATCGCGATCGTGCCGGGCGTCGCGCTCGTCGTCGGCGGCGTGCCGGACGCGATGCGCATCGGGATCGTGGTCGGCGTGCTGTCCGCGGTCTTCGTCGCGATCTTCGGCACGCTGAACAAGCGACTCGTCGCGCGCGCCGATCCGCTCGCCGTCACCGCCCTCGAGCTCGGGTCCGGCGTCGTCGCGCTGACCGTGCTCGCGCCGCTCCTCGCGCTCGTCTTCCCGGGCTTCGACGAAAGCCCGTTCGTCGTCCCGGACGCGCGCGATCTGCTGCTGCTGTCGACGCTCGCGCTCGTCTGCACGCTATTGCCGTTCGCGCTCTCGCTCGTCGCGCTGCGCCATATCAGCGCGTTCAGCGCGCAGCTCGCGGTGAACCTCGAGCCCGTCTACGCGATCCTGCTCGCGATCCCGCTGCTCGGCGAGCAGCGCGAGCTCGACGCAATGTTCTACGTCGGCGTCGCGATCGTCTTGGCCGCCGTGCTCGCGCATCCGCTGCTCGAGCGCCCGCGCCGAGTCGAGCACGCGGAAACCCTCGCGACGGCCGAGGCGAAGCAGTTCACGGATTGACGGCCGCGCGGGGCCGTGTCGAGCGGCCGACGCCCGCTGCTACACTCGGAAGGGCTTGTGTGCGCACGAGGAACCCCGTATGAGCTTCGCTCGTCGAAACCTCGCCCTCCTGCTTTCCGCGGCCGCGGCCTTCGTCGCGGCCGCATCGTCGGCCGGGCCTCTCACCGTCGAGGAGATCGTGACGCTGCGCAGCGTCGCGACCGCGGAGATGTCCCCGGACGGCGAGCGCATCGCGTACGTGCTGCGGGTGCCTCGACGCCCTTACGTCGACGACGACGGACCGGCGTACAGAGAGCTGCACGTCACCGACCTCGAAGGCCGCTCGCGCGGCTATGTCATCGGCAAGGTCGACGTTCGGGACATCGAATGGTCGGCCGACGGAAAGAAGATTTTCTATACCGCGAAGCGCGACGATGACGAGCACGTCGCGCTGTACGAGATCCCGATCGACGGCGGCGAATCACGGCGGCTCTACGCGCACGATACCGATATCGGGGAGCTCGAGCTGTCGAACGACGGGCGCAAGCTCGCATTTCTCGCGGCCGATGCGCCGCCCGAGCACTGGGAAAAGCTGCGCGAGAAGGGTTTCGACGCCGAGGTGTACGAGGAGTCCGCGCTGCCGACCGGCGTCTGGATCCTCGACGTCGCGCGCGCGGCCGAGCGCGCGTCGCGCGGCTCGCCGGCGGCGAGCCCCGAGGGCCGCGATCGACCGGGCGAGCGGAGGCGAACGGGCGCCGGCGCGCGCGGCCAGCGCTCGGACGCCGAGGAACCGCCGCTCGCAATCCGTGCCGAGCTTCCGGGATCGGCGTCCGTCGTGCGCTTCTCGCCCGACGGCACGCGGTACGCGGTCGCGCTCGCGCCGACGCCCCTGATCGACGACTTCTACGTGAACCGCAAGATCACGATCGTCGAGACCGAGACGTCGCGCGTCATCGGCCGCGTCGAGCACGAAGGCAAGCTCGGCGAGTTCGTCTGGTCGCCGGACGGCACGAGGATCGCGTTCATCGGCGCCGCCGACCCGAACGATCCGCTCGAGGGACGGCTCTACGTCGTTTCCGCGGACGGCGGCGAGCCGCGGCGCGTCGATCGGGATTATCCGGGGCATATCGAGCGCTTGATGTGGCTCGATGCCGAGACCCTGCTCTACGTCGGCGCACGCGGCGTCTTCACCGAGATCGCACGAACGCGCGTCGACGAGCCGTTCGAGATTCCGCCCGAGCCCGAAGGCGGTCCGATCGTGCGCACGTTGCACGGAAACGCCGCGGGTCGTCGCTTCGCGCTCGTCGCCGAGACGCCGCAGCACCCGCAAGAGGTGTACGTCTGGTCCGAGGCGGAGGGTTATCGCCGCTTGACGCGCTCGAATCCGATCCTCGACGAGCGCGATCTCGCGCCGCAAGAGGTGCTACGCTACACCGCGCGCGACGGTCTCGTGATCGAGGGGATTCTCGTCGGGCCGATGCAGAGGCAGCCCGGCCGGCGCTATCCGGTCGTGATCGCCGTGCACGGCGGGCCGGAATCGCATTTCAGCCACGGCTGGATGTCGAGCTACACGTTTCCGGCGCAAGCGATGGCAGCCGACGGCTTCGCGTTCTTCTATCCGAACTATCGCGCGAGCACCGGGCGCGGCGTCGAGTTCTCGAAGCTCGATCACCGCGATCCGGCCGGCCGCGAGTTCGACGATCTCGTCGACGCGAAGGCCTATCTCGTCGAGATCGGGCTCGCCGATCCGGGCCGCGTCGGGATCAGCGGCGCCTCGTACGGCGGGTACGCGTCGATGTGGGGGGCGACCGCCCTCACCGAGCATTTCGCCGCCGCGGTCGCGTTCGTCGGCCTATCGGACCTCATTGCCGCCGCCGGCACGAGCGACATCCCGCACGAGCTCCATCAGGTGCATTGGCGCGCGTGGCCGTGGGACGACTGGCAGTTCGCGCTCGAGCGAAGCCCCATCTATCACGCGGGAAAGACGCGCACGCCGCTGCTCATCCTCGGCGGCGACGCGGATCCGCGCGTCGATCCGAGCCAGTCGCTCGCGCTCTATCGGCACATCAAGCTGCGCACCGATACGCCCGTTCGGCTCGTGCGCTATCCGGGCGAGCAACACGGCAATCGAGACACGGCCGCGCAGCTCGATTACGCGCTCCGCATGCAGCGGTGGATGAAACACTACCTGCAGGGCCCGGGCGGCGAGCCGCCGCCGTACGAGCTCGATGTCCATGTCGAGCGGCTCGGCGCGGCGGCGGCAGCTCAGGAGTAACGGCCGCGCCACTCGAGCGCGGCCCGCCGAGCTAACGCGATCGCGCCACTGGAGCGGCGCCGGACCGCGCCGCCTCGAGCGCTTCGGCCGCCTCGAGCCAGCGCGTCTCGACGTCCTCGATGCGGCGCTTGATCTCCGCCTGCTCCTTCGCGAGCGCCGCGAGCCGCTCCGCGTCGCCGCTCGCGTAGAGCGCCGGATCCGCGAGCGTGCGCTCGATCTCGGTGAGACGCTCGCGGTGCGCGTCGAGCTCACGCTCGATCCGCTCGAGCGCATCGCGCAGCGGTTTCTCGCGGGCGCGCTGCTCTGCCGCCTCGCGGCGCCGGTCGCGCGCGCTCGGGGCCGGCGGCGACGCCGCGCGGTTTCGCGACTCCGAGGCGCCGAGCGATGCCGCCGCCGAGCTCTGCCGTGCCGCGAGCCAACGCGCGTAGTCGTCGAGATCGCCGTCGAACGGCGCGACGCTGCCGTCGGCGACGAGCCAAAGCTCGTCGCACGTCGCCCGCAACAGGTGACGGTCGTGCGAGACCGTGACGACGGCGCCTTCGAACGACTGCAGCGCGACCTCGAGCGCGTGGCGCATGTCGAGATCGAGATGGTTCGTCGGCTCGTCGAGCAGCAAGAGGTTCGGCTCGCGCTGCACGAGCAGCGCGAGCGCGAGCCTCGCCCGCTCGCCGCCCGAGAACTGCGCGACCGGCTCGAAGACGCGATCGCCGCGAAACGCGAAGCCACCGAGGAAATCCCGCGCGGCCTGCTCGCCGAGCGAGGGATCGGCCCCGATCACGTGCTCGAGCGGAGAGCGCATGAGATCGAGCGCGTCGATCTGATGCTGCGCGAAGTATCCGACGACGACGTTCGGGTTCGCCTGGGCTTCGCCTTCGAGCGGCGTGAGCTCGCCCGCAAGGAGCTTGATCAGCGTCGACTTGCCGGCGCCGTTCGCGCCGAGCAACCCGATCCTCTGCCCCGGCGCGACCGAGAGCTTGACACCCCGCAGCACGGGCACGCCGTCGTAGCCCACGGAGACCGCGTCGAGGCGCACGAGCGGCGCGGGCAAGCGGCGCGGCGTGCGAAACTCGAAATCGAAGCCCGCCTCCGCGTGGACCGGCGCGACCTTCGGCATCCGCTCGATCATCTTCAGCCGCGCCTGCGCCTGCCGCGCCTTGCTCGCCTTCGCGCGAAACCGATCGACGAAGCTCTGCAGGTGCGCGATGCGGCGCTGCTGCGCTTCGTAAGCCGCGGCCTGGCTCGCGAGCTGCGCGGCGCGCTGCGTCTCGAAGCTCGAGTAGTTGCCCGAGTAGAGACGACCCTCGCCGTTCGCGAGGTGCAGCGTGTGCGTCGTCGTCGCGTCGAGGAAGTCGCGGTCGTGCGAGATCACGAGCAACGTGCCGCTGAAGTCCGCCAGCGTGCGCTCGAGCCAGAGCACGGCGTCGAGATCGAGATGGTTCGTCGGCTCGTCGAGCAAGAGCAGGTCGGACCGCTGCATCAGCGAGCGGGCGAGATTGAGCCGCATCCGCCAGCCGCCGGAGAAGTCCGCGACCGGCCGCGTGTGCGTCTCGCTCGGGAAACCGAGCCCGAACAGCATCGCGCCGGCGCGAGCGCGAGCGGCGTAGCCGCCGATCTCGCGAAGCCGCTCGTGCGCGCGCGCGATGCCGGACGCGTCGCCCTCGCGCTCCGCGCGTGCGAGCGCCTGCTCGAGCGCGCGGAGCTCCTGGTCGCCGTCGAGGACGTACTCGATCGCGGGCTGCGGCGTCGCCGGCGTCTCCTGCTCGACCGCGGCGATCGAAAGATCGCGCGGCAGCGAGATCTCGCCCTCGTCCGGCGCGAGCTCGCCGAGCAGCATCGCGAACAGGCTCGACTTGCCGCTGCCGTTGCGGCCGACGACGCCGACGCGCCAGCCGGGATAGACGGCGACCGAAAGGTTCCTGAGCAGCACCCGCGGGCCGCGCCGCAGCGTGATATTGGACAACGTGAGCATCGACGCGCAGTGTAGCCGCTACTCGTGCCGGACGGCTTGCGGCATGACGGCGCTCGAGCACGCGGCTCGAACCTCGCGGTACACCTCGCCGGGATCGGTCTCGTAACGCCGCGAGAAATGGAACGGCACGAGACGCGCGACTTTGGCGGCGGTCGCGATCTCGCCGCAAGCGCGCGTCGTCAGATGGCCCGTGCGGGCCGCGCGGTCGGCATCGGCGCTGAGAAACGTCGACTCGCAGAAGAGCACGTCGGCGTTTCGCGCAAGCTCGGTGAGACGGCGCCGGTTGCTTTCGGTATCGGCGAGATCCGTCGCATAGACGAGCTTCGTGCCGGGGCGAATCAGCACGAGAAAATCGGCAAGCTCGCCGACCGCTCGCCGCGAGCCGTCGGGCAGCTCGATGAGCTCGTCGCACCGCCCGGCCGCGATCGCCTGCTTCAAGGCGGTCAGCCACGGCCCCGGCCGTGCGCCGAGCTCGGCGAGCCGTTCCTTGCGCACGTTGATCTCGACCGTCGACTCGAGCGCGAACGCGAGCACCGGCGTCAAGTGATCCAAGGTCACCGCGTGCACGTTGAGCGTCGACTCGTCGAGGAGTCGCCCGTCCGGCGCGGAGACGACCTCGAGCAAACGAGCGGTTTGCTCGCCCGCGTGCACGGCGAAGCGATGCAGCGTCTCGTCGGGATGAAGCTCCGCGACCGTAAAGCGCGGCGCGCCTTCCCCGGCACGATCCCAATGCACTCCGCTGACCAAACCCGCGATATTCGCCGCGAGACCGGGCGGACCATGGATTCGGCACACCGACGATTCGCCGATCCGGAGACGCAGCAGCCGCAGGAATCCGCCGATATGGTCGATGTGCGCGTGCGTGATGAACACGTCGGTGACCGCGTGCGCGGTCCGCGCGTCGAGCTCGGGCGTCTCGCCGATATCGAACAGCAGCATGCGGCTCGAATGACGGAGCTTCACGAGCAGCAGCGGGTCGCGGAAGACGCCGTTCAGCAGCGTCGCGGTGAACGGACCGACGTGCACGACGGGGCGCAGCTCCGCGGCGGCGAGAGGCTGCGGCTCCGTGCTCGCCGTGCCGACGCGGTCGCCGTCGACGTCGCGACCCTCCGTCTCGGTAACTCGAGGAAGCGAAGCGGCTCGCGCGCTCTTCGAGCGCCGCGGATCGCGGGGTCCACGATAGGTCACGCCTTGCGGAAACGGCTCGGCGGTCCCGAGCAGGCCGTCGCGTGCGCGGCGCGCGTCACGGATCATGAGCGCCGTAGCGCCGTCGGGATCGCCGCGCACTCTGAGCCGTAAGCGGGCCGCGTCGAGGCCCACCACCTCGCCGAACGCGACGCACCCGCCTGCGCGAAGCAGCGCGACCTGCCGGCCCTGCCACGCCGACGGCACATCGAGCGGCGGCGGCGTGCCGATCAGTCGAAGCGCATCGACGTCGACCTCGCAAACGATGCCGCCCGCGTCGAGATACGCGTTCCAAAGGGCAGTGCGATGCCGCGCCCGCGCGCGTTTGCTCGGCGCGCGCGCCAGGGGCGAAGCCGGCAAACGCAAGATTCGTACGCAGAGCGCGTCGAGCTCGGCAGCGAGCTCCGCAACGTCGCCGCGCTCGAGCAGCACGACGAGATCCGCGCGCAAACGTCGCGCGAGCGCGCTGATGAGCTCCGCGCTCGGGGCTCCGCGATACGTGCCCGGCGCATCGAGAACGCATGGGCCGGGCGCGGTGCGCTCGAGGAGCGCCGCGGCCGCTTCGACGAGCGGTAGACGAAAGCGCACCGCATCGAGGCTGCAGATCGGCTCGACGTCGACGAGCTCCCAGCCGTCGCCGCGCGCGATGCCGACGCATGCCGCGCCCGGCGCGCCGTAGGCCGGCGATCCCGGATCGCACCCGATGCATACGAGCCCCGCGTTCGCGAAGCCCTCGGCGAGCGTCGCGGCCAGCGTCGACTTGCCCGTCCCTGGCGGGCCGGCGATCAGAACCCGGCCGCCGGCCGCGAGCGTGGATTCGATGATTTCGTGCTGCATCGAGATAGCGAGCTTAACGCGGCCGCGAGTATATCGGGGGGTCGACCGCAGACGCGCAGGCGTGCAGGCGCTCATGCGCGGCGGCATGAGATCGGGTGCGACCGCCGGCGCGCGGACGTGGGGCGGCATGAGATCGGGTGTCGAGCGGCGCGAACACCGACAGCGCGCGTGCGGTGCGATAGGCCTTCGCGGGAGCGTCGCGCGCCAGGGATGGCGCGCGCCGCAGCGTCACACGGATGTGCACGAGCGGTCCCGCGAAGACCTATCGCACCGCGCACGCGCCACCGCCTTCCGTCGAACGGCGGTTCATGTTCGCCCACGGACCTGTCGAGCGCCCTTGCACGCGTCGGGCGCTTACGATTTCGATCCGTCGGTGCCGGCCGCGCCGTGGTGTCGAGCGAGAATGTCGACGACCTCGTCGTCCGAAAGCTGCGGAAAGCTCGCGTACCAGAGGCCGACGGCGAAATAAGGCTCCGGCACCTTCAGTACCTCGACCGCGTCGGCTGCGCGCTCGAGCAAGGCCACCGCGCTCCGCGAAGCCGTCGGCGACGCGACGATCACGCGGCGCGGCGACGCGGTGCGCACGGCGAGAACCGCGGCCTCCATCGTCGAGCCGGTCGCGATCCCGTCGTCGACGAGGAACACGGTCTTGTCTTCGATTTCGAGCGGTCCGCGTCCGCGCCGATAAAGCTCCTCGCGACGTGCGAGCTCGGCGCGCTCGCGTGCAACGAGCGGCTCGACGTCGGCCTCGTCCAGTCCCGCTTGATCGAGACCGTAGGGGCTCAAGTAGACGATGCCGCCGCTCGCGATCGCGCCGATCGCGAATTCGGGATTGAACGGCGCACCGAGCTTGCGTACGACGATCACGTCGAGCGGCGCGCCGAGCCGCCGGGCCACCTCGTCGGCGACCGGGACGCCGCCGCGCGGCAAGCCGAGCACGATCGCGTCCGCGCCCGAGTACTTCGCGGCCAGCCGATCCCCCAGACGGTGCCCGGTATCGCGGCGGTCTCGGAACACTCCGGTGAGTTCCGTCTCGGGCATCGTCGCTCCGTTCAATCCCGAGATTGATCTCGACGAGGTCTGGAACGGACCCGCCGACTCCATACCGAGGGGTCCGACCACTACAGTCGAGTATGAGGATCGCGCCCGCGCGGAACGAGTGCGGATAATACCGAATGGCCCGCTTCGGGCCGCACGCTAGCATGCCGACGTGGAAGACGAAGTCTCGCTCGCGGAGAAGGTCTCGTATCTCGAGAGCGGACGCGCCTTTCCCGATCGTCCCGACCGCGTCGAATCCGTCGAAACGCATTTCGCGTGGGTCTTCCTTTCGCCGCGTTTCGTTTACAAGCTGAAAAAGCCGATTCGCTTCGGACTGATCGATTTCCGCGATCGGGAAGCCCGTCGCGCGTACTGCGAGCTCGAGGTCACGCTGAACCGTCGGCTCGCGGAGGACACGTATCTTCGCGTCGTGCCGCTCGTGCGCACGGAACGAGGCCTCGCCGTCGGCGATGACGCCGTGGGCGACGACGCCGACGGCGTCGTCGACTGGCTCGTCGTGATGCGGCGCTTGCCTTCCGGCGCGACGCTCGCCGACGTCGGCTGCCGGGCGAGCGACGCCGATCTCGGGCGCATCATGGGGAAGCTCGTCGAGTTCTACATGCATCGCGCGATCCGCGCGCCGTGGGACGGCCCCGGCTACGTCGACGCCCTCGAGCGCTCCTCGGCTGCGACCGCGCGCGGCGCGATCACCGTCGGCGGCCAGGATCGCGGCCTGCCGCACGATACGGTCCGGCGCATCGCCGCGCTTCAGCAAGAGTTCGTCGAGCGCAACCGGCCGCTCCTCGAGCGTCGCGCGCGCGAGCATCGCATCGTCGACGCCCACGGCGATCTCCGCGCCGAGCACGTGTTCATGACGGACGCGCCGCAGGTCATCGACTGCCTCGAGTTCTCGGTCGCGCTCCGCTGGCTCGACGCCGCGGAAGAGATCGCTTTCCTCGCGCTCGACTGCGACCGTCTCGGTGCTCCCGAGACCGGCGCGCGACTGCTGGAAGCGTATCGGCGGCTCGCGAACGACCCGGTCCCGCAAGCGTTGCTCCACTTCTATCGCAGCCGGCGCGCGCTCGCCCGCGCGGTGCTCTATGCGCGGCGCGTGCCGGACGCGGCGTCCGACGCGGACCAGTGGCGCGCTCGCGCGCGGTGGTATCTAGACGCTGCCGAGAAAAGCATCGTCGCAGCGAGCCGGCCCTGAAGGCTTCACGCTTCTGCGACACCGCTAGCGGAGCACGAGAGTTGCCGTTACGGTCTTCTCGTACGAGCAGTAGCGCCCTACACCCGCCGTATCAGCGGACGCACGGCCGCGGCGAGCAGCGGCGCCGTTTCGAGCACCGCGAGCTTCGACAGAAGCGCCGGGCAACGCGCTTCGACGTCGGGCACGGTATCGGTGACGACGATCGTTTCGATCTCGTCGATCATCAGGGCTTCCGCGGCGGCCGGCGAAAACAGCCCGTGCGTCGCGGCGACGTGCACCGACGCGGCACCGCGCGCGACGGCCGCCTTCGCGGCCCGCTGCATCGTGGTGCCGGTGCTCACGAGGTCATCGACGACGATCACGGTAGCGTCGGCCACGTCGCCGCCGAAAGCCTGCCCTCGAACGAGCCCTTCGCTGCGGCGCTTCTCCATCAGGGCGAGCTCGACCGGCGCGCCGATACGCTCGGCGAACGCCTCCGCGAAGCGTATCGCGCGTTTCATGCCGCCGGCGTCCGGTGATAGCACGGCGACGCGGCGCCCGGCGGGAATGCGCACCGCGAAATGCTCGACGAACAAAGGCCAGGCTTCGACGTCGAGCTTGAAGCGCCGGAACGCATTGTCGAACGCCGCGGGGTTGTGCACGTCGACCGTGACGAGCGCGTCGACGCCGGCCGCCTCGAGAAACGCCGCGATGTAGCGGGTCGCGACGGGATCGTACGGCCTCGTCCTTCGATCCTTGCGCGAGAACGCGAGGTACGGCGCGAGCGCGATGACCTCGGCGGCGCCCGCATCCTTCAGCGCGCCGGTGAAAACGAGCAGCCGCATGAGTTTGTCCGCGGCGCTCAATTGCGCGTCGCCCGAGAGCGACTGGCAGACGAGAACCCGCTCGCCTCGAACGCTCTCGAGCGGCCGAATCTTGAACTCGCTATCCTCGAACTGGCGCTCCTCGTACGGCGCGAGCACCGTCCCGAGCTGCGCGGCGATTCGTTCGCCCAGTCCACGAGTGGCTTCGAGGCCGAAGATCTTCATACGACCTCCTCGCGCGGCGAACCGCCGCCGGCGCGTTCAGCCGTATGTTACGGCCTGCGCCGGGCCTCGGCACTCTGCCCGAAGCGGATGATGTCGCCGATATGGCTGAGCTGCGTGCCCAGATGATCGATGACGTCGTTGATCGACAGCACACCGACGAGCTCGCCAAGGGAGCCCACGACCGGCACGCGGCGCACGCCGTAGCGGCGCATCTCGCGCAGCGCGAACTCGACGCTGTTGTCCTCACGGACGGTGAGGAGCTCCGTCGTCATCACGTCGCCGACCGTGAGCGACTCGGGATCGACTTTCTTCGCGACCACCGAGATGACGATGTCGCGGTCCGTGATGATGCCGATCGGCACGAGCCGCGCGTCCCTGAACTCGGCGACGATGAGATCGCCGACGTGCTCCTTGCGCATCCGTTCCGCGGCCACCGTGATATCCGCATCCGGCTCGATCGTCGCGACGTTGCGGTTACAAATGGACCCGACACCCATCGCCGTCCTCCGCAGTTCCGATGCCTCAAGGTTACGGTCTTTCACGAGCGGCGGCGATTGCGGGAGTCCCGTACGGCTTCGCATCGCGAGCTTGCGCGGAAGGCGCCGGTGGGACAATCTCGGAGACGCCCCGAATCGGGAGACGGACGATGACCACCGTGACGAACCCGGCCGTGACGGAAATGCTCCGAGACGGCAGCCGAGTGACGATCCGTGAAGTCCGGCCGGACGACAAAGCCGCGCTCAACGCGTTCTTCGAGGGCTTGTCCGCGCACAGCAAGCACCTGCTCTTTCTCGGCGGGGTCGCGCATCTGCGCGACCGGGATCTCGAACGGATGTGCGCGCCGGATCGGGCGAAAGCGATGACGTACGTCGCCGTCCCCGCGGCGCAGCACGACGGCAGGATCGTCGGCGTTTGCCGCTACGCGTCGGCGCAATCGCCATGCGTCGAGGCCGAGATCTCCGTGGCGGTCACCGACGACTGGCAGCACAAGGGACTCGCGACGCTGCTGGTCACCCGCCTCATCGAGCACGCGCGGAACGCCGGGATCGAGCGTCTGTACTCGGTCGACGCCGCGACGAACCATCGCATGCGCCGCCTCGCGCGTCATCTCGGCTTCAGCGAGCGCCCCGACCCGGACGACGTGCATCAGGTGATCTACACGATGGAGCTCACTCCGGCCGGGCGTTGATGCTGCGAACGGGGGTTCGGCGAGCGTCGCCGGTCGCGCCGAGCAACAAGAAAGTCCGGCCCCGCAAAGGGGGCCGGACCGCATGACGCCGGATCGATCAGAAGTGCCGGCGCACCGTGACGCCGTACAGCCTCGGCAGGCCCGGCTGACCCGACAGCGTACCGCCGCCGCTCTCGTACTGATCGAAGTACGTGAGGTAGTAGTACTTGTCGGTCAGGTTCGTGACCTCGAGCGCCGCATCCCACATCTCGTCGGCCGAACGCCACATGACGCGCATGTTGGACAGCGTGTACGACTCGATGCGGTTGTGCTGGGTATTGATCGGACCGGTGTGGATATCGTCCTGATAGGACGCGTCGTACCGGATCGACCACTGACCGCGCTCCCCTTGCGGGAACGTGTACTGGATACCCGCGCTCCAGGACAGCTCCGGCGTGAACGGCGGCACCATGCCCGGCGTAATGCCCGTGTTCTCCGCCGTCGTCTTGTACTCGAAGTCGAGATAACCGACCGAAGCGTCGATGCTCCAGCGGTCGGTCGGGTAGTACTCCATCTCGAGCTCGAGACCCTTGACGTCCGCCGTGCCGGCGTTGACCGGCAACGCGCACGGACCCGGGGCGATCTGCGGGCACGGGTTCAGCGTCAGAATGATGTCGGTGTAATCGTTGTAGAACACCGCACCGTTCAGACGCATCGACCGGTCGAGCAGTTGCGACTTGAAGCCGATCTCGTACGACGTCAGCTCTTCCGAGTTGAACGGCAGGAGCTGCGGCAGCACGAACGGCCGCGGGTTGACGCCGCCGCCCTTGTAGCCCGTCGCGACCTGGCCGTACGTCATGACCTGATCGCTGAGCCGCCAATCGAGCACGACGCGCCAGTCGGTACGCGTGTCTTCCCACGTCGCGCCTTGGTTGAAGAGGCCGAACAGCGCGCAGTTCGGCGCGTTACCCACGAAGTGCGGAGGCAGATCGGCCAAGCACGGCGCCGCGGGCAGCGTGCCGTCCGGATTGCGCCGGAAATGCACGTAGGTCTTCTCGTCGTCCGAATAGCGGATGCCGGCCGAGAGATTCAGCCTATCCGTGAGCGCGTACGACAAGTGCGCGAATGCCGCGTAGTTGTGCGAGGGCGTCGGATCCGGACCGTGGATGAAGTTGAACTGCACGTAGTACAGGTTGACGTTCGCCTCGAGCGTGCCCTCCTGCTTGAAGAAGAACGCGCCGACGGTGTAGTCGAGCCGATCGTTCGCCGCGACGCCGCTCAGCCTGAACTCCTGGCTCTTCTGCTCGTGATCGAGATGCTGCAGCAGCATCTGGCTGTTGATCGGCGAGCCGTCGACGTCCTGCGCGAACGACGACTGGTACTCGCGCACCGCCGTGATCGATTTGAACGACAGGCGATCGTTGATCTGCCAATCGATCGTCGCCGAGATGCCGCGCTGGTCCAGCGTCGAGATCGGCGGAATCGAGACCGGCGAATAGCGCCGAAGCGTATCCGGGTCGAACGCATTCGGATCCATGTATGTCGCGTAGCTGACGTAACCGTCGTTCACGGCGGTATCTCCGCGCCACGGACCATATGGCACGAATGCGTTCGTCAGATGGACGGGATTGCCGTCGCTTCCGGCGATCGACTGCCCCAGGAAGCCGCCCTGCGTGAGGTCGAACGGACCCGAACCACCGACCGTGATGTTCTCGTTGACCTTGATCAGCACGTTCGGCTGCGTCTCCGACTGATCGTTGATCGCGTCGGCGATGAGCGTGACCCTCACGGTGTCCGACGGCAACCACGTGAGATTGAAGCGCCCGCCCGTGTAGTTCTGGCCGCCTTCCGTGCCGAGCTTGCAGTCGGACAAACGGCCGGTCGAGAAGGACGGTACGTTCGAATTGGGATGCACGCAGCGGTAGTCGAGCCGCTTCACGTAGCCGTCGCGCGATCGGCTCACTCCCGCGACGCGGGCATAGAGCTTGTCCGGAACGATCGTGAAGTCGCTGCTGCCCCGGACTTCGACCCGGTCCAACGAGCCGTAGGTCAACGAGATCGAGCCGCCGCCATCCTCGCTCGGCTGTCTCGAATAGAGCTTGATCGCGCCGCCGATCGAGTTACGGCCGGCCAGCGTGCCCTGCGGACCGCGCAGCACCTCGACGCGATCGAGGTCGAGCAAATCGAGCAACGTGCCCGTCAGCGTCGGGTAGTAGACGTCGTCGACGTAGACACCGACGCCGGGCTCGAGCGCGTAGTTGAAATCCGTCTGACCGATACCGCGAATGAATGCGATCATCGCGGGACCGATACCCGCGCCGGCCGGTTTCAGCGTGACGTTTGGAGCCTGCGCGGCAATCTCGAAGACGTTGGTCTGGCTACGCGCCTCCATCATCGTGGAGGTAACCGCCGTGATCGCGATCGGCGTATCTTGAACGTTGGCCTGGCGGAACTCGGCCGTAACGATGACTTCCTCGAGAGCCCCCTGCTGCTGAGCCAGCGCGGTTCCGCTCGTCGCCGCGAGCGCGATCGCGACTGCTTGCGCCGCCGGGCGCCAGGGACCTCGTCCGCCACTCGAATTTTTGTACTTGGAAGACCCGCCCGTGTGCGGACGGAAGGACCCGGCTTTCTTCGATGCGGTCATATGACCTTCCCCCCGTGGATTGACTTAAGCTCGATTCACCACCTCACCCACACTCCTTTGCACAGCCCACAGTCCGTTGCACGCGTGCCGGCGACGAGACGCACGCGGCGTCGCGTCACGAAAGTCCGGCTGCGCGGTTCGAAGCGGTATCGCCCCCATCGGTAGCATCTCGGATAAGATGAGACCCACGCGGTGCTACCTGACACCGTTCCGATCCGCGCTTTCGGTGCTCTCTCCCCCGACAGTCTCGCGTAAGAGACAAGCCATCATACTGAGGATAACGGCGAACTCAAATAACGTCGCGCGAGGGAGTCATCCTCACGACCTCGGCGATCTCGGGCTATCGGATCTCGTCGCCATTCGCTCGGTTCGTCCGCCGGCTCGTTCCGCAGCGCAATTCTGCGAATGACGAGCAAAGGCGTTCACGGGTTACACGCGGCGACGGGAATCTTGCCGGCGGCCGCGCAAAGCAATGGCACGCGTGGGCCGTTCGAGCACACGCGAATTGGACGCAATCTAAAGCTCCGCGGAGTGCGGGGCCGCAGACGTGAGCGAATCGGCCGGCGACGTCGCGCCCCCGGCCGGCAACATCAACCGAACCGACCGGTGATGTAGTCCTCGGTCAGCTTGTGGCGGGGGTTGGTGAAGATTTCCTCGGTCTTGCCGACCTCGATCAGCCTGCCGAGATGGAAGTACGCGGTCCGCTGCGAAACGCGCGCGGCCTGCTGCATCGAGTGCGTGACGATCACGATCGCGTAGTTCTGCCTGAGCTCGTCGATCAGATCCTCGATGCGAGCGGTCGCGATCGGGTCGAGCGCGGAGCAAGGCTCGTCCATCAGGATCACCTCCGGGCTCACGGCGATCGTGCGCGCGATGCAGAGCCGCTGCTGCTGGCCGCCCGAGAGCCCGGTGCCCGGCTCCTCGAGCCGGTCCTTGACCTCGTTCCAGAGCCCGGCGCGCTCGAGGCTCTTTTGCACGATCTCGTCGAGCTCGGTCCTGTCGCGCGCGAGGCCGTGAATGCGCGGCCCGTACGCGACGTTGTCGTAGATCGACTTCGGGAACGGATTCGGTTTCTGGAAGACCATGCCGACCCTGGCGCGCAGCATCACGACGTCCATCTGCTTCGAATAGATGTCCTCGTCGTAGAGCTTGATCTCGCCGGTCACACGCGCCGACTCGATCGTATCGTTCATGCGGTTCAGACACCGCAGGAACGTCGACTTGCCGCATCCCGACGGGCCGATCAACGCGATCACCTCGTTCAGGCCGATATCGAGATTGACGTGCTGGATCGCGTGCTTGTCGCCGTAATAGACGTTCACGTCGCGCGCGGTGATGATCGGGTTCGCGGCGCGATGGTCTCCGACCGTGCGGTAGGTCGGTGCCGCGCTCGGCGCGGGCTCCCGCGCCGTCGTCTGCCGAGGGGTCGTCGCGGGTTGCATGGCCTCCGCCGTTGCCTGCCTGAACATCCGCATTCGCAGTCTACTCCAACGCGTCAATACCGTCGCTCGAATCGTTTCCTGAGCAGAATCGCGATACCGTTCATCACCACGAGGAACGCGAGCAGCACGAGGATCGCCGCGGAAGTCCGCTCGACGAACGCGCGCTCCGGGCTGTCGGCCCAAAGGAAGATCTGCACCGGCAAGGCCGTCGCCGGATCGAGCGGCGATTCGGGGATGTCGACGATGAACGCCACCATGCCGATCATCAGAAGCGGCGCCGATTCTCCGAGCGCGCGCGCCATGCCGATGATCGTGCCCGTGAGCATGCCTGGAAGCGCGAGCGGCAGCACGTGGTGCAGCACCGTCTGCATCTTCGACGCGCCGATGCCGAGCGCGGCCTCGCGGATCGACGGCGGCACGGCCTTGAGCGCCGCGCGCGATGCGATGATGATCACGGGCAGCGTCATCAGCGTGAGCACCAGCCCGCCGACGAGCGGCGCCGAGCGCGGCAGACCGAACGCGTTGATGAACAACGCCAAGCCGAGCAGCCCGAACACGATCGACGGCACCGCGGCCAGATTGTTGATGTTCACCTCGATCAAATCCGTCCAGCGGTTGCGCGGCGCGAACTCCTCGAGATAGACGGCGGTCGCGACGCCGAGCGGGAACGAAAGCACGAGCGTCACGAGCAGCATGAAGAACGAGCCGACCGTCGCGCCGAAGATGCCTGCGAGCTCGGGGTCGCGGGAATCGCCGGACGTGAAGAAATAGCGGTTGAGCTTGCGCTCGATGCGGCCTTCGTCGAGGAGCGCGTCGATCCACCCGATCTGCGCGTCGGAGAGCCGCCGCTCGGACTCCGGGACGTCGCGGTCGATATTGCCCTTGATCAGCATGTCGACGTCATCGTCCGCGAGGAGCCACAGGCTCCGCGTCTCGCCGATCAGCGCCGGATTCGCGAGCACGAGCTCGCGCACCTCGAGGTCCGCGGCCGGGCTCAGCAGCCGGTAGAGCGCGCGTCGCTCGGATCGCTCCGTGACGTCGGGGAACAGACGATTCAGCGCGTCGCGGATCAGCTGCTGATAGTTCGCCGTCTCGAGCGCGACCGCGTCGCGACGGCCTTCTGGATCGATGACCTCCGGGTCGAGCTCGACGTCGAGCAGGATGCGCGTCTGCAGTAGCGCGCTCGCGCCGTTCGAGACGAGCGTGACGAAGAAGATCGCGAGGAAGCCGAGACCGAAGAGCAACGCGGCGAGCCCGAGCAGGCGAAACGCCCGCTCCTTCATGTACCGGCGCCGCAATCCTTCGGCGACGCGATCCCGCGTTCGCGGCGGCTCGTTGGGCTTCACCGGGCCCGGCTCACTCATATTGTTCCCTGTACTTGCGCACGACGCGCAGCGCGACGACGTTCAACGCGAGCGTCACGAGGAAGAGCACGAGACCGAGCGCGAACGCCGCGAGCGTCTTCGCGCTGTCGAATTCCTGGTCGCCGACGAGGAGTGTGACGATCTGCACGGTCACGGTCGTCACGGCCTCGAGCGGGTTCAGCGATAGATTCGCGGCGAGCCCCGCGGCCATGACGACGATCATCGTCTCGCCGATCGCCCGCGAGACGGCGAGCAGCACCGCGCCGACGATGCCCGGCAGCGCGGCCGGCAGCACGACTTGCCTGATCGTCTCGGATTTCGTCGCGCCCAGGCCGTACGATCCGTCGCGGAGCGACTGCGGGACGGCATTGATCACGTCGTCCGACAACGACGAGACGAACGGGATGATCATGATGCCCATCACGAGGCCCGCGCCGAGCGCCGACTCGGAAGCGACCTCGAGGCCCAGCGCGTCGCCGAGCCGCCGCAGCGCCGGGCCGACCCATAGCGCCGCGAAATAGCCGTACACGACCGTCGGAATGCCCGCGAGGAGCTCGAGCAGCGGTTTCGCCCAGCTGCGCATTCGCGGCCCGGCGTACTCGGAAAGATAGATCGCGGACATCAGCCCGACCGGCACCGCGACGAGCATCGCGATGCCGGAGATCAAGAGCGTGCCGACGAAGAGCGGAACCGCGCCGAACGCTCCCGACGAGCCGACCTGATCCTCGCGAATCGCGGTCTGCGGGCTCCACTCGAGCCCGAACAGGAAATCGATCGGCGAGACGAGCCGGAAGAAGCGCAGCGCCTCGAAGAGCACCGAGAGAAAAATGCCGATCGTCGTCAGGATCGCGACGAGCGACGCCCCGATCAAGAGATATTCGATGGCTTTCTCGACCTTGATCCGCGCCCGCATCGCAGGCTGAACGCGACGAAGCGCGAAGACGAGCGACGCGACGCCGACGACGAGCAGCGAGCCGAGCAGCAGGTGCCGGCTCGTCTTTCGCACCTCCGCGTAACGCTCGGCCGCCGCCTGCACGGCCGGGTCGGGCGCGCCGAAGACGAGGTTGCCGTCGACGAGATTGCGAACGTCGGCAAGAAAAAGGCCGAACCGATCCTCCGGGAGCTCCGCGAGCTCGGGCGGCAGCGAGTCGATGACGGCGGCGCGCAGCACGATCGGCTCGACGACGACCCAGATCGCGAGCAACGCGAGCGCGGGCAGCAGGCACCAAAGCGCGACGTAGCCGCCGTAGTAGCCCGGCAGGGAGTGAAAGGTTCGAATCGGCGCGCTCGCCGAGCCGACCACCGCCCGCCTGCGGCCCGCGATGTACGCGACCGACGTCAGCGCGAGCAACGCGGCGAGAAGCGTGGAGATGCTCATCGGTCGAGACGGCGCATGCCGCTACGGCGCGAGCGCGGACAGCGTCAGCGGCTCGAGCGTTTCGACGCGCTCGAGCATGCGCAGCCGCTCTCGATCGCGGAGCGGCACGAGGCCGAGCTCCGAGAGGTAGCCGAAATCGCCGGCCGCGCTTTCGCTGATGAACTCGCGGAGATACCCCTCGATACCGGGAATCACGCCGACGTGCGCCTTTTTCACGTAGAAGTAGAGCGGTCTCGCGATCGGATAGCGGCCGTCGGCGATGCTGTCGAACGTCGGCTCGATCCCGTCGATCGCGATGGGTCTCACCCGATCGCCGTTCTGGTCCATGAAGCTGTAGCCGAAGATGCCGACGGCCGACGGATTCGCGTCGAGCTTCTGCACGATCAGGTTGTCGTTCTCCCCGGCTTCGATGTAGCCGCCGTCCTCCCGGATCGTGTGGCACGCGGCGAGCCGCTCGCCGGGATCGAGCGCGCGGATCGGCTCGAACGCGTCGCACCCGCCTTCCATCGCGAGCTCGAGAAACGCGTCGCGCGTCCCCGACGTCGGCGGCGGGCCGAGCACCTCGATCCTCGCGGCCGGCAAAGACGGGTCGATATCGGCCCAGGTCCGATACGGGTTGGGCACGAGCCGGCCCGCGCCCGAAGGATCCGGAACGCGCTTCGCGAGCGCGAGATAAACTTGCGGCAGCGTCAGCGACATCGGCGGCGCTTTCCGCGACGTCGCGAGCACGATGCCGTCGTAGCCGATCACGATCTCGACGATATCGTCGACGCCGTGGCGCCGGCAGTTCTCGATCTCGGAAGGCTTGATGCGCCGCGACGAGTTCACGATGTCGGGATGGCGCACGCCGATCCCGTTGCAGAACAGCTTGATGCCGCCGCCGCTGCCGGTGGCCTCGATCTTCGGCGTCTTGAAGCGCGTCGCTCGCCCGAAGCGCTCGGCGACCACCGTCGCGAAGGGATAGACCGTCGAGGACCCGACGATACTGATATAGTCGCGGGCGGTCTGCCCTTGCGCGGCCGTCACGACGGCCGCGAGCAGGGCCGCGGCCGCGAGGCCGCGCCGGCGGGCTCGGGCCGTCCGCCGTCCCGCGGCGCGCCCGGCCTTGCGGCCCGCGCGCACGAACAGGGATGAGTCGGCTCGCATCACGCGCAAAAGGTATGGGCGAAATGTTACGGAAAGGTTTCAACGGACACGGCGCCGGGCGCCGCGCGAGGCATCGATTCCAAGCAAGTCTCGACGGTTCAAAGGCTTCGAAAGAGAAGCTCGTCCACGACTTACAGGAGCGCCGGCCGTGAGCGTCGATCTCCTAGACCTCGCCCGCGCGCTCATCGAGCGCCCGTCGGTCACACCGGAGGACGCGGGCTGCCAGGCGCTGATCGCCGAGGAGCTCGCCCCGTCGGGCTTCGAAGCCGAGCACATGCGTTTCGGCAACGTCGACAACGTCTGGCTCAGGCACGGCGACGGCAAACCCTGCGTCGTCTTCGCCGGCCATACCGACGTCGTGCCGCCGGGCCCCGAGGATCAGTGGAGCGTCCCGCCGTTCTCGGCGACGGTGCGCGACGGCCGGCTGATCGGACGCGGCGCCGCGGACATGAAGGGCAGCCTGGCCGCGATGATCAAAGCCGCGGAGCGCTTCGTCCGCACGTATCCGGACGCTCCCGGCTCGATCGCCTTGCTCATCACGAGCGACGAGGAAGGCGTCGCCGAGGACGGCACGAAGAAGGTCATGCAACGGCTCGCCGAGCGCGGCGAGCTCTTCGAGTACTGCATCGTCGGCGAGCCGTCGAGCAGCGAGCGGCTCGGCGATACCGTGCGCATCGGCCGACGCGGCTCGCTCACCGGCTTCCTGACGATTCGCGGTGTGCAGGGTCACGTCGCCTACCCGCTCGCCGCCGAGAATCCGATGCACGCGTTCGCGCGTTTCGTCGCGGCGATCACGCGCGAGCCGATGGATCGGGGCAACGAGCATTTCCCGCCGACCTCGTTCCAGATGGTCAATGTGCACTCCGACGCCGGCGCGCCGAACGTCGTGCCGGGCGAGCTGAAGTGCCGCTTCAATTTCCGCTACTCGACCGTGTGGACGGCCGCGACGCTCGCCGAGCGGGTCGAGCAGGAGCTGAAACGGCTCGGCATCGATTACGAGATCCGTTGGCGGATCGCCGGAGAGCCGTTCCTGACGAAACCCGGCAAGCTCACCGAAGCCGTGAGCGCGGCCGTCAAAGAGGAGACGGGCCTCGATCCCGAGCTCTCGACGAGCGGCGGAACGTCGGACGGACGCTACATCGCGCCGTACGGGATCGACGTCGTCGAGCTCGGGCCGGTGAACGCGACGATCCACAAGGTCAACGAGGAAGTCGCGATCGAGGACCTCGTGCGGCTCGAGCGGATGTATTTTCGGATCGCGGAGCGCTTGCTGCTCGGGCGGTAGCGTTCGCTTCGAGGACGGTCGGAGCGCGGGGCCGGGTCAGCGCGAGACGCGGCCCCAGTTCGCGCCGACGGCGAGCGCGCCGAGCAGCACGAACCAGATCAGCACCCAGGCCGGCATGCTCAAGCCGATGAACGTCCAATCGATCTCGGCGCACTCGCCCGAGCCGGTGAAGACCATGCGCAGCGTTTCGGTCAGCGGGAAGACCTCGAGCATGTAGTCGAGCCCCGGTCCGCATGCCGGCACGGCTTCGGGCGGCAGGTTCTGAAGATATACGTGCCGGCCGGCGATGCCGATCCCGGCCAGCGCCACGACCGTGCCGAGCGCGCCGTAGACGCGAGCGCCGCGTCCGACCGGCGCGTGGAGCGCCGCGACCGCGAATACGACGCCGAGCGCGATCATCGCGACGCGCTGGAAGATGCACAGCGGGCACGGCTCGAGGCCGACGACGTGCTGCTGATAGAGCGCGTACGCCATGAGCCCGACGACCGCAGCCGCGCCGGCGGCGTTCAAGAGTCTTCGCCCGCGCCGCGTCCCGAAGAGCCCGCGGCCAGAAGCCCGTTCCGCGATTGCATTCAAGACTGAGTCTCCCGCCGACGCGCCGCTTCACGCACCTCGGCCTCGATATGTGCGAGATCGGTATAGCGCAAATCCTTGCCGTGCACCATGTAGATCACGTACTCGCAGATATTCTTCGCATGATCGCCGATGCGCTCGAGCGCGCGCGCGACCCACATCGTATCCATGACCCGCGAGATCGTGCGCGGGTCCTCGATCATGAACGTGATGCCCTGACGCGTGATCGCCTCGTACTCCTCGTCGACGATATCGTCGGCCTTCACGACCGCGAGCGCCGCGTCCGCATCGAGACGCGCGAACGCGTCGAGCGCGCCGCGCAGCATCTCCTGAACGTGCCCCGCGAGGTTGCGGAGCTCGCGATAGTTCGTCGACGGACGCTCGACCGTCGCGAGCCGCGCGGCCAGCACGCCGATCTTCTCCGCCTCGTCGCCGATACGCTCGAGATCGGTGATGGTCTTGATCACGGCGATGATCAGGCGCAGGTCGCCCGCCGTCGGCGCGCGCGTCGCGAGGATCCGGCTGCACTCCTCGTCGATGCTGACCTCCATGCGGTTGACCTTGTCGTCGTCCTCGGCGACCTTGAGACCGAGCTCGCTATTGCCTTCGGCGAGCGCGCGCATCCCGCGAGCGAGCTGCTCCTCGACGAGTCCGCCCATCGTCAGCACGGAGTTGCGGACGCGCTCGAGATCCTCGTTGAAGCGACGCGAAATGTGGTGCCCGAGATCTTCGACTTCCATCGCCGCCTGCTCCTGCCGCGAGACGCGGACCTTGCGTTTCGGGGGATTATATGACCGCCCGTCCGGGTGCGCGTTCCGAGCCGCCGCGCCTCGCGATCCTCTCCGGCGGGAAACGGCACGTGAACGTGCTGCCTTCACCCTCGCGACTCTCGATCGCGAGCGTCGCGCCGTGCCGTTGCAGCGCGTGCTTGACGATCGAGAGGCCGAGCCCCGTGCCGCCCGTCGCGCGCGAACGGCCGGGATCGACTCGATAGAAGCGCTCGGTGATCCGCGGGACCTGATCCTCGGGGATGCCGATGCCGGTATCCTTCACCGAGAGCTCCGCCCCCTCGCCGCTCGCACGCCACGTGACGTCGATCCGTCCGGGCGGCGGCGTGAAACGCACCGCGTTGTGGATCAGATTGTAGAAGACCGAGTGGAGCTCCGATTCGCTGCCAAGCAGCGCGAGGTCGGTCTCGAGATGAAGCTCAAGAGTGCGTCCCTCGGCGCTCCGCGCGAGCTCCTCGACGATCCGTCCGAGCAGCGCCGCAACGTCGACGAGCTCCTTCGGCGCGGCCGGCTCGGCCGACTCGAGCCGCGTGAGCTCGATCAGATCCTCGAGGATCTGCGTCATACGATCCGCCTGGCGCCGCATCTCGGCGACCGGAGCCTCGAGCCCCTTCGGCAATTCCCCGTCCTCGTCGAGCGCGTCGAGATAGCCGCGAATCACCGTCAACGGCGACCTCAGCTCGTGCGACGCGTTCGCGACGAAATCGCGCCGCATCGTCTCGAGCTTCACTTGCCGCGTGACGTCGCGCGCGATCGCGAGCCGCTGGTTCTGCCCATACGGGATGATCGTGATCGCGAGCCACGCGTCCTGCCGGACCGGCGACGGGATCGTCACCTCTTCGCCCTTCGGCGCGGTCAGATAACGCACGAAATCCGGGTGCCGAACGAGGTTGTCGATGCGGTTGCCGATATCCCGTGCGGGGTCGAGACCGAGCAAGGTCGTCGCGGCCGGATTGCACCAGAGGATCTCGTGATCGGCATTCAGAATGATGCCGCCGTCGCGAAGCGCCCCCGTGCTCTCCCACACTTCGCGCAGCAGGCGGTGATATTTCTTCTTGCGGCTGCGCGCCTTCGCGCGGATCTTCTCCACGCGCGCCAAGAGCTCCGCCCAGAGCCCTCGCGTCTCGAAGCTCGGCGCGCGCTTCTCGCCAAACAGCACGCGGTCGAGCATGTAGACCTGCCGCAGCACGTGCGCGACGTAGAGCGCGAGCGCGGCGACGAGCCACCAGCTGATCGCGCCGAACCACAGGCCGAGCAGCACGGCACCGCCGAGCCACGCGGCGAGCAAGCCAAGCTGCGATGTCCACCGCTGAGGAAGTTTCACGCGCGATCGGGCGAAAAGCCGTAGCCGGCGCCGCGGACGGTACGGATGAGTTTATCGTATCCATGAGGGCCGAGCGCTTGACGCAGGCGGCGCACGTGAACGTCGACCGTCCGCTCCTCGATGTAGACGTTGCCGCCCCAGACTCGATCGAGGAGCTGTGCACGACTGAAGACGCGATCCGGGTGCTGCATTAAGAACTTGAGCAGCCGAAACTCCGTCGGCGCGAGCGCGACTTCGACGCCGTCGATCGTGACGCGATGGCTGGCCGGATCGAGAACGAGCCGACCGGCCACGAGCACCTCGTCGTCGTCGAGCGCGGCGCGCCGCATCACGGCCTTGATCCTTGCCGCGAGCTCGCGGAACGAGAACGGCTTCACGACATAGTCGTCCGCGCCGCCTTCGAGGCCCGCCACGCGATCGTCCTCTTGAGCGCGCGCGGTGACCATGATGATCGGAATCTCGCGCGTCGCGGGATCGCGCTTCAGCTGCCGAGTCAGCTCGAGCCCGCTGATATCCGGCAGCATCCAGTCCATGACGATCACGTCCGGCCTGCGATCGGCGATCGCGGCGCGAGCGTCGGCGCCGTTCGCTGCCTCGGTCACGTCGTATCCCGCCCGCCCGAGGCGGAATCGCATCATTTCCCTGATCGGTTCCTCGTCCTCGACGACGAGCACTCGCTTGTCCGACACCGATACCGACTTCCGATCCGCTCGGGGCAGCGTCATTAAAGCTTCACATTGTTACATCGCGGTGACGGTCCCTGGCGAGGTGGACCCCGATGCTGTGGGCCTTCGCGGCACCGCTGCAGGCGCTTCCCCGTGCGCTGCGGGCTCGCGATCCATGGCTCGCACGCTGCCGCGAAGGCCCACAGCATCGGGTCCACCTCGCGCCTATTTGCGCCACGCGTTCTCGTCGCGCAGATACACGGGCAAAGCGGCCTCGGGGGCGAGCGTCCGGCCGGCCGCGAGCTCGGCGCTGCCTCCCACGAGCAGATCACGTGCGGACGGGACGAGATCCGGCACGACGGAAGACGCGCAGGCCAGCACCGGCGCGAGCGCGTCGCGGTACGTTCCAAAACCATCGCCCACCGCGGACCATCCGCCCGCCGAAGGCGGGGGATCGTGAGGCGCAGCGACGTCGCTCGGCGACACGAGCCGCTCCTCGCCGACGAGCGTCGCGCGGCCGGCGCGCACGACGTAACGCGCGAGATAGACCTCTTGCATGCGAGCGTCGACGCACACGAGCGCATCTTCGATCCCGAGCTCTCGCCACGCGCGCTGCGCGAGCGCCTCGAGACTCGACACGGAAACGACGGGCCGCTCGGCGGCGAACGCGAGCCCTTGCAGAACCGAGGCGGCGATCCGAATACCCGTGAACGAGCCGGGGCCGCGGCCGAGCACGAACGCATCGAGATCCTCGAGGCGAACGTCGCGCGATGCGAGCACGTCGTCGATCAGCGGTAAGACGAGATCGGCCTGCTCGCGGGGCGTCGCGATGAATCGCTCGGCGACGTCGTCGCCGTCGAGCAGGGCAATGGAGCCGATTCGGCTCGAAGTATCGATAGCGAGCAGCCGCATGGCCTGGCGAGGAACCGAAAACCGCACCTTCTCTGGTCGTCCGGGCAGTTTAAGCGGAAACCGGGTCCGACCCCATTTCCGGCCGGGCGGCCGCGGGGCGGAGGGACGAGGCGAAGCGCAGCGCATCGTCGAAGTCGTCGACGATCGGCATCGACGGCAGGCTTTCGAGGAACACGCGGCCATAGGGGCGCGTTCGCACGCGCGGATCGCCGAGCACGACGAGACCTCGGTCGCCGAAATCGCGGATCAGCCGGCCGACACCCTGCTTCAGCGCGAGGACCGCCTCCGGCAGCTGCGAGTCGGCGAACGGGTCGCCGCCCTGCCTTCGAATCGCGTCGATACGCGCCTGCACGAGAGGGTCGCTCGGGACCGCGAACGGCAGCTTGTCGATGACGACGAGCCGCAGCGCCGGCCCCTTGACGTCGACCCCCTGCCAGAAGCTGCCGGTCCCGAGCAGCACCGCGTCGCCGGCAGCGCGAAATTGCTCGAGCAGCCGACTGCGCGGCCCGCTGCCCTGCACGTAGACCGGCCCCGGCGCTCCATGCCGCTCGATCCAGCGCTCGGCCTCGCCGAGCGCGCGGTAGCTCGTGAAGAGCAGAAACGCGCCGCCGCCCGCGGCACGCACGAGCGGCCAGACGACGGTCATCAGCGCGTCGACGTAATCGTCGCTCGCCGGCGGCGGCAGGCCCTGCGGCAAATAGAGCCGCGCGTTCTCGCGATAATCGAACGGGCTCGGCAGCACGTGCGCCTCGGTGTCCGGCAGGCCGATGCGCCGGAGGAAGTGGCCGAAATCGTCCCGGACCGCGAGCGTCGCGGACGCGAATATCCAGGCGCCGCCCTGCGCCTCGATCGCGGCCGATAACGCGTCGCCGACGGCGAGCGGCGTGAAATGCAGGCTGATCGAGCGCTGCGTGCGCTCGATCCAGCGGAGCCCTTCCGCTCCGTCCGCGCCGGCGATCCGCGCGAGCCGGGCCGCGGCGTCGTCGCAGCGCTCCCTGAGCCTCATCAGCGCCGTCGTGGCGGGCGCGTCGGCGAGCGCCGCGTCGAGGTCGGCGAGACGTTCCCGCCATCGCTCGACGTGCGGATCGAGCCCGCCCGGCGACCAGCGCTGCCGGCCGAGCGGCTCGCCGAATCCCGCGGCGCGTGCATCGGCCGCGGCCTTCGTCAACGCATCCGCGGCCGCCTCGACGGCGGGCAGCGGCGCCGCGGCGGCACGCGCCTCGACGATCGCGTCGCGCGCGAGCGCCTCGAGCTCGCGGCTGGACGCGCTGACGCCGAAAAACTGTTGTGCGATATCCGGCAGCAAATGCGCCTCGTCGACGATCACCGCGTCGGCGCCCGGTAAGAGCTCGCCGAACCCCGCCTCCTTGAGCGCGAGGTCGGCGAGCAGCAAGTGGTGATTGACGATCACGACGTCGGCCGCGAGCGCGCGCCGCCTCGCCTCGACGACGAAGCAGCGCTCGAAATGATCGCAGCGGCTGCCGAGGCAACTCTCGACCGTCGAGGTGATCCACGCGCGCGAGGGGTCCTGCTCGGGCAGGTCTTCGAGCTCCGTCAGGTCGCCGCTTCCGCCCCCCATCGCCCACGCGCGGATCGACTCGAGCATCCCGAGGGCCGCGGCGTCGAGGCGTCCGCCGTTGCGCGCGATCTCGAGCCGATGCCAGCAGAGATAGTTGTTGCGGCCCTTCAGCAGCGCGACGTCGACCGGCCGGCCGAAGACGCGGCCGAGCCTCGGCAGATCCCGGGAGAAGAGCTGATCCTGCAGCGTGCGCGTGCCGGTCGAGATGATCACGCGGCGCCCGCTGTGCAGCACCGGCACGAGATACGCGAACGTCTTGCCGATCCCGGTGCCGGCCTCGATCGCGACGTGCGCGCCGCGCTCCACCGCGTCGGCGACGATCTCGGCCATCCTGGCTTGCGCCTCTCGATACGTGAAACCGGGCAGCTGCCGCGCGAGGAGCCCCGTCGGGCCGAAGAGATGCGCAAGCTCGAGCATCGCCCGACTATACCCCGAACCGGCCGGCCGCCGCCCCGGCGAATCGGTATTCCCCGCCGCGAATCGCGGGCCGTCGAGCCGCGCCGCGACGGTCTCGAAGGGGTCGGCCGCGCCGGTGCGAAGTGTGCGGGAAATCGCAAAATCGAGCTTTTTCCAGGCCCGTTCGTACTCGAACGGACAGTATCGCGCCGCACACGCGGCGGCGGCGCGCTATACTTGCGTGACCCGTACTCCCCATCTAGCTATACGAATCAATGACGACAAGACTGAAATCGCTCGGCGACTGGATCGCCGAGGTGGCGGAGCTTACACAACCGGACAAAATTCACTGGTGCGACGGCTCCGAGCAGGAATACCGCGCCCTGATCGATCTGATGCTCGCCAACGGCACGCTGATCGAGCTGAATCAGAAGACCTACCCGAACTGCTACCTGCACCGCTCGGACCCGCAAGACGTCGCCCGCGTCGAGCACTTGACCTACGTCTGCACCACGAACCAGGAAGACGCCGGGCCGAACAATAACTGGATGCCGCCCGACGAAGCCAAGGCGCTTCTGACCGAATGCTTCCGCGGCTCGATGCGCGGGCGCACGATGTACGTGATCCCGTACTGCATGGGTCCGCTCGACTCCCCGTACGCGCGTTGCGGGGTCGAGGTCACCGACAGCCCTTACGTCGCCGCGAACATGCACCTGATGACGCGGATGGGGAAGGCCGCGCTCGAGCGGATCGAGCGCGACGGCACGTTCGTCAAGGGGCTGCACTGCACGGGCGAGCTCGATCCGGAACGGCGCTACATCATGCACTTCCCGGAGGAGCTCCTGATCATGAGCTACGGCTCCGGGTACGGCGGCAATGCGCTGCTCGGCAAGAAGTGTCACGCGCTCCGGATCGCGAGCTGGCAGGCGCGCGACGAGGGCTGGCTCGCCGAGCACATGCTGATCGTCGGCATCGAGAACCCGCGAGGCGAGACGCACTACATCGCGGCCGCGTTCCCGTCGGCGTGCGGCAAGACGAATCTCGCGATGCTGATTCCGCCCGAGAGCCACAAGGGCTGGAAAGTCTGGACGCTCGGCGACGACATCGCTTGGCTCCATCTCGGCGAGGACGGGCGGCTGCGCGCGATCAACCCTGAGGCCGGCTATTTCGGCGTCGTGCCGGGAACGAATCGGCAGACGAACCGTAACGCGTTCGAGATGATCACTCACGACACGATCTTCACGAACGTCGCGCTGACCGCGGACAACGAGCCGTGGTGGGAAGAGAAGAACGAAGGCGTGCCCGTCATCGATTGGCTCGGCAAGCCGTACGAGCCGGGCAACGGCCCCGCCGCGCATCCGAACTCGCGCTTCACCGTCTCCGCGAAGCAGAACCCGAGCTACTCGAGTCTCGCGGAGGCGCCGGAAGGCGTGCCGATCTCCGCGCTCATCTTCGGCGGCCGTCGCCGCGAGCTCGCGCCGCTCGTCTACGAGGCGAAGGACTGGGCGCACGGCGTGCTCGTCGGCGCGAGCGTCGCGTCGGAGACGACCGCGGCCGCAACCGGCAAGGTCGGCATCGTGCGACGCGATCCGATGGCGATGAAGCCGTTCTGCGGCTACAACTTCGGCGACTACTGGGCGCACTGGCTGAGCTTCGCGGAACGCTCGAGCCGTCTGCCGAAGATCTTCCACGTGAACTGGTTCAGGCGGAGCCCGGACGGGAAATTCCTGTGGCCGGGATTCGGCGAGAACCTGCGCGTGCTGCGCTGGATCATCGAGCGCTGCGAGAACCGCGCCGGTGCCGTGGAGACGCCGATCGGCTATCTGCCCCGCCCGGAGGATCTCGACGTGTCGGGCCTCGACGTCTCGCCGCAAACGCTCGAGCAGCTTCTCGCGGTCGAGCCCGAGCAGTGGCGTAACGAGATGAAGGATCTCGGCGCGTACTTCGAGCAGTTCGGGGACCGCTTGCCGAAACGGCTCCGCGAGGAGCATCGCCGGGTCGTCGAGGCGCTCGGCTGACGGGATCAGGGGTCCGACCCGTGCGCGGGTCGGACTCTTTCACTCAGTCCTCGACGACGTAATGCACCGCGAGCGGCGTGCCCGGCCGCGCCGCTCGGCCCAGGCCGATCACGCCCTCGCCGGTCAGCTGCGTGCTGTCGCGGCGCACGAAGATCTCCTCGCCGCTGCTCGTGTGCACGAACGTTCCGTTCGTGCTCTCGTCGATGAGCGTGAACTTGTCGCGGCTCGCCTCGACGCGGGCGTGCAGACGCGAGATCAGATTGCCCTTGATGACGAGGTCGTTGTCCTCGGCACGTCCGAGCGTCACGCTCTTACGGCCCTCGCCGACTAGAATTTCCTTGCCCTGATAGCGCAGGCTCAAACGCTTCGGCCGCCGGTTCGCCTGCTTCGTCCACGGCACCGTCGGCAGCATGCTCGTGGCCTCGTCGGGCTGCCACAGCACCTCGAACAGGATGACCTCGTCGGCCTTGCCTCGCACGGTCGCGACGTCGATCTGGCGCGCCATCGATTGCCACTCGGGCGACATCCGCTCGACGGTCGACAGGGTCGTGATGATCTGCTTCGCCTTCGCCTGGCTCGTCATGCGGTTCGCGATGTGCACGGCCGAGCCGAAGATATCCCGCTGCTCCTGGACGACCGGACCGAAGTGGCACCCGATCCGGATCGAGACGTGGCCGTGCTGGTGGGCGAGCTCGGGGGCGTTCGAGATCTGTTCCTGCATGCGCCGGGCGGCGTTCATCGCCTCGTCGGCGGTCGGGAAGGTCGCCATGACCTCGTCGCCCATCGTCTTGATGACGGTGCCTCCGCAAGACTCGGTCGCCTCGCGCATGATCGCGAGACATCGGCCCACCATCTCGCGAGCCTGGGCGTCGCCAAGCTGCTCGTAAAGCTGCGTGCTGCCCACCACGTCGGCGAACAGGATCGCAACTTCGACTTCCCTACCCATGGCTTCCTTCGGCTGAGTGCGGAGCCAAGTTAACCCGGATTATACGTGGAGCCGCAGGTCCGTCACGTGCTTCCCCGCACGCGGACCGCGCCCCGTCCGGCCGCGGTCGAAACCGGCTTGGACGCCTTCGGAGCGAACGTGGCAGGACGTATCGGCCCGCTCCCGCGCGCCGGGGCGGGACCCGCCGCCCGCCGCGGCGGCGCCGCATTGTCGCCGCGGCGCGACCGCGCGGCAACCGGCCGGGCTATTTCTCCGCGACGACGTAGGCGATCCAGGCGGGATCCGGCGTGCCGGTCTCGGCCTCGTAGTACTCGCCGCTCGGCTCGCCCTCGTCGTCCTCCCCTTCCCAGTAGACGCGGACCTTCGAGAAGCCGGCTTCGTCGAGCAGCTCCCGGAGCTCCGGCATCGTCCAGATCCGCCAGTCGTACGTGAAGGCGTTCTTGATCTTGGATCCGTCCGGGAACTTGAAATGGATGTGGCAGAGCATCCGATGCGTGATCGGATCGAACTCGGCCTGGTCCCAGATGTACGTGAAATCCTCGTACTTCGTCTTTTCCTTCTGCACGGAGAACGCCTCCGAGCCGCCGAAGACGTCGAGAACGAACAACCCATCGTCGTTCAGCGCGGTTCTCGCGTGCCGGAAATAGCCGCCGAGCTCCTTGCGCGTCTTGAAGCAGTAGTAGCTGAAATTGAACGCGCCGATGATGTCGACCGGCTCCGTCTCGACCGTCCTGACGTCGCCGTGTATGAGCTTGACGCGCGTGCGGTCCTTCTCGGGAAGCCGCCCGACGCGATTCGCGCGTCCCCACTCGAGCGTGTCCTCGTCGATATCGACGCCGATCGCGATGCGATTCTTGCCCGTGCGCACCCACTCGCACGCGGCACTCGCCGTGCCGCAGAAATCCTCGCGGAAGCTGATCGGCTCTCGCCCCCGCAAAGTCTTGAACGTGTCGACGAGATACTCGACTTCGGCGTCGACGGCTTGCACGGCCTCCTCGTAAAGCTCGTGGATGTCGGCCTGCTGTGCCATCGTCAAAACAGGCTTACGCTTCGCAGACTTCGCGGTGGACATAGACGGAATCGAACCTCTCGAAAGGCTGGGTCGGGCGGCTATTGTAGCGGCTGGGCTCGGACGATGCCGGACGAAGGTTACGGCCGGATCAATCGGAGTATCGGACGTTACGCTCGACGAGGTTCCATGCGAGCTCGCGTAACGCAGCGAGCGTGGCGCGATCGTCCTCGCTTCTCGGCAGCTCGCTCAGCATCCTGCGCCAGTGCCTGCCGCCGGGCCGGCCTGCGAAAGCGCCCATCAGATGCCGGGTCAAAGCACGAAGACGCGTCCCTGCCGCGATCTCGCGCTCGGCATACTCGAAGTAACGGTCGAGCGCGTCGCCGATCGGCACCGGCTCGTGACCGAAGATCGCCGCGTCGAGTCGGCCGAGCAGGACGGGATCGTCGTAAGCGGCGCGGCCGAGCATCACGCCGTCGACGTGATCGAGCTCGGCGAGCGCCGTCGCCTCGTCCTTGAGGCCGCCGTTCAGAATCACCTCGAGTGACGGAAAATCGCGCTTGAGCCTTCGCACGCGTGCGTAGTCGAGCGGCGGTACGTCCCGGTTCTGTTTCGGGCTCAAACCTTTGAGCCACGCCTTGCGCGCGTGCACGATGAACGTCTCGCAGCCGGCCCTCGCGACCGTCTCCACGAAACGGCACAGAAACTCGTAGCTGTCGTCGTGATCGACGCCGAGCCGCGTCTTGACGGTGACCGGCACGTCGACCGCCTCGCGCATCGCCGCGACGCACGCAGCGACCCGCTCGGGCTCGCGCATCAGCGCCGCGCCGAAGCAGCCCGCCTGCACGCGGTCGCTCGGGCAACCGACATTGAGGTCGATCTCGTCGTAGCCCGCCGCTGCGCCCGCCCGTGCCGCGGCCGCGAGCTCGTGCGGATCGCTGCCGCCGAGCTGGAGCGCGACCGGATGCTCGCTCGGGTCGAACGCGAGCAAGCGATCGCGGTCGCCGTGACGCAGCGCCGCCGCCGTGACCATCTCCGTATAAAGGAAAGCGTTCGGCGCGACGAGCCGCAGGAAGTAGCGGCAATGCCTGTCGGTGCGCTCCATCATCGGCGCGACCGAAAGCACGCGGCTGACCGGCGCGCCCGACCGCGCTCGCATCCGGCGCTCGCGCTGCGGCTCGGGCGGCGCCGCGTCCGAGATCGGCGCGCGCTCGCGCCGAAGGGATTCGACGCTCACGCCGCACCCCCGGCCGGCGCCGCGGCGGCGTGCGGCGTCGGCTTCGGACGCACGCCGCGGCGTGTCTCTTCGATCAAGTGATCGACGACGGCGATATTCGCCTCCGCTTCGGAAGCCCCGGCGTCGAGCGCGGCCTTCCGTACGGCGAGCTGCCGATGCGCGCTCGTGCCGCGCTCGAGGATCCGGCGCGCGTGCTCGACGTCGTGCACGCATCCGAGCGCTTCGGCGTCCTCGCGGACGAGCTCGAGCAGCTCCTCGAGGAGCTGCGGGAACGGCACGACCTTGCCGCGGCCGAGGTCGATCAAGCCCTGATCGAAGCTGTAACGCATCGCACGCCAGCGGTTCTCGCGTATGAGCATCGGCGAGTACGTGCGCCAACGCTGATTCCCGCAGCGCAAGCGCCAGAGCATCCGCAGCACCGACACGACGAGCGCGGCGAGACACAACGCGTCGTCGATGTCCGTGCAAACGTCCATGATGCGCGTCTCGAGCGTCGGATAGCGCGCGCTCGGCCTGAGATCCCACCAGATCTTCGTCGCGTCCTGGATGATGCCCGCCTCGGTCATCACGCGGACGAGGCGGCGAAATTCCGCGAAGCTCGCGAAGCGCTCCGGAATGCCGGTGCGCGGCAAGCCGTCGAAGACCGTGAGACGGAACGACTTGAGCCCCGTGTCGATACCCTCCCACAGCGGCGACGAGCACGACAGCGCGAGCAGATGCGGGAGGAAGTAGCTGAACTGGTTCATCAGATCGATGCGGAGCTCTTCGTCCTCGATGCCGACGTGCACGTGCATTCCGCAGATCAAGAGGCGCCTCGCGGCCGCCTGCATCTCCTCGCGAAGCGCATGGTATCGAGCACCTTCCGAATGCTTCTGCGTCGTCCACACGGCGAACGGATGCGTCGAGACGGCGAGCGGCGCGAGCCCATGCTCGTCGGCGACGTCGATGACCGCGCCGCGCAGCACGGTCAGCGAGTCGCGTACCTCGGCGAGGCTGTTGCAGATGCGTGTGCCGATCTCGATCTGCGCGCGCATGAACTCCGGTTTGACCTGCTGTCCGTCGATCCGTGACTTGCACTGCGTAAGCATCGTCGCCGGCAAGTCCTCGACGAGATCCCGCGTCGTGCGATCGACGACGAGATATTCCTCCTCGACGCCCAGCGTGAACGCGGGCGCCTTCATCGGACGCCTCCTCCTCCGACGGCCGCGGCCGTCGTTCCGCGCACGTCGGGAACGCGGCGCCGGCCCGCCCCGCTCTCGTCCGGCCCGAGGCCGACCGCAGGCAGAGGCCGGTAGAGCTCCGGCGTGTCGAGCGCTTCGGCGAGCACCTCGGCGAGGCGCTCGGCCCAGCGTCGCTGGCCCGGCTCGTCGCGAATCAGGTCCTGACGGATCTCGAGGCTCACGTGCGCGATGCCGCGCGGCTCGGCGTGATGATCGATCGTGAAATCGGCGGGATGCCGGCCCGAGTACGGCTCGTTGTCGCCCGCGACGATATCGCGATGCGAGCGCAGCGCGGCGAGCAGGCGCAGCGGCAAGCGCGGATCCTTGTCCCACAGGACGCCGACGTGCCACGGCCGTTCGATGCCGTGGAGCCGAGGCGTGAAGCTGTGCACGGCGATCATGACCGGCGTCGCCTCCGATGAGGTCGCGTCGTCGAGCGCCCGGTCGACGGCATGATGATAAGGCCAGTAGAAGGCTTCGGCACGCGCGGCCTTTGCCGATTCGTCGAGGCCGAGATTGCCCGGTATCAGCACGCCGTCGCTGATCGGCGCGAACGCGCTCGCGTCGCGGAGCGAACGGTTCAGGTCGACGACGAGCCGCGAGTAACCGCCGAGGACCCCTCGCCCGCCGAGCCATTCGATCAGCTTCACGGCGACGGCGGCCGCACCGATATCCCAGGCGATATGGTCGAGCAGATGCCGTTCGTCGAGACCGAGACGCCCGAGCGCGGCGGGGATTCGGTTCGATGCATGGTCGCAGACGAACACGATCTCACGGCCGTTCGGCCGGGCCGTGCCGGAGCGGACGACGGAGAACGCGGGCGGCTCACCCGCGCCGATCAGGGGCGAGGCATCGACGGAGTCGGACATGGGCATAGCGTACACGACGGCCGTTCTCTCGCGCCGCCGGGGGCCGCTTCGCCCGCGTCCCCGTCTTCAGTCGGAGATGCCGGCGACGCGCAGGGGGTCCGGCACGGCAGCCGTGATCGCACCGTGGATCGGGAGCTCGGAGACGGGGCGCGGCACGGCGATGAAGAAGCCCTGCGCGTACGAGATACCGAGCTCCGCGAGCCGCGTCAGCACCTCGCGGCCCTCGACGCGCTCGGCGATCGTCTCGATGTCGAGCGCGCGCGCCATTCGGGCGATCGCGTCCACCATGCTCTCGTCGGTCGGATCGCGCGTCACGTTGCGGATGAATTGACCGTCGATCTTCAAATAGTCGACCGGCAGGTGCTTCAGGTACGTGAGCGACGAGAGCCCCGTGCCGAAATCATCCAGCGAGAAGCGGCAGCCGCGCGCTTTCAGCGCACGCATGAACGAGACGACCTTCGCGAGATTGGAGATCGCGGCCGTTTCCGTGATCTCGAAGCAGAGCGAGCCCGGCGCGATCGAATCGGCGGCGAGCTCCTCCAGCAGGAAGTCGAGGAATTTCGCGTCGTTCAGGGTCGTGCCCGACAGGTTGAGCGCGAGCGTATACGGCGGGCCGCCGCGCTCCTCGCGCCACACGAGCGAGCTCAACGCCTGCCGGATCACCCAGCGGTCGAGGCTCGGCATCAGGTTGTAGCGCTCCGCGGCCGGAATGAACGAATCGGGACGTACGAGCTCACCGCGCTCGTCCCGCATTCGCAGCAGAAGCTCGTACAGCGGCGGCGCGTCGCGGATCTCGCCGATCGGCACGATCGGCTGGAAGAAGAGCTCGAGCCGGTCGTCCTCGCGCGCGCGATTGATCCGCGAGACCCACTGCATCTCCTTGTGCCGCTCGGCGGCGTCGCCTTCCTCGTAGACGTGGATGCGATTGCGGCCGAGATCCTTCGCGACGTAGCACGCGACGTCCGCGGCGCTCATCACCGCCGCGACGTTCTCCGAGCTCGCGTCGATCGGCACGACGCCGATGCTCACACCGACCTGAAGCGACCCGTCGCGCCACGTGAACTTGAACTGCGCGATCGCCTCGCGCAGGCTTTCCGCGATCTCGACGGCGCGTTTCACCGGGCAGTCGGCCAACAGCACCGCGAACTCGTCGCCGCCGAGCCGCGCGATCACGTCCTTGCCGCGCACGCGCGCCTTCAATATCTCCGCGAGCTGCCGCAACAGCAGATCGCCCGCCGCGTGACCGCACGTGTCGTTGACGACCTTGAACTGATCGAGATCCATATAGAGCAGCGAGTACGGCGGTGCGCCTTCCTGCCGCACCGCGCGCACCGCCGCCGACAGCCGCTCCTCGAACTCGCGGCGGTTGATGAAACCCGTCAGCGAATCGTGGCTCGCGTAGTAGGCGAGCTTGCGATGCAGCTCGCGCTCGCGGCTCACGTCATGGAAGACCATCACCGCGCCGATCACGCGGCCGCTGCGATCCTGGATCGGCGCGGCGGAATCCTGGATCGCGATGCAGGTGCCGTCGCGATGCTTCAGCACGACGTTCGCCGCGAGGTTCACGGTCCGCCCTTCGGCGAGACATCTGAGCACCGGCGGCTCGACGATCGCGCCGGTCTCCTCGTCCACGAGCTCGATGATCTCCTGGACGCTCTTGCCTTGCGCCTCGCGCCGGTCCCAGCCGGTAAGCTGCTCTGCGACCGGGTTCAGATACTCGACGCGGCCGCTCGCATCGGTCGTGAGCACGGCGTCGCCGATCGACTGCAGCGTCACCTGCGCGCGCTCCTTCTCGCGGAACAGCGCGCGCTCGGCCGCCTTGCGCTCGGTGATGTCCGTGACCGTGCCTTCGAGATAGTCCGGCTTGCCGTCGCCGGGGCGCACGAGGCGCGCGTTGACGACGACGGTGATGATGCTGCCGTTACACCGCCTCAGCTGATACTCGAAGCCGCGCACGCTGCCGTTCGCCTCGAGCGCCGCGAGCAGGCGTTCCCGATCCCGCGGATCGACGTAGAAATCGACGATCCGCTGCGTGCCGAGCGGCTCGTCCTCGTCGATGCCGAGCATGCGTTTCAGCGCCGGATTCGCCGAGATCAGATCGCCGTCGACCGTCGTCTGGAAAACGCCGTCGACGACGTTGTCGAAGAGGCCGCGATAGCGCGCCTCGCTCTCGCGAAGCGCGGCCTCGTCCTGCTTGCGGCGGATCGCGATGCCGGCGAGCTGCGTGAGCCGCGTGATCACGTCGAGCTCGTCCGTCTTCGGGCCGCGCGGCGTGCGGAAGAACACGCAGAACGTGCCGTGGATGCGGTCGCCGGCGGTCACGATCGGCGTCGAGCAGCACGCCGCGATGCCGGCGGCCGTGAGCGTCGGCCGCACGGGCGCGGCCCCCGGATCGGTCTCGACGTCGCGGACGACGACCGGACGGCCGAGCGACGCCGCCGTGCCGCACGGGCCGGCATCGACGCCGACCGGCAGGTCCGCAATGGCTTCCTTGAGCGCCGCGGGCAAGCCGCCCGACGCGGCGAGGCGTATCCGTTTGCCGTCCGGATCGAGCAGCATCACGGCCGCGCAGATCTCCGGATAGAGCTGCTCGAACAGCCGCACGACCGCCTGCAGCGTGCGCTCGAGAGGCGCGTTCGCGGCGATCAGCTCGAGCACGCGCCGCTCGCCGTGCGCGAGCGTGTCCGCGCGGCGCCGCTCGCTGATATCGATGATGCTCGCGCGAACCAGCCTGCGCGTCGACGACGGCAGGCGGAACAAGCGCACCTCGCAAGGGATCTCCTCGCCCGCCGAATCGCAGTGCGTCCATTCGAAGACCGGGCTGCCGCCGTTCAGCGCGCGGTCGATATAGCCTCTAACCAATCCGAAGGACGGCAAGCCGTCCGGTTGACGGTCCGGGCTGATCGCCTGCGGACCGATCTTCAGCAGCTCCTCGCGCGTGTACTTGAAGAGACGCGCGGCGTTCTCGTTCGCGTCGACGAACCGCCCTTCGTCGACGTCGTACACGACGATCGCCTCCGGCGCGTTCTCGACGAGCGCGCGGTAGCGCGCCTCGCTGTCCCTGAGCGCTTGCTCGTTCTGCAGACGCTCCGTGACGTTGCGCAAGCACAGCACGTAGAAGCGGCGCTCGGCGTCTCCGACCGCGCTGACGGTGACCTCGGCCGTGAACGGACGGCCGTCGCGCTGGCGCGCGGCGAGCGCGGTCGGAGCCAAATCGATGATGGTGTCGTCGGCGCGCTCGGCGAGCTCGCCGAGGCGCGTCGCGGGCGGATCGAGCTCCGGCAAGAACCACGTGATCGGCGCGCCCGGAAGCTCGGAAGGCGCGGCGGCGAAGAGCCGCGCCGCAGCCGTGTTCGCGCACAGCACGCGGCCGCGACGATCGACCGTGAGAATGGCGTCGCGGACGTGATCGAGGATCGCGTGGAGCGACGGATCGCAGCTCACGTAGCCGTCGACGCCGGACCGATCCGACGCTTCTCGCGAGTCGGAGCCCGCCGCGAGGTCGATGTCGCCGTCGAGCAGCGGATCGACGTCGTCGTCGGCGAGCACGTCGGTCACGTCCGCCGATACCGACAGTCCCCGGAGCACGTTCGCGAGCGCATCCCGAGCCGCTTCCTGCGAGAGTGCTTCCGCGATGCGGCGCTTCAAGCGATCGTTGAGCATCGACACGAATCCGGCCGGACGCTTGAACGGCCGACGGTCGGCGCGGCGCGCGAGCGCCCTTCCGGCGCCCGCCGGCCCGCCGGCGCCGGGCCGGCCAGAAGTTGATCGGTCGAGCACTATAGGAATCGGCGGCGGGCGGCCGCCGTGATTGAACTCTCGCTTTGAGCCGGAGGGGCCGAAACCGGCTGCGGTCCGGGGCCTTTGCACCAAGCTTGGGCGCCGGCCGCTCGGGCGGCCGGTCAGCGCGGCGAGGTCGACGGCAGGCGAATGACGCGCTCGCTGTCGCTGGCGCGCTCGGAGTGCGGCCCGGGCTCCACGGCCGCCGGCGCGGCCTCGCCCTTCGCCGGCGAAGCGGTCTTCGCCCGTGAAGCGGTATCGGTCGACGCGCCGACCCGGAGCGAAATCACGATGCTTCGCCCCTGCCGCTCGCCGTCGACCGAGGCCTCGGCGTAGACGCGGAGCCGCTGCGGGCCTTCGCTCACCGGCAGCACGGCGATGCGCCACTCGGCCGGCGAATCGGGCGAGGCCGAAGGCGCCGTGAGCAGCTCGTCCGACGCGTCGAGCGAGAGCCCATCGTCCGCCGACAGCGTCAGCTCGATCGCGTCGACCGGCGCACGCGGCCTGACCGCGAGCGCGATCTCGAGCGGCACGCCGAGCGTCGGCGCGGCGGAGAGGTCGTATTCGATCTCGAACGGCGCGACGGGCTTTCCGGCCGCCGCAGCGCCCGGCGCCGTGCGCTGCGCCGCGGCGCCCGGTGCGATCAGCGCCGCGCCCGCCCCGATCAGCGCAGCGAGACCGAGACGTCGAAGCACGTTCGGCCGATCGGCGCATGCTCCGCATCGGCCGCCTGAGTATTCGTCCATTCGTAGACCTCCAGCACGTACTCGCCGGCCCCGAGAAAGCGCTCGAAGCGCTCGGCGCAGCCTTCCGGCGTTTCCGGCGTGCACAGCGCGTCGTCCGGCTCGCCTTCCGACAGCTCCAGCAAGCCCGCGCCGTGCAGGACCATGTCCGGATCCGCGGTCGCGCCCGGCGGCAGCCGGGTCGTCACGGCTTCGAAGCGGTAGGTGCCGCTCGCGGGCGCCTCGAACCTCGCGAACGCGCGCGTCCCGAGCTTGTTGTAGAAGCCGGTCTCGCCGAGATAGTTGTACGCGTTCGTGCTGCACAGCTCGACCGGGTCGCCGCCGACCTCGAGCCGCTTGTACACGGGCAGGATATCGCCGGGCTCGACGGCCGTCGCGTCGAGCGGCACGCCGGCGTTCTGCTCGCCGTCCCCGTAGGGCGTCTCGAACGGGCCGATCCGCTGCGCGGCGAGCAGCGCGTCGATCGCGTCGCGTTGCTCGGGGCGTCGCGCGCGAAGCGCGTCCGCGAACGCGAAGACGCTCGTCAACGCGCGTCCGTCACGCAGCTCGCTCGCGAGCACCTCGAGCATCGGGCCGAAGCCGAGCGCGACGCCGTCCTCGGGCGTATCCGGCTCGTCGTCGAACAGGTCGTAGACGATCTCCTGCACGGACTCCTCGCTGAACCAGCCGGGATGCGGATTCGGTCCGCCGCTGCCGAAAGGGCCTTCGATGTCGAACGAGAACCCGTGCGCCTGCCCCGGGCCGAGCACGTCGACGTAGCGTGTATCGCCCAGCGCCATCGCCGAGAACGCGTTCGCGAACCCTTCGCTGAACGCCGTGCGCATGTCGAGCTGATCGCCGCGCGTATGCGGCCCGCCGATGCTGTCCGAGCGCCCGAGCGCGTGCTCGAGATAATGCGCCCATTCGTGCGCGATCACGTGCCGGTCGTACTCGTCGGTATCGCTCTCGGCGGCGCCGAGCAGGAAGATGCCGGCGCTCGGCGAGTACAGGCTCGAGCCGATCTCGCCGGTCGCGAAATTCGGTTGCCCGTCCGGGCCGCGGCTCGGCACGTTGCTCGGGCTCCAATGGAGCGTGAGCGGCGGGAAACGCGTCTCGGGCGCCGCCGCGAGCACGAAATCGGTCGCATCGCGCACGACGTCGAGGATCGCGAACGGCGCCGCGGCGCGTACCTCCGAGTACCGTTTGCCGTCCCAGCCCGACGCGGCGTGCAGGTCGACCGTGACGCTCGACCCTTCAGGCAAGACCGGATCGCTCTCGAGCACGAACAGCGCGCCGCCCTGAGTGTTGTCGACGACGCGGTACTCCCAGGCCGGCGTGCCGGTTCGGCGCATCTCGGCGAGCGCGCGAACGTAAAGCTCGCCGGCGGGCCGCATCACCGTCAGCGAATAGCGGCCGCGCTCGTCCGTCTCGGCGCGGCCGACCACCGCGCCGCCTGCGACGATCTCGACGACGATACCGCGTGCCGGCGTGGCGACCACCGCGTCGTAGTCGAGCGCAAGCCCCGACACGGGGACCCGATCGAAAGTGACCGTGCCGCTCACGACGACCGGCGGCGAGGCGGCACCGGCGTTCGGCGCGCCGGCTGCCGCGGCGTCGCTGCCCCCTCCGCAGCCGGAAAGTAGCGGGGCCGCCGCCGCGAGACCTGCCCACATGAATCCGCGAACCGCCGCGCGGCCCGATCGGCTCCGTTTCATAAATGAACCTTGTCCCGGTTTCGTCGGATACGATAGCGGGTGCGGATGCCGAGAGGTATCCGCACCGCAACGCGGATTCCTCGCCGCCGCATCTCACGCGAACGACGAGCGAAAACCGAGACTTGGAACGAGTTCCGCACGCGCCGACGACGTGCATACTGTCGGAGCGCTGTCGCCGAACGGCGACTGGTCGGCGAAGCGCCTCGGCAGGAACTGGTAGACTCGCGGCCCACTCAAGTCGTAGCACGCAGTGAGAACATGAGCGGAAAGACCATTCTCGTCACCGGCGGTGCCGGCTATATCGGCTCGCACGTCGTACGGCAACTGGCCGAGGCCAACGAGAACGTCGTCGTCCTCGACAATCTGTCGACCGGCTTTCGGCAAGCCGTGCTGCACGGCGAGCTCGTCGTCGGCGATACCGGTGATGCGGCGTGCCTCGACGGAATCTTCTCTCGCTACTCGATCGACACGGTGATGCACTTCGCGGCGCATACCGTCGTTCCCGAATCGGTCGCGAATCCGTTGAAGTATTACCGCAACAACACGTGCGCGAGCCGCGTGCTGATCGAGCGCGCGCAGCAGGCCGGGGTCCGTTACTTCGTGTTCTCGTCGACCGCGGCCGTCTACGGGATTCCGCCGGGGGGCATCGCATCGGAGGAGTCGCCGACCGTGCCGATCAACCCGTACGGCTCATCCAAGCTCATGACCGAGTGGATGCTGCGTGACGTCGCCGCGGCGTCGCCGATGCGCTACGTTGCGCTCCGTTACTTCAACGTCGCGGGTTCCGATCCGCAGGGGCGTATCGGACAATCGACGCCGAACGCGACGTTGCTGACCAAGGTCGCGTGCGAGGTCGCGGTCGGAAAACGCGAACGATTGCTCATCTACGGGACGGACTACCCGACGCCGGACGGCACGGGTGTCCGCGACTATATTCACGTCGAGGATCTCGCCGACGCGCATTTGAAGGCCCTCGAGTATCTTCGCCGCGGCGGCGAATCGGTCGTGCTGAACTGCGGCTACGGCCGCGGTTACAGCGTGCGCGAGGTGATCGCCGCCGTCGAACGCGTCGCGGGCACGAAGCTCGCGACGGAGGAAGCGCCGCGGCGCCCTGGCGATCCGCCGGTGCTGATTGCCGAGGCGACGAAGATCCGCTCGACGCTCGGCTGGACGCCCAGGTTCGACGACCTGGATGCGATCGTGGAGAGTGCTCTCGGCTGGGAGCGCAAGCTCGCGGCCGGCACTTGGGCAAGCTAGAAAGACACGCACGAAACTTGACGGTGCCGCACAAGTGAAGATCGGGCGACCGCGAACGCTGCTGGGGCTGACCCTCGTGGGCTTCGCGCTCGTCACGCTGCCGCTGCTCATCGCGATCGCGAATGCCGCCCTTCAGCTCGGCCGCCTCGCCGCGGAGAGCGAAGCCGTCGCGGCCGAAAGCGCGACGACCTCGCTCGAGACCCAGCGCATCGCGAGCCTCTTGATGAACCTCGAGCGCAACGCGCGTCAGTACATCGTGCTCGAGGAGGCCGCGTGGCTCGATCTGTACTACGCGGACCTGGCCGATCTGAAGAAGAGCATCGCCGTGCTCTCGGGCCTGCCGCTCACTCCGGAGGTCGCGAGCCAGCTCGCTCGGCTCGCGCAGATCTCCGACAGGACGCGGGCGGCGCTCGAAAGCTACGACGTCGAAGAGGACGCGCCCGAACGAGCGCTCGAGATCGTCATCGACAACTTCCGCGCGATGTCCGCCGCGGCGCGCGAGATCCAGCAAGGCATGCGCATCGCGCGCAATCAGCAGCTCGCGGCGCTTCAAGGCGCGACGCGCGACGCGCAGCAAGCGCTGATGTGGCAGACGGCGCTGCTGATCCCCGGAACGCTCGTGCTGATCATGTTCTTCCTCGTCGTCGTCGGCCGGCCGATGCGCCAGGTGGACCGTGCGATTCGCGAGCTCGGCAGCGGCGACTTCACCCGGCCGATCACCGTCACCGGCCCGCGCGACATCGAGACGCTCGGCCGTCAGCTCGAATGGCTGCGCCAGCGGCTGAAGGAGCAGACCGAGGAGAAGAACAAATTCCTGCGGCACATGTCGCACGAGCTGAAGACGCCGCTCGCGAACATTCGCGAGGGCACCGAGCTTCTGCTCGACGGCTCGGTCGGGCCGCTCGACACGCAGCAGCAGGAAGTGACGACGATCCTGCGCGAGAACGGTTTGAAGCTGCAGGCGCTGATCGAGAACCTGCTGAACTTCAGCGCGTGGCAGACGAAGACGGCTTCGCTCGAGCTCTCGGACTTCGACCTGAAGCCCTTGGTATTCAGCGTGCTCAGCCAGCATCGGCTCAGCATTTCGAACCAGAAGATCAAGCTGCAGATCAACGTCAATCCGATGCGCGTCCGCGCGGACGAAGGTAAGCTGCGGCTCGTGCTCGAGAACCTGATCTCGAACGCGATCAAGTTCCTGCCGAACGGCGGCACGATCTATATCGGCGCGGAGATGCGCGGCCGCGAGCTCGTGCTCGACGTCGCGGACACGGGCCCCGGCGTCGCGCCCGAGGACCGAGACCGTATCTTCGAGGCGTTCTATCAGGGTCGTAGGCTCCAAGGCGGGCCGGTCGGAGGAACCGGCATCGGCCTTTCCGTCGTGTCCGAATGCGTGCAAGCGCACGGCGGCACGGTCAAGCTCATCGACAGTCACTGGCCGGGCGCTCATTTCCAGGTCCGGCTGCCGTTGTTGCGCGCAGGCGACCGGCCGCAGCTGGTCGTGAACGGATAGGCGAACCCCGATGCGGCGCACGGCGAATCAAGCACGTACGGCTGTCAAAGTGTTGCTCGGAGCGTACGCATTGCTCTCCGGCTGCTCGCTTGGCAGTCTTTGGGGCCGGGACGAGGGCTCCGCGGGGGTCGAAACGGGGACTGCGAACGGCGCACTCGACGGCGAGGGGCTCGTCGAGTATCTCGAGATCATGCGCCGGCTGGTCGAAGGAGATCCGGTCACCCAGGCGGAGACGTTCCTCGAGGTCGCAACGGCCGCATCCGAGTCGCCGACGACGACGAACCGCCTGAAGCTCGCGCTCGCGATCGCGACGCCCGGTCATCCGGGCAGCGACGCCGCCGAGGCGCAGCGACGGCTGAGCGCCTTGCTCGCCGCCGGGGCGGCGCTGCTGCCGGAGGAACGGATGCTCGTCGCGATCCACTTGAAAGAAGTGGAGCAACGCTTGATTCTCGACAGCGAGGCCGAACGCTTGCGAGCGGAAGTCGACGCGGCGAGAGCGAGGCAGGACCACGAGACCGCGCGGCGCCTTCAGGCCGCGCTCGAGGAGAACGAGCGGCTCACGAAGGCGCTCGAAGAGGCACAACAGAAGCTCGATGCGATCACGAGCATCGAGCGCTCGATCAGGGAACGCGAAAATGGTGCAAATCCATAGTCGAGTGTTCAGGCAAGACAACGACGCACCCCGCGGCCGGATCCTGCTCGTCGACGACGATCCGGGTCTCTTGCGCTTGCTGAGCATCAGGCTGCGTGCCGAAGGCTACGACGTCGAGGCCGTCGAGAGCGCGAGCGCCGCGCTCGGCGCCTTGCCGCGTTATCGTCCGGATCTCGTGATCACCGACCTGCGCATGGAGCACATGGACGGCATCGGCTTGCTGAAGGAGATTCAGCGGCAATGGCCGGGCCTGTGCGTGCTGCTCCTGACCGCTCACGGCACGATCCCCGACGCCGTCGAAGCGACGCAGAGCGGCGCGTTCGGTTTCCTGACGAAGCCCGTCGACAAGCAACAGCTGCTCGATGCCGTCGAGCGCGCGATGAAAATCTCGGGCCTGCCGAAGACCGACGAGGATTGGAACGCGGAGATCATCACGCGCAGCCCCATCATGCAGGAATGCTTGCAGCAGGCACGGATGGTCGCGCGCAGCGACGCGCGAGTATTGATCACCGGCGAGTCCGGCACCGGAAAAGAGCTCCTCGCGCGCGCCATCCATCGCGCGAGCGACCGCAAGGACAAGCCGTTCGTCGCGATCAACTGCAGCGCGATGGCCGAGAACCTGCTCGAGTCCGAGCTTTTCGGTCACGAGAAAGGCGCGTTCACCGGCGCGACGCGAAGCCACAAAGGCCTGTTCCAAGCCGCGCACGGCGGCACGCTGCTCCTCGACGAGATCGGCGACATGCCGATGCGGCTGCAGGTGAAGCTGCTGCGCGTGCTGCAGGAGCAGCAGGTGCGGCCGGTCGGCAGCACCGAGCCCGTGAAGATCGATACGCGCGTAATCTCCGCGACGCACCAGGATCTGAACGATCTGATGATCAAGGGCGCGTTCCGCGAGGACCTCTACTACCGACTGAACGTCGTCAACATTCATTTGCCGCCGCTCCGGCAGCGCCGCGAGGACGTCCCGCTGCTCGTCGACTACTTCCTCGAGCAGATCGCCGCGGAATCCGGCCAGGAGCGGAAGGTCTACTCGCCCGAAGCGGTCGAGCTGCTCGTCGCGCACCAGTGGCCCGGCAACGTTCGCCAGCTCTACAACGTGGTGCGCCAGAACGTCGCGTTGAGCCCCGGGCGCGTCATCACCGCGGACCTCGTGAGAAGCTCGCTCGGCGAGCAGGCGAGCTCGCTGCCGTCATTCTCGGAGGCGCGCGACGAGTTCACGCGCAACTACCTGTCGCAGCTGTTGCAGATCACCGGCGGTAACGTCAGCCAGGCGGCGCGGCTCGCGAAGCGCAACCGCACCGATTTCTACAAGCTGCTGGCACGGCATCAGCTGAATCCGGACCAGTTCAAGAGCAGGTAAGCGCGAGGCTCCAAACGGATCGCGATCGGAGAACGCGCGGAAGGCCGAGCCGATTCACTCGGCCTTGATGTCGTACTTCTGCATCAGATCGTAGAGCGTCGGCCGCGTGATCCCGAGGAGATCCGCGGCCTTCGAGATATTGCCGTTCGTGCGGATCAGGGCCTGACGGATCGCGCGCGTCTCGGCGTGCTGGCGCACCTCGCGCAGATTCAGGCTCGGCGGCTCGTCCCCGCCCCGGAGGCCGAGATCCTCGGCCGTGACGTACTTGCCGTCGGCCATGATCACGGCCGCCTTGATGCGATTCTCCATCTCCCGGACGTTGCCGGGCCACGGATAGGTATCGATCGCGTTCTGCGCGTCGTCGGTGAAGCCCTTGATGCTCTTGCCCTGCTCTTTCGCGAATTTCGCGAGCAGATGCCGCGCGAGCACGATGCGCCCGCCCTCGCGCTCGCGCAGCGGCGGAATGTTGATCGTGATCTCGCTGATCCGATAGTAAAGGTCCTCCCGGAAACGGCCTTCGGCCATCTCCTCGGTGAGGTTCTTGTTCGTCGCGCAGATGACACGGACGTCGACCGGAATCTCGGTCCGCCCGCCGATCCGCTCGACGACGCGCTCCTGAAGGAAACGTAGGAGCTTCGCCTGCAACGGCATCGGCATATCGCCGATCTCGTCGAGGAACAGCGTGCCGCCGTCGGCGACCTCGATCTTGCCCGGCGTCTGCCGCACGGCTCCGGTGAACGCGCCCTTCTCGAACCCGAACAGCTCGGACTCGAGCAGCGTATCGGGGATCGCCGCGCAGTTGATCGCGACGAACGGCTTCTTCGCGCGCGGGCTCAGCGCGTGGATCGCCCGCGCGAGCACCTCCTTGCCGGTGCCGCTTTCGCCGAGCAGCAGCGTCGTGGCGCTGGTCGGCGCGACTTTCTCGATCATGCGGCAGACCTTCATCATCGCCTCGCTCGCCGCGATGATGCCGTTCAGCGCGGTCGGGCCCGATGACTCGGCCAGGCGGCGGTTCTCCGCCTCGAGGTCGTAGATGTGGAACGCGCGTTTGACGATCAGCTGCAGCGTGTCGATGTCGACGGGCTTCTGGTAGAAGTCG
>PKRJ01000095.1 GCA_017577365.1 Gammaproteobacteria bacterium | reverse complement strand
GGGCTTGCGGCTCGGGCTTCGTCCGGCGACGGACGGCGTGCGCGTGTACGCGGGCTCGCACGACGGTCGCGCGGCCGCGATCGACGCGTCGAACGGCCGGATCGTCTGGTCCGTCCGCACCGATTTGCCGCTGTCCGCGGGCCCCGGCTACGGGCAGGGCGTGCTCGCGTTCGGCACGTCGAACGGCCGGCTGGTGCTGCTCGACGCCGAGACCGGTGAGGAGCGCTGGCGCGTCTCGATCGGCGCGGAAGTGCTCGCCGCACCCGCCGTCGGCCGCGGCGTGATCGCGGTGCGCACGACGGACGGGCGCCTGCGCGGGTTCTCGGCCACGGACGGCGCCGAGCTCTGGCAGGTCACGCAATCGCAGCCGCCGCTGATCGTGCGCGGCGACACGCCGCCGATCATCGCGGGTCCTGTCGTCGTCGCCGGCTTCGACAACGGCCGGATCGGCGCGTATCGGCTCGATTCCGGCGATTCGATCTGGGAGCTGCCGATCGGGTCGCCCGCGGGGCGGAACGAGCTCGAGCGGCTCGTCGATATCGCCGGAGACATGCAGGTCATCGGCAACGACGTTTACGCGGTCGGGTACCAAGGCCGCGCCGTCGCCGCCGATCTCAACACCGGGCTCGTCCTCTGGACGCAGGACGCGTCGTCGCTCGCGGGGCTCGGCGTCGACCAGAACAACGTCTACGTCACGACGGACGTCGGCTACGTCGTCGCGCTGTCGCGCTCGAACGGCACGCAACGCTGGTCGCAGGAGGCGTTGCGCTTGCGTGACGTCACCGCGCCGACGCCGTTCGGCTCGACGGTGGTCGTCGGCGACTACGAGGGCTACGTGCACTGGCTCGACATCGGCGACGGCCGTTTCGTCGCGCGGGCGCAAGCCGCATCGTCGCGCATCGTGAGCGCGCCTATCATCGTCGGTAGGAGCCTCGTCGTGCAGTCCGAGGACGGACGCATCGTCGCGTACTCGGTCGGCGAGGAGGACGACTCTTGAGGGCGCGCGCATGCTCCCCGCCGTCGCGTTGATCGGCCGACCGAACGTCGGCAAATCGACCCTGTTCAATCGCCTCACCGGCTCGCGCGACGCGCTCGTCGCCGACTATCCCGGCGTGACGCGCGACCGCCGCTACGGTTACGCGCAGCTCGACGGGCGTCCCTACCTCGTCATCGATACCGGCGGTCTCGGCGCCGAAGGCACGCTCGCGCCGCTCGTCGAGAAGCAGGTCGACGCCGCGATCGAGCAGGCCGACGCGATCGTGCTCGTCGTCGATTATCGGGACGGCCTCACCGCGGAAGACGAGCGCATCGCCGAGCGGCTGCGCCGCTCCGGAAAGCCCGTGACCGTGGCCGTGAACAAGGCCGAGGGCATCGAAGGCGGGCTCGCGCGAGCGGACTTCTTCGGCCTCGGGTTCGGCGAGCCGTTCGCGATCTCCGCGGCGCACGGGCATGGCGTGCACGCGCTGATGGAGGCCGTGCTCGCGCCGTTCGCGCCGGAGGAATCCGCCGAGGTCGAAACCGACGAAGCGCTTCCGAAGCTCGCGGTGATCGGCCGGCCGAACGTCGGCAAGTCGACGCTGATCAATCGGCTGATCGGCGAGGAGCGGCTCGTGACGTCGGACGAGCCCGGCACGACGCGAGACAGCATCCTCGTGCCGTGCGAGCGCGACGGACGGCGTTTCGCGCTGATCGACACGGCCGGAATCCGTCGCCGCGCGCGCATTCACGACACGGTCGAGAAGTTCAGCGTCGTCCAAAGCCTGAAGACGATCGAGGAGGCCGGCGCCGTCATCGCGCTGCTCGACGCCACGGAGGGCGTGACGGAGCAGGACCTGCACCTGATCGGCGTCGCGGTGCAGCGCGGCCGCGCGCTCGTCATCGGCATCAACAAATGGGACGGGCTCGACCCGTCGCACCGCCGGCGCGTCGAGGAGGAAGTCGAGCGCGAGCTCGACTTCGTCTCGTTCGCGCGCCGCCACTACGTGTCCGCGCTGCACGGCAGCGGCATCGCAGACCTCGTCCGCTCGGCGCTCGCGGCGTACGACGCGGCCGGCGCCGATCTGCCGACGCCGCGGCTGACGCGCATCCTCGAGGAGCTCGTCCAGGCGCATTCGCCGCCTGTGTCGCGCGGGCGCCAGATCAAGCTCCGCTACGCGCACCAGGGCGGACGGCGACCGCCGGTGATCGTGATCCACGGCACGCAGGCCGAGCGGACCCCGGAGCACTATCGACGCTACCTCGAGAACGGCTTCCGTAAGGCGCTGCGGCTCGAGGGCACGCCGATCCGGATCGAGCTCAAGAGCGGCGAGAATCCGTTCGCCGGCCGCCGCAACGTGCTCACGCCCCGACAGCGGGCGCGGCGCCGGCGCGTGATTCGGCATTCGCGTAAGCACTAATCTTAGAACGAGAAATTACGATCCCTTTCTGCGGCGGGTCTTACACTCCGACCCCACGGCTTCGCGACTGGGAGCGACACTTGGCCAAGGCACGGCGCTACTTCGTATACGAAGGCGAGTTCCCGATGTACCGGGGCGGCACCCTGCTGCGGCCGACGATCGCGTACGAGACCTGGGGCGAGCTCAACGACGCGCGCACCAACGCGGTGCTGATCTTCACCGGCATGTCGCCGTCGGCGCATGCCGCGTCGAGCGCGCTCGATCCGTCGCCCGGCTGGTGGGAAGAGATCATCGGCCCCGGCCGGCCGATCGATACCCACCGCTACTTCGTGATCTGCGTGAACTCGCTCGGGAGCTGCTTCGGCTCGACGGGGCCGGCCTCGATCGATCCGCGCACCGGCGAGCTCTATCGGTTGAACTTCCCCGTGCTCTCGCTCGAGGACGTCGCGCGCGGCGGGTACGAGCTCGTGAGGCACTTGGGCATCGAGCGGCTCAAGGCGGTCGTCGGGCCGTCGATGGGCGGCATGTCGGCGCTCGCGTTCGAGCTGCAGTTTCCCGGCATGTCCGAGGGCCTGTTGCTGATGTCGACCGGCTCGCGCTCGCTGCCGTTCTCGATCGCGCTGCGCTCGCTGCAGCGCGAGATGATCATGCGCGATCCGAACTTCAAGGGCGGCAACTACACGCCGGACGCGTTGCCGCTGACCGGCATGCGGCTCGCGCGCAAGCTCGGCATGATCACGTACCGCTCGGCCGAGGAGTGGCGCATCCGCTTCGGCCGCGAGCGCATCGCGACCGCGGTCGGGCCGATGAATGGCGATTCGTTCGGCCCCGTGTTCGAGATCGAGTCGTACCTCGAGCACCACGCGAACAAGTTCACCGGGCAGTTCGACCCGAACTGCTACCTGTACCTTTCTCGCGCGAGCGATCTCTTCGACGTCGCCGATCACGGCGGCACCGTGATGGAGGGCTTGAAGCGCATTCAGGCGCGGCGCTCGATGATCATCGGGGTGAAGACCGACTTCCTGTTCCCGATCGATCAGCAGCGCGAGCTCGCCGAGGGACTCTCGGGGCGGGGGCGTCAGGTCGAGTTCGTCGAGCTGAGCTCGCTGCAGGGGCACGATTCGTTCCTCGTCGACATGGACAATTACCGTCCGCTGATCGCGAGGTTCTTCGCCTGAGGTCGCCGAAGGCTCGGCGCGCTCGTCAGGTCTCGTCCGGCGGCTCGGTCGACTCGACCGTCGCGGCGAGGCGGCCGTGCGCGAGACGCACGACGATGCCGCCGCCGCGCGCGATCTCGGCGCTATTCGTGAGGACGTGGCCGTCGTCCGCCCGCGAGACGATCGCATAGCCGCGATCGAGGGTCGCGAGCGGGCTCAGCGAGCGCAGCGTGCGCTCGGTCATCGCGAGGCGGTGGCGGAGCCGTTCGACGCGGCCGCGCATCGCGCGCTCGAGTCGTTCCCTCGCGAAGCGGCAGTGCTGCGCGGCCGCGGCGACGCGGTGCTTCGGGTTGCGCGCGGAGACGGCCGCGGCGAGGCGCGCGAGCCTTGCGCGCCGCTCGTCGATCGCGCGTTCGATCGCGCGGCGGAGCCGCACCTCGAGCTCGTCCGCGCGCTGCACCTTCTGGCGGAGCATGAAGCCCGGGTGACAGCGGCCGAGCCGATGCTCGAGAACGGAGAGACGCTGCCTGTCGGTGCGCACGCGTCGTCTCACGACGCGCTCCAAGTGCGCCGCGGCGCGCTGCAGGCGGACCCTCCATTCCCGGCAGTCGGGCACGGCGAGCTCGGCGGCCTGCGACGGCGTCGGGGCGCGCAGGTCCGCGGCGAAATCCGCGATCGTGAAATCCGTCTCGTGGCCGACGCCGACGATGATCGGGATGCCGACGTTCGCGACGGCGCGGGCGACGATCTCCTCGTTGAACGCCCACAGATCCTCGAGGGAGCCGCCGCCGCGCGTCAGGATCAGCACGTCGCACTCGCGCCGCTTGTCCGCGAGCTCGAGCGTGCGCGCGATCTCCTGCGCGGCGCCGTGGCCCTGGACGCTCGTCGGGTAGATCAGCACCGGGATCGTGGGGAAGCGGCGCCTGAGCGCCGTCAGCACGTCTCGGATTGCGGCGCCCGTTGGGGACGTGATCACGCCGATGCGCCGGGGCACGCGCGGGATCGGTTTCTTGCGCTCGGGGTCGAACAGCCCCTCGGCCTTGAGCCGCCGCTTCAGCTCCTCGAAGCGCCGGCGCAGCAGGCCTTCGCCGGCCTCCTCGACGCTCTCGACGATGAGCTGGAACTCGCCGCGCGCCTCGTAGAAGCTGACCCGTGCCCGCACGAGGATTTGCCGGCCGTTCTCGAGCGGGAAGCCGACGAGCCGCGCCTGCTGGCGAAACATCGCGCAGCGTACTTGCGCGTTCGCGTCCTTCAGCGACCAGTAGAGATGGCCGGAGGAGGGGCGCGACAGATTCGAGATCTCGCCCTCGACCCAGACGACGCCGAAGTTACGTTCAATGAGCAAGCGGGCCTCGCGGTTCAGCGCCGAGACCGTCAGGATCTCGCGCGTTTCGCCGAAAGCGAGCTCGAGGTTCTCACCGCTCTGCATGCGGAGAGTATACTGCGGCGGAGCCGGGCATTTACGGTCACGCCTTCGGGCATTAAACTGCCCGGCTCATCCACCATTCGGCTGGAGCTCCCATGCGGATCATCCACGAGGCGCTCACCTTCGACGACGTCCTCCTCGAGCCCGCGTACTCCGAGGTCCTGCCGCGCGAAGTCGATCTCAGAACGAATCTCACGCGTTCGCTGACGCTGAACATTCCGATCGTCTCGGCGGCGATGGATACGGTCACCGAGGCGCGGCTCGCGATCACGCTCGCCCAGGAAGGCGGCATCGGCATCATCCACAAGAACATGTCCGTGGAGGACCAGGCGAGCCAGGTCCGCCACGTGAAGAAATTCGAGAGCGGGATCATCAAGGATCCGATCACGGTGAGCCCGAACGCGACGATTCGCGAGGTCATCGAGCTCACGCGCGCGAAGAACATCTCGGGCGTGCCAGTCGTCGAAGGCGAGGATCTCGTCGGCATCGTCACGCATCGCGACCTCAGATTCGAGACGCAGCTCGACGCGCCGGTCTCGACCGTGATGACGCCGAAGGAGAAGCTCGTCACCGTTCGCGAGGGCGCGCGCAAGGAGGAGGTGCTCGCGCTGCTGCACCGTTATCGCATCGAGAAGGTGCTCGTCGTCGACGACCGCTTCCATCTGCGTGGAATGATCACCGCGAAGGATTTTCAGAAGGCGGTCGAGTACCCCACCGCGTGCAAGGACGAGAACGGCGCGCTGCGCGTCGGGGCCGCGGTCGGCACCGGCGGGGATACGGACGATCGCGTCGCGGCGCTCGTCGAGGCGGGCGTCGACGTGATCGTCGTCGACACGGCGCACGGACATTCCCGCGGTGTGCTCGAGCGGGTGCGGCAGATCAAGCGGAAGTATCCGGATCTGCAGGTCATCGCCGGCAACATCGTGACCGGCGAGGCGGCGAGGGCGCTCGTCGAGGCGGGTGCCGACGCGGTGAAGGTCGGCATCGGCCCGGGCTCGATCTGCACGACGCGGATCGTCGCGGGCGTCGGCGTGCCGCAGATCACCGCGGTCGCGGAGGTCGCGGCCGCGCTCGAAGGCACGGGCGTGCCGCTCATCTCGGACGGCGGCATTCGTTACTCCGGCGATATCGCGAAGGCGATCGCCGCGGGCGCGTACACGACGATGATCGGGAGTCTCTTCGCCGGCACGGAGGAATCGCCCGGCGACGTGGAGCTCTATCAAGGGCGCTCGTACAAGTCGTACCGTGGCATGGGCTCGCTCGGCGCGATGACGCAGCGGTACGGCTCTTCCGATCGCTATTTCCAGGACGCGAGCGAGGAGCTGCAGAAACTCGTCCCCGAAGGCATCGAGGGGCGCGTGCCGTACAAAGGCAGCCTCGTCGCGATCGTGCACCAGCTGATCGGCGGGCTTCGCGCGGCGATGGGCTATACCGGCTGCCGCAGCATCGCCGAGCTGCGCACGAAGCCGCGCTTCGTCCGGATCACCGGCGCCGGACGGCGCGAGAGCCACGTCCACGACGTCACGATCACGAAGGAAGCGCCGAACTAT
>PKRJ01000094.1 GCA_017577365.1 Gammaproteobacteria bacterium | reverse complement strand
GTATGGGGACCGGGCCGTGGTCCGGGGACGAGGTCAAACCGTGGAGGTCGAGCCGCCCGCCCGACCCGCGCTTCGGAGGGACGACCTCCCGGTTCGTGACCGCCCCCCGCGGCGGCCCGCCCGCCGAGCTCTTCCGCGTCCCGCAGGACTACGAAATCACGAGCACGGGCGGTGCTTCCTCGGCGCCTGCCGGCTTCGGCATCGCCACGCCCGGCGAGCGCGTGGAGCTGCGCATCGTGCGGCCGCAAGGCGATTGAACCGGCAGACGCGGTAAAGCGAAGCGGCGGTGGTTCACACCGCCGCTTGTCATCGTTCCCATCGGAAAGGCGTCGACACGCCGACTTGCATGTCGGCCCGATCGCAAAGCTCGTTCGAGCGAAGGCATCTCGCTCGGTCCGCCCGGACGGGCGCCGGGGTTTCTCGCACCGCATAAGGGTCGGGCGCGAGACGGCCCACACGATCGGCCGGGACGTGGATAATTAGCCGCTAACTTTGTGGGGCAAAACGCGATTTCGGAGCGATCGCTACGCCACGAAAAGCCAGCATCGTCTTCGAACGTGAAGGTATAAAGCCCTGATTGGAATCAACCAAGCTCGAATAGCGGCCGATGACGAACGCGTCGACCCCGTCCAACCACACGCCCATGATGCAGCAGTACTTGGCCATCAAGGCCCAGTACCCCGACATGCTGCTCTTCTATCGCATGGGCGACTTCTACGAGCTCTTCTATGACGACGCGAAGCGCGTGTCGAAGCTGATCGACATCGCGCTCACGAAGCGCGGCATGTCGAACGGCGCGCCGATTCCGATGGCGGGCGTGCCGGTGCAGTCCGTCGAGACGTATCTCGCGCGGCTCATCAAGCTCGGCGAGTCCGTCGCGATCTGCGAGCAGATCGGCGATCCGGCGACGAGCAAGGGCCCCGTCGCGCGCGAGGTCGTGCGCATCGTCACGCCCGGCACGCTGACGGATGCGGCGCTGCTCGACGAGAAGGAGACGCGTCATCTCGCCGCCGTGAGGATCGGCAAGACGATCGGCCTCGCATGGCTCGATCTCGCGGGCGGGCGCTTCGCGGTCGACGAGGTGGCGGATCTCGACGCGCTCGCGGCCGAGCTCGAGCGGCTCAAGCCCGCGGAGCTCTTGATCTCCGAGGAGATCACCGAGCCCGCGTGGCTCGTCGAGATGCGCGGCGCGAAACCGCGGCCTCCATGGCATTTCGACCCCGACACCGGCCGACGGCTCCTGTGTGAGCAGTTCCGCGTGCGCGACCTCGCCGGCTTCGACGCCGAGGACGTGCCGAACGCGATCGGCGCGGCCGGCTGTCTCATGCAATACGTCAAGGAGACGCAACGCTCGCAGGTGCCGCATCTGCGCGGCCTCACGCGCGAGCGCCGCGACGACGCGGTCATCATGGACGTCGCGACGCGGCGCAATCTCGAGATCGAGACGAGCCTCGGCGGGCGCCCCGAGTTCACGCTCGCCGGGATCATGGACCGCTGCGCGACCGGCATGGGCAGCCGGCTGCTGCGCCGCTGGCTCAATCGCCCCGTGCGCGATCTCGCCGAGCTCGTCGCGCGGCAGGACGCCGTCGAGGCGCTCCACGACACACGCACCGACGAGGAGCTTCGCGAGCTCCTCGCCGACGTCTGCGATCTCGAGCGCGTGCTGACGCGCGTCGCGCTCGGCTCCGCACGCCCGCGCGATCTCGCGCAGCTTCGCGACACGCTCGCCATCCTGCCGAAGATCAAGGGGCGTCTGCTCGAGCTGCCCGATGCGCCGACCCGTTTGAAGGCGCTCGCCGAGCGCTGCGGCACGCACGATCGCGAGCGCGAGCTCCTGCAACGCGCGATCGTCGAATCGCCGCCGGTCTTCATCCGCGACGGCGGCGTGATCGCCGAAGGCTACGACGCAGAGCTCGACGAGCTGCGCGCGATCAGCGAGAACTCGAGCCGCTTCCTCGACGAGCTCGAGACGAAGGAGCGCGAGCGCACGGGCATCGCGACGCTCAAGGTCGGCTTCAACCGCGTGCACGGCTTCTATATCGAGCTCGGCAGAACGCACGCGGACCGCGTTCCGGCCGACTATATCCGTCGCCAGACGCTGAAGGGCACCGAGCGCTACATCACGCCGGAGCTGAAAACCTTCGAGGACAAGGTACTGAGCTCGCGGGAGCGTGCGCTCGCGCGCGAGAAGCAGCTCTACGAAGAGCTGCTCGCGAAGCTTTCCGAGGACCTCGACGCGCTGCAGACGACGGCCGCGGCCGTCGCCGAGCTCGACGTGCTCGCGAATCTCGCCGAGCGCGCCCGCTCGCTCGATCTCGTGCGCCCGCGTCTCGTCGAGACGCCGCGGCTCCGCTACGTCGCCGGCCGGCACATCGGCGTCGAGGCCTCGAGCGACGCGCCGTTCGTGCCGAACGATCTCGACCTCGACGACTCGCGGCGGATGCTGATCGTCACGGGGCCGAACATGGGCGGCAAGTCGACGTTCATGCGGCAGACCGCGCTGATCGTGATCCTCGCGCACGTCGGCAGCTTCGTGCCCGCCGACGAGGCGGAGATCGGGCCGATCGATCGCATCTTCACGCGGATCGGCGCCGCGGACGATCTCACCGGCGGCCGCTCGACATTCATGGTCGAGATGACCGAGACCGCGAACATCCTGAACAACGCGACGCGGCAAAGCCTCGTGCTGATGGACGAGGTCGGACGCGGCACGAGCACGTTCGACGGGCTTTCGCTCGCGTGGGCCGCGGCGCGCCACATCGCGCGGCGGATCGGCGCGTTCACGCTGTTCGCCACGCACTATTTCGAGCTCACGAGCCTGCCGGACGAGCTCCCGTCGTGCGCGAACGTGCATCTCGATGCGACCGAGCACGGCCGCGAGCTGATCTTCCTGCACCGCGTGAAGGAAGGACCCGCGAATCAGAGCTACGGGCTTTCGGTCGCGGAGCTCGCCGGCGTGCCGCGCGATGTCATCGACGAGGCACGCGATTACCTCTCCCGGCTCGAGCAGTATCAGCACGCGCTCGCGCCGCCGACGCCGCAGCGCGAGCTCGATCTCGCGCCGCCGCCGGCGGTGAAGCCCGTCGAGCGCCGCGACGAGCACGTGCACGAGGTCGTCGAGCGATTGCGCACGCTCGACGTCGACTCGCTTTCGCCGCGCGCGGCGCTCGATCTGCTCTACGAGCTCGCCGCGCAGGCGAAGTCGGACTGATCGCGCGGTCGACGCGCCGCGCGAAGCTCAAGCCGCGAATCGCCCTTCGCGCAGGAAGTGCACGACCTGCGCCGCGACCTCGCGCGACCAGAGCATCGAGAGATGGGTCGCATGCACGACGAGGTGAGCCGTCGCGCCGGGGAGCCGGGTCTCTTCGACCGCGACGGTGCCGTCGTGCGGCTTCGGAAGGCCGCCGAGCAAGCGGCCGGCGCCGAGCGGCAAGTCGCCCGCGATGATGCCGAGCTCCCAAGGGCCGTTCCACGGCCGGCATCCGCCCCGCTCGATCAAGTCGCAGATACAGCGCCCTACGATGCGGCGGCCGAACGCGTATGACGCAAGCACGCGGCCCGCGTGCGTCCCGAGGAGCGGCGAGCCGAGACAGACGATGCGTCCGGCGCCCGGCAGCGCGTGCCGATCGAAACATCGAACGATCAGCACGCCGCCGAGGCTGTGGCCGACGAAATGCACGCGTCCCGGAAGCGCGGACGCGAACTCGGCCAGACGGTCCGCGTTCTCGTCGAGCCCGCAGCCGACCGTCGGATAGACGAACGGATGGGTCTTGAAGCCCGCCGCTTCGAGGCGGCGCCTGAGGAAGATCGTTTCCCAGCCGGGCATCCAGAGGCCGTGCACGACGACGACGTGCTCGGCCTCGTTCTCGGACGCGTTACGACTTCGCACGCACTCGGATGCCGAGCTCGCGGAGCTGCTCGGGATCGGCTTCGCTCGGTGCGCCGGTCAAGAGGCAGCTCGCGTTCTGCGTCTTGGGGAAGGCGATGACCTCGCGGATATTCTCGGCGCCGGCCATCAGCATCACGAGCCGGTCGAGGCCGAACGCGATGCCGCCGAGCGGCGGGCAGCCGTATTTCAGCGCGGTCAGCAGGAAGCCGAACTTCGTCTCGGCGTCCTCGGCGGAGATGCCGAGCACCTCGAACACCGCCGACTGCATCTCCGGCGTATGGATACGCACCGAGCCGCCGCCGATCTCGTAGCCGTTCATGACCATGTCGTACGCGCGGGACATCGCCCGCTCGGGCGCAGCCTTGAGCTCCTCGGGCGTGAGCTCGCGCGCCGGCTCACCCGGCGCCCGCGGCGCCTTCGGCGCGGTGAACGGATGGTGCAGCGCCGCCAGATTGCCCTTGTCATCGCGCTCGAACATCGGGAAGTCGACGACCCAGAGCGGCGAGAAGCCGCCGGCGGTCAGGTCGCGATCGCGGCCGATCGCATCGCGCAGCACCGAAAGCGACGCGTTGACGATCTTCGCCTTGTCGGCGCCGAAGAAGATCAGGTCCCCGGTGGCGGCGCCGGTGCGCGAGAGAATCCCTTCGATTGCCTCGTCCGGCAGGAATTTCAGGATCGGCGACTGCAGGCCGTCACGGCCGGCGGAACGATCGTTGACCTTGATATACGCGAGCCCCTTCGCGCCGTGGCGCGCGACGAGCGCGGTGTAGTCGTCGATCTCCTTGCGCGTGAGCTCGCCGCCCCCCGGCACGCGCAGCGCCGCGACGCGGCTCTCCGGATCGGCCGCTGGACCCGAGAAAACCTTGAACTCGACGTTCGCGACGAGGTCCGCGATCTCGACGAGCTCGAGCGGATTGCGCAGGTCCGGCTTGTCGGTGCCGTAGCGCGACATCGCCTCGGCATAGGTCAGCCGAGGGAACGGATCGGGCAGATCGACGTCGAGCACGCGCTTGAAGACGTAGCGGATCATCGCCTCGTTGACGGCCATGATCCCTTCCTCGTCCATGAAGCTCGTCTCGATGTCGATCTGCGTGAACTCGGGCTGACGATCCGCGCGCAGATCCTCGTCGCGGAAACATTTGACGATCTGGTAGTAACGGTCGAGCCCCGCGATCATCAAAATCTGCTTCAGGAGCTGGGGCGACTGCGGCAGCGCGAAGAACTCGCCGGGATGCGTGCGGCTCGGCACGAGATAGTCGCGCGCGCCTTCGGGCGTCGGCTTCGTGAGCACCGGCGTCTCGACGTCGACGAAACCGTGCTCGTCGAGGAACGCACGCACCGCGCGCGTGACCTCGTGACGGAGCCTCAGGTTCCGAAGCATCGAGGGACGGCGAAGGTCGAGATAGCGGTAGCGGAGACGCAGCTCCTCGCTCGCGTTCTCGTCGTGATGGAACGGCGGGGTCAGCGACCTGTTGAGCACGGTGAGCTTGTCCGCGACGAGCTCGACCTCGCCGGTCGCGAGCGCCGGGTTCACCGTGCCCTCGGGGCGCTCGCGCACGAGCCCTTCGACGGCGATCACGTACTCGCTGCGCAGCCGCTCCGCCTCGGCGAAGACCTCGGACGCGCTCGGATCGAAGACGACCTGGAGGATCCCTTCGCGGTCGCGCAGGTCGACGAAGATCACGCCGCCGTGGTCACGGCGGGAATGCACCCAGCCGGCGACCGCGACCCGCTGGCCGACGAGCGTCTTGTTCACGTGCCCGCAGTAATGGCTGCGCATAACACTTTCCTTGCAATAAGGCCATGCTGCGGGCCGGCGGCCCGCCGATCGATCCGACGGCCTCAAGATGCCCCGAAAAGGGCGCGAATGTTAAGGGGCCGCCTTGGAGCGCGCAACTGCGGCCCCGTCTTCGCCAGGAGCCTCGGGCCGAGGCAGCAGCTCCCCGTCCGCATTCCGGCTATCGGGATGAGCCGGATGCCACTTCGGCACGACGACGCCGAGCGAGACGATCATCTTCAGCGCGTCCTCGACCGGCATGTCGAGCTCGACGACCTCGTTGCGCGGCACGAAGAGGATGAAGCCGGACGTCGGGTTCGGCGTCGTCGGCACGAAGACCGTCAGCACCTCGTCGCCGGTCCGCGCCTGCACCTCGCCCGGCTCGTCGGACGTCTGGAAGCACAGCGAGTACACGCCCTTGCGCGGGTACTCGATCAGCAGCACCCGCTTGAACGACTGGCTCGTATCGCTGAAGACGATCTCGATGAAATGCTTGACGGCGCCGTAGACGCTGCGGACGAACGGAATCCGGTCGAGCAGCGACTCGTAGAGCGCGACGAGCCGTTTGCCGATCAGGTTCGCCGCGAGCATTCCGGTCGCGACGAGGATCAGGAACGCGAGGATACCCGAGACGATCGCGTTCAGCCCCGGGATCGGCAGATCGAGCAGCGCCTCGGGCCGGTACTGCGCCGGCATCCAGAACAAGAGCCGCTCCATGAGCCCGAGGAGCAGCCGGAAAACGAAAATCGTCGCGCCGACCGGTGCCCAGACGAGCAGGCCGGCGACGACGTAGCGGCGAAGACGAGCGACGGCCGGGCTCACGCGACGGCGCTCTTGCTGCTCGTCTCTTTCTTGTCTTTCTTCTCGCTGCTCGAGGAAGACGAGTCGGACTTCTCGCTACCCTTCGAGTCGCTCGTGGCGAGATTGCGCTTCTTCTCTTTGTCCGACTTGAAGTCAGTCTCGTACCAACCGCCGCCCTTCAGGCGGAACGCTGGGGCGGAGATCAGTCGCTTCAACGCGGGCTGCTCGCATTCCGGGCAGTCCCGCAAAGGCTCGTCCGACAGCTTCTGAAGCGCGTCGAGCTCGTGCCCGCATTCCTCGCATCGGTATTCGTAAATCGGCATGACTCAAGCTCTCTCGTAAACTCAAGCGCCGCTGCACAAGTGCGGACGGCACCGGGAAATTCAAGGGGAGCAAAGGGGCGCCCCCGTGCGTCCGGCGGATTATCGGCCGGAGGCGACTCGGGAGAAAGGGGACTGGTCCTCGAACAGCCTCGCGCGCCCCGCTCCCGGAGCGAGCGGGCCCCTTCCGGAGCCCGCGAAGC
>PKRJ01000093.1 GCA_017577365.1 Gammaproteobacteria bacterium | reverse complement strand
CCGCAGCCATCAGCGACCTGAACGCGTCGCCCGAGATATGCACGAGCTCGCAGTGATCGCCCGCCTCGAAATAGACGTCGTCGAGCTCGAGCAGCGCATCGTCGACCGCGACGTCGAGCCCGTACGCCTGCGCGAGCGCCGGCACCGCGCCCGGCGCGCAATCCCGAAACAGCGTTTCGACCTCGGGCTCCGTCGCGAGCCCGAACTGCCGGCCGAAAGCGCGGTGGAGCGCGGTGAAATCGATACGCTGGCTGGCCGGAATCACGACGACGAGATAACGATCGTCGTCCTCGATCACGACCGGTTTCGCGAGCCGGTCTCCGGAGACGTGCGCGGCTTCCGCCGTTTCGCTGCTGGTCCGGGTCCGTGAATGGCGTAACAGCTCGTAAGCGACCGCATGCCGATCGAGATAATCGCGCAAGGTTCCCGCCATACCCATTGCCGTGCCCTCCGTATTGCCGACATCGCGCGGACGACGCCGCTAGCGGCGCCGCCGCTCCGCCGACCGCCCGAGCTGCCGCAGCACGTTCTCGAGCTGGCGAGGCGCGCATTGGAACGTCGAGTGCTCGTCGGGCCCGAGAATCACGGCCAGCGTCTCGTTGTGGGAGCAGTAGACGAGGAACGGATACCGGAGCTGCTGCTGCGCGTTGAAGCAGGCGAGACAAACTCCGACCGGAATGGTCACCTGCTTCTGTCGTGCGAGTTTCATCCCTGCCCCCCGCGTCCCGTCCTTGGGCTCACGCGAAGCAAATCGCATGCCACGCGTGCGTCAGCGGATCAGCCGCCGGCTTCGCGGAGCGCGCGCACGAGCTCGTCCTTGTCCATCTTGCTGCGTCCGGGCACGCCGAGGGCCTTCGCGCGCTCGTAGAGCTCCGCTTTCGACCGGCCTTCGAGCTCGTCGTCGCGTCGGGATTTGCCGGTCCGCTCGCGCCGGGCCGGTGCCGGCTCGCGCTCCTCGGGTTGCAGCCGGCGCTTCAAGACCTCCATCAGATCGATGACCTCGGCCTCTTCCTCCTCCTCCTCGGCGACGGCCGCCCTCTCGACGTCGACGCCGCGCTCGAGCTTCTGCTCGATCAACGCGCGCAATTTCGCGGTCCGCGTATCGACGAGCTCCGCGCGATCGATCTCCTCCGCCGCGAGCTCGGCGATCGCACGCTTGTAGCGCTCGACGGCCTTAGGCTCCGGAGAGTCTTCGAGCGGCAGCCCCGCCTCGGCCGGACCGCGCAGCTCGTCGTGAAAACGCAGCGTGTCCGCGCGCAGCACGCCGTTCTCGGAAACGAGCGCGACGAGATACTCCTTGTCGCGCATCACGAACGTCGCGATGCCGGCGCGGCCGCTTCGCTCCATCGTCTCGGCGAGCAGCCGATAGGCGCGATTGGCTTCGCTCTCCGCCGGGGTGAGGAAGTACGAGCGCTTGAAATACTTCGGATCGACCTCCGCGACGTCGACGAACTTGCGCAGGTCGATCGCGCGCGACTTCTCCGGCGCGAGCGATTCGAGCTCCTCGTCGGTCACGATCACGTACTCGCCTTCGCGGATCTCGTACCCCCGCACGATCTCGTCGCGGCTCAGCATTCGCTCGTGCTGCGGGCAGAAGTAGCGGCGCGTCAGCAGCCGATGCTTCGAATCGACGATCTTGAGCGGCACGGCCTCCGAGCGCACGGCGGGGAACAGGTCGACCGCGAGGCTCAAGAGCCCGAACGTGATCGCGCCCGACCACAGGCTCCGAGCGCCGCCGCCGTCAAGAACGTCTTGCTCTTCGTTGCCGTCCTCAGGCACGTTTGCGCTCCGCTTCGAGGCTTTCGCGCAGCGCCTTCGCGAGGTCCGGCTCGACGCGCAGCGGGCGCGCCGCCTTGTGCCGAATGACCTTGCCCTCGGCCTTCGCCCTGATGAGCTCGAGCATTCTCTCGCGGTACTCGTCGCGATACTGAGTCGGCTCGAACCGCGACTCCAGCAGCGAGAGGAGCTGCTGTGCCATCGCAATCTCGCGCTCGTCGAGCGCCTTTCCCGTCGGCGCGCCGAGCTCGGATGCGACGATCACCTCGTCGGCCGAGCGCAGCATGATCAGCATCGGGACGCCGTCGTCCGCGACCCGGAGCGCGCCGCGATACTCCTTCTTGCGCATGACCCATCGTGCGATACCGATGCGCTCCGTTTCGCGCATCGCCGCCGCGAGAGCGGCCAGCTCGCTCGCGTCGCCGTCCGGGCCGAGATAATACGGGCGCTCGTACCAGCGCTCGTCGACGGCCGCCTTCGGCACGAACCTGAGCACCTCGATCTCCCGCGAAGGCGCCGGCTCGAGCGCTTCGAGCTCGTCCCGATGCAGCACGACGAGATCGCGCTCGGGCGTGAGGAACGCGCGCTCCGTCTCGGCGTACTCGACGATCTCCTCGCTTTCGGGCTCGACGAGCCGCTGCTTCACGGGAACGCCGTCCTCGTCGTGCAGCAGGCGAAAGCGCACGGTTCGATCCTCGACGGCCGCGAACAGCTTCACCGCGACGCGTTCCTCGCCGATCGTGAGAATCCCCTTCCACATCGCCCGCGCCATCCGTCGGCCTCCGTTCGCTTCAGCCGCGTCCTCCCGCCGCCTCGAGCGTCTCGTCGCTGATCGCGCGTCTCGCCCGCTCGAAGTCGGGCCACGGATCCTTGCGGAGCGCCGCGAGTCGCCGCCGCACGGTATCGATGCCGTAGCGGTCGGATCGGGACGCCGGATCGAGCTCGTCCCACGCGATCGGCACGGCGACGGGCGCGCCGGGCCGCGCGCGCGTCGAGTATGGAACGATCGCCGTCGCGCCGCGGCCGTTACGCAGGTAGTCGATGAAGACGCGGCCTCGACGCTTCGACTTCGCCATGTTCGCCGTGAAGCGCTCGGGAAACTCGCGAGCGAGCCCCTCCGCGACCGCCTTGCAGAACGCTTTGGCGCGATCCCAATCCGCGCGCGGCACGAGCGGGACGACGAGATGCAAACCTTTACCGCCCGTCAGCTTGGGAAACGCTTCGAGCCCGAGCGACGCCAGCCGCTCCTCGAGGATACGCGCGCCGTCGATCAGTCTCGGCCAGGTGACGCCCGGTCCCGGGTCGAGATCGAACACGAGCAGATCCGGCGTCTCGAGCGCGTCGACGACGCTGCCCCACGCGTGCAGCTCGAGCGCGCCGATCTGCACGAGCGACACGATGCCGGCGAGCGAGTCGACGTACATGTACTCGCCTGGCCCGTCGCTCTCCTCGATCGATACGCGGCGCACGGCGTCGCCCAGACCTTCGGGCGGATGCTTCTGATAGAAGCATGATCCCTGTTGCCCGTCTGGGCAGCGGACGAGCGTCAACGGGCGGCGGGCCAAGTACGGCAGCATGCGGTCGGCGACGTGCTCGTAGTACCGCGCGAGGTGCGCCTTCGTGACGCCCTGCTCGGGATAGAGGATTCGGTCCGGATGCGTGAGCTTGATGCCCGCGATCGTCTCCGAGAACGAATTCGTCTTCTGCGGTTTCGTCATCCGTGGGCCCTTCGTCGGCGGCTCGATCCGGATCGTCTCGACGAAAGGAAATTCCGTCGATAGCACGATCTCGGTCGGGTCCCGGTCCTCGCGCAGACCGCGAAAGACCGGATGCCGCAGCACGCCATCGCGCGTCCACTCGGTGAACTCGATGTCGGCCACGAGCACGGGCCTGACCCAATGAGCGCCTCGTACCGTCTCGAGGGAGGTGCTCGGCACGAACGGCGACGTCTCCGTCTCGAGCTCGCGCAGCTCCTGGTACAGCGTGCGCAATCGCTGCATCGAGAACCCGGTGCCGACGCTGCCGATGTATCGAAGCTCGCCGTGCTCGTCGTACGCGCCGAGGAGCAACGCGCCGAATCCGATGCGGGCATTGCTCGGATCCGTAAAACCGCCGACGACGAACTCGCCCTGCTGCACGCACTTGATCTTGAGCCAATCGCTCGATCGCCCGCTTCGATAGCGTGACGTCCGCCGCTTCGACATGATCCCTTCGAGGCCGAGCTGGCAAACCTCGTCGAACAGCGCTTCTCCCTTGCCTTCGAAGTGATGCACGTAGCGGATCGGTCCGCGATGCGAAAGCACGCCGCGGCTCGCGAGAAGATCGCGCAGCAGACGCTTTCTGGTCTCGAGGTCGACTTCGGTCAGGTCGTAGCCGTCGAGGTAGAGCAGATCGAAGACCTCGTAGATCAGGCCGCCCGTGCGGTTCGCCGCCAGCGCTTCCTGCAGCAGCCTGAAGCTGCTCGTCCCGTCGGCCTGGAGCGCGACGAGCTCGCCGTCGAGCAATGCCTCGTCGATCTCGAGATCGGCGAGAGCTTCGACGAGAGCCGGGAATCGCGCGGTCCAATCCTTGCCGTTGCGGCTGAAGAGGCGGACCGCCCGGCCTTCGACCCGGGCGATCAGACGATAGCCGTCGAACTTGATCTCGTGCAGCCAGCCGTCTCCGCTCGGCGCGACGTCCGACCGGGTTGCGAGCTGAGGCTCGATGCGGCGCGGCATCGGGGCTCTTCGTGCTCCCGCGATCGCGCCCGGGTCGATCGACGTTTGCTCGGCGCGGACGGACCTACGCCGATCGGCGCGCACGAACCCGCCTCCGTCGCGGCGCCGCGCATACGGCTTGTCCTGGCGATAAGGCGTTCTCAAGTTGGCCATGATCGGCGAATAGGCAGCGTCTACCGAGCGAGCGGTGCAGGATTTGTGCCACGCGCCGAGCGGCCTCGTGCGTCTCAATCTCTGAAAGCAATGCCCAATTCATTCGACTTCTTGGAAAGCGTCGCGCGCGGGCTCGTCCGGGCCTCGCGGCCATCGCACGGCACAAGTCGTTGAACGCAAAGGTCGGACCGAATCCGAACGCGTGGGCTACGTCGGTCGGCACGATCCTTGCTTCTGGGTGGCATGCGACGCGCGAGGCTGTAAGCCCCCCCATGCTCGGCCTCCCGTTGCGGTTGAGCCCGGTGCGCTGGCCGGGCTTTTTTTTTTGCTCAATCGAGCGCGTCCGCGGCATCGTCGAGCGCCTGGTCGACTTCTTCTCCAGCCTCCTCGACCGGGCCCTCCTCGCAGCCGACGAGCGCGGCTCCCGTTGCGAAAACGGCCGACAGCAGCAGCAACTCAAGCCATTTATTCTTCATGTCGGACACTCCCTGATGCGGTGCATTCGACGCTGTCGAGCAAGAAGCGTGCCACGTGGCATGGTTCTTGCTGCGAGCCCGCCGCGCATGCTTCGAAGAACAACAAGCTTGGCGATCGCGTGGCTCGTCGGCGCATCGGCTTCCGCGTCGGAGCTGAGCTACACCTATGTCGACTTTCGCGTCCTGTGGAGCAGCGTCGACGGCGCGGCGACTCAATTCCCGACGCCGAGCCAGCGCATCGAAGCCGAGACGGGCGACGGCGACGGAATCTCGGTCGCGGGGTCGCTGGCGCTCCCGGGCCGCTTCTATCTCGTCGGTGCGTTCGGCAGCTCGATCGTCGACGTGGAGAATCGCATCACGAGCCCGCTCGCCGAGCTCGTGGTCGACGACGAGTTCGATCTGATCACGTCACGGTTCGGGCTGGGCTACCAACGCGAGCTGGCGCCTCGCTTCGATCTGACGTTCGAGATCACGTACGAAACCGGCGAGCTCGATTTCGGCAGCCTCGCCGGCGAGAGTTTCGACACCGAGACGTCCGGCACAGGCGCGCGCCTCGGCTTTCGCTGGAATCCGCGCGATCCGTTCGAGCTGTGGGCGTCGGCCGGCACGAGCCCCACCGCCGAGCTGCGGCTCGACGAGCAAGAGCTCGACTCGGGCACCGTGCTGAACGCGGGATTTCGCTGGTACTTCTTCCGCGATCTCGGGGTCGGTCTGGACTACCAAAGCGGCGACCTGTCGAGCGTCACGCTGTCGATGCGCTTCGGCTTCGGTCGGCTTCCTTGGTGAGAGGCTCGACGCAGCTCCGCCCGGACCCGGACACGCGGCGCTCACTCGATCAAGCGGAGCGGATCGACCGCTTCGCCGCCGCGCAGCACCTCGAAGTGCAGATTCGGGCCGGTGGCGCGGCCCGTCGAGCCGAGTCGAGCGATGGGCTGCCCGCGGATCACGACATCCCCCGCCGCCACGAGATTCTCGGCATTGTGCGCGTAGCGCGTGACGAGGTCGTTGCCGTGGTCGATCTCGACCATCTGACCGTATCCCGAGAGCGGACCGGCCCACGTCACGATGCCGGCCGCGACGGCGCGCACCGCGGTGCCCGGCCGGCCGGCGAAGTCGACGCCCTTGTGCAGCGCGCGACGGCCCGTGAATGGGTCGATGCGCGGTCCGAACGCGGACGACACATACGCCCGCGCGACGGGCCGCCCCTCGGGACGCACGGCGTCGCTGACGTCGCGCCACCGCAGCATCTCGCCGAGGACTCGCAGCTGCCGCCACCGATCGTCGATTCGACGCGATAGCCGTGCCACCTCGAAGCCCGGGTCGGAAAGCTCGAGCCGTTCCGCGGCCGCTTCCTCGGGCCCGCCGACCGCCGGCTCGTGCGCGAAGTCGAACTCCTCGTGCTCGACGCCGCTGCGCAGCATGAGATTCACGGCGATGCTCTCGAGATGCACGACGCGCGCCTCGATCCGGCCGAGCTCGCGCGCGAGCTCGTCGACCCATCGCTCGGCGAGCGCGCTTTCGCGTGCGGCGCGGAGCGCGTCACGCTCGAGCGCGCTTCGCCACGCATCGAGCTCCGGCTTCAGCTCGACGACTCGCTGGGCGCGCAACGTCTCGCCGTGCCGATAGCCGATCCCTGCGCACGCCGCCGCGATCACGAGCAGCGTGCTTGCGTACACGAGCGTCCCGACATGGATCATCGTTGGCGCCGAGACCGCGCCCGCCTCGCGCGGCGGTCGGCTCGAATGCGCGCAGCAGCGGAGGCCTATCCCCTACGCCTTCGCTGCCGCCCGCAACTCGGTCAGTTGATCGGTCCGCCCGGCTCGGGCTGCCCCGGCTGTCCGGGCTGCCCGGGTTGACCCGGTTGTCCAGGCTGCCCCGGTTGACCCGGCTGTCCGGGCTGCCCCGGCTGCGCGCCGCCGCCCTGGTCGCCGGCTGCAATCATGTACTCCGAACGGTCCAGCGATCCGTCCTGATTCGTATCGGCGGTATCGAAATCGAGACCTTCTATCGCCGACGCCTCGGTTCGACTGATTTGCCCGTCTTGATTGGAGTCGACTTCCTCGAAAGGCGGCAACGGCTCCTGCGCGAGCGCGTACCCGCACACTCCCAAAGCGAACA